>JAIXKR010000127.1 GCA_026932235.1 Burkholderiales bacterium
TGCCCGCGCAGAGCAAGCTGCTGCGCGTGCTGCAGGAGGGCGAGGTCGAGCGCCTGGGCGGCGGCGAGCCGCGCAAGGTCGACGTGCGCCTGGTCGCGGCGACGAACCAGAAGCTCGCCGAGGCGGTCAAGGAAGGGCGCTTCCGCTCCGACCTCTACTACCGGCTCAACGCCTACCAGATCGACATCCCGCCGCTGCGCGAGCGCAAGGAGGACATTTCGCCGCTGGCGCGCCACTTCCTCGAGAAGCACGCCGCGCTCAACGGCAAGAAGCTGCGCGGCTTCACCGACCTCGCCAAGCGCGCGCTGCTCTCCTACGCCTGGCCGGGCAACGTGCGCGAGCTGCAGAACATGGTCGAGCGCGGCGTCATCCTCGCGCCCGCGGGCTCGCGCATCGAGGTGCAGCACCTCTTCCCGAGCAGCACGCAGCAGCTGCACGAGGCCGGGCTGGAGATGGTCGACAGCCTCGGGGGCGGCGCCTGGGAGGCCGGCAGGGCCTTGTGCGAGGCGGTGTTCAACGGCGTGATGACGCTCGACCGCCTGGAGGCGATGCTGCTCGAGACCGCGGTCGACAAGGCGCGCGGCAACCTCTCGTCGGCGGCGCGGCTGCTGGGCCTGACGCGGCCGCAGCTGGCCTACCGCCTCAAGCGGCTGCAGGAGCAGGGCGGCAGCAGCCGGGCCGAGGCGACCGCGGGCGCGGAGGGTCCGGAGCCGCCGCGGTGAATGCATCCCGGAGTGCGCTGCGCGCGCGCGCGCTGGCGCTGCTGCAGGCGCACCACGTGATGACGCTGGCCACCTTCGACGGTGAGCTGCCCTGGGCCGCGGCCGTCTTCTACGCGCACGAGGATCTGGACCTCGTCTTCCTCTCCAAGCCGCAGACGCGGCACGCGCAGAACCTGACGCGAAACCCGCGCTGCGCGGTGACGATCCAGCAGGACTACAGCGACTGGCCGCAGATCAAGGGCCTGCAGGCCGAGGGCGTGTGCGAGCCGCTGCAGGGGCAGGCGCGCGAGCAGGCCATCGCCTTGTACGGCCGGCGCTTCCCGCTCGTCGGCCGCGCCGGCGCCGCGCCGCTGGCGATCGCGCGCGCCCTCTCCCTCGTCGCCTGGTACCGCTTCCGGCCGCAGCGCCTCTACCTCATCGACAACTCGCTGGGCTTCGGCCACCGCGACGAACTGGTGTGCGAGCGCGTGGAGTGAGCGCGGCCTGCGCAGCTCAGCTCATCGCCTGCTCCAGCTCCTGCAGCTTGCGCCGCAGCAGCTTGCCGGTGGGCGTGCGCGGCAGCATGTCGATGGGCAGCAGGCGGCTCGGGCGCTTGTAGGGCGGCAGCGTGGCGATGCGGCGCTGCAGCTCGGCGAGCAGTGCGTCCTCGGCTTCGGCGCTGGTGGCGTAGAAGTAGGCGATGGAGCCCATGCCGTCGGCGTCGTTGACCCACACGGTGGCGCCTTCGCGCAGCCCGGGCAGGCCGGCGCCGAGCTGCTCCTCGAGGTCGACCAGGTTCACCCAGCGGCCCTTGACCTTGACCATCGAATCCTCGCGTCCGGCGAAGCGCCAGCTGCCGCTCTCCGTGCGCACGAACAGGTCGGCCGGACAGAAGCGGCCGTCGCGGAAGCTGTCGGCCTGCGCCGCCGGGCGGTCCAGGTAGCCCAGCGCCTGCATCGGGCTGCGGATCAGCAGCCGCGTCGGCGTGCCCGCGGCCACCGCCTGCGCATCCAGCGGCTCGACCTCGGTGCCGGGCGAGGCCTGCAGCGCGTCGTCGCCCTCGGCGGCGGTGAGCACCAGCACCAGCACCTCGGAGGCGCCGTAGCCGTCGATCATGGGCAGCCCGGTGGCCTCGCGCCAGGCCTGGCGCAGGCTGGCCGGAAGCGCCTCGCCGGCGGAGATGCACATGCGCACGCCGGCCTGCGTGACGGCGGCGGCGCGGCCGTCGTGCAGGATGGTGCGGTACAGCGAGGGCACGCTGAAGAGGATGGTCGGGCGCTTGGCGATGATGGTCTGCGCCACCGTGTCCGGCGTCGGCCACTGCGGGTCGAGGATGAGCGTGGCGCCCAGGCGCAGCCCGGCCAGCAGCAGGTTGGTGAGCGGGTAGGCGAAGAAGAGCTTGGAGCTGGCGAAGAGGCGGTCGTCGCTGCGGATGCCCATGCGCTCGGCCGAGATGCGGCCGACCTCGCGCACGCAGCGGTGCGCATGCACGACGGCCTTGGGCTTGCCCGAAGTGCCCGAGGTGTGAAGCCAGAACGCGGGCGTCTCCGGGTCGACGAGCGCGGGCTCGACGGGTTTCGCCGCGGCCACCAGGCTGCGCCCTTCGGCCAGCGTGATGAGGCGCGAGCGCCAGGGCTCGGGCGTGTCGGCATCGGACTCGGCGACGATGACGTTGAAGCCGGCTTCCTCGAGGATGTACTGCCACTCGGGCGCGGGAACGCGCGGGTTCACGCCCACGGCCACGCCGCCGGCCCAGATCGTGCCCAGCCAGCAGACGATCCAGTCCAGGCCATCGGGCAGCTTCACGGCGACGCGGTCGCCCGGCTTGAGGCCGCGCGCGCGCCAGGCCGCGGCGGCGCGGCCGACGCGGTCGCGCAACTCGGCGTAGGTGAGCTTCTCGTCGCCGCACTCGACGGCCACGCGCTGTCCGTCGTGCGGCGCGAGCAGCAATTGCGCGGCGTTCAGCGGCGTGCCCTGGCCGGCCGGCGTCACCGGGCTGAAGAAGCCGGGCTTGCCCTCGCGCCAGCGCGAGAACTCGGTGAGCAGCAGCGCCGCGTGCTCGCGCTCCTCGGCCGCGAGTTCGTCGTAGAGGCGGCGCTCGGCGGAGTCGGGCGGGCAGTGCTGCGAGCGCTCCTCGTAGAACGCGGCGGCGCGCTGCTCGAGCGCGATCGCGAGTTCGAAAAGCTCCTGCGCGCTGCGGGGCGAGGCGCTGGCGCCCGCGTAGACGGCAGCGGTCTCGAGGCGGAACGCGGGCGAGGAGTTGGGCAGGTCGAGGTGATAGCGGCGCGAGAGCGTCTCCATGTGCTCGCCCTCCATCACCGCGAAGCGGCCGAAGAGCGCGCGCAGCGCATCGTCGTCGCTCTCCAGCGCGGCGCACTGGTAGAACGCGCGCCCGCCGAGCTCGATCTCGAAGGCCGTGCGCACCGCGGCCAGCGTCGCCGCCTGCGCGCCGGCGCGTGCGCTCGCATCCTCGCGCAATTCGAGCTTGCCGCCGCAGTGCGGGCAGCTGCCGTAGGGAAAGGCGAAACCCTCGCTGAGCTTGCCGCAGCCGGTGCAGCGCCATTGCACGGGTGCGTCCGCGCAGCAGATGTAGGGTTCGCCCTCGGCATCGGCGAGGGGGCGGTGGCATTTCGGGCAGAGCATCGTCGAGCGCCTTCTGTGGGTTCGTGTCGGAGCGGCGAATGCTGACCATGCGCAGCGGAGCCGCAGCCGTGGAATCGACCCGCGAGCGTGAAGGCTGGTGCCCGGTGCCGCGTTGACACAGCGCAATCCGGCGGCAGGATCGACGCCGACGCGGTCGGCGCCGTCTCGGACGGCAGCAGGGGCAGCAGGGGATTGCCGCCCGCACGAGAATCCTCGCGCCCCTTGGCCGGCATGGCGGGGTCCGCAGGGGGAGAGGCGGCCGCGGCGGCGCAGATCCCTTCAATCCACACGTTTTGCAGAGGCCCCGATGAAGAACCCGATCACGTTCCCGAAGGCCGAGGGCGTCTACACGCGCCAGGCCCATTGCGACATTCCCGAGGGCTTGTACGAGCGCGAGCACGGGCGCAACGGCTTCTTCGGGCCCGCCAGCCACATCCTGCACAAGCACAAGCCCACCGGCTGGACGAAGTGGGAGGGGCCGCTCGAGCTCACGCTGCTGGACCTCAACCGCCTCGCCGACAGCGATCCCTGCCCGTGGAAGGCGCAGCGCTTCATGCACAACGGGCAGACGCAGGTCTGCTTCTGGAAGTTCGAGCGTTCGATGCCCGAGCTCGCGCGCAACGGCGACGGCGACATGATCCTCTTCTTCCACCGCGGCGAGGGCTCGTTCTTCTGCGACTACGGCCACATGACGTATCGCGAGGGCGACTACATCAACATCCCGCGCGGCACGAGCTGGCGCCTGGAGACCAAGGTGCGCAACGAGGTCCTGACCATCGAGGCCACCGAGGACCTGTTCCAGATCCCCGAGCGCGGCATCACCGGGCGGCATGCGCAGTTCGATCTGGCGGTGCTCGACACGCCCAGGATCGACGAGCCCTTCAAGGCGCAGCAGGGCGAGTTCGAGACGCGCGTGCGCGCCAAGCGCCGCCAGCAGGTGACGACCATCACCTTCCCCTACAACTTCCTCGACGCCGTCGGCTGGCACGGCGACTGCGTGCCGGTGAAGCTCAACTGGCGCGACATCCGCGAACTGCTCTCCGACCGCTACCACCTGCCGCCGACGGTGCACGCCACCTTCCTCTCCAACACCATCATCGTCTGCACCTTCGCGCCGCGGCCCATCGAGAGCGACCCGGGCGCGCTCAAGGTGCCCTTCTTCCACAACAACGACGAGTTCGACGAGTCGATCTTCTATCACCAGGGCAGCTTCTTCAGCCGCGACAACATCAAGCCCGGCATGTTCACGTTGCACCCCTCGGGCTTCCACCACGGCCCGCACCCCAAGGCCTTCGCCGCCGCGGCCGCCAACAACAAGGGCGAGCGCAAGTACACCGACGAGGTGGCGGTGATGATCGACTCGCGCTACCCGCTCGAGCTCGACGCCGCGGCCGGCGGCGTGAAGGTGGCGGGCTACCTCGATTCCTGGAAGGAGTAGGGCGCGGCGCGCTTCAGTCCAGCTGCGCCTGCACCTCCTTCACGAGGTCGGCGCCCACGCTGGGCGTGAACATGTCCCACACCGGCTGCACCGCCTTGCGCATGCGCGCGTGCTCGGCCTCGCTGACCTCGTTCACCTGCACGCCCTTGTCGACCATGAGCTTGCGCGCGCCCTCGGACTGCGCGCGCGCGACTTCACGCTGGTAGCTGCGCGCCTCCTGCGCCGCCTCCTTGAGCATCTGCTGCTGCGCCGGGCTCAAGCGGTCCCAGAACTTCTTGGACACCAGCGGGATGAAGGCGCCATAGCTGTGGCGCGTGATCGAGAGGTACTTCTGCACCTCGTAGAGCTTGAGCGCGGCGATGACCGCGTTGGGCGTGCCCTGGCCGTCGATCGTGCGCGTCTCCAGCGCCGTGTAGAGCTCGGGCACGGCCAGCGGCACCGGATTCGCGCCCAGCGCCTTGATCGTCTCCTGCGTGATCCTGGCCTGGATGGAGCGGAACTTCAGGCCCTGGAAGTCCTCCAGGCGCGCGATCGGGTGCTTGCTGTTGGTGGCGTTGAAGAAGCCGTTCTCCCAGTAGGCCAGGCCGACGAGCCCGTGCGCGGGCAGCAGGTCCATCAGCTTCTGCCCGGTCGCGCCATCGAGCACCTTCTCGGCCTGCGCGCTGTTCTTGAAGAGGAAGGGGAAGTCGAGGATCTCGTAGGCCTTGACCATGCCGGTGAGCGTGGTCGTCTGCGGCACGGTGAACTCGATGGTGCCGCCCTGCAGCGCCGAGGTCACCTTGACGTCGTCGCCGAGCGCGCCGCCGTAGTAGGCCTTGACCTCGATCTCACCCTTGCTCCTGGCCTTCACGAGCTCGACGAACTTGGCCACGCCCTGGCCCTGGTGCGACTTCTCGGGCAGCGTGACGGCGAACTTGGCGCTGATCGCGGCCAGAGCGGGTGCGCTCAGGACCGCGGCCAGCAGGCCGAGCGCGAAGGTGGTGCGAGCTTTCATGCGGGGTCTCCTTCGGGGTTGGCGGTGCGCGCTCTTCAGCGCCACCATTGCGCCGGCACCGTGACCAGGGCCGGGAAGAGGATGAGCAGCACGAGCAGCGTCATCAGCGCCGCGAGGAAGGGCAGGATGCCGCGCGTGGCCTCGCTCATGCTGATCTTGCCCACCGAGCTGATGACGTTGAGCACCACGCCCACCGGCGGCGTGATCATGCCGATCGAGCAGTTCATGATGAAGACGACGCCGAAATAGACCGGGTCGATGTCGGCGGCCTTCACGATCGGCATGAAGACCGGCGTGAAGATGAGCACGATGGGGATGAAGTCCAGCACCATGCCGGCGAAGAAGACGACGACCATCATCGCCGTCATGAGCACCAGCGGATGGTCCGACAAGGTCTGCAGCCACTGCCCGACCTGGCCCGAGATGTCGGTGATGGTGATCATGTAGGAGGCCACCATGGCCAGCGCCGCCAGCACGAGCACGACCGCGGTCGTGCGCGCCGTCGACAGCAGGCACTCGTAGATCTTCGCGCCGTCGAGCTCGCGGTAGACGACGAGGCCGACGAAGAGCGCGTAGGCGGCGGCCACCACCGCCGACTCGGTGGGCGTGAAGACGCCCGAGCGCAGGCCGCCGATGATGATCACCGGCAGCATCAGCGCCCAGCCGCCGCGGCCCAGAATGCGCAGCCGCCGCGCCCAGGGCACGCGCGCTGCGACCGACACCTGCTGGCGCCGCGCCACGATCCACCAGGCGGCGATGAGCACCAGCCCCATCATGATTCCCGGCACGATGCCGGCCAGGAACAGCCGCGTGATGGAGAGGTTGGCGACGACGCCGAAGATGAGGAAGCCGATGGAGGGCGGAATGACCGGCGCGATGATGCCGCCGGCGGCCATCAGGCCGCAGGCGCGCGTGGGCTCGTAGCCGGCCTGGCGCATCATGGGCACGAGGATGGCCGCCAGCGCCGCCGTGTCGGCCACCGCCGAGCCCGAGAGGCTGGCCAGCAGGATGCCCGCGAAGATCGCCACGTAGCCCAGTCCGCCGCGCAGATGGCCGACGAAGGCGCCTGCCATCTCGACGATGCGCTTGGACAGGCCGCCGGCGTTCATGAACTCGCCGGCCAGGATGAAGAAGGGCACGGCCATGAGCACGAAGTTGTCGGCGCCGGCGATGGCGTTCTGCGCCACGATCTGCGCGTCGAACTGGCCGCTCAGCAGCATCAGCGCGATGCCCGCGAACATGAGCGCGAAGGCGATCGGCAGCCCGAGCGCGATCAGCGCCAGCAGGCTGCCGATGAAGACGAGCGCGCTCATGGCGTGTCGTCCCTGCGTTCGGCACGCGGCGCCGCCGGCTCGGCGCCCATGCGCTCGGCCAGGGTCTCGATGCGGCCGCCCAGGTCTTCGACCAAGGGCTCGTCGTCGCCGCGCCAGGCGCGCATGAGGTTGTTGCAGACCGGGAACACGAGCGCCACGCCGAACACCACCGCCACGCCGTACAGCCAGGCGTAGGAGATGCCCATCACCGGATAGCTGTTGCCCAGGTTGACCTGCACCTGGCGCCAGCCGCCGACGACGAAGATCACGCAGCCCACGAGGATGAGCGCGCCGGTGAAGAGCTTGAAGACGCGCCGCAGCCGCGGGCCCACGGCCTGCTGCAGGCCGTCGAAGCCGATGTGGATGCGCTTGGCCGAGGCGAGCACGGCGCCCAGGAAGATCAGCCAGACGAAGAGCAGCCGCGAGAGCTCCTCCGAGATGGCGATGCCCGAGTCGAAGGCGTAGCGCAGCACGACGTTGCCGAGCACCAGCACGCCCATCACGGCCAGGCAGACGACGATGAGGACCTCGAAGGCGCGCGTGACAAAGCTAGCGGCGCGCTCGAGCATCGCCGGCCACCGCAGGGCGGTTCTGGGGCATGGTTTGTCTCCTGTCCTGCGCGCGGCGGCAGCGCTTTCGCGCGCTTGCGCATTCGGCGCGGGCAAAATTTAACAGCGAGTCATCGCCGACTCGGCCGAAGGGACGTCGCGCGGCGCGCCGCTTCGCGACAGCGTCCGGCACTGCGGGTTTCCCCGCAGCGGCTACAGTTGCGCCCTCTTCGCGAAGACCAGCCATGCCCACCAAGACCACGCGCGCACAGGATCAGGCGCCGACCAGCGCCACGCGCAAGCGCGCACCGCGCCGCAGCGCCGCTGCGACTCTCGATACGACGGCAGATGGGGAAAATGCTGCGGCTTCGGCACCGGCACCGGCACCCCCACGCGCCGCGTCCCCGGCCAAGCGCGCAGCGCGCAGCGCCAAGACCGGGGTCACGACCCGTACCGCCAGGAAGGCGTCGACCGCCAAGTCCGCGTCGGCCGCACGCGCCCAGACCGCGCCCGCCATCGAGCCTTTGATCGAAGCCCCGACCGACGGCGCCCTCTTCGGCGACTATGCGGTACGCATTCCCGACGAGGAGCCGGCGACGCTGACGCTGCGCGCGGCGCACTCCGGTAGCGCGCTCTGCACCTGCCTGGACTTCCAGCTCTCCGAGCACGGCGACTGCCCGCATCTGCAGGCCGTGCTCGCCGCGTTGCAAGCCGACGCCGCGCGCGCGGCGGCGCTGGTGCGCGGGCCGCAGCAGCCGGGCAGCCGGCTCGCGCTGCGCCAGGGCGCGCGGCGCCAGGCCTTGTGGTTGCCGGGACTGGATTGCCCCGCGGCGCTGGACGAGAGCGTGCGCAAGGCGCTCGTGGCCTCGCCGCTGGACGCACAAGGCCTGGCGCGGCTGCTGCGCGCGGCGCGCGAAGCCGGCCACGAGATCGAGGTCGACGAGGCGCTGTGGACGCAGCTGGCGGTCGCGCGCGACGTGCAGGCGCGCGTGCAGCGGCTGGAAACGCTGTTCCCGCAAGGCCCGAGCAGCGTCGAGCTGCAGACGCTGGTCCTGGACCATGGCCGGCCGCTGCTGCCGCTGCAGGTCGAGGGCGCGCTCTTTGCGGTCTGCGCCGGGCGCGCCATCCTCGCCGATGCCCCGGCCCTGCAGCCGGCGCGGCAGGCGCTGGCCGCGGCGCTGCTGTGGCAGCGCCATTTCGATGTCGAGCGCGTGCTCGTGCTGGCCCCGTCCGCGCGCTTGCCGCGGTGGCAGCAGGCCTTGCCCGCCGACGCGACGGGCTTCACGCTCGCGGCGCTGGAAGGCGTGGCGCAGGACGCAGACGCCTTGCACGCCGCACAGGCCGAGCTGGTGATCGTGGACGAGGACGACAGCGGCCTGTGGATCGACGCCGAGCGCGCCGCGGCGCTGCTGCGTCTTGCCGCGCCGCTGGCGATCGTGCTGCCGGCGGCGGACTGGTTGCAGCGACCGGCCGAACTGCCGCTGCGCGTGGCCTTCGTCGACGCGCATCGACTCGGCGCCTACGAAGCCTTGCTGCAGACGCACGGACTGCGCGACGAGGAAGGCGGCCTGTGCGGTCTGCACGAGCTGGCCGCGCTGCCGCGCACGCTGGGCGCCGTGCTGCTGGCGCGCACGCTGGACGAGCTGCGCGAGCAGCTGCCCGAGCGCGTGGAGTCGCTGCGGCGCGTGCCCATGCCCGCGGCGGTGCAGGCCGAGCATGCGGCGCTCGCCACGGCGCTGGCGGCGGCCGTGGCGCGCGCGCAGCGCAGCGGCTGGCTGGCCGACGCGCAGCAGCGCCGACTGCTGGCCCAGGTGCAGGCGCTGCGCCGTTTGTGCGCCGGCGTCGAGGCGCCGGCCGTCGTAGCCGCCAAGGCGCAGGCCTTGCAGGCGTTGCTCGACGACGCCGAAGCCCCGGTGGCCAAGGCCGTCGTCTGCGCGCAGTGGCCGCAGGCGCTGTCGGCGCTGCAGACGGCGCTTGCGCAAGCCGGCATCGAGGCCGCGCTGTGCAGCGGCGCCGAGAGCGCCGCGGCGCGCGACGCCGCGCGCACGCGCTTTCAGGACGATCCCGCCTGCCGCGTGCTGCTCGTCGCCGACGCCGGCGGCAGCGCGCTCGAACTGCGCGTGCCGCAGGCGCAGCTCGTGCATCTGGACCGCCCCTGGAACGCGCGCGTGCTCGCACGCCGCTTCGGCCGCGTGCACCGCCGCGGCCAGGCGCGGCTGGTGCCGGTGACGCATCTGCTGCTGCAGGACAGCTTCGAGGACGCCTGCGCGCAAGTGCTGGGCGCACGCGCAGCGCCCGCGCCCGTCGACGTGCTGGACGCCGGCGCCGAACACGGCTTCGTGCCCGCCACGGCGGTCCCGGATTGGCTGAGCGAATTGGCTGAAGTCCTGCGCGCCGCACGCCAGAGTACGACCTGAGTGCAGCGCGTCACGCGCAGGCGCAGATCGGGCTGCGTATCCCTTGAACGCGGGGTTCTCGCGGTGAGGGTGTCCGGCGTCCAATGACGGCGCAGGTCGGCTGGAGCCCTGCATCGGCCCCGCTCCGGCATGTGACGAGGGAGTTGAACATGCGCATCCTGTTTCGCATCGCGGTCACGTCGGCGGCACTGCTTTGCGCTTCCGCCCAGGCCTTCCCGATCGCCGCGCCGGGAAGCGAAGGCTTCCTTGTCATTGCCGGGGGCGGTGAAGTCGTCGCCACGTATCAGGGCAATTCGGCGGCCTACAGCAATGACTTGTACCTGGAGAACACGGGGGCGTTCCTGTTCAACAACCACAGCAGTCCGGTCGGATCGACGGTCAGCCTGGGTACCTTTGCCGCGGGAACCGAGTTGATCTTCCGGCTGCATGTCAACAACACGGGCGAGGACTACTTCACCGGTCCTGCTTCGCGCAACCCGGATTCGCAGGCCCACGCGCGGGTGCAGACCGCTTGGGCACCCGACGAGGCCCTGGTCAGTTTCGAAGACCTGTTCAACGGGCCATTCGACTACAACGACCTCAGTTTTTCGTTCACCAACGTGGTCGGCACGGTGACACCGCCTGGCGGCAGTGTTCCCGAACCGTCGACGGCGGCCTTGACCTTGCTGGCCGCGCTCGGGCTGGTCAGCGGTGCGCGCCGCCGCCGCGCCTGACCCGCCCTCACTCGTAGCGCTGCGCGGCTTTCCAGGCCGCGCGCGCGGCGTCGTCGTCACCGACCGTGACCGGCAGCGTTGGCGGCGCGGGGTGATGGCGCGCGTAACCCAGAAAATTGCGCAGCTGCCGCGTCTGCGGGTCGAGTGCGCGCACCAGCGCCTGCGCCACCTGCTTGCGCTTCAGGTCGGCGAGGGCCTGCAGCGTCTGCTGCGTGCGCGCCCAGTCGGCGTCGTGCTCGTAGGCCAGCGCGAAGAGGCGCAGCGCGCGTTCGGCGATGCTCTTGTCGCGCTCCAGGAGCCGCGCGCGCACACCCGCGACGACGCGCGCCCACGCCTCCTCGGGTAGATCCTCGAGCAGGCTCGGCAAGGTGGCGATGAAGGCATCGGCGCGGCGCTCGAGCTCGTCGGCGCCGTAGTCGCCCGACTGGATGATGAAGAGCATGAGCGTCTGCCGTTCGTCCTCGACGGCGCCGCCCTGCACGATGTAGCCCAGCTGCTGCTGCGTGCGCATCTCGGTATAGAACGGTTCGGCGATGACCGCCGCCAGCACCTGCGCGATGGCACGCGCACGCGGGCCGTCGTCGCCGAGCAGGTACTCGCGCCGCAGCGTGGAGTTGTTGACCTGCAGCGCCTGGCTGCTGCGCAGCGTCTGTCCGGGGGCGCTCATCCATTGCCGTGGCCGCAGCAACTCGGCCGCGGGCACGGCCTGCGTGCCCAGCGCGGCGGCGATGCGGCGCACCGTCTGCATGGCCTCGGCAGGGCCGACGTTGCCGTAGGCCAGGGCCTCGAGCTTGCCCTGCGCGTGCAGGCCGCGCGCGAAGCGGCGCAGCTCGTCGAGCGTGATCGCGCGCGCCAGCGGCAGCATCTGCGCGGGCGTGAAATGGAACTCGCGCAGCAGCGCGCGCCGCGTCTGCAGCACGCTGCGGTAGGCGTCTGCGGTCTCGAAGGCGCTGAGCTCGCGCACCAGCTTGTCCTTCAGGTCGGCAAAGCGCGCGGGCTCGAGCGTGCAGTCGCCGAGCTTGGGTACGACTGCGTCGAGCAGGCGCGGCGTGGCTTCGTCCCAGCCGTCGGCGGCCAGCAGCACGCCCTCCAGCGAAGCGTGGAAGACGAAGTGCTGGCCGGCCTCGGCGGCGGCGTAGGTGGTCTCGTTGAGGACCTCGCGCACACAGGCTTCGTAGAAGCGCAGCAGCGTGGCGTTGCGTGCGCTGGCCAGGCTGCGCGGCAGACGCTGGCGCAGCAGCAGCGCGGCCTGCGGACGCTGGAACTCGCCGTCCTGCGCGTGGTAGAGGCTCAGTCCCGGCGCGTCGATGAGATGCGCGGGCTGCAGCGGCTGCAAGTCCGTGTGCGCGGGGACGAAGGGGTTGCGCGGCGGCAGCGCCAGCGCCTGCAGGCGCGGCGGATCGAGCAGCGCCGCGTAGGCTGCGCCCGCGTCCTCGCTGTAGCTGTAGCGGGTGCCGTAATAGGGCTCGACGCGGTCGGCCGGCAGGCCCTTGGCGACCAAAGTGACGAGCAGGTTGTCCGGACGCAGCTGCTGCACGAGCGCGGCAAAGCCGGCGCGGTCCTCGCTCAGCCAGAGGTAGGGCACGCGCTCGGCCACCGCCAGCGGGTAGTCCAGCACCCGGCTGGCCAGCGTGGCGGCGCGCATCTCGCCTTCGCCTTGATCGCGGTAGCGCTCGTCCAGGCCCGCGAGCACCTGGCGTTCGTGGAAGACGTAGTCCGGCAGGCCTTGCTCGCGCAGCACGCGCACCATCGCGAACACCGTCTGCAGCACCTGCGGCACCGCTTGCAGGCCTTGCGGCGTGAGGTCGATCTGCAGCTCGAAGGCGCCGTACTGCGCCGTCGCCGAGTCGGCGCCGGCCGACAGGCTGGTGGCCAGGCCACGCGCCTTCAGCTCGGCCAGCAGGCTGCCCGCGCCTTCGTTGCCGAGCAGGAAGCCCAGCAGTTCGGCCGACTTGTGCGGCCAGTCCGCGCGCTGGCCCGGCAGCGGGAAGAGCAGGCGCAGTTGGCGCAAGTCCTTGATCGGCTGCATGCGCAGCATGCGCAGCGCGGCCTTGGGCGGCAGGTAGTCGCGCGCGTAGACGGTGGGCGGCAGCCGGCGGTTGACGATGGCGCCGAAATGCTTGCGCGCCCAGGCCTCGAGTTCGTCCAGCCCGGCGCGCCCGGTGAGCACCAGCGCCATGCGATTGGCGCTGTAGTGCTGCTGGTAGAAGGCCAGCAGCTCGTCGCGGCTGATGCCGGCAAGCGTCTGCGTGCTGCCGGTGCCGAAGTGGCGCGCCGGATGCCCGGGCGCGAAGGCCACGGTCTGCAGCTGCTCCAGGCGCCAGCGGTCGTTCTCGAGGTTCTTCTGGTGCTCCGAGGCCACGGCGTGCATCTCGCGCTCGGTGTAGCGGGCGTCCAGCAGCGGGGCGATGAAGAACTGCGCGAAGCGGTCGAGCGCGCCCTCGAAGGCCTCGTGGCGTATGGCCAGAAAGTAGTTGGTGTGATCCTCGGCGGTATAGGCGTTGTTGCTGCCGCCGTTCTGGCGCAAATAGGCGTCGAACTCCGCCGCATCCGGATACTTCGCCGTGCCGAGGAAGAGCATGTGCTCGAGGAAGTGCGCCAGCCCCTGGCGCGCGGGCGGATCGTCCAGCGAACCCGCGGCCACCGCCAGCGCCACCGACGAGACGTTGAGCTTGGGGTCCGAGAGCAGCAGCACCTTGATGCCGTTGTCGAGCACGAGGCGCCGCCACTGCGCGCTGTCGCCGGGTGCCGGCTCGCGTTCGGGGATGGGCGGCAGCGCGGCATCGGCCTGCGCCGCCGCGGAGACCGAGGCTTGCGCGGCGCTGGCGGCGGCCGTGCTCGACGTGGAAACGAGCTGGGCCAGGGCGGCGCTGGAGAGGGCCAGGCCGCAGGCCAGCGCCGCGAGCAGGCGAAGAAGGCGGGAATTCATGGCGCGGCAGTGTAGGCGCGCGTCCTGCACGACGCGGCCGGCGCCGCGACGGCGCCCTTGCAGGCTCAGGATTCGCGCGTGCCCGCGGCGAGGTCGTGCACGTGCTCGCCCTCGCGTCCGCGCAGCGCGCGCAAGGCGCTGCGCGCGCCCTGCATGAACAGGCCCAGATCGGAGTCGACGGCGATGAAGTCGAAGCCCGCGGCGCGGTACTGCGCCAGCACCTCGAGCTCGCTGCCCACGCTGCCCACGGGCTTGCCCAGCGCCCGGCACTGCTGCGCCACGCCGGTCATGGCCTCCATCACGCGCGCGTGGCGCAACTGCCCGGGCAGGCCCATCGAGGCCGAGAGATCGGCCGGGCCGACGAAGATCGCGTCCACGCCGTCGACGGCGGCAATCGCCGGCAGCTCGGCCAGCGCGGCTTCGGTCTCGACCTGCACGACGAGCGCGATGTCGCGGTTGGCGTGGGTCAGGTAGTCGGCCTGCATGCCGTAGCGTGCGGCGCGGCTCATGCCCATCATGCCGCGCACGCCCTGCGGTGGATAGCGCGTGGCCGCCACCGCCGCCGCGGCCTCGGCCGCGTTCTGCACGAAGGGCACGAGCAGCGTGGTGGCGCCGGCGTCGAGCACGCGCTTGATCGTCACCGTGTCGTTCCAGGGCACGCGCAGCAGCGGCACCATGCGCGTGGCCGCCACCGCCTGCAGCAGGTGCACGACGTCGGCCATGTCCAGCGGCCCGTGCTCCATGTCGATGACGCCGAAATCGAAGCCGGCATGGCCCGCGGCCTCGGCCAGCAGCGCGCTGGCGCTGACCAGCCAGGTGCCCAGCGGCGGCTGGTTGCCCGCGCCCAGCAGCAGGTGTCGGAAAGGGTTCATGGTGCGCGGCTCCAGGGTTCTGAATGATACAGGCGGTGTCGCGGTGCGCGCGCGGCGCAGCGCGCCTTGGGCGCCGATCTTGGTCAGGACCGGTCGCGTGGTCAAGCGAGCCGCGCGGCTCGGCATCTCAGTTCGTGCGCGCCAGCCGCGCCTTCAGCAGCACCAGCATCGGCGAGGGCGGCGCCACGCTGGCGTCGAAGGGGTGCGAGCGCTGACCGTTGATGGCGGCGATGATGCGCCGCACGTAGAGCCGCGTCTCGGCATAGGGCGGTATGCCGCGGTAGCGCTCGACCGCGCCTTCGCCGGCGTTGTAGGCGGCGAGCGCGAGGGCAAGATCGCCCTCGAAGGTCGCCAGCAGCCAGCGCAGATAGGCCATGCCGCCGCGCAGGTTCTGCGCCGGATCCATGATGTTGCGCACCTTGAAGCGGCGGGCGGTATCGGGGATGAGCTGCATCAGCCCCTGCGCGTTCTTGGGCGACACTGCCAGCGGGTCGAAGTTCGATTCCTGCTTGATGAGCGCCAGCACGAGGTGCGGCTGCAGCTCGTACTCCGGTGCCACCAGTTCGACGAAGCGCACGATCTGCGGCGGCGCGCCGGCTGGCGGCGGCGGTGGTGGCAGCAGCGTCGGGCTGGGGAAGGGCGCGGGCCGCCCGCCCCCGGGGGGCAGCAGCACGCGCGGCGGCGCCGGCGCGCGCTGCGCCAGCAGGGGCGGGTCCTCCTCGGGCGCACGCAGGCAGGGCGGGGGCTCGCCGCGCGGCGTGCCCAGGCGCTGCGCCATCGCCGTGGCCTGCGCGTGGCCTTGCTCGGCCGCGGCCGCAAAGAGGTGCGCGGCCTGCGCCTCGTCGCGCTCGATGCCGCGCGCATTGGTCAGCATCCAGGCCAGGCTGTACTGCGCCTCGGGATCCCCATAGCGCGCTGCGCGGCAATAGAACTGCGCCGCCTTCACCGCGTCTGGCTCGACGCCTTCGCCATACTCGTAGGCCTGCCCCTCCTGCCGCCAGCGCTGCACCTGCGCCGGCACGACCAGCCCGCGCTCGGGCGGCGGCGTACTCGGCCGCGGCAGCGACTCCAGGCTCAGCGTGGGCAGAACGGCCTGAGCCCGTGCCGACGGAACCACGCACACGAGCAGGCCGGCCGCAAGCGCCATGGCGGCGCTCTGCGCAGCGCACAGCTTGGTAGCGCGCGGGCTCCGACGCAGGCGGCAAATGGAGCCTGCGGCGACGAAGGCAAGACGACGAAGAGAAGGTGCGCTGCGCTGCATGAGCAGCATCCGGGTCGAGGTCAAGCGATGCGAAGCAAGCTACCGGTCGCGGCGCTTGCGGAGCACCGATCTTAGGCGCGGCTCGTCGGGGCCGCTTGTGCGGTTCTCCATCCTCGCGGCCTTGTTTCAAGCTCCTCGCGCCAGATGTGAAGGTCGCGCGACGCGGGGGCAGTTCGAGGACTAGCGGAGTCGAGGCGAACTGTGGGTTCTTGTGTCACCTGTTCGCAAATGCGAAGATGCCAAGTGGTGGTACAGCATGAGGCGAGCCATGAAGATGCTGGCATTGGTCATCCTGGCTGCGCCGATCGCTGCCCACGCGGTCTACCAGTGCAAGGGCGCTGATGGGCGCGTGAGCTATCAGGAACGGCCCTGCGCAGCCGAGCAGACGCAGTCGACGGTGCGTATCCACCAGACCGCTGGCGATGCCGCTGCGGGACCGACTGTGGAGCAGCGGATGCTGGCCGGGATGCAGCACGAGCGGCGCGTGCAGGCGCTCGCGCAGTCTGTGGCCGAGATCGAGGCCGGCATCGACGAGCGCAATGCGCGAATGGACCGCGAGCTGCAGGCGTTGCGGCAGAGCAAGAGTCGCGCGCGCAACAACCTCGCGGGCGCGGCCTGGGAGCAGTCGATCAGCACGGAGATGGCTGCGGTGGCTGCGAAGTACAAGGCGCAGAACGAGACGGACCTCGAGCGCCTGCGGGTGCTGCGCAAACGCCTGGACGAAGAGCGTGGCCAGCGGTGAGGGCCAGTCCTCGTCGGCTTACGGGTCGCGCAGGCTGGCGCGTCCGGACCCGGCGAGACGCTTGGGCCCGTCGGAATGCGCAGGCGACCAAGCGTGCCTGCGCCAAGGGACGGCGGGCCCCACAGGCTGCAGAGCGTGCCATGCAGCGTAGGCGACACAGTCCTCGTCCTGGGCGCGCCGCGCCTCGGTCTGTGCGGGCTCTGCTCCGTCGCAGCGCGCCACGCTTCAATCCACGCGCGACCTGTGAAGGTCGCGCGAC
>JAIXKR010000100.1 GCA_026932235.1 Burkholderiales bacterium
CGCGGCAGGTCGCCGAGCGCATCGAGGCGCTGATGCGGGAGGGCGGGCCGCGCCAGCAGCCGCGCCGCCAGTAATGCCGCGCATGCCGGCGCTGTTCATCGGGCACGGCAGCCCGCTGAACACGCTGGGGGACAATCGCCACACCGCCGCCTGGCGGCGCCTCGGCCAGGCGCTGCCGCGCCCGTCCGCGATTCTGGCCATTTCCGCGCACTGGTATGTCCTTGGCAGCGCGGTGACGGCGATGCAAGCGCCGAGGACGATCCACGACTTCCATGGCTTTCCGCAGGCGCTTTTCGATTTCCGCTATCCCGCGCCGGGCAGTCCGGCATTGGCCGCCCGCGTGCGGGAATGCCTGCAGCCGCTCGCGGTGGCGGCGGACGATGCCTGGGGCATCGACCACGGCGCCTGGTCGGTGTTGGCTCATCTGTTCCCGGCGGCCGACGTTCCCGTCGTGCAGTTGAGCATCGACCGCCGGCAGCCGGCGCAATTCCACTACGATAACGGTGCGCGCCTGGCGGCCTTGCGCGACGAAGGCGTGTTGATCCTGGGCAGCGGCAACGTGGTGCACAACCTTGGCATGCTGAGGCGGGAAGCGCCATCGGCTGCATACGACTGGGCGCTGCGCTTCGAGCAGGCGGTCAAGGCGCGGCTGTTGCGGCATGACCACGCGGCGCTGGTGGCCTGGGAGGGTCTCGACGCGCAGGCGCGCCTGGCGGTACCGACGCCGGAACATTACCTGCCGCTGCTGTACTGCATTGGTGCGCAGCGGGAAGGCGATCCGGTGAGCTTTCCGGTGGAGGGGATCGAGATGGGTTCGCTCAGCATGCTGGCCGTCGGCATCGGCGTCATTTGACGGCTACAATTCGGATAGCCACCGTATCGGGAGGATCAGCCATGGCCGAGCAGAAATCGCAGCGCTGGATAGCCATTGGGCTTGCCGTTGTCGCAGGGCTGGCCGTACTGGTCGCCGCCGGACTCTACTTCGGCGCCAAGGCACTCAAGGGAAAAGTCGAGCAGGCGCTCGGGCCGGAGAGCGAAATCGGCGAAATCCGCCTCGGCCTGACCTCGGTGGAAGTGCTCAAGCTGCGCGTCAAGGCGCCCGCCGGCTGGCCGGCGCCCGACACGCTGCGCGCCGAGCGCATCCGCGTCGCGCCCGACCTGCTTGCCCTGCTCTCCGCCAAGGTGAGCATTTCCAGCATCGTCGTCGAGGGCGGCTACGTGTCGGCCTTGCGCAGCACGGACGGCAAGCTGCGTGTCGTGCCGAGCCTGCTGGAGAAAAAAGAAGAGAAGAAGGAGCCCGGCAAGGGGCCGGAGGTGAGCATCGGCGCCATCGAACTGAAGGACGGCGCGCTCGAGTTCTTCGACGCCACCGTGCGGAAGCCGGCGCACAAGGTGCGACTGGAGCAGTTGCAGGCCAAGGTCACGGATCTCCATCTGCCGGACCTCAAGGCCAAATCCAGACTGCACCTCGACGGCGTGCTGAAGGGCGTCAGGAGCGACGGCAAGATCCTCATCGACGGCTGGATGACGTTCGCCAGCAAGGACTCCGAGCTGCGCAACACCCTGCGCGGCGTCGACCTCATCGCCCTGCAGCCCTACCTGCTGAAGGCGTCCGAGGGCGGCGTCAGGAAGGGCACGCTCGACCTCGACCTGCAATCCACCATCAAGGCCAACCACCTGCACGCGCCGGGTACGCTGACGCTGAACGGGTTGGAGCTCGAATCCGGCGGCACCTTCATGGGCATGCCGCGTGCCGCGGTGGTGGGGATGATGAAGGACAAGAACGACCGGATCAGCATCAAGTTCACCCTGGACGGCAAGCTCGACGATCCGAACTTCCGGCTGAACGAGGGATTTTCCACTCGAGTCGCCTCCTCGCTCGGCGACGTGCTGGGCCTCAGCGTGGAAGGGCTGGCGAAGGGCGCCGGTGCGATCGGACAAAAGGGCGTCGAGGCCGCCGGCAGCGCGGTGGGGGGCGTCGGCAAGGCCGTCAAGGGGATTTTCGGCAAATAGAGGGATGCACGGAAAGCGGCCGAGGGCGGGCTTCAGCCCGCCCCCAGCCACCGCCTGATCCGCGCCTGCACCGCCCGGCTGCGCAGCAGGCCCAGATGCCCCGTCTTGCGGGCAATCCACTGCCGCGATTCCGGAAACATCAGGTTGCGGTCATCCTGCGCATGGCAGCCGAGCGCGCTCGCCAGCGGGACCAGCCCGTCGCCGACCAGGCGGTCCTTCAGGTCGCCGATCCTGCCGCCGGTGGTCGCGGCAATCGCGAAGCACTGCACCCCTTGCGGCAAGGGTAGCGCCGCCTGGTGGCCGGAAGCGCGTTCGAAGCGGTCGCGCCCTTGCCAGTCCTCGTCCAGCAGATAGGCGTGGCGCAGGTCGGTGATGCCGGCGCTGCGGATC
>JAIXKR010000156.1 GCA_026932235.1 Burkholderiales bacterium
CGGTGCACATCTTCTCGCACCTCTCGGCCTCGGTCGTGCTCTCGCGCAAGCGCGCCAGCGAGGGCTTGTACCCGGCGGTCGATCCGCTGGCCTCGAGCTCGGTCATGCTGGCGCCTTCCGTGGTCGGCCAGCGCCACTACGACGTCGCGCGCGCGGTGCGGCGCACGCTGGCGCAGTACGAGGAGCTGCGCGACATCATCGCCATGCTCGGCCTGGAGGAGCTTTCGGCATCGGACCGCGCCGTCGTCGCGCGCGCGCGGCGGCTCGAGCGCTTCCTCACGCAGCCGTTTCATGTCGCCGAGATGTTCAGCGGCACGCCGGGCGCGCGCGTGCCGCTGCACGAGACGCTCGCGGGCTGCGAGAGCATTCTTGCGCGCAGCCGCTTCGACGACGACGAGATGCACTACTACATGATCGGGTCGCTGCCGCGCCCGGCACAGGCGGCATGAAGCTCCCGGCCGCGATGCAGGTCAGCGTGCGCCTGCCCACGCGCCTGCTCTACAGCGGGAGCGCGCGCAAGCTCCACGCCGTGGCCGAGAGCGGCGCCTTCGGCCTGCTCCCGGGCCACGCCGACCACGTCGCCGCGCTCGTGCCCTCGGTGCTGGTGGTGACCGACACGGCGGGATCCGAGCTGTTCTTCGGCATCGACCACGGCCTGCTCGTCAAGCACGACCAGCAGGTCGACATCGCGGTCCGCCGCGGCGTGCGCGGCGACAGCCTCGACGCCTTGTCCGCGGCCGTCGCCGCGTCGCTGCACGAGGTCGACGAGGAGGAGCGCGTCGCACGCACCGCGCTTTCGCGCCTCGAGACCGGCATCGTGCGCCAGTTCGGCGCCTTGCGAAAGCCCGAGCGCTGAGGCGCGCAAGGACGGAATACGGCATGAACGAAGAAGACTCCTCGGCGCTGGACGGCATCCGCCGCGGCGCCCAGCGCATGCAGCATCGACGCCGTCACCCGGGCGACAGCCCCTTGAGCGGCCTCGGCGCCTTCGGCGTCGTCGGCTGGTCGATCGCGCTGCCCACCGTCGGCGGCGCCCTGCTCGGCCTGTGGCTGGATCGCGTCGTGCCGCAGCGCTTTTCCTGGACGCTGGCGCTCATGCTCGGCGGCATCGCGCTCGGCGCGCTGGTGGCCTGGGACTGGATCGCGCGCGAGAACCGCAAGTCCGCGGCCGACCGGCCGCCTTCGTCCGCACAGGAGCCGCCGCGTGATTGACGTCGATGAGCGCGTGCTGCTCGCCGCCGCCGCGGGCTTCGGGCTCGGGCTGCCGGCCTGCGCGCTCTACTTCGCGGGCCTGGCCCTGGGCATGCGCCGAGCGCTGCGCGCGAGGCACCCGGCATTGGTGCTGCTGGCGAGCTTCGCGCTGCGCGTGACCCTGCTGCTGGCGCTGGGCGCCTGGCTCGGCGCGCGCACGCATGCGCTGGGATCGCTGGCCGGCCTGCTGCTGGCCTTCCTGCTCGTGCGCACGCTGGCGCTGCGACGCGCGCGCGGATCGGCGGCGGCCCCGCCGCTCGGCGCGGAGGGACGCTGAATGCAGCTCACACCCGATGACAGCATCGTGCTGGAGTTCGGCGTCCTGCGCCTGAACGCGACCATCGTCAACACCTGGATCGTGATGGCGCTCTTGGTGGGCGTGTCCTGGCTGGCCACGCGAAACCTGCGCCCCGACGCGCCCCCGAGCCGCTGGCGCAACGCGCTCGAAGTCCTCGTGCAGTTGATCGAGGAGCAGATCCGCGCCGTCGCGCAGCGCGCGGTGCATCGCGTCATGATCTTCGCCGGCACGCTCTTCCTCTTCATCGCCACCGCCAACGTGCTTTCCGTCGTGCCGGGCTTCAGATCGCCCACGGGCTCGCTCTCCACCACCGTGGCGCTGACGCTGGCGGTGCTGCTGGCGGTGCCGGCCTTCGGCGTCGCGCACGGGGGCCTGCGCCAGTATCTGGCCAAGTTCGGGCAACCCTCGCTGCTGCTGCTGCCGCTGAACCTCCTGGGCGAAGTCTCGCGCGCGATCTCGCTGGCGATCCGCCTCTACGGCAACGTCATGAGCGGCGCCGTCATCGCCGCCATCCTGCTGGGCATCGCGCCCTTCTTCTTCCCCGTGATCATGAACCTGTTCAGCCTGCTGGTGGGCGTGATCCAGGGCTACATCTTCGCCACCCTCGCCGCGGTCTACATCGCCGCGGCGATGGCCGATCCACCGCCTGCAGACGATCCGGACGCCGCGCCATGACCGACTTCACCCTCGTTGCCCTCATCTCCGTCCTCACCGCAGGGCTGACCGTGGCCATCGGCTCCTTCGGCGCCGCGCTCGGCGAGGGGCGCGCCGCGGCCGCGGCGATGGCGGCGATCGCGCAGCAGCCCGACGCCGCACCGACGCTCTCGCGCACGCTCTTCGTCAGCCTGGCGATGGTCGAGTCCTCGGGCATCTACTGCTTCGTCGTCGCGCTCATCCTCATCTTCGCCAACCCCTTCTGGGACGCCGTCAAGCCGGCCGTCGGAGGCTGAGGCCGCCATGTCCATCGACTGGGTCACCGTCGCCGCGCAGCTCGCCAACTTCCTGCTGCTCGTCTGGCTGCTGAAGCGCTTCCTCTACCGCCCGATCCTCGACGGCATCGACGCGCGCGAGGCCGAGATCGCGCGCCGCCTGGCCGCGGCCGAGGAGGCACGCGCGCAGGCGCTCGCGGCCGAGGAGGACTTCCTGCGCCGGCACGGGCAGGTCGCCGCCGAGCGCGAGGCGATGCTGGCTCAGGCGCTGCGCGTCACCGAGCAGGAACGCGAGCAGATCCTGGCCGAAGCGCGTTCGCTGCGCGCGCAGGAGCAGGAGGAGTGGCAGCGCCACCTCGAGGGCGAGCGCGCCGAGTTCGTGCAGCGCCTGCAGCAGGCGGGAGCGCTGACGCTGCTCGAACTCACGCGCAAGGTGATGCACGATCTCGCCGATGCGCCGCTCGAGGCAGCGATCGCGCGCCACGCGGGCCGCCGGTTCGCGTCGATGGGAAGCGAGCTCGCCGGCGCCGCCGGCGACAGCAAGCTCGCGCTGCTGAGCACGCAGGCGGCGCTGGACGAAACCGTGCAGGAACAGGTGCGCGCGGAGTTCGGCCGCCTGTTGCCGGGGGTGCAGCTGCGCTTCGCGGTCGACGAGACCCAGGCCCCGGGGCTCGTGGCCCAGCTCGGCGGCGCGCGCGTGGAATGGACCATCGACAGCTTCATGGACGGCTTCGACAGCGCCGTGCTGCAGGACCAGGCCGCCTGCCTTCCGGCGCGACACCCCGGCGGCGGTGCCGCGCCTGCCGCGGCGGCCACGCGCTGAAGCCATGCACGCCGCGCCCCCGATCGTCGACCCCGCCGACGCCTTCGAACAGTGGCGCGCGCGCCTGCTGGCCCTGCCCACGCCTGGGCCGCAGCTCGTCGAGACCGGTATCGTCACGCACGTCGGCGACGGCGTCGCCACCGTCTCCGGGCTGGCGCGCGCGCTGGCCGAAGAGCAGCTCGTCCTTGCCAGCGGCGTGCACGGCCTGGTGATGGACCTCGAGCCCGGGCGTCTGGGCGTCGTGCTGCTGGGTCCCGCGCGTTCCATCCATGCGGGCGAGAGCGTGCATCGCACCGGCAAGGTCGCCACCGTGCCGGTGGGATCGGCATTGCTCGGCCGGACCGTCGACGCCATGGGGCGACCGCGCGACGACAAGGGACCGGTGGCGGCGGTGGCGCAGCGCGCGCTCGAGGCCGAGGCGCCGGGCATCCTCGCGCGCCGTCCGGTCTCGCGCCCGCTGGCCACCGGCATCAAGGCCGTCGACGCCGCCATTCCCGTCGGCCTGGGCCAGCGCCAGCTCATCATCGGCGACCGCCAGACGGGCAAGACCTCGCTCGCGCTCGACGCCATGCTCAACCAGCGCGGCACCGGGCTGCTGTGCATCTACTGCGCCATCGGCCAGCGCGGCGACGCCGTGGCGCGCGTCGTGCAGGCGCTGGCCGATCACGACATGCTGGCGCGCAGCATCGTCGTCAACACCGGCGACGAGGAGGCGCCGGGTCTGGCCTACCTCGCGCCCTACGCCGCGATGAGCATGGCCGAGCACTTCTGCGCGCAGGGCAAGGACGTGCTGCTCGTCTTCGACGACCTCACGCACCACGCGCGCGCCTACCGCGAGTTGTCGCTGCTGCTGCGCCGCCCGCCCGGGCGCGAGGCCTTCCCGGGCGACATCTTCTACGTGCACGCGCGGCTGCTCGAGCGCGCCGGCCAGTTCGGCCCCGACCACGGCGGCGGCTCGATCACCGCGCTCGCCGTCGTCGAGACCGAGGCCGAGAACCTCTCCGCCTACATCCCGACGAACCTGATCTCGATCACCGACGGCCAGATCTATCTCTCGCCGCGGCTGGTGCAGAAGAACCAGTTCCCGGCGGTGGACCTGGGGCTTTCGGTCTCGCGCGTCGGCGGCAAGGCGCAAAGCCGCAGCCTGCGCGAGGTCGCGGCCAACCTGCGGGTGACGCTGTCGCAGTTCGAGGCGCTGGAGGACTTCGCCCGCTTCGGCACGCGCCTGGACCCGGGCGTGCGCGCACGCCTGCAGCGCGGTACGGCCGTGCGCCTGGCGCTGCGCCAGGGCGAGCGCGACCCGATGCCGCTGCTGGAGCAGATCGCGGTGCTTGCCGCCGCGATGCGCGGCGTCTTCGACGACTGCAGCGAGCAGGACATCGCCGCGGCGATGGACGCCGTGCGCGCAAGCGCGCGGCGCGAGCTCGTGCATCTGGCGCCGCGCATCGAGGAGCAGCTGGCACTCGGCGAGGCCGAGCAGGAGGCGATCGCCGAGGTCGCGCGCCAGGCCCTGGCCGCGTGGCGCGGATCGCAGGCGGCGCAGACCGCAGGGCCGGTCAAGGGCGTGCAGGCAACGGCGCCGCCGACGGACGCGCCCCGGCGCTGATGGCACAGGACCTCGAACGCCTGGCGCAGCGCGCGCGCACGCTCGGCAGCATCCGCGGCATCGTGCGCACGATGAAGACGATGGCGGCCATCAACGCCACGCCCTACGAACAGGCAGCCACGGCGATCGAGGCCTACCAGGCCACGGTGCGGCGCGGCTTCACGGCTTTCGCTTTCCGCATGGGTTCGCAGGCGCTGCCTGCCGCGACCGCGCCGAGGCAACAGGTTCTGGTGGCCTTCGGGTCCGACCACGGCTTCTGCGGCAACTACAACGAGCTCGTCGCGCACAGCCTGCGGCAGTGGCTGGACGCCGGGACGCACGCGCCGGCGCGCCGCCTCGTGCTCTGCATCGGCGCGCGCCTGGCGACTGCGCTGCAGGAGCGCGGGCTGCCGCCCGACCAGGTGCTGATGCCGCCGGCTTCGGCCGAGGGCATCGCGCGCGTCGCCGCCGGCATCGTCACGCGCCTCGAACAGGCCGGCCGCGGCGAGCCGCTCGCCGCGCTCGGCGTCACGCTGGCGTACACGCGGCGTGCCGAGCATGGCGCCCGGCTGCCCCTGGTGCGCACGCTCTTGCCGCTGGCCCCCGGCCTGCTGCAGGCACCGCGGCGCTGGCCTTCGCGCGCGCTGCCGGACTTCGCCATGGCGCCGCAGGCGCTGCTCGCGGCCCTGGTGCGCAACCACCTCTTCGCCAGCCTCTTCCGCGCCGCGGCCGAGGCCATCGCCACCGAGAACGCGGCACGGCTGGCGCTGATGCAGCAGGCCGAGCAGTCGGTCGACGAGCGCCTGGACGAGTTGCGGCGCCAGATGTCGACCCATCGACAGGACGAAATCACGAACGAACTCATGGACATCGTCATCGGTCACGTCGGCGATCACGCGTTCGCGACGTCGCCGGACGCCGGCGTGGGCGGATCATGAGCACGCCGCTGCGCTCCCGGATGCGACGCGCGGCACGCGCCGTGCACCGAGGCGCGCGATGAGCGGCCTTGCGCTGCAGCACCTGCTCGACGAAGCCGGCCTGAACCGGCAGCATGTCTTCGAGCTCGCGCAGTTGCCGCACGAGCTGCTGGCGCCGCTGGCGCTGCAGCCCCATGAGCGCCAGCTGATCCTGCTCGCCCACGCAGGGCGCCGACTGTGGGAACGCCTGCTGGCGCAAGGCGTGCGCGGCGAGCACCCGATCGACGACTACAGCCTGCGCGTCGCCGCGCTCTGGCTGGCCGAGGCGGCACCGAAGGCGCGCTACCGCGTCGTCTACCCGCGAGGTTTGCCACAGGACCGGCACCTGGGCCTGCAACGGCTGGGAATGCTCGCGGGCTGGCATCACACGTCGCCGTTCATGATCGGCATCGATCCGCAGTGGGGCAGCTGGTTCGCCTATCGCGTCGCGATCCTCGCCGACACCCGCTTCCCCGCGACGCCGCGCCGGAGCGTCGGCCATCCCTGCCTCGACTGCACCGAAAAGCCCTGCATCCGCGCCTGCCCGGCGCAGGCGCTCGGGAACGACGTCATGGACACCGCAGCCTGCAGGATACAGAGGCTGCGCGATCGGTCGCCGTGTGCGCTCGACTGCCCCGCGCGCCAGGCTTGCCCCGTCGGTGCCGAGCACCGCTACGCGCCGGACCAGACCCGACACAGCGCCGCGCGATCGCTCGCGGCCCTGCGCCAGCAGCCATCCTCCGGCAGAGCCGGGGGCATTCGGGTCGTGAGCCGCTCCAAGCGAGCTGAAAGACGTCGCTGACGCTACCCCTCAGGCTTGGCGCCACCGACCGGTGGCTGGTCACCCCACAGGCCTGCGGCTCGAGGCGGTCTTGCCTTCGCAGCTGGCGCTGCCGAAGCTTGCGAGCAGCCGGTAGCACGGCGGCTTCGCCTGCAGATCCGACCAGACCAGCGCAACTTCCCGGGCGCGCCAGGAGACGTCGCTGCTCAGCGCTTCGATCGCCACGCGCTCTGCCGTGCGCAGCACGGTGACGTGGGGCTTGAAGGGCCGCGCTTCGCGTGCCAAGCCGGCCTGCGCGGCCAGACTTGCCGTGCGTTCCTGCAGGTCCATCAAGGCGGCGCTCGGCCTTGCGCGCAGCACGACGATCGCGCCGCGAGGCGCCATCCAGACCTGTGCGTGCGTGAGCACGACTTCGAAGGGCGAGAAGCGCAGCGTCGTCAGCGCTGCAATCCAGGCCTGCTCCTGCTCTCGATCGACGGCGTCATGGAACTGCAGCGTGAGGTGCAAGCGCTCGACAGCCGGTCGGATGCGCTCGGCAGCGCGCTTCATCCAGCGCCGACGCTCGGCGTCGATCGCCGCGCACGCCGAGGGCGGCGGGAGCAAGGCGGTGAAGAGCCGCCGCCGCTGCAGCTGGCCCCGATCCATGGTGGCGCAGCGCCGCGCGAGCCTGCGGCCCGCCTCAGGCCGGCATCAGCCCGGCGTGTCCGGCTTGCCCTCGGGCCAGGCGATCCTGGCGCACTTCTCGCAGTACGCGGGGTGCTTGTGCTTGGGCAGGCTCTCGTCGCCCGGCGCGCCCCAGGCCGAGAGCGGCATGGCCGTGGGCAGGGTCGGCGCGCCGCACAGGCCGCGCATGATGTTGCGCCGGCGCGAGAGGTGGTAGGTCCAGTAGCCCGTCGAGACCTCGGTGATGACCAGTTCGTCGCGCTCGGCTTCGGTGGTCGGGACCTTGGTCCCTGCATTCATCATGACGTCGAAGAGGCTCATGGCGTGCACCCGCTCGGTGGATTGAAACTCGCGGGAATGCTAGCAGCAGCGCCTGCCCCGCGGCCAAGGTACCCGGAGGACGGGCGGGGCGATCCTGTCGCCATCGCAACGGCCCCTCCCGCCACGTTGACGCCAGTGAGCGGGAGATGCAAGCTCAGCCAGCGGCCCCAAAGCCGCTGCGAACGAGGTCCGCGATCCGAACCGCCATGCTGCGCGCAGGATCGAACGGAAGGTCTTCGAATCCGAAGGCCGCATAGAGCGCCCGCACCTCGTCATCCAGCGGATGCGTCAGCACGCAGAAGCAGCCGACCTGGGCGGACAGGCGCACCGCCGTGGTGAGCGCATAGAACATCAACGATCGCGCAATGCCCTGCCCCTGCCACCGCAGGTCGACCGCCAACTGGCCCAGGAGGATGGCGGGCAGCGGGTCGGGTCGATTGCGTTGCTGCGCCTTCGGCAACCAGGCTCGCTCGACCTGCGCCGTCGACAGGCTCACGTAGCCGACGATGCTGCCGGCTTCCGCATCGCAGACCACGCTGGTCCGCGTGACCCCCAGTTCCTGATTGCGCCAAGCATGGCGGCGGAACCAGTGGTTCAACGCGTCGCGCCCGCAATCGAAGGCCACTGCGTCGTCATCGGCCGCGAGAGGCCGCGGCGGTGTGAAGGCGGCCATCGCGCCTGAGGTCACTTCTGCCAGACCGGGCGAGACTTGGACAGTTTTCGAAGCGCCGGCACTTCCCGCGCAGGCGAGCCAGCCCAGGCCTCGAACCGGGCCCAGTCCTTCGCTGGAATCGTCACGATGCGGCGATTGAGCAGATCGGTCTCAGCGGCTTCGAGGGCGCGCCGCCTCACGAAGTCGCTGAGACTGGTGCTGGCCTGTTCGGCTGCGGCCTCGAGCAAGGCCCGTTCGCTGGCATTGACGCGAACACTCAGAACGGTGGTGGAGGCGCTTGGCATGAGGACATCTCTCTACGGATGTATGACAATAGCATACACAACCACGAAGCGTCATGCTCCTGGCATGTCCATCGCCGACGGCGAGCGCCGTGCCGTGACTTCGTTTGGCACCAGCTCGCCCAGCTTCACCCACCGCACCTGATCTCGAACATGAACATTCACCCCCTGCGCCCGCGCGATCACGAAGACGCGGCCCGCGTCGCGATCTCGTGGTTGGCTGAGCGGCATCGCAAAGGCTGGCGCAACGCGTTCGAGGCCCTGCTGGACCTCTGGCGGCCGGAAGCTCCGCAAGACAGCTGGCGGCTGGACGAAGACGGCATGACCATGGTGTCGATCAACGCCGGCGAGTGGTTGCTCGCACGCGGGGAGATCCACGCCCGCGGTGGCCTGCGTGAGATCAACGCCTACCTGTTGGGGCGCGAGGGCCCGTATCTCACACCCGACCAGCGCGACTGGATCGCTCAGCTGCGCGCACGGCCGCTGCGCCTGTATCGGGTCACCGACGTGCAACCTGAGGCCGGCATGACCCTGCTCGACGAACTCGACCCGCAGGCCGCGCCGCAGCCAGTGCGCGAGATCAGCGGCAGCCGCACTGCAAGAGCGGGCATGCTGCTGGGCGCGCGCATCATGGAGGTCGTCACCGGCGCGGGCACCGACCGCCACCTCGAACTCTCGGGGGCCATTTATCCCTTCTCCAAGTTGGCGGAGGCCACGGTATTGGCAAAGGCCCGGCAGACGCTGGCCGGTGCTGCCGAATTGAAGTTCCACGTGGACAACCAGCGCGATCTGCTCGAGCTGGCCATCGCCAGCGCCTGGCTGGACCAGTGGCTCGAGCCCGCAGCGCTGCCGCAGATCCAGGACGCGTCGACCGGCGATCCCCTGCTCCTGGTGACCGACCACTACCGCGTGCTCGATGCAGCGGCGCTCGCCGCCTCGATGGCGTCTCAGCCCGATGTCAGCGGCGATGCGCCGCAGGGATGGCAGCGCCTGGTCGAAGGCAGTGACGGCGCGCAGCGCAGCCTGTCGACCGTCAACCCGGGACGCAGCACCGACCGCGTCGAACTCTTCCACCGCACGCAGCGGCTGGCCGATGCTGGCCGTGCCTGGTTCGAAGGCGTGGCCGGCGCGGCCGTGCAGCACCTCACGCGCGAGATCACCGATCCCGCAGGTCAATTCAGCCGGGCGGGCGGCGGCAATGCCGGCCGCACGCCAGGAGCCTCATCCGGAAGTACGCCGGATCTACCGCCCGAAGTCATCGCACAGGCCATCGAGCAAGTGCTCCATCGCCACTACGCCAAATGGGCCGACGAGACGATTCCAGCCCTGGAGGGGCGAACACCGCGCCAGGCCATCAGAACGCCAGCGGGCCTGGAGCGCGTGAAGGGCCTGCTGCGCGAGTACGAGGACAGCGAGCGTCGGCAGGCCACAGCCCAAGGGCGCCCCGCCGTGTCCTACCAGTTTTTGTGGGACGCCCTGGAGATATCGCGATGAGCACGGACGGCACCGCGCGCGCTCGCGGTGGCGATGCCGCGCGGGTGTTGACCATCGACCTCGAGGAGCTGACCTGGGCCTTGAATTCGCGTCACCCGCTCGGGGAGTGCAGCCACTGGCTGAACCTCGACTCCGGGGCGATCCTGTCCCTCATCGGACCCGATGGCGACGACGAAGCCGACGAGGATCCTCGCGATGACGACCGCTGGCTGTTCATCGAGCCCATCGAGTCGTCCGAGGCCTTCGGCGTCATGGAGGACTTCGTCGATCAGTGCGGCGATGATCGCCTCGCCCGGGCGCTCGGGCAGGCGCTGCGACAGCGCACAAGCCCTTCCGTGGTTTCAAGGACGTGCTGGCCGCGCATCCGACCCAACGCGAGACCTGGTTCGCCTTCGAGCGCGAGGCCATGGAGGTGATCGCGCGGCGATGGTGCGAAGACCATGGCATCTCGCCCCGGTGGGCCGCGCGGCCGAACAGGCCTACGCCTTGAGCCGCGCCAGATCGTCGCGGTCCTTGCGCCGCTGCGTGACCCGGTGCTCGTCGCTCGCCTGGTTCTAGGTGCACAGCAACACATGCGGCCCGGGTGGAGTCGTCACGTCGACGCCATTCACCGCCGAATCTATCCCCCCTGACGGGCGCCGCTGGCGGGCTGCGTAGCGTTGACTGCGCCGTGATGCGGATGCGCGTCGCCCCGCAAACCGATCTCGATCCGTGCCGCCGCGCTCGTCCCGAGCGCTGGGTGCTGCGCCGCAAGCTACCGATTTCGCTGCGGTTCCTGGGGATGGCGGATGGGGTGGCTGATGGGACTCGAACCCACGACGACCAGAATCACAATCTGGGACTCTACCAACTGAGCTACAGCCACCGCCGAGCCGAAAATTATAGCCGGTGCGCCCGCCTTGCCTGTCGCCGCGTGGCGCGACCGATCAGGGCGCCGACGCCGCGCGCGCCACCTGGTCGACGACGGACTGCACGATCTCGGCCTTGTAGCGCTTCTTCAGCGCGGCGAGGTAGGCGTCCGTCTCCGCGGCCGCCAGCGCCTGCGCGATCTGCGCCTGCGCCTGGGCGTCGCCGCCGGGAAGCGGTTCGCGCGGCAGGACCTTCAGCACCTTGGCCACGATGTACCCGCGCTCGCCGAGATCGACGCCGACGACGGCCGGCCCCTGCGCGATGTCGGCGCGCAGCACCGCGTCGACCACCTCGCGCGGCAGGCCCTGTGCCTGCGAACGCGAGATCGTCTCGGTCTTCTCGAGACCGGCCTGCCCGCTCCTCACCTCCTTCAGGCGCGTCTCCCCGTCCTTGCGCGCGAGTGCCGCCGCCTGTTCGGCGACCACCGCGGCGCGCACCTGATCGTGCACTTCGGCGAGCGCGAGCGCGTGCGCCGGCTCGTGCTTCACGATGCGCGCCGCAGCCATCTGGTTGGGCCCGACCTCGATTGCATCGGTGTTGCGCTTGTTGACCAGCGACTCGCTGCCGAACACCGCGGCGAGCAGCTTCTCGGAAGCGAGCACGCCGGTGGCGCCGGGGGCCGGCGTACGTCCGACGACGGCCGTGTGAAGCTTCAGCTTGAGCTTGTCGACCACCGGCTGCAGGCTGTCGAACTGCTGGTAGACCATCTCGCTGAACTGCTCGGCGGCCTCGGCATAGCGCTTCTGCGCCAGCGCCTTGCGCACCTCGGCCTCGATCTCCGCGCGCACCTGCGCGAAGGGCTTCTTCTGTCCACCGCTGATCTCGGTGAGCTCGATGATGTGGTAGCCGAAGTCCGATTCGATGACGTCGCTGATCTCGCCCTTCTTCATCGCGAACACGGCGTCCTCGAACGGCTTGACCATGGTGCCGCGGCCGAACAGGCCGAGGTCGCCGCCTTGCCCGGCCGAACCGGTGTCCTCCGACTGCTTGCGCGCGACCTCGGCAAAGCTCGCGGGCGCCTTGCGCACTTCGGCGAGGATGGCTTCCGCGCGCGCCCTGGCCTTGGCCCGCTCGGCCGCGGGCTGGTCCTTGTCGGCCTTGATCAGGATGTGGCTGGCGCGTCGCTCTTCGGCCGTGGTGTAGCGCGCGATGTTCTCGTCGTAGTACTTGCGCAGGTCGTCCTCGGAAAGCGTGATGTCCTGTCCGATGGCCTCGAGGTCGAGCACCACGTACTCGATCGTCGCGCGCTCGGGGGCCATGAACTTCGCCGCGTTCGCCTTGTGGTAGGCTGCCAGTTCGTCCTCGCTCGGCTTGATCGTGGCGGCATAGTTCGCCGCGTCGAAGCGTTGCAGTTGCAGTTCACGACGCTGCAGCAGCGCATCGAGATCCGCGGTGACCATGACCGGAGCGACGAAGCCGCTGTCGCGCACGGCGTCGAGCACGTGCTGCACCGCGTAGTCCTGACGCAGGCGTTCGGCGAAGATCTCGGACGTCATGCCCTGCGCCGCGATCAGGTCGCGATTGACGCTGCCGTCGGGGTTGCGCAGCCCCGCCATCGCCGGGTCCGTCTTGAAGAGGCGATCGAGCCGCTCGTTGCCCGGTGCCGTGTGCATCTGCGCCGCGGCCTGGCGCAGCACCAGATCCTGCACGAGGAGATCCAGCGTCTGGCGCTTGGCCTCGGGCGTGTCGAAGAGCCTCACGTCCACGCCCGGCATCTGCTGGCGCATGCGCTCGACCTGGCGCTGGTGCGCCGCCTCCCACTCGGCGCGCGAGATGCCGCGGCTGCCGACCATGGCCGCGTTCGTCATCGACTCGTCGCTGAAGCGTGAGTAACCCTCGATGCCGAAGAACACGAACGACGGGATGATCAGCAGCACGATCAAGCCAAGCATCAGCCGCGTGTGCTTGCGAATGAAATCGAACATGTGGCGCGGGCCTTGCCCGGGGCGCGACGGACGCGCCCCGCGGTGGTGAGGGGTGGGACGACGGGCGGCACGCCGGCGCAAACGAAGAAGGCGAACCGTGGTTCGCCTTGCTGGGTCTGCGGCCGGTAGGCCGACGGCTCGAGGACCGATTCTAGCGGGGCTGCCGTACTGCCCGGCGCGCGCGGTGGTGGGTGCTGACGGGCTCGAACCGCCGACCTACGCCTTGTAAGGGCGCCGCTCTACCAACTGAGCTAAGCACCCACTGCTGCCTCGCTGACGACGCGCACGCAGCCGGAACGGCCGCGCCCGTCCGCGGAGGTGCGTCAGAGCGCGTCGCGCAGGGCCTTGCCGGGCTTGAACTTCGGGACCTTCGCCGCCTTGATCTTGATGGCCGCGCCGGTACGCGGGTTGCGGCCCGTGCGCGCCTTGCGCTTGGTGACCGCGAAAGTGCCGAAGCCGGCGATGCTGACGCTGTCGTTCTTCTTCAGCGTCGTCCTCACGCCGCCGATCAGCGCCTCGAGCGCCCGCGCCGCCGCCGCCTTGGAAATGTCGGCCTGCTTGGCGATGTGCTCGATCAGTTCCGTCTTGTTCACGTGCTGGCCCTCTCTCTCTGGTCTATTCGGGATGTTCGGTCGGGTGTCGATGTGTGGAGAAGCGCGCCAAGCACACGAGCAAACCGTCGGTTCATTACAGCCGCCGCCCCGGACAGTGTCAAGGGACGGCGCGAAATTCTATGGCCACGAGAACACCCGGTCACGGGTTTATGCCGCGAAGCGTGACGAGCCTCAACACGTCTCAACGCGCCGGCGCCGCGCTCTGGCGCAGCACCAGGCCGACACCCAGGGCCGTCAGGGCGATGCCGGCGATCACGCCGGCTCCGAGCGGTTCGTCGAACAGCAGCCAGGCCAGCACCGCCGTGCACGGCGGCACGAGGTACATGAGACTGCTGACGCGCGCCGCCGCACCCCGCTGGATGAGCAGGAAGAGCAGCGAACTCGCGCCCAGCGTGAGCGCGAAGATGGACCAGGCCAGCGCCAGTTGCAGATCCGGATGCCAGACGATGGGCTCCTGCTCGAGCAGGGCCAGCGGCACCGTGACCACGAAAGCCGCGCTGAGCTGGACCACCGAGGCCGTGCGCACGTCGCAAGGAGCGACGTTCTGCTTCTGGTAGAGCGTGCCCACGGTGATCCCCGCCAGCGCCACCAGCGCCAAGGCCACGTTGGCGGGCGTCGCCTCGCCCGCACCCAGGCGATCGAGAACGACGAGCACGAGCCCGGCCAGACCCAGCAGCAGCCCCAGCCATTGCCGCGGCCGAACCTGGTGCTCGGGCCCCTGTCGCGCGAGCCAGACGGCTGTGAGCAGCGGCTGCAGCCCGACGATCAAGGCCACCGTACCTGCGCCGAGCCCGCCCTTGATCGCCGCCCAGACACCGCCGAGGTAGCCGGCGTGCATGAGCGCACCGGTGACGGCGAGATGCAGCCATTGCATGCCGTTGCGCGGCCAGCGCGCGCGCGCAACGGCCACCCAGACGATGAAGATCGGCACCGAGAGCGCGAAGCGAAGCGCCAGGAAGGACAGCGGCGGCGCATGCGGCATGCCCAGACGCGCGACGACGAAGCCGGTGCTCCAGATGAAGACGAAGACCGCCGGCATCGCCTGCACCCAGGCGCCGGCGTGCGCGTCGGCCTCGAGCCGGGGGGTGCTCAAGGCGCTCCCATCAATGCACCCGCGCGCGGATCTCGGGGATCGCCTTGCGCAGGTAGTAGGCCATCGACCAGACGGTGAGCAGCGCGGCGATGTAGATGAAGACCGTGCCCCAGAAGCGCGTGTCGACGACGCCCAGGAGCGCGCCGTCGTAGAGAAGAAAGGGAATGGCGAGCATCTGCGACGTCGTCTTCAGCTTGCCCAGCATGTGCACGGCCACGCTGCGCGCGGCGCCGATCTGCGCCATCCATTCGCGCAGCGCCGAGATCGCGATCTCGCGGCCGATGATGATCAGCGCCACCAGCGCGTCCACGCGCTGCAGCTTGAGCAGGATGATGAGCGCGGCGCAGATGAGGAACTTGTCGGCCACCGGGTCGAGGAAGGCGCCGAAGGCCGAGGTCTGGTTCAGCTTGCGCGCCAGCCAGCCGTCCAGCCAGTCGGTGAGGGCGAAGAAGATGAACATCACGGTCGCCGCGAGATTGCGCGTGGGCACGTCCAGCGGCAAGTAGAAGACGCCGATGATGAGCGGAATCGCCGCGATGCGCGCCCAGGTCAGCAGCGTGGGGACCGTGAGGAACATGCGGCCGATGGTACCCAAACGATGACCACGGAAACCGTCCCGGCGACAGGCTCTGGTCGCGTGCCGGCGCCTCAGTCGGTGTCGAGCGTGCGCGGCTTGAAGCGGCGCTCGTCGTCGAAGAGAAAGACCTCGGTCCACTTCCACGGCCGCGGCAGGCGCCGCATCGAGCCGTAGGGTGCGGCGCGGTGGACTGCGGCGACGGCGAGCGCCGCGGTGTCGCGCGCCTGGCGCGGATAGCGCACCACGGTCACCCTGCGCACGGCGCCTTCGGCGTCGAGCTCGACCTCGAGCACCGGGATCGCCAGCAGCGGCTCGGGCACGGGGCCGAGGTAGCTTGCACCCGGATGCGCCTGCACCAGACGCTGCGCCGCCTGCAGCCGGAATTCGTCCCAGTTGCTCGCCGCGCGCGGCGGCGGCAAGGCAGGCGGCGTGGGCGCGACTTCGGGCGGCGGTGCCGGCGGCGCCGAAGGCACGGGAGGCGGCGGCCGCGTCGGTGTGGGCAGCGTGCACGCGCCGACGGCGGCAAGCAGCGCCGCCGCGGCCAGGCGCCGTGCCCAAGGGCCGATGCGATCAGTGCAGTGCACGATGAATCGCCTGCGCCAGTTCACGCGAGATGCCGTCGACCGCGGCCAGGTCGTCGACGCTGGCGTCGGCGACACCGCGCACGCCGCCGAAACGCTGCAGCAGGCGCGCGCGCTTGCGCGGCCCGATTCCCGGAATGTCCTCGAGCCGGCTCGCGCCGGTGCGAACGCTCGCGCGCCGCGCGCGCATGCCGGTGATGGCAAAGCGGTGCGCCTCGTCGCGGATCTGCGCCACCAGCATGAGTGCTGCCGAATCGTGGCCAAGCCACACCTTGGGCCGCCCGTCGGCGAACACCAGTTCCTCGAGTCCCACCTTGCGCCCCTGCCCCTTCTCGACGCCCACGAGGATGCCGATGTCCAGGCCCAGATCCTCGAACACCTCGCGCGCCACCGCGACCTGCCCGCGCCCGCCGTCGACGAGCACGAGGTCGGGCAGCCGCGCCTGCGACGCCGCCGCCATCTCCGCCAGGCGCGCGTAGCGACGCGTCAGCACCTGGCGCATCGCGGCGTAGTCGTCGCCACCGGTGATGCCCTCGATGTTGTAGCGGCGGTACTGGCCATTCTGCATCCGATGCCGTTCGTAGACGACGCAGGAGGCCTGCGCCGACTCGCCGGCGGTGTGGCTCACGTCGAAGCACTCGATGCGCAGCGCATCGGGATCGTCGACCTCGAGCGCCAGCGCCTCGATCAGGGCACAGGTGCGCGCGCGCTGGCTGCCCTCCTCGGCGAGCAGCCGCGCCAGCGCCAGCTCGGCGCCCTTGACCGCCATCTCGAGCCAGATGC
>JAIXKR010000167.1 GCA_026932235.1 Burkholderiales bacterium
TGCCCGCCGGCGCTGCTGCAGACCGCGGTCGGGCCGCTGCTGGCGCGCTTCCTCAGTAAGCGTTCCGCGAAGTCATCTTTCGCCTTGATCGGATAGCTGAGAACCTTGCCCCTGTTTGTTCAACGACGGAGGCAAGATGGATCGGCAAGGGATGGAGCGCTGCCTCGAGCAGGTGGCGGCGTATCGGGCCTCGGGGCAGAAGGCGAGCCGATGGTCCGAGGAGAACGGCGTGCCGCTGCGCGCGTTGTCGAGCTGGTGCGCGCATGCGGCTCGCTGGCGCGCGAGGCTGGACGGCACGGTGTTCGAGTCGGCTGCGCCACGTCAGCGCAGCAGCACCGGCTTCGTGGCCGCCGCGTTGCCGGCCGGTTCGGCGCCGACGGTGCGCGTCGAGATCGGCAGCGGCGCTACGGCGGCGGCGCTGCACTGGCCGCTGAGCCATGCGGGGGAGCTGGCCGCGTTGCTGCGCGAGGTGGCGCGATGATGCGCATCGATGCGGTGTGGCTGGCGCTGGGGGCCAGCGACCTGCGCGGCGGGATCGACTCCCTGCTGGCGCTGGTGCTGCGCGCCTTTGCCGGCGGCGCGCAGCCGCATCACGCCTACGTCTTTGCCAACCGGCGTGCGGATCGGCTCAAGGTGCTCGTGTATGACGGCGTGGGCATGTGGCTGTGCACGCGGCGCCTGCAAGCTGCAAGCTTTGCCTGGCCGCGCGAGGGCGCCGGCACGCTCGCGCTCACGCGCGAGCAGCTCGAGTGGCTCGTGATGGGGCTGCGCTGGCAGCGCATCGCACGGGCGCAGCCATCGCCCATCACCGTCATCTGAAGGGCGCTGGCAAGCACGCGCGCAGGCTCCTGTCCATTGGCGAATGTCCCCTCGCGCGCGCACGCGCGCGAGAGGCATGATGCAGCCCATGCTCGAAGAACTGCAGATCAGCGCCGCCTGCCCTTCGGGCGACACGGTGACGATCTCGCGAGAAGAGCACGAGCGGCTGCAGCGCCAGCAAGCCGAGCTGAAGTTCGCGCAGACCAAGATCGCAGCACTCAACTTCGAGCTCGCGCGGCTCAAGCGCTGGCGCTTCGGTCAATCCAGCGAGAGCCTGGATGCGCAGTCGCCGCTCTTTGACGCGATCATTGCCGACACGGCCATCGAAGATGACAGCGCGCGCAAGGAGCAGCAGCCGCCCAAGGATCGTCCCTGCACGCCTCGCCCGGTGCGCCAGGCGCTGCCTGCGGCCCTGCCGCGCATCGAGCATCACCACGAGCTGAGCCAGACCGCGTGCGCGTGCGGCCAGCCGCTGCTGCGCATCGGCGAGGACGTGAGCGAGCAGCTCGACTGCGTGCCGGCGCAGTTCTTCGTACACCGCCACATCCGCGGCAAATACGCCTGCCGCAGCTGCCAGAGGATCACCGCGGCGGCGCTGCCCGCGCAGATCATCGACAAGGGCCTGCCCGCCCCGGGGCTGCTGGCGCAGGTGGTGGTGGCCAAGCACGACGACCATCTGCCGCTGTACCGGCAGGAGGAGATCTACGCGCGCTCGGGCGTGCACATCGCGCGCTCGAGCATGGCGCAGTGGGTGGGCATCTGCGGCGTGCGGCTGGCACCTCTGGCCGAGGCGCTGCGCGACTTCATCCTCGGGCACCGCGTCGTGCACGCCGACGAGACGCCGGTGGCGCTGCTGGCGCCGGGCAAGGGCAAGACGCACCGTGCCTACGTCTGGGTGTACCGCACGACGGACTACGCGCCGCAGCGCGCGGTGTGGTTCGACTTCTGCACCAGCCGCAGCGGCGAGCACCCGCGGCGCGTGCTGAAGAACTACAGCGGTACGCTCGTGACCGACGACTACGTCGGCTACAACGCCCTCCACGCGCGCGCGGACATCACCGAGGCCGGCTGCATGGCGCACGCGCGGCGCAAGCTGTTCGAGGCGCACGCACTCAACGGCAGCACGGTCGCTGCGCAGGCCCTAGCGCTGATCGGCAAGCTCTACGAGATCGAGGCCCAGGTCAAGGCGCTTGGGGCCGAGGATCGATGGCGAATCCGCCAGGAGCGCGCCAAGCCCGTCGCCGAGCAACTGCACGAATGGCTCACGAGCCAGCGCCTCAAGCTCGCTAAGGCCGACGCGACCGCCAGGGCGATCGACTACAGCCTCAAGCGCTGGCGCGCGCTCGCACGCTATCTCGACGACGGCAATGTGCCGATCGACAACAACGCCGTGGAGAATTCGATCCGGCCGCTCGCGCTTGGCCGGCGCAACTGGCTCTTCGTGGGTTCGCAGGGCGCGGGCGAACGCGCAGCCAACGTCATGATGAGCTGCCCGCCGTTTTTCGTCTTCCAAGGGTCGATGGTTAGCATCGAGACTGG
>JAIXKR010000076.1 GCA_026932235.1 Burkholderiales bacterium
GCGCCAGGCGTGCGGCCTGGTCGATCGCGCGCACGGCGTCCAGCTCGGCGGCCTGGTCGGCGCCGCCGATCAGGTGCACGCGAATGCCGCGCGCGACCAGCGCGTCGTGCAGCGAGCGGTCCTCGACCTGGCCGGCGCAGACGATGACGTGGTCGACGGCCAGGCACTGCCGCTGGCCATCGGCATCGGCGAAGTGCAGGCCTTCGTCGTCGATCGCCTCGTAGCGCACGCCGGCGTGCATCTGCAGCTGCGCCTGGCGCAGGAGGGCCTTCAGGATCCAGCCGGTCGTGCGGCCAAGCGTCCTGCCAAGCGAGCCCGGCTTGCGCTGCAGCAGGTGCACTTCGCGCCAGGGCGCGCGCGAAGGAGCGTGTGCGAGTCCGCCCGCGCCCTGTAACGCAGGGTCGACACCCCAGGTGCGGCGGAAGCGCCCGACCTCGGTCGAATCGAGCGCGTCGCCGAGCAGGAAGAGTGCGACGTCGAAGCCGATGCCCCCGGCGCCGATGATCGCGACGCGCCGGCCCACCGCGGCGCCGCGCGCGAGCACGTCGTCGTAGCCGAGCACCTTGGGGTGCGCGATTCCGGGGATCTCGGGGCGGCGTGGCACGGCGCCGGTTGCGAGCACGACCTCGTCGAAGCCGCCTGCGGCGAGTTCCTCGGCGCTGATGCGCCGGCCCAGGTGCACTTCGACGCCCAGGCGCTGCAGCATCGTGCGGTGATAGCGCAGGGTTTCGTTGAACTCGCTCTTGCCGGGGATGCGCCGCGCCATCTCGAGCTGGCCGCCGAGCTGCGTCTGCGCCTCGAACAGCGTCACCCGATGGCCGCGCTCGGCGGCGTTGACCGCAAAGGCCATGCCGGCCGGCCCGCCGCCGACGACGGCCAGTTTCAGCGCGCGCGCGGCGCGGACGTCGCTGAACTCGACCTCGCGCCCGGCGCGCGGGTTGACGAGGCAGCTCGCGGCGCGGTTCGTGAAGATCGCGTCCAGGCAGGCCTGGTTGCAGGCGATGCAGGTGTTGATCTCGTCGCTGCGCCGCTGCTGCAGCTTGAGCGCGAAATCCGGATCGGCCAGCAGCGGCCGCGCCATCGAGACGAGGTCGGCGGCGCCGGTCTCCAGGATCGCTTCGGCGACCTCGGGCGTGTTGATGCGGTTGGACGCCATCACCGGGATCGCGACCGCCTGCTTTACGGGGCGCACCGCGTCGATCCAGGCCGCGCGCGGCACCGCCGCGGCGATCGTCGGCACCAGCGATTCGTGCCAGCCGATGCCGGTGTTGATGAGGTCGACGCCGGCGGCCTCCACGCGGCGCGCGAGGGTTGCGGTCTCTTCCGGCGTCATGCCACCGGGCATCAGGTCGATCGCCGAAATGCGATAGATCAGCAGGAAGTCCGGGCCGACGGCTTCGCGGACGGCACGCACGATCTCGACCGGGAAGCGCAGCCGCGCGTCGAAGGAGCCGCCGTACTCGTCCTCGCGCCGGTTGGTGATCGCCGAGGTGAACTCGTTGATCAGGTAGCCCTCCGAGCCCATGATCTCGACGCCGGCGTAGCCCGCCTCGCGCGCAAGTGCGGCGGTCGTCGCGAAGCTGCGGATCGTCGCCTGCACCTCGTCGGTCGAGAGCACGCGCGGCTCGATCGGGTTGATGCGCGCCTTGCCCGCCGAGGGCGCGACGCAGCCGGGAACGCGCGCATAGCGCCCGGCGTGCAGGATCTGCAGCGCGATGCGGCCACCGGCTTGCGCGACCGCATCGACGATCGCGCGGTGCGCGGGCAGCTGGTCGCGGTGGTTCAGCACCGGCGCGGCGTCGTCCATCGCGCCTTCGGGCACCGGCGAATGGCCGCCCGTCAGCAGCAGCCCCGCCTGACCGCGCGCGCGCGCCGCGTAGAAGGCGGCCAGCCGCTCCTGCGGACGATCCAGCGTCTCCAGGCGCGTGTGCATCGCGCCCATCACGATGCGGTTGGGCAGGGTCAGGCCGCCGATGGAAAGCGGTGAGAGCAGGTGTGTGAAGGCAGACATGGCAGGCGGGAGGAGGCGCGGGCAATGGGGGAACGAGCGCGGATCTGGCCCGCGCGTGCGGTCTTTAGCGGTCTTCTTTGGCGCGGATGCTGTACGCATCGCCGCGGGCGGTCAAGGCGCACCATGGCGCTGGATGGGTGCGGCGGCCAGGGTGGGCCGCGGTGCGCTGCCTAGAATCGTGCCCCCATGCCTGAGTCCGCGCGCGCTTCACCGTTGCCGACGAGCTGTGACGTTGCCGTCATCGGCGCCGGCCCGGCGGGCAGTGCCGCGGCCTGGCAGCTCGCACGCCGGGGGCTGGACGTCGTTCTCGTCGACCAGCACGTGTTCC
>JAIXKR010000130.1 GCA_026932235.1 Burkholderiales bacterium
TGCGCGCCTTGCCGACGTAGAGCACCTGGCCCTTGTCGTCGATCCAGCGGTAGACGCCGGGCAGCGCAGGCAGCGCCGCGACCTCGGCCAGCAGCCGCTCGCGCGCCTCCCCACCGCTGCCGACCTCGAGGCTCGCCGAAGCCGCGGCCGGCTCGGGGCGCGCAGCATCGCTGGGGTCGGCAGGCCGATGGGCACTCATCGCAGCCAGCATTGTGCAGCGCGGCCAAGGACAATCGCAGCATGCGCTGGGACATCTTCTGCCGCGTCGTCGACAACCATGGCGACCTGGGCTTTTGCTGGCGACTGGCGGCCGAACTCGCGGCGCGCGGCGAACGGGTGCGGCTCTGGGTCGACGACGCACGCGCCCTGGCATGGATGGCCCCTGCGGGCGCCGCCGGCGTGCAGGTGCAACCGTGGACGGAAGCCGCACCCGACCGTGTCGGCGAGGTCGTGGTCGAGGCCTTCGGTTGCGATCCGCCGCCGGCCTTCGTGCAGGCGATGGCGCGGCGGCAGCCGCCCCCGGTGTGGCTCAACCTCGAGTACCTGAGCGCGGAGGACTATGTCGAGCGCTCGCACGGCCTGCCCTCGCCGCAGGCGTGCGGTCTCGTCAAGTGGTTCTTCTATCCCGGCTTCACGACGCGTACCGGGGGCCTGCTGCTGGAGCGCGGCCTGCTGCAGTCGATGGAAGGCTTCGACGGCCGCGCCTGGCTTGCCGCGCGCGGCTGGGCGCCGGCCGCGCACGAGCGCGTCTGCAGCCTGTTCTGCTACGCCCAAGCGGCGTTGCCGGCCTGGCTTCCGCTGCTGGCGCGACGGCCCACGCTGCTGCTGGCCGCTCCCGGGCCGGCGCAGCGGCAGTTGCGGGCCCTGGAGAAGCCCGAGCATTTGCGCGTGCTGGAGCTGCCCTGGCTGGAGCAGCGCGATTTCGACCGCCTGCTCTGGAGCTGCGACCTCAACGCCGTGCGCGGCGAGGATTCCTTCGTGCGCGCGCAATGGGCGGCCAGACCGATGCTGTGGCAGATCTACCCGCAGCACGACGGCGTGCATGCCGGCAAGCTGCAGGCGTGGCTGGACCTGCTGCTGCACGGGGTCGACGCGCCGCTGGCCGGCGAGATCCGGCGCATGAACCTGGCCTGGAACGGCCTCGCCGCCTGGCCGCCGGCGCTGCCCCCGCTCCCCGCCTGGGAGTCGGTGCTCGCGGCCTGGCGCGCGCGCCTCGCGGCCGGCCCGGAGCTCGTCGAACAGCTGCTCGCCTTCGTCGCGCGCAAGCACGCGGGCGCTGCGCGACCGCCGCCGGCTGGCGGCCGCTAGCCGCGGTTAGAATCAGGAGCTTTGCGCGTCCCGCGCAAGCCTCTCGCTGCGGCCTTGCGGCAACGGAAGGGCACCGCAGCAGCGACCTCAGACCCCAGGTCCAGCCCTCCGGGTGCCGACGCCCGAGGCGGACCTCTCTCCCGCAGGAACCACGCCATGAAGCTCGCTCAGGAAATCCGCGCCGGCAACGTCATCATGCAGGGCAAGGACCCGATGGTCGTGCTCAAGACCGAGTACAGCCGCGGTGGCCGCGGCGCCGCCACCGTGCGCATGAAGCTGAAGAACCTGCTCAACAACTCGGGCACGGAACTCGTCTTCAAGGCGGACGACAAGATGGACCAGATCATCCTCGACAAGAAGGAGTGCACGTACTCCTTCTTCGTCGACCCGATGTACGTCTTCATGGACACCGAGTACAACCAGTACGAGGTCGAGGCCGACAACATGGGCGATGCCATCCAGTACCTCGAGGACGGCATGGAGGTCGAGGTCACCTTCTACGACGGCAAGGCGATTTCGGTCGAGCTGCCGACCACCGTCGTGCGCGAGATCGAGACCGACCCCGCCGTGAAGGGCGACACCTCGGGCAAGGTGCTCAAGCCCGCCAAGCTCAAGAGCACGGGCTTCGAGGTCGCGGTACCGATCTTCGTCGAGAGCGGCGACCGGATCGAGATCGACACGCGCACCCACGAGTACCGCAAGCGCGTGTGAGCGCCGCCGCGGCGCCTGTCGGCAGGGGCACCCGCGGGTGCCCCTTCTCGTCTGGCCGCATCGAAGGCCGGCCTTGAGCACGCCGGGTCTTGCGCACGCGCAGATCGCGTGGGACGAAGCCGGGACGGCGCTGGCGCCGGACTACGGCGACGTCTACCACCCGCGCAGCGGCGCGCAGGCGCAGGCGCGCGCCGTCTTCCTCGCCGGCAACGGCCTGCCCGCGCGCTGGGCCGGACGCCGCGACTTCGTCATCCTCGAAACCGGCCTGGGCCTGGCGCACAACCTGCTGGCCACCTGGGCCGCGTGGCGCGACGATCCGGCGCGGCCGACGCGGCTGCACTACGTCGCCATCGAGGCGCAGCCGCCGCGGCGCGAGGATCTGGCCCGCGCGCATGCCGGCCAGCCGCAGCAGGCACTGGCCAAGCACTTGCTGCAGGCCTGGCCGCCGCCGCTGCGCGGTGTGCATCGGCTCGATTTCGAAGGCGGCGCCCTGCGCCTGCTGCTCGCGCTGGGCGACGTGCAGGAGCTGCTGCCGCAACTCGTCCTGCGCGCCGACGCCTTCTACCTCGACGGCTTCGCCCCCGACCGCAACCCGCGCATGTGGGACGCGCGCGTGCTCAAGGCCTTGGGCCGGCGCGCCGCCGCTGGCGCCACGGCCGCCACCTGGAGCGTGGCGCGCGGCGTGCGCGAGGGCCTGACGAGCGCGGGCTTCGTCTGCGCGCGCGTCGAGGGCAGCGGCGGGAAGCGACAGGTCTTGCGCGCGCGCCATGCGCCGCGCCAGGGGCAGCGTGGCCTGATCGATGAGGCGAGCGCGAACGAGACTGCGCGCCGGGCCATCGTCGTCGGCGCGGGTCTGGCCGGCGCCTGCTGCGCGGCGGCGCTGGCGACGCAGGGCTGCGAGGTCACGGTGCTCGAGCGCCGCGCAGCGCCGCAACCGCAGCAGCTCCAGGAAGTACAGCGACTGGCGGGCATCTTCCATGCCACCGTACACGCCGACGACAGCCGCCACGCGCGGCTGCTGCGCGCAGGCGCCCTGCACACCGCGCGTGTGCTCGCCACCCTCGATCCGACCCGCGTGCCGCACGATCGCCACAGCCTCCTGCGCGTCGAACGCGAGCTGGACGCTCGCGCCATGCAGGCGCGGCTGCAACGCCTGAAGCTGCCGCCCGACTTCGTGCAGGCGCTGGACGCCGACGCGGCGAGCGCGCGCGCCGGCGTCACGCTCGCGCGTCCGGCCTGGTACTTCCCTGGCGGCGGCTGGATCGCCCCCATCGCCTTCGTCGCCGAACGCCTCTCCCGGCCCGGCCTGCGCTGCCTGTGGGCAAGCGCGGTCGCCGCGCTGCGTCGCATCCACGGCCAATGGCAGGCCCTGGACGGCGACGGGCGCGTGCTCGCGCAGGCGCCGCATCTGGTGCTGGCCAATGCCGACGCCGCGAACGCGCTGCTCGCCACCGTCCCGGCCGCGCCCTTCGCGCTGGCGCGTGAGCGCGGGCAGGTGAGCGGCTTCGACGCCGCGCCGACACTCGGCTGCGCCCTGGCCGGTGACGGTTACGCCCTGCCCCTGCCCGGCGGCGGCCTGCTTTGCGGCGCCACGCGGCAGCCCAGCGACGAGGACCCCGAGCTGCGCCTGGCCGACCACGAGGCCAACTTCGAGCGCCTGCAGCGCCTGTGCGGCCTGCAGCCGCCGGCCGATGCCGCACTCTGGCACGGCCGCGTCGGCTGGCGCGTCTTCAGCGCGGACCGTCTGCCCCTGGCCGGGCCCCTGCCCGCGCTGCAGATGCCTGCCGGCGCGCGCATGGACCAGGCCCGGCTGCTGCCGCGCGAGCCCGGCCTGCACCTGGCCTGTGCCTTCGGCTCGCGCGGGCTGACGCTGGCGCCGCTGCTGGCCGAACTCGTCGCCGCGCGCATCACCGGCACACCGCTGCCGCTGGAGCAGGAACTCATCGACGCCGTCGACCCCGGACGCTTCCAGGTGCGCGCCGCGCGCGCCGCGAGTGCCGCAGGCGGCGGCTGAGGGACGCGCTACGCCGCCTCGAAGTCCAGCCGCCTGACCCCTTCGGGCGTGCCCAGCAGGCAGACGCGGGCGCGGTGGCGGGCGAAGATGCCGACGGTGACGACGCCGGGCCACTGGTTGATCTCAGCCTCGAGCGCGGCCGGATCGGTGATGGCCAGGCCGCGCACGTCGAGGATGGGCAGGCCGTTGTCGGTGCGCACGCCCGCGCGCAGGCTGGCCTGGCCGCCGAGCGCGGCGAAGCGGCGCGTGAGTTGCGCCACCGCCATCGGGATCACTTCGACCGGCAGGGGAAAGCCGCCGAGCACCGGCACGAGCTTGCTCTGGTCGGCGATGCAGACGAAGCGCTCGGCGAGATCGGCGACGATCTTCTCGCGCGTGAGCGCCGCGCCGCCGCCCTTGATCATGCAGCCGCGCGCGTCGATCTCGTCGGCGCCGTCGACGTAGATCGGCAGGCGCGTCACCGCCTCGGCCTCGAGCACGCGGATGCCGTGCGCGCGCAGCCGCGCGCTGCTCGCCTCCGAACTCGACACCGCCGCGGCGATGCGGCCCTTCACGGTGGCCAGCGCGTCGATGAAGTGGTTGACGGTGGAGCCCGTTCCCACGCCGACCACGGCGCCCTCGGGCACGAATTCCAGCGCCGCCTGCCCCACCAGGGCCTTGAGTTCGTCCTGTGTCATGAGGGGGCGATTATCCGGGGCTGACACAATCGCCGCCCATGCCCATCGTGCCCTACGCGCTCGCCCGCCCCTTCCTCTTCGGCCTCGATCCCGAGGAGGCGCACGAGCTGACGCTTGCCACGCTGGCGCGCTTGCAGAACACGCCGGCGCAGTGCCTGTGGGCCGGCGCGCGCGTGGACGACCCGGTGACGCTCGCCGGCCTGCGCTTCCCCAACCGCGTCGGCCTGGCCGCGGGCCTGGACAAGAACGGCCGCTGCGTCGACGGCCTGGGCGCGATGGGTTTCGGCTTCATCGAGGTCGGCACGGTGACGCCGCGGGCGCAGCCGGGCAACCCCAAGCCGCGCATGTTCCGGCTGCCGCAGCAGCAGGCGCTGATCAACCGGCTGGGCTTCAACAACGAGGGGCTCGAGAGCTTCCTCGCCAACGTGCGGCGCGCGCACAGCTTTCGTGCGCGCGGCGGCATCGTCGGCCTGAACATCGGCAAGAACGCCAGCACGCCGATCGAGAACGCCGTCGACGACTACCTGCTCGGGCTGCAGGCGGTGGCGCCGCACGCCGACTACGTGACCGTCAACATCTCGAGCCCGAACACCAAGAACCTGCGCGCGCTGCAAGGCGACGAGGCGCTGGACGCGCTGCTGGGCGCGCTCGCCGCGCGCCGCGACGCGCTGGCCGCAACACTTGGCCGGCGCGTGCCCATGCTGCTGAAGATCGCGCCCGACCTCGACGCCGCACAGATCGAACTCATCGCCGCCACCCTGCAGCGCCACGGCATGGACGGCGTGATCGCCACCAACACGACGATCGCGCGCGACGCCGTGCAAGGCCTGCCGCATGCCGACGAGGCCGGAGGACTGAGCGGGGCGCCGGTGCGCGAGGCCAGCAACCGCGTCATCCGCGCGCTGCGCGCGGCGCTGGGGCCGGGCTTTCCGATCGTCGGCGTCGGCGGCGTGATGAGCGGCGCCGACGCGCGCGCGAAGATCGAGGCCGGCGCCGACCTGGTGCAGGTCTACACCGGCCTCATCTACCGCGGGCCCGCGATCGTCGCCGAGGCGGCCGCGGCGATCGCCGCGATCACGCGTGGCTGAAGGCGGCGCACCGTCCGCCGTGCCCGATGCGCACGCCGCCGCGCCCGCGCGCTGGTGCTTGCAGCCTGCCGCCCGACGCGGCTTCGGCGCGCTGCTGGCGCTGCTCATCGTCGTCGTCGCCTGGTTCGCATTCACGCCGGCGCCGCCGCGCACGCTCGAGACGGTCTGGGACAAGCTGCACCACGCGCTGGCCTTCACGGCGTTGGCCTGGGTCGCCGAGCTGGCCGTCTGGCCGCAGCGCGGGCACCGCTGGCGCGTCGCGCTGGGCCTGCTCGCGTGGGGCGGCGTGATCGAGATCGTCCAGTCGCAGCTGCCCACGCGCAGCGCCGAATGGGGCGACTTGCTGGCCGACGCCGTGGGCATCGCGTTCGGCCTGCTGCTGGCGCTGCCCTGCCTGCGCGGCGGGCGCGCACCGATCGAGGCCGTGCCCACACGCTCGACCGGCTGAGCCTGCGGCCGGACGCGGCGCGGCTGTTCAAACGCCCGCGCACGCGGCACCATTCAGCCCCGCCAGCAAGACGAGGCCGACGATGAACCCGCCCCTGCACCTCATCCTCGGCGACGGCGTCGTCGGCTGCGCAGCCGCGCAGGAACTCGCGCGCCGCGGCATCCCGCACGCGCTGGCCAGCCGGACGCCGCCCGCGAACACCGCGCCCGGCGGCACGGGCGCGCACCGGCGCGTGGAGGCGCTCGATGCCGAGTCGCTTCTTGCCGCCAGCGCCGACGCCTCGCACCTGCACCTGACGCTCGGCCTGCCCTACGACGCTCGCGTGTGGGAGCGCGACTGGCCGCGCGTGATCGAGAACGCCATCGCCGCCGCACGCGCCCACCGCCTGCGGCTCGTGATGTTCGACAACCTCTACGGCTACGGGCCGGTGCCGCTGCGACAGCCGATCCGCGAGGACCATCCGCAGCAGCCGACCTCGCGCAAGGGCCGCGTGCGCAAGGCGATCGGTGAACGCCTGCTGCGCGCGGCGCGCGAGGACGGGGTGCCGGTTCTGATCGCCCGCGCCTCGGACTTCTACGGCCCCGGCGTGCGCAACACCGTGCTCTTCGCGGCGGCGATCGAGCGTCAGCTTCGCGGCAAGGCAGCGCAGTGGCTCGGCGACCCCGACCGCTTGCACAGCTACACCTACGTCCCCGACGCCGCGCGCGGCCTGGTCGAACTGGCGCTGGACGAGGGCGCCTACGGGCAGGTCTGGCACCTGCCGACGATGTCGCCCGCGCCGACCTCGCGCGCGCTGCTGCAGATGTCGGCCCGCCTGCTGGGAGCGCCGCAGCGCGTGCAGGTGCTGCCCGCGGCGATGCAGTCGGCGCTGGGCCTCTTCGTGCCCATCCTGCGGGAACTGCGCGAGATCCGCTACCAGCACGCACAGGATTTCGTCCTCTCGAGCGAGCGCTTCATGCAGCGCTACCCCGCCTTCCGCATCACGCCCTACGAGGAGGGGATCGAGGCCACCGTCCGTTCCTTCAGGCCCGGCTGACGCGCCTGCGCCGACGCAGCCGCGTCGGCCGCGGGTTCCCCGTTCGCAGCGATCCGCGCGGTGACGTCTTCACTGGCTCATGCTATGAGCCAGTGACGCGTCAACATGCGTCCATCCCGCCGCGCAGGCAAGCCCAGGAGGACGCGATGCACCAGGCCACCCTCGACCTCGAAGCCGACACCACGGCCCCCTTGGGCACCGCCTGCGGGCCCCAGCGGCCCGGGCGCGGCAGCGGCTCCGCCCGCTTTGCGCCGCCCGGCCCCCTCCCTCACGCCAGCGCGTACTGCCCGGTCACCAGGCAGGCTCTGGGTCCGAACGACGCCGTCGCCCCAATGCCGATGCGCCTCAGCGAGGAACATCCGCCCGCGCGCGACAACCTGGTGCTCGCCAGCCGCAGCGCGGCGCAGGCGCGCGCGGGGCTCACCGCGGCGCAGATCGTGCAGCAGGCCGAGCGCATGCAGCGGGAGGGCCTGTCGACGCATTCGGGGCTGGACGCCGCCGCCTGGGCGCGCCTGGCGAGCCTCACCACCCTGGCCACGCCGCTGCCGCAACTGCAGGCGGTGCGCGTGCCGCTGCGCGCCCTTCCGCCGGCAGGGGCGCGCCTGCGCAACCCCGTGCAGGCGCTGCAGGCTGCGCTGACGCAGGGCCTCTGCCTGCCGGGCTGGAGCCGGCGCGCCGCGGCCATCGCCGACGCACTGCCGCAGGCCGCGCTGCGTCATGACTTCAACCTCTTCGTCGGTGCGCTGGCCGCGCGCCTGATGGCGATCGCGCTCGATGCCGACGAGATCGAGCAGCAGTGGGCGATGGAGGATGCCTGGGCCGACGGCCGCGTGCAACGGCGCTGGGCGCAGTTCGCGATCCAGCTGGACGCGGCGCAGTGCCGGGCGCTGCTCGCGCGCGTGCAGCGCTGCTGCAGGCAGGCCATGCTGCCGCGCCGACACGAGGCTCGGGGCGCCGAAGGCCGCGCCGTGCCGCCTCGCCTGCCGCTTCAACGCAGCATGCGCTCGCCGACGTCGATGCGTCCCCAGACGAGCCGGCCCACGAGCCAGAGGCTGGTGACGGCGCCGAGCGCGAACAGGAGCCTGCCCAGCAGTTGCTGGTCGCCCAGCAGGTAGTTGGTGCACAGGCGCTGCGGCGCCGCCTCGTAGAGCCAGCCGACGCGAAACGCGGTCGCGATCGCCTCGACGAGGAAGACGCCGCGCACGACGAAGCCCGCGCGCGGCCAGCTCGCCGCGAGCGCCATGCCGATGAGAAGCGGCACGCTCGTGAACTTGAGCACCTCGACGGCGAACGACTCGATCGCCGCGTCCATCGATCGCGGCAGCATCCAGACCATCGCCACCAGGGTGGCCAGCAGCAGCCCGCTGATGCCGCTGCGGTTCCAATCGGCGATCGCGTCGAGCGCGCGCCGCGGCAGCAGCGGCAGCAGCCACCAGCCGGCAAGCGCCAGCAGCGGGATCTGCACGAGCATCTGCAGGCTCATCGCCGCCTCGAGCCCCTGGCGCAAGACGCGCAGGGCGTCCTCCGGCGCATCCCAGTCGATCACCGAGACCAGCCGGCCGGCCGGGTCGACGACGAGGATGGCCGCGTTGTGCTCGAAGCCGCCCAGACCATCCGCGATCACGGTGACGCCGAAGGCCTGCTTCAGGGCCCGCAGGTCGGCGGCATCCGTCGGACGGGCGGCGAACCAGCCCTCGCCGCGACTGCGCGAGCGCTCGAGATAGGCGGCCAGTTCGCGCGGCTCGTCGTGCGCCGGATCGAAGCTGATGCTCAGCAGCGCGGCCTGGCGCGCGGCGATCGCGTCGGCCAGTTCGTCCTGCAGGCGCGCGAACTCGCTGCCCTGGATCGAGCAGTAGGTCGGGCAGCGCGTGTAGAAGAAGTTGACGAGCAGCCAGCGCCCGCGCAGCGCAGCCAGCGGCAGTGCCTCGCCGCCCGATCCCTGCAGCACGACCGCAGGCACGGGCCGCGGCTGCTCGGCCACGGCCAGCCGGCGTGCGGCCTCGCTGGTGAAGGCGCGGAAACCGTCGGTCGCCGCGGCCAGCGTGGCCGAGCCCGCAGCGAGGATCAGCAGGCTAGCGAGCAGCGTCCGCAGCGCCGGCACCGGAACCTCCGGGCGATGCGCCGCCGAGCAGGCCCAGACTCAGCCGCACGGTGAAGACCAGCCCGCCGACCAGGTAGAGCGGAAAGCTCAGGCGGTCCGCGCCGGAGTTCGGCGGCGCCGGCGCGCGCCCGGCGCGGCTGCCGATGACGTGGTAGAGGACGGCCAGCACCAGCGGCAGCACGCCGATGAGCAGGTAGAAGTGGAAGTGTCCCGGCACCCACTGCGTGTTGTGCACGACGAGGTTGTTGCGGATGGTGCCGTCGATGATCGCCGGCACGATGCCCGCGGCCCAGCCGAACAGCCCGAGGATGAGCAGGCGCGAAGGCATGGTCCAGCGGATGCCCGAGCGGTAGAGGTTGGTCAGCGCCCCGTAGGCGGTGACGAGGAAGACGGGGAAACCCGCCGTCCACGAGACGACCTGGCCGGTGATGGACATCCAGCGCGGCTGCGCGAAGTCCATCAGCAGGTGATGCGGGAAGACGACGATGACGAACACCGTGCTGACGGCCCAGGACCAGAGGAAGGGACGCGAGATCGGATAGGGTTTGCCGGTGTAGCGCGGCAGCAGTTCGTAGACGGCGATCGCCGCCATGTAGATCGCCGCGTTGATGTACTGGTGGCCGAACCAGTAGGTCAGCGTCTTCACGAACAGCGGGTCGAGCGCGACGTCGGGGAAGAAGATGTTGACGAGGCTCATCACCAGCACGACCGCGCCCGCGATGATGCCCAGGGAGTTGGAGACGATGACCATCGTGCTCGCCACCACCGCCTTGGGGTGGTTGGGGTCGATCGTGCCGCGCAGCAGCCACTGCACGCCGAGCGCGCGGCCGAGGTTGCCGTGCACCTTGATGATCGCCGCCGCGGCGTCGAGGTAGAAGAGCAGCGAGCCCACGCCGATGAGCAGGTAGCCGCAGAGGAAGAGCGCCGAGGCGCCCGGCGACCACATGCCCATGCCCTGCACCGGCAGCGGGTAGAGGAAGGTCCAGAGCGCGCCGTAGCCGCGGACCGTGATCGCCAGGATGATGCACACCACGCCGAGCATGAAGAGCGCGTAGTTGGCGACGAAGGCCCAGAGGTGCAGGCGCACGTACTTGCACAGGAAGAACCACATCACCGCGGTCGTCGCGAGCGCGGCCGTGCCGACCATGCCCGCGCCATGCAGCGACAGCAGCTGGTAGAAGACGTTGGGGGCGACCTCGAGCCAGCGCGCCTGCGCCATGCGCATCGTCAGCCCGACGATCATCATCGTCACGAAGACGACCACGCTCGTGATCATGTAGAGGTTGAACGCGGCGCGTTCGCCGCCGCCGAGGCGTTCCTCCACCGGATACAAGGTCGATGCGGCCATGTTCAGCTCCCCTGGGCGGCGACCACTTCGAAGCTGGCCTTCATCGGCCCGTGGCCGATGCCGCAGTACTCGAGGCATTGCACGACATAGGTTCCGGGCTCGTCGAAGGTGTGCACCAGCCTGTTCGTGTAGCCGGGCATGGCCTGCGTCTGCGCCACGATGCGCCCTGCTGGCGAATAGATCGCGAAGCCGTGGTTCACGTCGGCGCTGCTGACGCGGAACTCGACCGCGCTGCCGGCGTGCACCGACTCCGGCTTGAATTCCCAGGACCACATGCGCGCAACGACATCGACCACCTGCGGGGCGCCGAGGTCGCCGCTCTGTGCCGGGATCGGGAAGCGATGCAGCGTGGCCCAGGTTCCGCCGAGGAAACCGACCAGGAGCACGCCGAAAAGCCAGCGCCGAAGCGCGTTCGCCGTGCGTGCCGACCGGCGCGTCGCTTCCTCGTCGGCGCTGCGGCCGGCCTGGCTGACGACGTGGAGAAAGCCCAGCGTCACCAGGCCCATGCCCGATAGCGCGATCGCCCAGATCGAATCCTGCAGATCCATGCTCCCCCCTCGTCTCGCCACGGCCGCGGCTGCGGCGGCTGCGCAGAGGGTCATCGCAAGCGCCCCATGTCAACCCGCCATGCTCTCGGCAGGGAATTGGCAAGCAAGGTCAGCGCGTGCACCGTGCCGGATCGATCATGCGCCCGCCGAACGGGCGCGGGGCGTGGCCGGCTTCAGGTCGCCACGCCGACCATCCTGCGCACGGGCACGGCGAAGGTCACGTCCATCTCCTCGAGCAGGGTCATGACGCGCAGGTTGATGCCCTGCTGCACATCCATGTAGATCGTGTAGTCGGGCGAGAGCACGTAGTAGACGAGCTCGAACTGCAGGCCCGACTCGGCGAAGGTGGAGAAGTGCACGCGGTCCAGGCGCGCCCTCGCGTCGGCCTGCACCGCCGCCCGCGTGCCCTCGACGATGCGCTGCACCTGCTCCCGCGTCGTGCCGAACGGAACGCGGAAGGTCGAGACGATGCGCCGCTCCTGCATGCGGCTGTAGTTGCGGATGAGCTGCTTGAGCAGCTCGGAGTTCGAGATCACGAGCTGCTCGCCCGTCAGCGATTGCAGCCGCGTCGTCTTGACGCCGATGCGCGTCACCGTACCCAGGGCATCGCCGAAAATGATGAAGTCGCCGATCGCGAAGGGCTTGTCCAGCGCGATGGCGATCGAGGAGAAGAGGTCGCCCAGGATGTTCTGCAGCGCCAGCGCCACCGCGACGCCGCCCACCCCGAGGCTGGCGACGAAGGCCGTGATGTTGACCCCCATGTTGCCGAGCACGGCCAGCAGCAGGAGCGTCCACACGATGGTCTTCAGGATCCAGCTGATGATTCCGAGCAGCGCCTGATTGGCGTCCCGCCCCTGCTCCGGGTCGGAGCGGATGCGCAGCCAGAAGCGGATCAGCGCCGTCGCCCAGATCGCGAGCTGCACGCCCACGAGGATGAACTGGGCCTGCGCGAGCACCGCGGCCGGACGCGGCGGCAGGTCCAGCAAGCCCGCGGCCAGCACCACCGCCAGCAGCAGCAGGATCCAGTGGCGCGTGGCGCGCAGCAGCGTCAGGACGAGGTCGCGCGCGCTCTGGAAGTCGGCGTGCTGGCGGCGGTCCAGGATGGCGATGACCAGGCGCAGGGGGACGAGGACGAGCGCCAGCCCGCCCAGGGCCAAGGCTGCCGCGAACACCCAGTCCTGCACCGGGTTGCCGAGAAGTTGCGCCTGATACCACCCGCTCGCCATCGTTCGGACCTCCTGTCGCTCATGCAGACGACCGGCCTCGCGCGGCCGGCCCGGGCTGCCCATGCTACGCGGACGCTGCGGCGGCAGCGCAGGCCCGCCGCGCAAGCCGCATACTCCGCAGCTTCGTCGCGTGCCCGCGTCCGGTGCCGGGCATTGCATTCCGACTGCAACTCCGGTCCGTCGGCGATGTCGCCCGGGCCGGCTCCCGCCACGGATTTCCATGCGCCGCACGACTTCTCCCGCCCTCGCCTCGCTTGCCCTCGCCCTCTGCGCCCTGCTTGCCATGCCCGCCGACCCTGCCCTTGCCGCCAGCGCGCGCCCGCGCGCGGAGATTCCCGCCGAGTTCAAGTGGGACTTCGGCCCGATCTACCCCGACTGGGCCGCCTGGGAGGCCGGGATGGCGGAGATGGAGCGCCGCATGGACGCCTTCGTCAAGCTCAAGGGCACGCTCGCGCAGGGGCCGCAGGCGCTGCTGGCGGCCTACCGGGCGCTCGACGAGATCGGCAAGCTGCAGTACCGCATCTACCGCTACCCGCAACTGCAACGCGACGTCGACACGCGCGAGCAGTCGATCACCGGCCGCTTCCAGCGCGTGGGGGCGCTGTTCGCCCGCTTCGACGCCGCGACGAGCTGGTTCACGCCCGAGCTGCTGACGCTGCCCGAGGAGACGGTGCGCGGCTGGCTGGACGGCACCCCGGCGCTTGCACCCTACCGCTTCCCCATCCTCGACGAGTTCCGCAAGCGCGCGCACGTGCTCGACGAGAAGGGCGAGCGGCTGCTCTCGCTCGCCGGCCCGACCAACCAGGCGCCGCGCACGGTGTACGAGGAACTCTCGACCTCCGACATCCGCTTCCCGACGCTGGAGTTCGGAGACGGCAAGAGCGTCAAGCTGACACCGGGTGCCTACGCCGCGCTGCTCGAGAGCAACCCCAACCAGGCCGAGCGCGCGCGTGCGGCCGAGGCGCACCTGCAGGCCTACGGTGCCAACGCCGCGACCTACGGCGCGATCTACAAGGGCGTGCTCGAGCGCGACTGGTTCGTCGCGCAGGCGCGCGGCTTCCCGGACACGCTGCAGGCCGCGCTCTTCGGCAATGCGATCCCGCCGGCGGTGGTCGAGAACCTGATCGCCGCCACCCGCGCCGGCACCGAACCATTGCGCCGCTACATCCGCCTGCGCCGCAAGCTCCTGGGCCTCCCCGAGTACCACACCTACGACAACTTCCAGCCGCTCTTTCGCATCGACAAGAAGTACCCCTACCCGCAGGCGCGCGACGAGGTGCTGGCGTCGGTGGCGCCGCTGGGCCAGGCGTACGGAGAGCGCTACCGCCGCTTCGTGCAGGGCGGGCGCATCGACGTCTTTGAAAGCGAAGGCAAGCGCTCGGGCGCCTACAGCGCCGGCGTTTACGGCGTCGGGCCCTACCTGCTGCTCAACCACAACGACACGCTGGACGCGATGTTCACGCTCGCGCACGAGGCCGGGCACGCGATGCACACCGTGCTCAGCTACGAGAACCAGCCCTTCGTCACCGCCGACTACACGATCTTCGTCGCCGAGGTCGCGAGCACGACCAACGAGCGCTTCCTGCTCGAGCACCTGCTGGGCAAGACCAGCGACCCGAAGGAACGCTTCCTGCTGCTGCAGCACGCGGCCGACCAGATCATGCAGACCTTCTACACGCAGGTGATGTTCGCCGACTTCGAACTGCAGGCGCACCGCCTCGTCGAGCAGGGGCAGCCGCTCACCGCCGAGGTCCTGAACGGCATCTACCTGCAGCTGCTCAAGGACTACTACGGCGACGCGCTGACGATCGACGACTTCTACAAGCACACCTGGGCGCGCATCAGCCACTTCTTCAACTCGCCCTACTACGTCTACCAGTACGCGACCTGCTTCGCCTCCAGCGCGCAGCTCTTCAAGGCCATGACGAGCGGCCCCGAGGCCGGGCGCAAGGCCGCCACCGCGCGCTACCTCGAGCTGCTCTCCAGCGGCGGCAACGACCACCCCATGGCGCAGCTGAAGAAGGCCGGCGTCGACCTCACGCAGCGCGCCACCATCCAGGCCGTCATCGACCAGATGGACGAGCTGGTGACGCGCATGGAGCAGGAGGCGGCGAAGGTGCGTTGAGCGAACGCGCGCCGCAAGCGGTCGCGGACGGCTCAGGCCTCAGCCGGGAATCTCGGACTCCACCAGCGTGGCGAGTTGCGCAAGCGAATCCTGCCAGCCGAGATGGCACATCTCGAGCGGAATTGCGCTCGGAATGCCCGTCTGGGTGATGCGCAGTTCGGTGCCGCAGAGGACTGCCGTGAGATTCACGGTGACTTCGAGATCACCGGACAGCTTCGGATCGTCGAAGCGATCGGTGTAGCGGATCCGTTCGCCCGGCACGAGCTCGAGGTATTCGCCCGAGAACGAATGCGCCGCCCCGCTGCCGAAGTTGTGGAAGGACATGCGAAAGCCGCCGCCAACGCGTGCGTCCAGATGGTGCACCGTGCAGGTGTAGCCGTGCGGCGGAAGCCACTTGGCGAGCGCACCCGGCTCGACGAAGGCGCGATAAAGCCGCTGCGGCGGACTGCGCAGGACGCGATGCAGATGAACGCAGCGCTCAGACATGAGGGTCTCCTCGCGGGCTCGGAAGCATGAGGCCGATCAGGCTTGCGCGACCACGTTCACCATCCACGGCGTGCCGAAGCGGTCGCGCGCCATGCCGAAGCCCGGCGACCAGAAGGTGGCGGCAAACGGCATCACCGTCTGCCCACCTTGCGCCAGCGCGTCGAAGAGACGCCGGCCTTCGGCTGCATCCGCCGCCTGCACCGACACCCACAGGCCCTGCGGCTTCTGGTAGCCGCCGCACTGCGCAGGGTCCTGGCCGGGTGCGACCGGCATGGTGTCCGAGCCCATCAGGTCACGCCCCTCGAGTTGCAGGTGCACGTGCATGACGCGGTTGCGGGCGGCCTCGGGAAGCGCCGGCTTGCCCTCGGCGGCCGGCATGTCGGCGAAGCGGCTCTGGTGGACGATGGTGCCGCCGAACAACGCGGCGTAGAAGGCGAAGGCCTCGGCGCAATTGCCGTCGAATTCGAGGTAGGGGGCGAAGGACATCGGTCGCTCCTCGTGTCGGAGATCGCGGTCGGTGGAAGCGAGGTGCGTGCGGCCGGGTCAGGCCTGCACCAGCACGCGAAAGCCGCCGAAGATCATTCGTTTGCCGTCGAACGGCATCTCCTGGGGAAAGCGCGGATCGTCCATGACGGCCCTCATGCCGGCGTCGCGGGCTTCGCGCGAGGGCCAGCCGATCCACGAGAACACCACCGTCTCACCGTCCCTGCACTGCACGGCCATGGGCATGGAGGTGAGCTTGCCTTCCGGCACGTCGTCGCCCCAGCACTCCACGACCTCGGTGGCGCCATGTGCCATGAAGAGCTTCGCGCCCTCGGCAGCGACGCGGCGGTAGGCCTCCTTGTTCGCGTTCGGAACCGCAAGCAGGAAGCCCTCGATGTAGCCGTCCGACTTCATCGCAACCCCTTGTGTGGACACTGTGCCCTCTTGTACGCGCCTTGCCGCTCGACGGCGCGCCACATCACCAATCCCGAGAGCCGATGTCGGAGAAGAGCCGGCCCGCGGCGATCGCCCAGCGCGAGGCCGCACGGCGCTCCGGCAGGCCGCGTCGGGCGCGACGCGCGCTGCGCGGCCCCGGGCCCAGAATGCGCGCCCATGGCGTCGCTGTTCATCCTCTACGTGCGTGACCAGGCGCGCGCACGGCGCTTTTACGAAGCGGCACTGGGCCTGCCGCCGCGCCTGCACGTACCGGGCATGACCGAGTTCGACTTGCCCGGCGGCGGCGTGCTCGGCCTCATGCCCGAGTCCGGCATCAGGCAGCTCCTGGGTGCGGCCCTCCCCGATCCCGCGCAGGCGAGCGGCGTACCGCGCGCCGAGTTGTATCTGCGGGTCCCGAACCCCGCCGACTGCCATGCGCGGGTGCTCGACGCCGGGGCGCGGGAACTGTCGCCCCTGCAGCCGCGCGACTGGGGCCACACGGCAGCCTACGGCCTCGACCCCGACGGCCACGTCCTGGCCTTCGCTTCGGCCAGCCCCTGACGGAACGCGGGTTGCGTCCGCCTCAGCGCTGCGCCCCAAGCGCCACGGCGCCGCGCACCTCGAAGCGCACGCGTTGCACTTCCCGGCCCTGGGCATCGACGAGGCTGAGCTCATGGCGACCGGGCCAGGGGGCCCAGCGGATGCGCTCGCCGTGGCCCAGCGATCGGCCGTCGAGCAGCCACTGCCCGCGGCTGCCTTCGAAGCTGATGCGCTGCACCTCGGGCGGCATGTCGGGGTCGAGCGCGAAGATCGCGCCGTCCTGCGGGCTGCGGATGCCCGGCAGCGCATGGTCGCTGCGCGCGACGATGGCGCCCGCCGGCTCGGTGCCGGGCAGGAACCACTCGGGACGCGGCGGCTCCTCGTCGCGGGCGTAGAGCACGCGGGCGCGGACGAGCTTCGGCGGCGGCTGCGGGGCACGCGAGGGTCGGCCTTCGTGCAAGGCCTCGACCAGGGCGTGCCAGATGGGCGCGGCGCCGCTGACGCCGCTGACCGCATGCATGGGCGCGCCGCTGGCGTTGCCGATCCACACCGCGACGGTGAAGCGGTCGCTGAAGCCCACGCACCAGTTGTCGCGCATGTCCTTGCTGGTGCCGGTCTTCACCGCAGCGAAGCCGCGCGTGCGCAATGCGCTGTCGAGGCCGAAGGTGCGCACGCGCGCGTTGTTGTCGGCGAGGATGTCGACGACCTGGTGCACCGCCGCGGGGTCGAGCAGCCGCCGCGGCGCTTCGCGCGCCGTGCCGGGCAGGGCAGGCGCGCTGTGCCAGCCCCGGTTGGCCAGCGTGCGGTAGGCATTGGCGAGCGCGAGCAGCGTCACGTCGGCGCTGCCGAGCGCCAGGCTCGCGCCGTACCAGCCCGCGGGCTCGGGAAGGGCCAGGCCCAGGTCCAGCAGCCGCCGGTGCAGGGCGTCGGGCGGCAGCATCTGGCCCACGCGCACGGCCGGGATGTTCAGGCTCGCGCCCAGCGCCGTGCGCGCGCTCACGCGGCCCTTGAAGCGGCGGTCGTAGTTCTGCGGGCGGTAGACGCCGTCGGCGGTGGCGATGCCCGTGGGCGCGTCGTCGAGCAGGCTGGCCGGCGTGATCAGCCGCTGCTCGAAGGCGAGTTCGTAGACGAAGGGCTTGAGCGCCGATCCCGGCTGGCGCGGCGCGCGTACGCCGTCGACCTCGGCCGCCGCCGAGGCGCCGTGCGCACCGACCCAGGCCAGCGGCGCACCGCTTTCGTTGTCGAGCACGAGCACGGCGCCGTCCTCGACCTGGCGGCCCTGCAGTTCGGCCAGCTGGCGCTGCAGCAGCCGCACCGCCAGCCGCTGCAGCCGGGCATCGAGCGTGCTGCGCTGCGCGGGCGGACCGTCGGCACGCAGCGCCAGGCGCGCGTAGTGCGGCGCGAGCTGCTCACCCAGCGGCATGCCCGGCCGCTGCAGCAGCGCCTGCGCGGCCCGCATCTGCACGCCCGTGCAGTCCTGCTGCATGGACTTCAGAACGCCGCAGGCACGCCGGGCCACGAGCGCGGCGTCGGCGTTGGGGCCACGCAGCAGCGCCGCGGCGATCGCGGCCTCCTGCGCGTCGAGGCCGCTGGCGTGCTTGGCGAACAGCATCTGCGACAGCGCCTCGATGCCCACCAGCTCGCCGCGGAACGGAACCGAGTTCAGGTAGGCCTCGATGATCTGCGCCTTGCTCCAGCGCGCCTCGAGCCGCTGCGCCAGCACCACCTGGCCGAGCTTCTGCCACGCGCTGCGGCCGCCCGCGGGCCGCGCCAGGCCCGCGTCGAGCAGGCCGGCGAGCTGCATCGTCAGCGTCGAGGCGCCGCGCGTGCGCTCGTTGAGCAAGCGGCCCCAGGCGCTGCGCGCGGCTGCGGCCCAATCGACGCCGCCGTGCGACCAGAAGCTGCGGTCCTCGCTCATCACCACCGCCTGCAGCAGCGCCGGCGAGAGCTCGTGCAACGGCACCCAGGCCAGACGCCGCACGCGGTCGTCCACGCGCAGCGTCTGCAGCGGCGTGCCGTGGCGATCGAGCAGCGTGAGGTCGGAGACGCGGTGCGCGGCCTTCACGGCCTCGAAGCGCGGCAGCTCGGCGCGCGCCGCAGGCGCCGGCAGCGCCAGTGTCAGCGCGGCGGCGACCGCGAGCGTCGGCAGCAGCCCCCTCACCGCGCCCTCTTCACGGCGCGCCATCAGCGCAGCACCTCGAGCGCGGCGTTGGGCGCCTCGCCGAAGCTGTCGGGCGCGTACAAGGCCTGCACCCGCGTCGGCGGCAGCGTGAAGTGCCCGGCGCTGTTCAGGCGCAGCGTGTACTCGACGACGTGGCGCCCGCGCGGCATGAACCCGTAGTAGCGCCGGAAGGCCTCGGTGGCACGCTCGTCGTAGGCGACCCAGGCCTCGCCTTCGCTGCGCTCGCCGCGCGTGGCGAGCTGGGAATCGCGCGCCAGGCCGCTGCCCAGGACGGTCGCGCCGGCGGGCAAGGGGTCGCTGAGCACGACCCAGCTGCGGTCGGCGCCGGCCTGGACCTCGAGCCGCACGCGCACGATGTCGCCTCGCGACCACTGCCCGGCCTGCCGCTGCTGCAGGGCAACGACGCTGCGCACGACGCCAAAACCCGCGTGCAGCGGCTGCGTGAGCGGCAGCGCCGCCAGCGCCTGCACGCTCGCCCAGGGCCGGCCCGCGCCCTCGTGCGCCAGCTCCAGCGTGGCCGCGGCGGGCGGCCAGGGCAGGCGCAGCGTGCCACCCTGCGGGGCGCGGCTCCAGTCCAGCGCCTGCTCGGCGCCGGCGACGCGCGCGCGGGTCCGCCCGCCGGGCGCGGCGGACTCGAAGCGGCGCGAGAAGCCGCGCAACGCCAGCACGCCCCAGACGTTGGCCGTCGTCGTCCCCCAGGCGCCGCCGCGCTGCCGCGCCAGCGCGCCGCTGACCATGCGCGGCAGCTCGTCCCGCCAGACCGGGTCGTCGAGCACCGCAAGGATGAGCCGCAGCGCGTTCGCGTCCGCGCCGTCCATCAGCCACCACCAGTCGTCGCCGGCCTCGTCGGCGAAACCGAGCGTGCTGCCGCTGAACGCCAGCCTCGTGCGCAAGAGCTGCTGCACTTGCGCCAGGCGCTGCGCGTGCGCGGCGACGTCGGGCATGCGCTGCAGGATGGTGAGCCAGTCGATCAGCGCCGAGGTCGGCCACTGCTCCGGGTGCAGCGCGATGGAACCGAGCAGGCGCGGGCTGGCGCGGCCCCAGCGCGCCAGGGCGGCGATCGCCGCCAGCTTGCGCACCTCGAGGTCGGCGCGCGGGCTCCAGAAGCGCCGCTCGATGCGGCCTTCGACGAAGGCCAGCAGTCCGCCGATCATCTGCTCGGCCAGCGCCTTGGGCAGCGGCAGCCCGGCCTCGTGCGCGAGGGCCAACAGGTGCGCGCTGAGGCGGTCGCTGCCGCGTGCGGGGTCCCCCGGTCGCGGCGGGAAGTAGGCCGCCAGGCCGTCGTCGTCGAGGTAGCCCGGCAGCGCATCGACGAGCCGCGCCCAGGCGTCGTCGGCGCCCAGGCCGACCGCCTTGGCCACCTGCTGTTCGAGGCAGGTGTAGGGATAGCGCTCGAAGAAGCGCCGCAGGCCCGGCAGATCGCCGGCCAGCCGCGCTTGCAGGCCGATGTCCAGCCCGCCGCCGGGCAAGGCGCCGGCCGGCCTCTGCACCGGCAGTCTCAGCGCGCCGTCGAGCTGGTGGATGCTGGCCTGCAGCACGCGCGGCGGCACCGCGGGCTCGACGCGCTGCGTGAGGCGCAGGCGGTCGCGCGCGCTGCCGCCCTGCTCCTGCACCTCGGCCTTCCAGGTGATCGCCTGCGCGCCCGCCGGCACGCTCACCGGCCAGCTGATCTCGCGCGCGCCGCCGGCCGGCAGGCTGAGGTCCTGCGGCGCGAGCGCCGGCAGCGGCGTCGCCGCCGCCCCCACGCCGTCCGCGGGTGCGGCCTCGCCCTGCAGCGTGGCACGCAGCGTCATCGCACGCGCCGTGGTGTTGCGCAGCGTCAGCACGGCGTCGAAGCGGTCGCCTTCGCGCACCAGCGGCGGCAGGCCCGGCAGCAGTTGCAGGTCCTGCGTGACGGCCAGCGTCGCGCTGCCGGTGCCGAAGCGCTGCGCGCCGTCGTCGGCGATGGCCACGAGCCGGAAGCGCGTCAGCGAATCGTTCAGCGGCACTTCGATCGTCGCTTCGCCGCGCGCGTCCAGGGCCACGCGCGGCTGCCACAGCAGCAGCGTGTCGAAGAGCTCGCGCGTGGGCGCGCGCCCGCCGCCGCCGCCCGCGGGCACCGCCTTGCGGCCGAAGTGGCGCCGGCCGATGACCTCGCTCTGCGCGGTCGAGGTCTGCACGCCCCAGGCGCGCTCGCGCATCAGGCCTTGCAGCAGGTCCCAGCTCGTGTTCTCCTGCAACGCGAGCAGCCCCTCGTCGACCGCGGCGAAGGCCAGCTCCGCGCCCGGCACCGGCCTGCCGCCCTGCTGCACCTGCACGCGCACGCGCGCCGTCTGGCGCACGCCGTAGCGGGGTTTCTCGGGCGTCACGCGTACCTGCAGCTCGTGGGCCCCGAGACCGACCTGCAGCGCCGCCACGCCGAGACGAAAGCTCGGCCGCGCGAGGTCGACCATCGCCGTCGGCGGCTGGTACTCGCGCCCCTCGTACCAGTAGGCGCGCGCCCATTCCAGCGGCGAGCGCCAACCCCAGCGCAGGAGCGAGGACCACGGCACCTCGCGCACGCGTCCACGCAAGGCGAGCACGCTCACGAAGACGTTGGGCGCATGCGCGGGCTCGATCTTCACCTGCACCTGCGGGTCGTCGCCGCGCAGCGTCACGACTTGCGCGTCGATCACGCCCTCGCGCTCGACGGTGACGAGTGCCGTCGCCTCGCGAAACGGCATGCGCACCTGCAGCCTCGCCACCTCGCCGCCTTCGTAGCGGCGCTTGTCGGGAACGAGCTCGATGCGGTCGTCGGCCTCGGCGTCGAACCAGAGCTGGCCGGCGCGCGTCACCCACACCGTGGCCGCGGCCTCGGCGCGGCGCCCGGCATCGTCCTGGGCCTGCACGATCAGTTCGACCTCGCCGGCGTCCTGCAACTGCAGTTCGCATTCGAGGCGGCCGAAGGCGTCGCTGCGGCCGCGGCAGAGCTCGCCCAGGTCCTGCAGCTCGCTGCGGTGGTCCCAGGCGTAGAAGCCGCCGACGAGGCGCCGCCGCGTGCTGAAACCGCGCACGATGCGTCCCCGCACCGACAGCGCCTGGCCTTTCAGCGGCCGGCCCGCGGTGTCGAGCGCAAGCGCCGTGACGCGCGCGCGCCCCCGCACGGCGGCGAAACCGCCGGTGCGGATTCCCGGCACCACCGCCGCCGGCCACAGCGGCACGCTGGCGGCGACCGTCTGCACCTCGCCCACCGGGTCGCGGAACTCGACTTCGGCCAGCAGCTCGCTGGCCCGCTCGATCGACGGCAGCGCGTCCACGTCGAAGCGCGCCGCGCCGTGCGCGTCGGTGCGCAGCGCGACGCGATCGGCGACGAGACGGCCGCCGTCCGCCGGCGCGTCGTCCTCGGCTGCGTCGGCGACGAGCTGTCCGTCCGCACGCAGCTTGCGCGGCGCATCGAAGACGAAGCCTTCGTAGCCGTCGAAGGACGGATCACGCGGGCGCAGCCAGGCCTGACCCTGCGCCGGCGCCGCGGCCAGCGCGCCGCCGTTGAGGTAGGCCAGATGCAGGTCCAGCGCCAGTGCGCGTGGCGCCACCGCGCCGCCGGCCAGCGCCTGCGGCGGCGCCAGCCGCGCGTCCAGCAGCGGCACGCGAAAGGCCTCGACGCGGAACTCGCCCGCGCCCGCGCCCGAGCCCGAGCGCGCGTCGTCGCCGCCCTGCGCACGCACGAGCTCGACCTGGTAGCGCCCGAGTGCCGCCGTCACCGGGATCGTCCACTGCGAGGTCGCGCTGCGCACGCCCTGCCAGGCCAGCGGCACGAGCTGCTCGCGCCCGCTGCCCACGTGCACCAGGCGCGCGTGCGTGGGCAGTTCCTGCGCCGAGGGCAGCGACAGCCCTCCGGCGCGCTCCCCGCGCAGGAAGTGCTTCATCGACACCGTCTGCCCGGCGCGCAGCAGCGTGCGGTCGAATACCGTGTGCGCGATGCGCTCGGGCGCCGGGTCGTCGCTCACCGGCAGCGCGAAGCGCCAGGGCTCGATGCCCTTGTTCCAGCCCTCGAAGACGAAGGCCATGTCCTCGACGCCGTCGGCGCCGGCCTTGCGCGCGCTCACGAACAAGGCCTCGTCGTCCTCGCAGTCGGACGGCGCCCGCAGCCGCTGCGGCACGCGCGCGAGGCCTCGCGCGTCGCTGCGGCCGTGCCACAGCGCGCGGCCGCGGCAGTCGGAGATCGCCAGCGCGGCACCGTCCACGGGGCGCGCACGGTCCAGCGTCGTCACCCAGACGAGCGCGTCCTCGCGCCCCTGCTTGAAGTGCACCGCCAGGTTGGTGACGAGCACGCCCGTGCGCACATGCATCGGCGCCGCGGGGTCGAGCAGCGCCGCGCCGAGGCGGCGCGACTCGACCTCGACGACGTGATAGCCCGGCTGCGGCAAGGGCAGCCCGACGACCTCGAGCGCGCGCGGCGGCCCGTCCACCGGACGCGGCAGCGTCAGCCGCCGGGCATCGGGCTCGTCCGCGAGCAGCGAGCGTTCGCGCGTGGCGATCGTGCGCTCGACCTTGCGGCGCACGCGGCGGCCGCGCGCGTCCGTCTCCTCCTGCCATTCGAACCACTGCGCTTCGGGCAGGCCGAGTTCGCGCGCGGACAGGCGGCTCTCGTGCCAGCGCCGCAGCCGGCGGTACCAGGCGATGATCTCGGCGTCTCCCTGGACGCGCTTGACGCGCACCTGGCCCGATGCCGCGTCGGCCCGCAGTTCGTCCTGCAGATGGCGCAGCGTGATCGGCAGTGCGGCCTGCGCGCCGGCCTCGAGCACGCCGAAGGGCGCCGCCGCGAACTTCGCCAGCGGCGGCGCCTCGCCCGTGGCCACCGCCAGGGGGAAGCTGCGCGCGTTCGCGAGGTCGCGCCCGCTCACGTCCTTCAGCCCGTCGGGGAGCCGCACCGCGTACTGCGCGCCTTCGGCGAAGCGGCCACCGGCGCCCCTGAACACGAGCTCATGCACTTCGGTGCTGCGATCGTCGGCGTCGAAGAAGGGCGCGATCGGCGGCCCGCCCGCCGCGGGCTGCAGGCGCGCCTGCGCGGCCAAGGCGCGCGGCACCGGCGCGGAGAAGCGCAGCACGAAGGGCCTCACCGGCATGCAGGGGGCGCTCGCGCGCTCGCGCGCGCAGGTGAACTCGGCCTGGAAGGCCTCGCGCACGCGGAAGTCCAGCCGCTGCTCGTGGCGGGTGACGAGCGCCGGCGACTGCCGCGCCGCGATGCCCGCGCCCCAGACGAGCTGCAGGCGCGCGCCCGGTGGCAAGGGGCGCGCACAGCGCGCAACGAGGATGCGCTCGGCCTCGGGCAGCAGGCCGCGGGCCTGCAGCAGCGCCTGCCGCGCGGCGCCGGCCAGCGGCTGCAGCGGCAGCCGCTCGGCGAGGGCATCGACCTCGCAGGCGGCGCGCGCCAGCGCCTGCGCTTCGTCGACCGGGCCGCTCAGGTGCAGGATGAAGTGCTGCTCCTCCTCGATCGTCGCGCCCGCCCAGGGCTCGCTGCGCAGCACCGCCGGCCCGCCGGTCGAGAACGCGAAGCGGCTGCGCCCCTCGAGCGCGCCGTCCAGCGGCAGCCAGCCCTTCTTCGGTTCGAGCGTGCACTGCACCCCGGGCGGCAGCGGCCTGGCGAAGTCCCAGGCCCAGCGGCGCTCGTCCAGCCAGCGCCCGCGGCCGCCGATGTCGCTGCCGCGGCAGGAGAGCGTCACCGGGTCGGCAGCGCGCAGGTCTCCCGCGGGAACGACGGCGCGGTCGAAGCGCACGACGACCTGGCTCGCGCTCGCGACCTCGCCTTCGGGGCTGACGCCGACGATGGTGGCTGCGCGCGCCGCGCCGCCGGCTGCGCCACCGAGAACCAGGGCAGCCAGGCCGGCGAGCGCGGCGCTGGCCAGGCGACGCTGCATCGCTGTCGTCATCGCCGTCTCGTCGCCGTGGCGCACCGCGGGGAGGAAGTCAGCGCGCACCGTAGCGCCGTTCGAGGTAGTCCAGCAGCGTGCGCAGCGTCTGCGCCTCGCCGCCCACCGGGCGCCCCGGGCGCGCGGCGTCGTTCCAGGCGAAGAGGTCGATGTGCAGCCAGGGCAGCTCGGCGGGAACGAAGTCGGCAAGAAAGAGCGCGGCCGTCACCGCGCCGGCCATCGGCCCCTTGCCGGTGTTGACGATGTCGGCGATGTCGCTCCCGATGCGATCGTGGTAGTCGCTCCACAGCGGCAGCTGCCAGAGCGGATCGTGCAGCGCCAGGCCGCGGTCGACGAGTTCGCGCGCCAGCGTCGTGTCGCGGCAGAAGAGCGCCGGCAGCTGCGGCCCCAGCGCCACGCGCGCCGCGCCGGTGAGCGTGGCGAGGTCGACGATCAGCTCGGGCTCGTCCTCGACCGCCAGCGCCAGCGCATCGCAGAGCACGACGCGCCCTTCGGCGTCGGTGTTGCCGATCTCGATGTGGAGGCCCTTGCGCGTGCGCAGCACGTCGCCCGGGCGCAGCGCGTTGCCGGCGATGCTGTTCTCCACCGCCGGGATCAGCACGCGCAGGCGCAGCGGCAGCGCCAGCGCCATGATCATGCGCGCCAGGCCGAGCACGTTGGCCGCGCCGCCCATGTCCTTCTTCATGAGGCGCATGCCCTCGGCGGACTTGATGTCCAGGCCGCCGCTGTCGAAGCACACGCCCTTGCCGACCAGCGTCACGCGCGGGTCGCGCGGCCTGCCCCAGTTGATCTCGATGAGGCGCGGCGCGCGCGCCTTGGCGTCGGCCGCGCGGCCGACGGCGTGGATCGCCGGCAGCCCTTGCGCCAGCAGCTCGTCGCCCACCACCTGGCGGAAGCGGGCGCCGTACGCCTTGGCCAGCGCCTGCGCGGCGGCGGCGAGCTGCGCCGGGCCCATGTCCTCGGCCGGCGTGTCGACGAGATCGCGCACCATCGTGATCGACTCGGCGAGGACGAGGCCGCGCCGTGCGCCCTCGCTGGCCGCGAGCTCGAGCTGCGCCGCCGCACGCGGGCGCTTGCGGTAGCGATCGAAGGCATGGCTGCCGAGCTGCCAGGACAGCGCCGCGGCCTGCGGCTGCAGCGCCAGGCCGCCGTCGGCAAGACGATAGCGGCCCTCGGGCAGCGCACGCGGCAGAAGCGACAGCGCATAGGGATGGTCGAGGCCGTGCACGCCGGCCCAGACGGCGGCAAGCCGGCCATCCTCGCCCGGCAGCAGCGCAAAGCTGTCGGGCGCCGCCTTGAAGCCCAGCGTCTGCAACCAGCGCCGCTGCGCCTGCGGCAGCGCCGCGGCGGCAGCAGCGAAGCCGGCAGCATCGACGGCGTGGATGGGAACGGCGGCAGCGGCGGGCTTCTTCAGGCGAACGGACATGGGACTCTCGCGGCGAGGACAACGGAACCGAACACGCACGCGATGATCGCACCGGGCGCATCTCGGCACCCGGCTTTGCGGCAAGGCGCCGGCCGCCCACAAAGACGTATACTGGATGCCTCTTTGCGGAAGCTGCATGCGTCTTGCCGACTACACCGACTACACGATGCGCGTGCTGATGTACTGCGCAGCCCGGCCCGCGCGCCTGGTGACGATCAGCGAGATCGCCGCGGAGCACGGCATCTCGCGCAACCACCTGATGAAGATCGTCACCGACCTCGGCCGACAGGGGGTGCTGCAGACGATGCGAGGGCGCGGCGGCGGGCTGCGGCTGCTGAAGGATCCGGGCCAGATCCGCGTCGCCGACGTGATCCGCGCGGCCGAGACCGACTTCCGCCTCGTCGAGTGCTTCGACGCGCGCACGAGCCGCTGCACGCTGACGCCGTCCTGCGGCCTCAAAGGCCTGCTGCAGGAGGCCATGCAGGCCTACTTCACGGTGCTCGAGAGCAAGTCGCTCGCCGACCTCGTCACGGCGCGACCCGCCGGCGCGCAGGCATCCGCGACACCGATCACGGTTCACCGCAGCGCAAGCGCGGCGACGGCAACCACCGCTGCCGGGCCGGGCGCGCCGCGGCGCACGCGGCGCAGCCGCGACCGGGAGCATGCCGATGCCTGAGTCCGGGATCGGCCTGCCGGGCCATGCCGCGCCAGCCGCGAGCTTCGAGGTGCCGCTCGAGATGCTCGCGGCCTGCCACGCGCGCGTGCACGCGCAGTGCCAGACGCTGCGCCGCCTGATGCCGCACCTGGCCGAACGGGGCGCCGACCGCGCCGCACAGGAAGCGGCCGCGGCCGTCATGCGCTACTTCGACACCTCGGCCGTCCATCACCACGCCGACGAGGAGGTCGACCTCTTCCCCGCGCTGATCGAGTCGATGGCCGGCTCCGACGCCGTCTGCCTGCGCGGCATGACGCAGGCGCTCGTCGCCGACCATCGCGAGCTCGAGCGCCGCTGGCGGCAGGTGCGCGCCGGCCTGCAGGCCGTCGCCGCGGGCGATGCCTCCGGCCTCGCGGCGGCGGATGTCCATGGCTTCATCGACCACTACGCGCAGCACATCGCGCGCGAGGAATCCGAATTGCTGCCGATGGCCCAGCGGCTGCTCGGCGACGCCGAGCTCGACCGCATCGGGCGCGCGATGCGCGCGCGCCGCGGCCTGGCCGACCCCGCCACCCCCACCTGAGGAGCGCCTCATGTCACAACCCCACCTGCACCTCTCGCCCGACGCCATCTACCCCTTCGATGCCCGCGGCGTCGCCAAGCGCTTTCGCCACGCGGCGATCTTCGGCGCGCTCGACACGCTGCAACCCGGGGAGACCATGCGCTTCGCCAACGATCACGACCCGCTGCCGCTGCTGGCGCAGATCGCGCAGCGCTACGGCGAACGCGTGAACATCGAATACCGGCAGCGCGAGCCGGGCGCGATCGTCATCGACTTCCAGGTCGGCTGATCCCGGCGGCGGCGGCCGCCGCCGCGCTGCGTCGTGCACACGCGATGGCCATGAAGCTCCACATCCTCTCCGATCTTCACCTCGGCTTCGAGACGATGGAGGGCCCGGTGACCGACGCCGACCTCGTCGTGCTGCCGGGCGACGTCGCGCGCCCGCGCCAGGCGATCGCCTGGGCGCTGCGCCTGGAGAAGCCCGTGCTCTACGTTCCGGGCAACCACGAGTTCTACGGCGGCAGCCTGGACGGCACGCTGCAGGAGCTGCGGCAACTCTGCGAAGGCACGCGGGTGCAGGTGCTGGACCGCGACGAGCGCGTGATCGACGGCGTGCGCTTCCTCGGCGCGGTGCTGTGGAGCGACTTCCGCCTCTTCCCCGGGCGCGAGGCCGAGGCCAAGGCCGAGGCGCAGCGCCTGGTGCGCGACTTCAGCCGCATCCGCCTGCGCGCCGACGGCGATGCGATCCTCTCGCCGGACGACTCGGCGGCGCTCTTCGCGCGCGACAGCGCCTGGCTGGAGCAGCGCCTGGCCGAGCCCTTCGCCGGGCCGACCGTCGTCATCACGCACCACGCGCCGACGCGCGCCAGCGTGCATCCGCGCTTTGCGGACTCGCTGCTCAGCGCCAGCTTCGTCTCCGACGCTGCGCGGCTCTTGGACGGCCAGCGCGTGCAGCTCTGGATCCACGGCCATACGCACGACAGCTTCGGCTACGACTGCAAGGGCACGCGCGTGGTCTGCAACCCGCGCGGCTACGCGCGCGCCGGTGTGACGGAGAACCAGGCCTTCGACCCCACCCTCGTCGTCGAAGTCCCCGCGGCCGCCGGCGCCACCGCGCAAGCGGCAAGCGCGCGCGCGGCGGACTCCGCCTGAGCGGCAAGCCCTGCGATGCGGTCGCCGCTGCGCGCCCTGGCGACGTTCCTCGGCCGGCGCGTGGCGGCCTATCTGGGCGCAGCACGCCCGCACGGCGAGATGCTCGCCACGGTGCCGCCGCACGAGCTCGCCGCCGCGCTGCGCCCGGGCGACGTGCTCCTCGTCGAAGGCGGATCGCGCGTGAGCCGCATCATCAAGTACCTGACGCAGTCGAACTGGTCGCACGCCACGCTCTACGTCGGCTGCGACCGCGCCGGGTGCCGCGGGCCGACGCTGGTCGAGGCCGACCTCGAAGACGGCGTGCGCGCGACGCCGCTCTCCGCCTACGTCCACATGCACACGCGCATCTGCCGCCCGCAGGGGCTGGCGCCGCACGAGATCGAGCAGCTCGTCGCGCACGCGCTCGAACGCGTCGGCGAACACTACGACCTCCGCAACCTCGTCGATCTCGGCCGCTACCTGATGCCGGTCTTCCCGATCCCGCAGCGTCGCCGCCGGCGGATGCTCGCCTTCGGCAGCGGCGACCCCACGCGCGCGATCTGCTCGACGCTGATCGCGCAGGCCTTCCAGTCCATCCGCTACCCGATCCTGCCGGAGCTGAGGCTGGAGGACGCGCACAGTGCCGCGGGCCGACACTACCGCCGCGAGCTGCTGCACATCCGCCACTACAGCCTCTTCGTTCCGCGCGACTTCGACATGTCGCCGTATTTCGAGATCGTCAAGCCGACGCTGCAGTCGGGCTTCGATCCGCACCGGCTGCACTGGGCCGAGGCGCCGGAGGCGGCGAGCGCGGCAAGCGACGATCCGGCCTCGATCGTCGTTGAGCGCGCCCGCCCGAACGCGGCGGCCTAACCGGCGCGCAAGCCGCCGAAGCGCTCGAAATAGGTCGGCGCGGCCTCCGGCGCCGGACCCTCGGCGGTTTCCAGCACCGCGTCGACGTAGCGCTCGGCGGCGGCTTCCACGCGCCGATACAGGTTGCGGCACAGCGCGCGCGCCGAGGCACCCGGCCAGCCCTGCGGCATCAGTTCATCGGGCAGCATCGGGTCGCGCAGCAGCACGCGCCGGTAGTCGTGCATGAGCAGCGTGCGCGCGACGAAGGCGCGCTCGGGTTCGATCTCCTCCTCGCGCTGCAAGGCCAGCCACAGCGGGCGGAAATCGGCGAGGAAGGCCTCGTAGTCGGCTGCCAGCCGCGCCGTGTCCCAGCCGCTGCGCACCACGGCCTCGACGGCGTCGGCCGCCACCCAGGGCAGGGCCGCGCCGCGCAGCACCAGGACGCCGGGCTCCAGCGCCGCCAGCAGGCGGCGCACCGCCTCCTCGTCGGGATCCGGATGCAGGAGCACGCCGCCTTCGAGGCGGCCGAAGCCGAGCCAGCCGAGTTCGCGCTGCAGGCGCTGCCGCGTCGCGGCGTCGATCGGCGCCAGCCCGAGCAAGGCGACGGTCCACTGCCCGTCCCAGGGCCGCTGCTGCCGGCGGTAGATGCGCTCGTGCGCGGCGTCGACGTTGCGCGCGCCGCGCTCGGTGAGGCGGTAGTCGCTGCGCCGGCCGCTGGCCCGGGGCTCGAGCCAGCCCTCCACCGCCAGGCGGTGCATCGAGGTGCGCACGGTGCGCTCGTTGACGCCCAGCGGCGCCAGCAGCGCGATCACGCTGCCCAGCGCCGCATTGCCGCCGCGCTGCGAGATGGCGTCGCCGTAGACCGTGAAGATGAGCGACTTGGCCTTCGGGCTCGGGCGGGCGCGCAGGGTATCGACGGGATCGGCCTTGAGGCGTGGCATGCGGCGATGCTAGACGAGCCGCGCGCGCCGGACCGCTTCCGGCCCCGTACCGAGGCCCGTCTTATATGTTTCATTTCATATTGCTGTTGCAGAAATTTTGACATACGATGATCACCATCGTGCGATCGGCCTGCGCGACTCGAATCGAACCGGCCCTCAAGGTCGAGGTCGTTCTTGATCCGAGACAAGCTGCCGGCAACACGCTTCTCGTGATACATGCATTCGGCGATTCATGTATCACGTTCTTCGGCCTTTGATCCTTCCAGCGGAACAGGAGAAGACATGAGCGAGAACCCCGGCGCGAGCACGAGCCAGAGGCGGTCGGTTCCGACCTACTGCTACAACTGCGTCTCCGGTCCCGATTTCCTGCGCGTGCGCGTCGAGGACGGCGTGGCGCTGAACGTCGAGCCCAACCACGACGGGCAGGGCATCCACCCCGCGGGCGGGCGGCCCTGCGTGCGCGCCTACGGCCTGGTGCAGAAGACCTACAACCCGCACCGCGTGCTGACGCCGCTCAAGCGCACCAACCCCAGGAAGGGGCGCGACGAGGATCCGGGCTTCGTGCCCATCAGCTGGGACGAGGCGCTGGAGATCGTCTCCACGAAGCTGCTCGAAGTGCGCGCGCGCGGCATCCTCGACGAGCAAGGCCTGCCGCGTGTGGCCGCCTCCTTCGGCCACGGCGGCACGCCCGCCAGCTACATGGGCACCTTCCCCGCCTTCCTCGGCGCCTGGGGCCAGATCGACTACAGCATGGGTTCGGGCCAGGGCGTCAAGTGCACGCACTCCGAGCACCTCTACGGCGAGTTCTGGCACCGCGCCTTCACCGTCTGCGCGGATACGCCCAACGCCCGCTTCATCCTCTCCTTCGGCGCCAACGTCGAGGTCACCGGCGGCCCCTGCGCGGTGCGCCGGCACGCCGACGCGCGCATCCGCGGCGTCAAGCGCGTCAACGTCGAGCCGCACCTCTCGGTGACCGGCGGCTGCTCGGCGCAGTGGGTGCCGATCAAGCCCAAGAGCGACCCGGCCTTCATGCTCGCGCTGCTGCACGTGCTGCTGTGCGAGGTGCCGGTCGAGCAGCTCGACACCGAGTTCCTGCGCGACCGCACCGCCTCGCCCTACCTCGTCGGCCCCGACGGCTACTACCTGCGCGACGTGGCAAGCGGCAAGCCGCTGATCTGGGACGAGCTCAGCGCCAGCGCCCTGCCCTTCGACACCCCCGGCACGCGGCCGGCGCTGGTGGGCAGCTTCACCGTGCCGCAGGCCATCACCCAGCGCGCCGACGGCGAGCGCGGCGAGTTCACCGACGCCACCGGCCGCACCGGCCTCACCATGACCGTCGAGGGCATGCGCGAGTACACGCCCGAATGGGCCGCGGCCCTGTGCGACACCAAGCCCGAGGTCATCCGCGGCATCGCGCTCGAGTACCTCGAGAACGCCTGCATCGGCGAGACGGTCGAGGTCGACGGGAAGACCCTGCCCTACCGCCCGGTCGCGGTGACGCTCGGCAAGACGGTCAACAACGGCTGGGGCGCCTTCGAGTGCTGCTGGGCGCGCACGGTGCTGGCCGCGGTCGTCGGCGCGCTGGAGGTGCCCGGCGGCACGCTCGGCACCACGGTGCGCCTGAACAAGCCGCACGACAACCGGCTGCTGAGCGTCACCCCCGGTGAAGACGGCTTCATGAGCTGCAACTTCAACCCCACGCAGCAGGGCAAGTGGGCCGGCAAGCCGACCGGGCGCAACGCGCACCGCACGCTCATCCCGCACGTCGGCAACTCGCCCTGGAGCCAGGCGCTGGGCCCCACGCACCTGGCCTGGATGTTCATGCGCGACGCGCCCGAGTCCTGGCCCAAGCCCTCGCTGCCCGACATCTGGTTCACCTACCGCACGAACCCGGCGATCGCCTTCTGGCAGACCGACTACCTCACCGAGACGATCGCGAAGATGCCCTTCATCGTCGCCTTCGCCTACGTGCAGGACGAGACCAACCACATGGCCGACCTGCTGCTGCCCGAGGCCACCGACCTCGAAGGCACGCAGCTCATCCGCTGCGGCGGCACCAAGTTCATCGAGCAGGCCTGGGACTACCGCGGCGTCGTGCTGCGCCAGCCCGTGGTCGAGCCGCAGGGCCAGGCGCGCGACTTCACCTGGATCGCCACCGAGCTTGCGCGCCGCACCGGGCTGCTCGAGGCCTACGTCGAGCGCATCAACAAGGGCGCGGCGCTGGTGCCGCTGAAGAGCGAGCACGGCGACTTCCGCCTGCCCACCGACCGCGTGCCCGAGGTCGACCAGATCTGGGACGCGGTGTGCAAGGCCGCCACCGCCGAGCTCAGCGAAGGCGCCGAGATCCACGACCTGGCGTGGATGAAGGAGAAGGGCTTCTTCGCCGTGCCGCACACGCGCGTGGACTGGTACCTCACGCCGACCATGGTCGAGAAGGGCCTGCGCTACGAACTGCCCTACCAGGAGCGGCTGCTGCGCATCGGCAAGGAACTCAAGGCCCGCCTGCACGAGCAAGGCGTGTTCTGGTGGGACGAGCAGCTCGACGAGTACACGCCGCTGCCGGTCTGGCACGACGTGCCCGGGCGCTGGGAGCAGGCCGTGCGCGACGCCGGCGCCGACCCGGCCGACTACCCGCTGTGGGGCATCACCACCAAGAGCATGCAGTACAGCGCCGGCAACAACGCCAGCATCCCGCTCATGGACGAAGTCGCGCGCAACGTGCGCGGCCACGGTCACATCATCATCAACGCCGCCACCGCGCGCCAGAACGGCATCGCGCAGGACGACTGGATCGAGGTCTCCTCGCCGCACGGCAGCACGCAAGGCCGCGCCGAAGTCGTGCAGGGCTGCCGCCCCGACACCATCGTCATCCCCGGTCAGTTCGAGTACTGGAAGACGCCCTTCGCCAAGGACTTGCACTACCCCTCGCTGAACAAGCTCACGCCCATGTCCTCGGCGACCACGCTCAAACTCACCGACGCCACCGGCTCCGGTGCCGACATCGTGCGCGTGCGCGTGCGCCGCATCCAGCAGCCGACGCAGCGCGCTGCCGCGCCCAGCGAGGTCACGGCATGACGGCCGCGGCCCTCTGCATGCGCCCCGCGCCGCCCCTGCCGAGCCCGTCCACCGGGGCCGACGAACCTCTGGCGCCGGTGGTCTCGGTCGTCGTGCGCCGCTGGCAGGACGGGGCCAGCGCCGAGGGCGTCGACTGGGCCTGCGAAGAGCAGCCGGTGAGCCTCGAATACAACGGCATCTCCCACGCCGTGATGATGGCCACGCCGACGGCGCTGGAGGACTTCGCGCTCGGCTTCAGCCTCACCGAAGGCATCGTCGGCGCGCCCGAGGAAATCCTCGACACCGAAGTGCGCGCGCACGGCCGTGGCCTGTGCGTGGCGATGCGCGTTACCGCACGCCGCGCCGCCGCGCTGCGCGAGCGCCGGCGCACGCTCGCCGGCCGCAGCGGCTGCGGCCTGTGCGGCGTCGACAGCCTCGACCACTTCGACCGGATGCCCGCGGCGGTGAGCGCCACGCAGCGCATCGACGCCCCCGTGCTGGCGCAGGCGATGCGGGAGATGGCGCGCACGCAGCCGCTGCGCGATCTCACCGGCGCGACGCACGCCGCCGCCTGGATGGACGCCGACGGCCACCTGCACGCGCTGCGCGAGGACGTCGGCCGCCACAACGCGCTCGACAAGACCGTGGGCGCACTGCTGCGCGCCGGCCTTGCACCCGCCGGGGGCGCGCTGCTCGTCACCAGCCGCGCCAGCTACGAGATGGTGCAGAAGGCGGCGGCCGCCGGCGCCGGCGTGCTCGCGGCCGTCTCCGCGCCGACGGCACTGGCGATCCGCACCGCGCAGGCGCTGGGCCTCACGCTCGTCGCCTTCGCCCGTGGCCAGCGCCACGTCGTCTACAGCCACGCCTGGCGCCTGCAGGCGCCGGGCACTGCCGAAGGAGCCGGTGAATGACTCGCTATACGATGGTGGCGGACCTGCGTCGCTGCGTCGGCTGCCAGACCTGTACCGCAGCCTGCAAGGAAGCGCGCGCCACCCCGCCGGGCGTGCAGTTCCGCCGCGTGCTCGACCTCGAAGTCGGCGAGTACCCGGACGTGCAGCGCGTCTTCCTGCCCACCGGCTGCCAGCACTGCGACGAACCGCCCTGCCTCGAGGTCTGCCCCTCCACCGCCACGCGCAAGCGCCCCGACGGCATCGTCACCATCGACGAGTCGCTGTGCATCGGCTGTTCGGCCTGCATCATGGCCTGCCCCTACGACGCGCGCTCGATGGTCGAGCAGCAGGCCTTCGCCTACGGCGACGAGTCGATGGCCAACGAACGGCACCGCGTGAACCCGGACCGCATCGGCGTGGCCGTGAAGTGCGACTTCTGCGTCGACCGCGTCGACGCCGGCGTCGCCAAGGGCCTGATCCCCGGAATCGATCCCGCCGCGACGCCGATGTGCGTGCAGAGCTGCATCTCCGGCGCGCTGCACTTCGGCGACCTCGACGACCCGCAGAGCAACGTCTCGCGCCTGCTCGCCGAGAACCAGTCCTTCCGCATGCACGAGGACCTGGGCACCGGCCCGGGCTTCCATTACCTCTGGGACAAGGGGCAGCTCTGATGCGACAGAACGAGACCGCGCGCCGCCAGCGCAACTGGGACCTGCGTGCCGCCGGCAACTTCATCGGCGGTGGCAGCGGCACCGCCCTCATCATCGCCGCCGCGCTGTGGACGCTGCTGCCCGATGCCGCCCCCGGCGTGCCCTGGTTGCCGGTGCTCGCCGGCATGGGCTTCGTCATGCTCGGCCTCTCGCTCGTCTGGCTGGAGATCGGCAAGCCCTGGCGCGCCTTCAACGTCTTCTTCCACCCGCAGACCTCGTGGATGACGCGCGAGGGCTTCGTCGCCGCGCCGCTGCTCGCCGCAGCGGCGGCCGCCGCCTGGTTCCAGAGCCGGCCCCTGCTGTGGCTGGCGGCGCTGCTGGCCGCGGGCTTCCTCTACTGCCAGGCGCGCATCCTCAAGGCTTCCAAGGCGATCCCGGCCTGGTCGCACCCGCGCACCGTGCCGCTCATCATCGCCACCGCGCTGGCCGAAGGCAGCGGCCTCGTGCTGCTGCTGGGCGCAGCGGGCGTGCGCAGCATGGTCGCGCTGGCGCTGCTGGCGGCCATCGCGCGCGAAGTGCTGCGCGAGCACTACCGCCGTGGCCTCGTGCAGGCGGGCGCGCCCGAGGGCACGCTGGCCTGGTTCAAGCACCCGGCCACGCACGTGCTGCAGGTCACGCGCGCCATCGCCGCGCTGCTGCTGCTGGCCGCGCTGCTCGGCGCCGGCGGCACGCTCTGGCCGCTGCTGGCCGCGCTCGGCGGCGCGCTCTCGGCGCTGGGCGGCTGGGGCCTCAAAGTCATCCTCGTCACGCGCGCGGCCTTCACGCGCGGCCTGCGCATCCCCTTCACCCCCGCCCGCGGCCGCGGCCCCACCGCCGCCGTGCTGCCCCTCGGAGGCGCACGCCAGGGCAGGCGCTGAGGGGGGGCAGGCGCGAACCCGCGCCGGCGCGGATCGGCGTGCAAAGGAACGAGCCGCGTCAGTCGAGCGCGAAGAACCGCATCGCGACGCGCTCGGGGTGGCGCGCGCCGCTGCCGACGAACAGGCGTTCGTTGACCCAGGCCAGCGCCTTCGCGGCCGTTTCCAGTCGCGGCTGGCAGCGGAAGTAGATCCTGTCCGGATCGACGGCCTCGCCGCGCGCGATGCGCTGCATCAACTCGGGCGGGCCGCTGCGCAGCGCGCGGTTCTGCACGAAGAGCAGCTCGCCGCCGTCGAGCTCGATGACGTAACGCGCGTCGAGTTCGGCGTAGCCGGGATGGACGATGAGCTGGAAGTCGGCGCCGCCGGGAAGAACGCGCCCGCTCCAACCCTCGCCCCGGGCCGTCCCGCCGACGATCGGAATGACGCGTCGCAGGCCAAGCGCGACGGCACCCACCTGCTGGGGTGCGGCGACCTCGACCGAGAGATCGGCAAAGAAGCGCAAGGAAGGCGTGGCGATGGCGTCGGCTTGCATGGCGTGCGGCATGGCGGTGGCGGAGGTTGGCGCAGCATATCGCGCTCCTGCGACGCGCGAGGGGGCCCGCTGGCCGATCAGTTGTCGATGCTTCCCGCTGCAGGCGGTGCACCGCAACGGGCACACTTGCGGCCCATGACGCACCGCAGCGCCCTCTTCAGCGGCACCTTGTTCGCGCTCGCCGCCGGACTCATGTGGGGGCTGGTCTTCGTCGGCCCGCTGCTGCTGCCCGAGTACCCGGCGGCGCTGCAGTCCTTCGGACGCTACGTCGCCTTCGGCCTCATCGCGCTGCCGCTGGCCTGGGTCGACCGCAGGCGGCTGCGCGAGTTCACGCGCGCCGACTGGCGCGAGGCGGCGCGCCTCGGGCTGGTGGGCAACATCGTCTACTACCTTTTCCTGGCGAGCGCGATCCAGCGTTCCGGGGCGCCGCTGCCGACGATGATCATCGGCACGCTGCCGGTGGTGATCGCGATCACCTCCAACCGGCGTGACGCGCGGCGCGACGGGCGGCTGCCGTGGTCACGGCTGCTGCCCTCGCTGCTGCTGATCGCCACGGGAATCGCCTGCGTCAACCACGTCGAGTGGCAGCAGCTGCGCGCCGACGCCGATGCCGAGGTCGGGCACTACCTCGGCGGCGCGCTGCTGGCGCTGGGGGCGCTCGCCTGCTGGACCTGGTACCCGATCCGCAACGCCGACTGGCTGCGCGCGCACCCCGACCGCAGCCCGCGCGCCTGGGCCACGGCGCAAGGCGTGGCGACGCTGCCGATGGCGCTCGCGGGTTACCTGTCGTGGCTGGCGTGGACGGCCTGGGATGCGCGCGGCGCGGCCGAGGCGGGCTTCGCCCTGCCCTTCGGACCGCGGCCGGCCTTCTTCATCAGCCTCATGATCGGCATCGGCCTGCTGGCCTCGTGGCTGGGAACGATGTTCTGGAACGAGGCCAGCCAGCGCCTGCCGACGACGCTCGCCGGGCAGCTCATCATCTTCGAGACGCTCTCGGCGCTGACCTATGCCTTCATTCTGCGCGGCGGCGTTCCCGGCCCTCTGACCCTGGCCGGAATCGCGCTGCTGGTCACGGGCGTGGCGTGGGCACTGCGCACGCGTCCCCAGGCGCTCGCGGCCCAGGCCCACGCCGGCTGACCCGGATCACACGCCGCGCACGGCGGCTCCCGTTCCCCCCGAAGCCGGCGACCCCAGGCCGCGCGCCAGAGCCTGCTGCAGCCCGGCGTCGCTCGGGTTCTGGAAGGCGCGCAGGCCGAATTCCGGAAGGATCGCCATCAGGTGGTCGAAGATGTCGCTCTGGATGCCTTCGTACTCGACCCAGGCGGTGGTGGCCGTGAAGCAGTAGATCTCGAGCGGCACGCCCTGGGCGCTCGGCTGCAACTGGCGCACCATCTGCGTCATCCCCGGATGCACCCCGGCGTGCGCGCGCAGGTAGGCGACCACGTAGTGACGGAAGGTGCCGATGTTGGTGAGCCGGCGCTGGTTGGCCGGCAGTTGCGCCAGTTCCGGACCGAGTTCGCGCTGGCGCTGCTCGCGCGTCGCCTGCACCGCCTGTGTCTTCTCGGCGAGGTAGCCCGAGATGAGGGCGACGCCGCGCAGCCGTTGCACGTCGGCGTCGTCGAGGAAGCGGACGGTGCCGGCATCGATCATCAGCGAGCGCTTGATGCGGCGCCCGCCGGACTCCTGCATGCCGCGCCAGTTCTTGAAGCTCTCGATCATCAGGCGCCAGGTCGGGATGGTGACGATGGTCTTGTCCCAGTTCTGCACCTTGACCGTGTTGAGCGCGATGTCGATCACGTTGCCATCGGCACCGGCCTGCGGCATTTCCATCCAGTCGCCCAGGCGCAGCATGTCGTTGCGCTCCACCAGCACGCCGGCGACGAAGGACCTGATGGTGTCCTGGAACACCAGCATGAGGACCGCGGACAACGCGCCGAATCCCGAGAGCACGATGAGCGGCGACGTTCCGGTCAGCGCCGCAATCATGATCACGACCGAGGCCAGCACCACCAGCAGCTGCGTCAGCTGCACCCAGGCCTTGATCGACTTCGCGCGTGCGGCGGCGTCGTCGCGATGCCGCTGCGCGTGCACGTCGAGCGCGACGTCGAGCATCTTGAAGAGCAGGCGCGCGATGCACAGCACGGTGACCGCCGCGGCGACGTTGTGCAGGAGCGCGACGGCACGGTCGCTGAGCTCCGGGACGAAGCGCAGGCCGGCCTGCACGACCAGGCTCGGCACGATCTGCGCGGCGCGGCGCAGGACCCGCGGATCCAGCAGGACCGAGGCGATGCGCGGATCGGCCTGGCGGCGGACGGGCGCCAGCACGCGCGTGAACAGCCCCCGCGCCAGCCATTGCAGCAGCAGCGAGATCAACAGCAGGATGACCAGGCCCAGGGCGGCCTGCACCCAGGGTGTGTCGAGCGAAACCATGGAGCCGACGCTCACTGTGCACCTCCACCCGCGCACGGCGATCCCCGGCCGCGACGACCGGGGGCGATTCGAAGACGACGGCGCAACCGCGGGAAGGAAGACGGCCGCCGGCTCGACGCGGGCGGCGGCCGGCGACCGCGCGGAGACCGCTGCCGCCGCGCTTGTACCACCGGTGGGCCCAAGCCGCCGCGCGGCGGCGTCGAGGTCCGGGCATGCAAGGAGATGTTCGCGCCGCGGGTGCAAGCGGGCGTCGCGCTTGGCATACTTCGCCAAGCCCGGCCGCACCGCAGCGTTCATGCGGCCCGGAGGAGAACGCATCGATGCCGCAAGATCGAGTCGGCGCAGTCCACAGATGGCGGCGGGTGCGCGCCGGTCCATGGACCTGGCGCTGCGTCGTGGCCGGCCTGCTGGCGAGCCTGACCCTCCCGGCCCTGGCGCAGTTCCAGCCGGTACAGGGGCAGGAGTACCGCGAGGTCATGCATCCCAAGCATCCGGTCAGCGGCCATGCCGTCGTCGGGCTCAGCGTGATCGGCGGCGCGCCGGCGCGGCGCCTGCAGGTATACCTGCCGCAGGCTTGGAAGGCGCCGGCCGGGCCGGTGTCGCTGCGCGTGGACCTGGACACGCCCGACGGGCGCCTGCACGGCACGGGATTGTTCTCCGGGTCGGTGCGCGGCAGCGGCTGGCAGGAAATCCAGCTCCTGCCCGATCAGGCTGCGCTGCAGCGGCCCGCCGATCTGGACAGCGAAGAACTGGCACTGGCGGTGCGCGTGATGGCGGACGGCGGCCGTGGCACGCCGCAACTGCTGCTGGCCGGCTGGGCCCAGGCCGATCTGCAGCAAGCCACGCTGCGGCTGCACATCAACAGCCGCCGCGCGAGCATGCAGGTGCAAGGGCGCAGCGGCGGCGAGCGTCGCGCCTGCCGCAAGGTCAAGAGCTCCTCGAGCATGCGCTTCGACAGCGTGTGCGAGCTGCCGGTGGCCGAGCTGGAGCGGCTGGACGATGGCCGCCACCAGCTGCGCCTGCTGCGGCGTGACGGTTTCAGCACCGAGACGACGATCGTGCCGCTGTGGCTGTGACCCGGCCGGCCCTGCACCGCAAGCCGCGCCGACATCACCGACCCATGGCCGAGGCCGACGCCCCCGTCCCGCCCGCCGCGTCGTCCACGGCCGCGCCGGCCGATGACGCCTGCCCACGCCGGGCGTGGCCCTCCAGGCCCTGGGGCGTGGGCGCGCTGGCGGCGCTGATGCTGCTGGCGCTGTGGGGCCTGGCCTGGTCGGGCGCGCGCCTGGTCAAGCACGACAGCAGCTTCTCGATCAGTGCGCGCACCGAGGTGTTGACTCTGGAGGTGGCCTGCGGCGAGCAGCTGGTCTGGGACCTGCCGCCCGGCGAGGTGTTGGGCGCCAGCAGCGAGGCCGAGCCGCAGCCCGCGCAGCGGCTGAGTGTGTCGCTGCGTGATGGCGCGCGTGCGCGCCTGCGCCTGGACGCCGACAAGCGCTGGCTGCTGACGCTGGACCGCGCGCCCGGCATGGGCTGCACGGCCGCGACGCCCGACCGCATCGGCGTGCAAGTCGACGAGCGGTCGCTGCCGCCGGACCCCGAAGGCGTGCACTACCGTTCGCGGCAGGCCTACGACCTGGGCGAGCGCCCAGCCTGGCCGCTGCGGGGCCGCGTCGTGATCGGCGAGGAGATCTCGTTCGGCGCCGGCCTGGGAGGCGGCAGCTCGACGCCGATGCTGGTGCAGGCACGCCTGGAAGTGCGCACACCGGACGCCGCGACGGGCCAGCGCCGCCTGATCCACGAGGAGCAGGTGGACGCCGGCGGCATCGTCGACAGCCATGGCTGCCTGGACGTGCGCGCCGACGACTTGCCGGCGTGCGTCTCCATCGCCGGCTCGGTGGCCGAGGGTTTCGTGCATGTCGCCGACGGGGAGGGATCGCCGGGCTTCGACGTGCAGTTGCTCGTGACCGGCGAGCGCGTGGGCGTGCGCCAGCAGGCGGGCTCGGAGCGCCGCGTCGTCGTGAGCTGGTGGGCCCACGTGCTCAGCGACAGCGCGGTGCAGATGTTCGCCGCCGGCGTGGCGGCGCTGTCGGTGCTGCTGGGCCTGCTGGCGGCCTTGAAGGAATTGCTGCCGGCACCCGCCGGCGGCCGGGAGGAGCGTTCGCGATGAGCAAGCGGCAAGGCGCCGGGGGCGCACGCAGGCGGCGGCGCAACGCCGCCGCAGGCCTGACGGCGGTGGCGATGGCCTGGGCGGCAGCGCCGGCTGCGGGCGGCCCGCTGGAGCTGCGGCAGGGCAGCGAGGTCGGGGCGGGCACCGGCTTCGTGCGCGGCGACCAGTGCCACGTACTGACGGCCGCGCATGTCGTGCCCGACGACGCGGGCGAAGTCGTCGTGCTGGACCGCAGCGGCGCGCGCGCCATCGGCCAAGTGAGCTACAGCAACCCGGTGTACGACGTGGCGCTGGTGACGCTGCAGCCCGGCTTCGCCGTGGCCTGCAAGGAACGCTGGCCCGACGGCGCCTGGATGGCGGCGGCCACCTGGCGACCGGGCACCGAGCTGGCGGCGGTACGCCACACGCCCAACGGCCGCGAGACCGTGATCCTGCTGCGCTGGGCCGGCGGCACCCAGGACACGCTGACCCTGGCACGCACCGACAACATGGAGATCCGAAGTGCCGACAGCGGCTCGGCGGTGATGCGTGGCGAGCAGCTGGCCGGCATCATCACGAAGGTCGACACGGCGGTGGACCGCGTCGAGGTCTTGCGCTTCGACCTGATCGACCGCTTGCTTGGCGAGCGCTTTCGCGGCACCGGCGGTGGCGCCGTGGTCTTCGACGGCGTGTTCAACCGCGGCCGGCGGCACGAGGTGTGGAGCAACTACATCACCGCCTGGCTCACGGAGGACCAGCAGCGTGCCATCGTCGCCGCCGGCTCGCCCGATGCACGCTGCCGCATCCGCGGCGAAGTGCTGGACTGGAGCCAACGCAACGTGCCCAACCCGCGCCATGCGGATCTGCAGCAGACGCTCGCGGGCTGCAAGGGCAATCTGCTGGTCAGGAACTCCAAGACGCTGGTGCAGATGTGCGAGAACAACGCCCGCGGCGAGCTCAAGAGCACGCCGCGGCATCTGCGCGTGCACGCGGTGCAGCTCAAGGTCGAGGTCACGCCGACCCGGGGTGCCACCCAGAGCCGGCTGAGCACCGTGGAGTTGACCGAGCCCGCAGGCGCCGCAGCCAGCCGCGCGGACATGGCGCTGCAGACCTTGCAGTCAGCCTTCGGGCAGGTCGCCGGCGAGATGCTGGACGCCGGCGCCTGCCCCTGAGCCTGGGTCGTCACTGTCCGTACCCGCGCCGTGAATTCGCGCGCTCGGCCCCGGGTTCCCGGGGAGTTCGCGCGAGCCCGAGGGTCGGGCCGGCTACCTCTGCGGGTCCCAGTCCAGGCGCAGCAGGCGCGTCAGGTCCACCGGTTCGAGCTCCTTGTCGCTGCCGATGACGGTACGGGTGCCGTCGACGCGGTAGTAGAAGTTGGAACCGGCCTGCACGGTGGTGACCTCGTTGGACGCCGGGTCGCGCACACGGTAGGTGCCGGCCAGCGTGTCGCCGATGCCGCGTGCGTTGCGCGCGCTCGACTCCGCGCGCTCGGCCATCGTCTGCCGGAAGAGTTCGTTGGTGGCCTGCAGCGTGGCCATCGTGCGCTGGTGGTCGAGGCGCGCGAAGTAGCGGTCGGTGCGCAGCCACTGCGGGTTGACCTGCGCGCTGCCCACCGCGTGCGCCAGCGCGGCCTCGGCCAGCGCCGCCTGCGCCGGCGCCGCAAAGAAGCCGGCGAGGAAGACCAGCGACCACTGCTGCACACCGACAGCGCCGGCATAGACCTCGGTGGCCACGGTCACGCGGCCGCGCTGGCCGCGGTAGTCGAAGTCCAGCTCGCCGGCATGGAGCTGGGCATTCATGACATTGCCGAAGCGGTAGCGCTCGGTCGCCAGCCGCCGGGCGAGCTCGGGCGCGGGCCGCGCACCGGTCTCGCGGGCGCCGGCCAGCCGCATCCCCAGCCAGTGGCGGGCGAAGGCCTCGCCGGGCAGGTAGCGCAGGACGGGGATCGGGTTGACCCCGGTCGGGTTGTAGATCATCCCCTCGCGCAGGCCGTACTGCGCGAGCTCCGGTGTCGGCACCGTGAAGGTGCCGGCGTTGCGTTCACCGAGGAACAGCGTCGCGCCGCCGTCCGGAGCAACCGCGCTGGCCTCCAGGCGCGGCGCCAGCGCACCCTGGCGGTAGACGCCGAGCTCGCTGCGCCAGCCGGCCGGGAACTCCACCGAATAGGCCTGCTCGCGCGGCTCGGTGACGCGGGCGAAGTCGATGCGCGGCGCCGGGCCCGCGCGCGCCGCCACGAACGAGAAGCTGCGCAGGATCTCCACCAGCTGCGGTGCGCGCGCGTGGAAGCGGCTCGCCGGCGCGCCCATCAGGTACACCGTGCCCGCGCCGCCGCGCAGCACGACCATCGCCTGCGCCTTCTTGTCCATGACCGTGAGGAGCCCGCGCGCCGCGTCGCCCTCTTCCTGCAGGGCGATCAGCGCCGGGGAGCGCATCGGCCCCACGCGCCCGCTGGCGACCAGCGCGCGCAACACGTCGGCGGCGCGGCGTCCAGCGGGGACGCTGACCGGTCCGACGGCGACGAACTCGGTGGCATCGGCCGAGAAGGCGCGCGCCATGCCTTCGAAGGCCTCGACCTGCCAACCCGGGGGGTGGGTGAAGGCGAACCCCGAGGGATGCTCGGTACGCTGGTTGGCCGCCTGCACACCGCCACAGGCCAGGCTCGCGGCCAGGATGACAAGCGCCAGAGCTCTCATCGTTCGTTCTTCCAGTCAGGGCCCGGGCGCGATTGTCGGGTCTTCGGGGCGGGGCCGGGCAGGGTCGCGCCACGGTATCTGAAGCTCGAGCCCCCCTGCCCCGCCGCGTCGCGCGGTATGCGTTCGTCGGACAGCGCCGGCCGGGTGAGGCCGCGCCCCGTTGCGCGAGCCGCCTGCGCTCGTGCGCTTGCACCCGCAGCCTCGAGCGCGAAGGCATCGGGCAGCCAGACGGCGCCCTTGCCGCAGCGCGACCAGCTCGCGGCGCGTGAACTCCACATCCTTCACGCACAGGCGCAGGCCTTCGAGCAGACGCATCCCCGTGCCGTGGAGCAGCTCGCGCACCTCCGCCGGCGTCAACACCACCGGAAGGCAGCGCTGTGGAGTCCAAGTCCAAGGTCGATGTCGGCCCGGCTAACGCATCTACTGCACGACTCGCGGAGAGCGACTCCTCCTTCTTCTCCTGGGCGGCAGCAAATCGTCCCGGTCAAAGGACATCGCCAAGGCCATCCGACTGGCTCGAAGAAGCACCCGAAGACATTTCGGGCATTGCCCGCGCACTCGGCGACATCGCCCGCGCGAAGGGCATGAGCTTGGTCGCCAGGGAAGCGGGTCGGAGCCGCGAGAGCCTCCACCGGGCACTCAGTGCCGACGGCAATCCAAGCTTTGCGACTGTGCTCAAGGTAGCCAAGGCATCGGGTGTCCGGCTACATGCTCAGGCCGCATAGGCTCCCGGTCAAGTATGCCGCCGGTTGAGGCTTGATGAGGCCGGAGCAATGGTCATCCCGCTCCCAGCCCCCACACCGTGCGCAGCAGCGACAGGGTGGCGACGATGGCCGGGTCGTGCTCGGCCGCACGCGGGTAGATGAAGCCCAGCAGCGCGCCCACGCGGGCGTGGGGCCAGATGACGATCTCGCCGCGCTCGCTGGCGGGCAAGGCCACGTCCTCGCGCAGCAGCGACAGACCCACGCCCGCGCGCACCAGGCTTTGCGGCAGCGAGACTTCGTCGGACTCGATCACCTGGTGCGGCGCGAGGCCCTGGCGCGCAAACATGTCGCGCATCAGCGTCTGCACGTGGTGCTGCGCGGGCGCGCCGATCCAGGGCATGGCCGCCACGTCGCGCCAACCCGCGTGCAGCAGTTGCGCGCGCAGGTGGGCGGGCCCGGCGATGCGGTAGTGCAAGGTCTGCAAGGCCAGCCCGGCCACCTCGCGCGGGATGCTCGGGCCGATGTAGAACGCGGCCTGCAACAGCCCCGCCGCCACCTGCTCGCGCAGTTCCTCGGCCGGGCCGTTGCGGGTCTTGATCTCCAACAGCGGCAGCGTGCGCACCAGCGCGCCCAGCAACGAGCCCAGGCGCAGCGTATCGGGGTCGGCCACGGTGCCCAGGGTGAGCACGCCCGTCACCTCGCCCTGCAGGTCGCGCGCCTTGCCCAGCAGGTGGCCCGCGGCGGTGAGCACGTGCTCGGCGTCGGGCAGCAGCGCCTCGCCCGCGCGCGTGAGGCTGATGCGGCCCGGGCGGCGGTCGAACAGGGCCACGCCCAGCTCTTCCTCCAGTGCCTTGATCTGCGCGGTGACGGCAGGCTGGGTCAGATGCAGTGCCTCGGCTGTGCGCGTCACCTGGCCCAGCTTGGCCGCCGTGACGAAGGCGCGCAACTGGTAGATCTCCATGCGGCAGGGTACTGCGCCGCCGCTCAGCGATCCAGAAAGCGCACCTGCGTGGGCTCGATGCCCAGCCGCACCTCGGCGCCCGGTGCGAACATGGCCAGGCCAGCGTAGTGGGGCTGATCGGACACCATCGCCACCTCACCCACGCGCACGCGGTAGCGCGAGAATTCGCCCAGGAATTCAGCGCTTTCCACCCGGCCGCTGAGCCACAGGCGCGAGGCGTCCACCTGCTCGTCGCACACGCGGATGCTGACCTGGTGCGGGCGAAACGCCAGCGCCATGGCACCCAGCGCGGGCGGCACCTCCGGGCGCGGCAGTGTGAGATCGCCCACGCCTGGCGCGCGAAAGGTCAGCATCTCGCCGTCCACCGCCGTGACTTCGCCTTCGAGCAGATTCGCCGTACCCACGAAGCCGGCCACGAAGCGATTCACCGGAAAGTCGTACAGTCCCGCCGCCGAGCCCACCTGTTGCAGAATGCCCTTGTCCAGCACGGCCATGCGGTCGGCGGTGGTCATGGCCTCTTCCTGGTCGTGCGTGACGAAGATGGTGGTCAGCCCCAGCTTGCGCTGCAGATTCTTCAGCTCCTCGCGCATCTGCACGCGCAGCTGTTTGTCGAGGTTGGACAGCGGCTCGTCCAGAAGCAGCAGCTTGGGCTCGATGACCACGGTGCGCGCCAGCGCCACGCGCTGCTGCTGCCCGCCCGAGAGCTGGCCCGGCCGACGCTGCGCGTAGGCAGCCAGGCCCACCAGCTCCAGCACCGCGCTCACCTTGCGGCGGATGGCGTCCTTGGTCTCGCGCCGCTCCACCAGGCCGAAGGCCACGTTGTCCCACACCGTCATGTGGGGCCACAGCGCGTAGTTCTGGAACACCATGCCCACGTTGCGCGCATGCGGCGGCGTGCCCGTGATGTCCTGCCCATCCACCAGCAGCTCGCCGCGCTGGTGCTGGTTGAAGCCTGCAATGAGCCGCAGCAAGGTGGACTTGCCCGAGCCCGACGGCCCCAGCAGGGCAAAGAACTCGCCGGGTTCGATCTTCAGGTTCACGTCACGCAGCACCTCCGTGCTGCCGTAGCTCAGGCTGATGTGCCGGGCTTCGAGGGAGACTTTGTTCAGATGCATGGCAATCAACCTTCCTGTTTGGCTTGCACCGTGGCGCGCGAGCGCTCGACGAAGCGGTGCGACAGATAGGTGCCCAGGCCCACCACCACCACGGCCAGCACGCCCAGCGCCGCGCCCGGCCCACGGCCCGAGATGCTTTGCATGTACAGGTAGATGCCGTAGCTCATGGGTGCCTGGCTTTCGGTCGAAGCAAGCAGCAGCGTGGCCGACAGCTCCACCGCCGCCGTGATGAAGCTGGTGACGAAGCCCGCCAGAATGCCGCCCGCCATCAGCGGCACCATGACGCGGCGAATGGTGGACAGGCGCGTGGCACCCAGGCTCTGCGCCGCCTCCTCCAGCGACACGTGCACCTGCTGCAAGGCCGCCATGCACGAGCGCAGCGCGTACGGCAGGCGCCGCACCGCGTAGGCCAGCATGATGAGCACCCAGGTGCCGACCAGCGGCGTCTCGGTGAACGGAAGCTGAACGCCCTTGAACAGCCGCAGGTAGCCGATGGCCAGCACCAGCCCGGGGATGGCCAGCGCAGCCGAGGCGAGGTAGTCCAGCCAGCGGCGCGCGGGCAGTTGCGTGCGCAGGATCAGGTAGGCAATGGCGGTGCCGATCACCACGTCCAGCCCGGCCGCCAGCAGGCAGTAAAGCAGCGTGTTGCCGATCATGTGGTTGGCGTCCGCAAACACCGTGCCGTAGTGCTCCAGCGTGTAGGCGTCGGGCAGCACCGAGAAGCTCCAGACCTTGGCAAACGACATCAGCAAGATGCCGATGTGCGGCGCCAGCGTGACCAGCAGGATGAGCACGATCCAGCCATAGGCCAGCGCCGATTCCCAGGCCGTGAGCCGGCGCTTTTGCAGCGCGCTGCCGCCCTTTTGCAGCGTGGCGTAGTCCTTGCCCTTCATCACGCGCGCGGCCAGCCACAGCGCCAGGATGGAGAAGGCGATCATGATCACGCTGATGACGTAGCCCAGCGGGTCGTCCACCCCCACCGAGGTGATGCGCAGGTAGGCCTGGGGCGCGAGCATGTTGGTCACACCCATCACCAGCGGCGTGCCCAGGTCGTCGAACACCTTCACGAACACCAGCGCCGCGCCCGCCAGGTATCCCGGCATGGCCAGCGGAAAGATCACCCGCCTGAAGAGGCGCCAGCCACGCGCGCCCAGGTTCAGGGCCGACTCTTCCATGGCCCCGTCGATGTTGCGCATGGCCGCCACGAGGTTGAGCAGAATGAACGGGAAGTAGTGGATGCTCTCGACAAAGGTCACACCCACCAGCCCGTCCATGATGGGAATGGTGAAACCCAACCAGTCATCGAGCAGCAGATTCACCGAGCCGCTGCGCCCGAAGATGAGCTGCAACGCCACCGCGCCCACGAAGGGCGGCATGATCAGCGGCAGCACGCCCAGCGTCTGGATCAGGAGCGCCCCGCGAAACTCGAATCGCACCGTCAGGTAGGCCAACGGCACCGCGATCACGCTGGCGAAGAAGGTCGTCGCCAGCGCCACCCACAGGCTGTTGAAGAAGGACTCCCGGAACACGCCCTGGCCGAAGAAGTTGGCAAAGTGCCCCAGGGTCAGCCCTCCAACCTCGTTGACGAAGGCGGTGTAGATCACCGTGCCCACGGGCAGGATGAGAAAAAGCAGCAGAAAGGCCAGGATCAGCCCAAAGGCGATCCACGGCCCCGGCCCGGCGGTGCCGGGCCGCAGCGCAGCGGCTTGCATGGTGGCGGGCGCTTGTGCTTACTTGGCCAGGCCGCGGGCCTGCTCGGCCAGGTCGCGGGCGCGCTCGTAGTTGGCGCGCGCCTTGTCGGCCCACATCTGCTCCAGGCCGGTGAGCTGCTTGGAGACGGCCACGTCGCGCCGGCTCTTGCGGAACAGCTCCAGGAACTCGGGGTTCTTCACGTTCTCGGCCCCCACCAGCGGCGTGTAGGCCAGGCTGCGCGCCTGTGCCAGCAGCTCGCTGCCCCGGGCGTTGGGTTTGGCCTTGAGCGCGCGCGTGGCCTCGTGGATGGCCTTGGTGGCCGCCTGCAGCTCCTTCAGACGGAAGGTCACCATCTGGTCGAACAGGCTGATGACCACCGGATAGCGCGCGCCCGAGAGCTGCGAGTCGAACTGCACCTTGGCACGCTTGGCGATGTCCTGCGGCACCGGGTAACCCGCCGGGGCCTTCAGCATGCTGTAGGGCAGGATGGGCAGGCGGCCGATCTTGGGCTCGAACAGCAATTGCTGACCCGGCACGGACATGGTGTAGGCCATGAACTTCTTGGCTTCGTCCGGGTTCTTGGCCCCGGCGACCAGCGCAATGTTGGCGGGCACCACCGCCGTCATGCTGGGGTATACGAAATCCACCGGGTAGCCCGAATACTTGCCCGCCAGCGCCAGGAAGTCGATCACGATGCCGATGCCGTACTGGCCGTTGTTCACGCCGTCCGGCACGGCAAAGCTGCGGTCGGTGACGGCGGCGGCGTTGCCCATCATCTCCAGCAGCTGGGCCCAGCCCTTCTCCCAGCCTTCACCCTGCAAAATGGTCTCCACCGTCAGCTGCGTGGTGCCCGAGCGCGAGGGCGACGAGATGGCGATGTGGCCGAAGTATTCGGGTTTGAGCAGGTCCGTCCACTCGCGGGGCTCGGCCAGCTTGTGTGCCTTCAGATAACGCGTGTTCCACGAGATGCCGTAGCCTGCCAGCGCCTGGCCGTAGTACATGCCCTTGGGGTCGTTGAGGGGGTAGTTGCCGATCTTGGCCGGGGCGGACTTGTTCACCACCTCGGGCGCGCTCTGCAGCAGGTTGAAGCTGGACAGCACCTCGAACGCATCGGGCGCGCTGGCCCACATCACATCGGGGCGCTGCCCTTCCGGCAGCTCGCGCACGTAGGCCACCGACGCCGTGGTGTTCTTGTTCAGAATCTCGATCTTGATCCCCGGGTTGGCCGCCTCGAAGGCCTTCTGGTAGGCCGTGGTCAGCTCCTTGGGGAACGATGTCAGCACCGTCACCGTGCCCGCCTGGGCGGTCAGGCAGGCGGTGGCCAGGGCGGCCGCCGCAGTCGCCGTGAAAAGGCTGCGTTGCATGCGTGTCTCCTTGTGCAGTGAATGCCAAATACAGGGACACTCTAGGCCGCGAGCGGTCCGCACGCCAATCATTGTTTCTAATGCGTGGCATCAAACGTGGCAGTCATCGGGTAAACCCCAGTTCGGCACGCTACCTCTGTTGCTGCTGCCCGGATGGCGGCCACGGGGATTCGCTCGTTTGCTCTGGCTCGATTTCCCCGGAGGATCTCCTCGAACATCGACCACATGATCGACCTGCGTCATCCGCTGGTGGTGGGCGGCTCTCATGGGAGGAGTCCGGCACGTGAGGAAAAGTGCATCCATTCCTATCATCGCAGCGGCCGCAACATTTTTCTCACTGTGCTTGCTGTTCTCTGGCACACCGGACAATGCGGGATTGCTTGCATCCCTCAGCCCGGTAAACGCAGTGGATGGTCTCGCTTTCGCCCTATCTTTTGCCGCCGGCATACCCGCCACAGCCGCAGTTGTTGCTGCCATCACAGTGTTCGTCTCGGCTCCTGTCGCAGTGTTCTTGATCGCACGCCGGTTTCTTCGCTGCCATGATCGATAGATCGTTCAACAGGAATGCCGTGGCGACTACGGTTGCAAGCCGCCTACCAATTCTCCAAGCCGAGCTTGCTTCGCTCCGGCAGCGGCGTGGCAGGTCAAGCTTGCCACGCCGTTGCCTGCGATATGCAGTTCAGCTCAACCCAGGCGAAAGAAGGTGTTCCGTTGGCGATGCGAATACCAGACAGCAGATCGCATTACTCGATCATCGTTCCCGAAGACACCATGGCCCGGGCAGCCGACTACTTGAATGGCCTGCGTGAAGGCCGGCTGCAGCCGGGAGAGACTGGCAGGCGCTGGAGCGGGTGGTCGCTCCAGACTTCGTCCGCCATAGCGATGCCGCACCGGGTGTGCGAAGCAGGGAGGAACTGATCCGGTACTTGCGCGGCGAGTATGAAACCTTTCCGGACGCTCGCGAGACGATCGAGGATATGGTGAGCGAAGGAAGCAAGATCGCGGTGCGACATCGCTTCACGGGCACCCAGACCGGGCCGATGGGGCCCTATCCGCCCTCCGGCAGATCAATGACGGCCGAGTACATGGCGGTCTATCGTATCGAGGGCGAGACGATCGTCGAGTCTTGGGCCGAATGGGACAACCTAAATGGGCTTGTTCAGCTGGGGCACCAACCGACACAAGCCTGCCTGTAGATGCGCAGTCCGTCCGTCCACGGTGGCAGCTTCGATCACCGCGTCCGGCGGTTCACGAAAAAGTGCATTCGGCTATGGAAGAAGAACAGGGAAGCCGTTGAGCCAGCGGGAAGTCCCTGTAGAGCAAGGAAGAGATACTCGCATCGATCGAGCTTTTCGAGCGTGGACATTGTTGCCATTGGCGCCTACCACCTGAGTCGAGCCGAACTGCGTGGCGCAGGTAGCGGCGTGGCAAGCTCAACCTGCCACGCCGATGCCCGAGCGAAGCGGTTTCGGCTTGAACGAATTGTCAGAGGGCCGGGTCATCAACTCGGCGCAGCCATATATACCTGTCTTTCCACACGGTGGCATAGAGAAGTACAAGAAGAGGATTTGCATTGGGGCCACACTCCAAACGAATGGTTTCGCCGGGCGATGTTGACACCTTGATTTCCGGAGAGTGACACCAATCGATCTGCAGGCGAACGGAGTGAGTTCCAGGCTCAATCCCGATCGTGGACTCGGAGTTGTTCCCAATTCTTGTCGCCTCTTTTCCATCGACAAGGACTCGGTAGTCGCGTCCGCGGTCTTGCCACGATGACTTGCTTCGACGGACAACGAGTTTCGACATGCTCAAGAGCCCTCCAACGGCAAAGTTCACCCGCGGGCACCAGCGAGCGAAGCTTGCGGGTGCCCGCGGGTGCGAGGTGGGGTTGGGCGGGTGATGACCTGGGTACCGCTGACTCTCCCGTGGCCGCAGCGGCCGTGACGCACCGAAGCGTAACGCCTTTGCGCGCCGGCCCGATTGCGCCTGCGACAAGGCGGTCGCGGCGCAGTTGCAGGCGGCGCTGCAGCGCTCGGGGCTGCTGCGGACGCTGGTGATCGTCTACGCCGTGAGGGTGAGGCTTCAGCGGCCGGCCTTTCGCCTGGCCGAGAGCAGGACGCCCAGGCCGGCGAGCATCAGCAGGTAGCTACCCGGTTCGGGCACCGGCGCCGCGCCGTACAGGTACTGGGCCCCGGCCACGTCGTCGGGCGTGGGCAGCCGCACCAGCGGGATCTGCCAGTTCGTCTGCTCGGTCGGGTTCCAGTTGCAGAGGCTGCCGTCGAAGTCGTCATCGACCCAGCCGCACATCAAGGCCGCCGGTTCGGTCGAATGGGCCAGGCCGATGGCATGGCCCAGTTCATGCGCGAACAGGCTCTGCAGGTCGTTGTGATACCAGCCGTTCTTCTCACTGTCGGTGGGCGACGGGTTCAGGTAGACGTCGTAGAAGCTGCCTTCCGCGGCGCCGGCGGGGACGGCCTGGAAGGCGGCGCCGATGTTGAACACCACGTCGCCTTCCAGCGTCGTGCCGCCGTTGGGCTTCGGCGCGTAGCCCACCGCACCGGAGAAGCCGTCGACGTCATAGGCGCCGATGCGGATGTCGCCGATGACGCTGCCGCCCACGGACGCATAGGCCGCGCCCAGCGGCACGGAGCCGGTTTCGCTGACCTGCACGAACTTCACGTTGGCGACTGCGGACCAGCTGTCGAAGGCCTTCTGCAGCGCGTTCAGCGCGGTGCCGCTGCCATAGGCGGCGTCGATCGCGCTGAAGAGCGAGCCCAGCTGCGAACTGCCGCGGATGCCGTCGGGCGCACCGTCCGCGATGCCCGTGCCATCGCCGATCAGGCTCCACGTGACGATGCCGCCCGGCGTGCCGATGGTGTTGCTGCCCCACTTCAGCGCCTGATCGTCACCGTAGGGGAAGACGTTCCAGGCCATCGCCTGACCAGACAGCAACAGGCCCGCTGCCCAGGCCATGCCCATACGCGCGAACCTGTTCATCGATGCTCCTTCGCGGATTCGCCGCGCATAAGCATAGGAGCGCAAAGCGACGGTCGCAATGCTCGTCCAGGGAGTTCCCCCGAAACGCGGGGGGCCTTGGATCGGGGCGCCGTGCCGTTGCTGCCAGCCCAGCGCCTCGGACTCCAGCATCGGTGCCGACCGTGCGCGCGGCTCAGCGCGTCGCGCGCTCGAGCGCGAGCGTGTCGGCGAACTGCTCGAAGCGCCTGATTCGCCCTTCCTCGACCTCCCAGACATGCGCCACGCGTGCGCGCATGGGCTTGCCGGTGGCCTTGAAGGTGCCGCTGTAGTACCCGAGCGCGACCACGGTGCCGCCGCCGTCGATCAGGCGCTCGAGCGTGAAGGCGAAGCCCTCCCAGTCGGCGCCGATGGGGGCGAACACCTTGGCGACGATCTGCTCACGGCCGACGTGCGTCCCGGCGTAGGCCGAGGTCTCCATCTCGACCCACTGCGCATCCGCGGCCAGGTCGGCGAGAATGCCGTCGAGGTCGTGGCGCGCGGAGGCGGCATAGTGGTCGCTAACGATCTGGTAGGCGGTGCGCATGGCCTTGTCCCTCACGCTGGGTTGATGGATTCCCCGCCGGCGGCGGTGCGGTGTCGCCGCGGGCGGGTGGACGGTCTGCGAGTCCACGTGCATCCACGCGCTTGCCGGCTCGTCGGCGAATTCCCCGGCGCCCGTGATGCCGGCGAACTTGCCGGTGGAGCGGCCACTCTCGAAGTCGGAGAAGAAGACCGCGGCCACCGGGATGAGGAACGCGCCGAAGGTGAGGACGTACTGGCCGGTGTCGAACGGGTGGGAGCTCGTGAGGTCGGCCTCACCCTGACCGCGCTGCATGCCCGCAAGGCATCGCCAAGCATAGCGCGGCGAGATCAGGCAGGTGTGCTCGTCGGTGTGCTTGGCGCCTCCCGGCCGTCGTCGACGCGCGCCGTGTCGCGGATGTGGACCATGGCGTTGACCGAGCGGCCGCCGCGCGCCACGATCTGGCCTCTGCGCCATGCTACGGGCCTGCAGACTCCGAGGAGAAAGCGATGACCGCGCACGACGAAGAAGACGGGGAAGCTCCCGCCGCGACCCCCTGGCGCCCGGCCCCGGCCTGGCAGACCACGCACTGGCTGAACACCGAGAAGCCGCTGGCGCTTGCCGATCTGCGCGGGCGCGTGGTGCTGCTGCACGCCTTCCAGATGCTGTGCCCGGGCTGCGTGGCGCACGCGCTGCCGCAGGCCGCGCGCGTGGCGCGCCTCTTCGCGGGCACGCCCCTGGCCGTCATCGGCCTGCACACCGTCTTCGAGCACCACGAGGCCATGGCCCTGCCCTCGCTGCGCGCCTTCGTGCACGAGTACCGCATCGCCTATCCGGTGGGCGTCGACATGCCCGGCGAGCACGGCCAGCCCATCCCGCGCACGATGCAGGCCTACGGCATGCAGGGCACGCCGACGACCATCCTCATCGACGCCCAGGGCCGGCTGCGCCTGCAGGCCTTCGGCCAGCTCGACGACCTGCTGCTGGGCGCCGAGATCGGCGCGCTGCTGGCGCAGCCCCAGGCGGCACCGGCCTGAGCGGCACGCGCGCGCACCGCGCCGCGCCGCTCTGCGCCGTACCGTACCTCGATTGAACCGCGGTTCAGAGGCGGCGCAGGCGTCTAGCCGATGCGTACGGGCATGAAGATCTTGTTGCCGTCGCGCTGGATGAGCAGCGCCACCGACTTGCCGGCCTTGGCGAGCACGGCGCGCACCTGCTCGACGCTTTGCACGGGCTTGCCGTCGATGCCGATGAGCAGGTCGCCCGCTTGCACCCCGGCCATGGCCGCGGCGCCGCTGGCCTGTTCGACGAGCAGACCGCCTTGCACCTTGGCCTCGCGCCGCTCCTGCGGCTGCAGCGGGCGCAGCGCCAGGCCCAGCCGCCCCTGGCCCGCGGCGCTCTCGTCGCCGGCCAGCTGCGTGGACTTCTCGCCGGCCTTGCCCAGGCGCGCATCCAGCGACTGCGCGCGCCCGTCGCGCCAGACCTGCAGCGCGACGCGATCCCCCGGCATGGCACGCCCGATGAGCGCGGGCAGGTCGCCCGCGGTGGCGATGGGCTGGCCGTCGACCTGCAGGATGACGTCCCCGCTTTGCAGCCCCGCCTTGTCGGCCGGGCTGCCCGGGTCGACGCTGGAGACGAGCGCGCCCGCCGGGCGCTCGAGCTTGAAGGAGTCGGCCAGCGCCTGGTTCACGTCCTGGATGGCGACGCCCAGCCGCGCGTGGCTGGCGTGCCCGGTGGCGACGATCTGGTCCTTCACGCGCACCGCCAGGTCGATCGGGATCGCGAACGACAGGCCCTGGTAGCCGCCGCTGCGGCTGAAGATCTGCGAGTTGATTCCCACCACCTCGCCGCGCGCGTTGAACAAGGGCCCGCCCGAGTTGCCGGGGTTGACGGCGACGTCGGTCTGGATGAAGGGCACGAAGCTGTCGTCGGGCAGCGAGCGCCCCTTGGCGCTGACCACGCCCGCGGTGACGCTGTTCTCGAAGCCGAAGGGCGAGCCGATGGCCAGCACCCACTGCCCGACCTGCAGGTCGCGCGCGCTGCCCAGCGGCACCGTGGGCAGCCCGGTGGCGGCGATCTTCAGCACCGCGATGTCGGTCTTCGGGTCGGCGCCCAGCACCTTGGCCTCGAACTCGCGCCGGTCGGTGAGCTTGACCGTCACGTGCTTGGCATCGCGCACGACGTGCGCATTGGTGAGGATGACGCCGTCGGGGCTGACGATGAAGCCCGAGCCCTGCCCGCGCATGGGCATCTCGCGCGGCATCTGCCAGCCTTGCCAGCCTTCGGGGCCGCCGAAGTGGCGGAAGAACTCGAACAAGGGGTTCTGCGGATCGATGCGCGGCATCGCCCCCTGCGCGGGGCCGGCATCGTCGTCATCGTCATCGGCCGCGACCTTGCGCATGCCGCTGACCGCGATGTTGACGACCGCAGGCCCATAGCGCCGCGCGATCTGCGCGAAGTCCGGCGCCCCGGTAGTCGCCAGCACCGCCGTGCTCGCGCTCGCCGGCAAGGCGGTGGCGGTGGTCGCCGCCGGCGGCACCGCGGCATGGGCGTGATTGCCGACGATGAACGCCCCGACCCCGCTGCCCAGCAGCCCGGCAGCGGCCAGAGCCGCAACCAGCGCGGTCGGCGTGATGCGACGCGAGGCGAGAACGGTGGTGGCTTCGGAATGCGCGGTGGTGTTCATGACATCTCCTGAAGTGAAGCGCCTCTTGGCCGGAAAGCGGTGGCGCACGCAGGCAATGTCGGCGCGCTCGCTTAAAGCGGTCTTAAGCGGCGCTCGGTGCGCGGTTCCAGGCTTGCACCGGAGCCGGCAGGTACCGCTCTCGCTGCGCGGGCGGCGCGCACTCTGGCGACCGAACTGACGCCGGCGTCAATGCCGCCAAGGATGACGACCCCGACGCACCGACACCCTCACGCAAGGCACTCGGCGCGCGTCACAGCCAAACTCGCCGGTAATCGCGCCGTTCAGTCGGTCTACGCCCCGGGACCACCCGACGTGGAGAACCGCTCTTCATGCCGCCAGAACTTACCGAACCTATGCCGGCGGGGTCATGATCCCAAAGAAGGCTCCACCGTGGAAAGATGGGCGCCGCCGAACGGGAGAGGACGCATCTCGAACCATCATGGACCAAGTACGATGCGACTCAGCAACTGATCCAACTCACGTTCGCTTTTTTGGGAGACTCGATGGAGACATCTTGGAAAGCTGCAATCATTCGAGTACTCGGCGAATCTGATTCGCCCTTGCACTACACGGATATTTCGGAGCAAATATTGTCCCGTGGTTACTACGAAACCGACGGCGCGACACCAGCCGCAACAGTAAACGCCCAGATTTCATCCTCCATCAAACGTGATCAAGAGAAGTCACCATTCGTTCGTATAGGTAAAGGCATATTTACCCTAAAAACTGCCATCACAGCACCCCCCCACAATCCCCGAAGAACGGAAAAGACAGACCTCTGAGCCAGCATCAGAGACCGAAACGTCTGATTCAATAATCCGCTCGTTCGGCATGTACTGGCAGCGAGATCTTGTTGTATGGCGCAACGATCCAAAACTCTTTGGTAAGCAACAAGCCACCTCTAAGCCAATCGATTTCGGTAAACAGAAAGGCATCTATATTTTATACGACCATCATACCGTGGTTTATGTTGGCCGCTCTGTTGACCGTCCATTGGGAAAGCGCATTTTTGAGCATACCGTTGATCGCCTCGGTAGTCGCTGGAATCGATTTTCGTGGTTTGGACTGCTGGACGCAACAAATGAAGGAGGCCTAAAGGAAACACCTTTCAGCAATTCACTTTCAAGTATCATCGCCTCACTAGAGGCCTTGCTCATCGAGGCTCTGGAACCACCGCAGAACAGAAAGCGTGGGGATGATTTTTCCGCTATCGAGTACATCCAAGACATTGACCCTGAGCTACGAGAGCGTGAAATCCAAAGCACCCTTCGCTCCATTGAGCAAAAGATGCGAGGTGGATCCTGAAAATTCTGACAATTCGATCTAGCGGACGCGCTGTGCGCGCCACTAACTCCGTTCAGCCCAACAAACTCTAATCGACGCCATGGCCATGCTGTCTCCCGACCAGATCGCGTTTCTCAGGTCTCAGCGGATTGCTCCAGGGCAAGTCTTTGACGCTTCAGCCTGCCGGAGCAAAGCTGAACGGGAAGCACAAATGGAGGAGCAGGGTTTCTACTTCTACTCCGGGGGAGCGAGATGCGCCAAAGGTGGTCACTCGCTCCGAACAAAGGCCGGCCACTGCATTCAATGTGACACATCCAAGATTGCGTACCAACTCCGTAGCGCTGCCTCAGGATACATCTACTTGGCATACTCTGCCGCTACAAGTCTCGTGAAAATCGGTTTCACCAAGCACCACCCTCAAGACAGAGCGAAGCTTCTACGCGAACAGCGGTACGCCAATGCCGATGACTGGGACGTAAAGAAGCTTGCAAAGCTCGAGCGCGACGCCGGGAAAATAGAGTTCTCCCTTCACGCAGCGCTTGAGCAGTATCAGAGGCCAATAACCTACAGCAAAACCGCAGGACAGATCGTTGAGTGCCGGGAGGTCTTTGCCTGCGATCTCAGCACTGCGTTCGCAGCCTTCCAGGCAGCGATTGCGGTATAAGGAATCAGGCGTGACCTATGGCTACGCTGAATAAGGCAACACCCTCGGCTAACAAGTAGCCACACCGTGCACGGCACCTGAATTGAGCTGCATTTCCTGGCCGCAGCATGAATTCATCGCGAATTTCGCCGCATTCGGGCCCGTTTCGGGCTGCACGGCGGGCAATTCGCAGAACCTGCGCAAGCACGGCGTGTCCTTCGAGGATGCTCGGTCCGTGTTCGCTGACGAGCGCGCGCGCCTGAGCGACGATCCGGATCACTCGGCAGATGAAGAGCGCTTTCTCCTTCTTGGGCTCAGCAGCAGTCTGCGTCTACTGGTCGTGGCGCACTGCTACCGCGAAGCAGGAGGCATCATTCGCATCATCTCGGCGTGCAAGGCCACGCGCGAAGAGGAACGCTTCTATCCGTAGGTGACACCATGCGCAAGCAATACGACTTCAGCGCTTCTCGCAGGAATCCCTATGCCTCGCAACTCAAGAAGCCCGTAACCATTCGGCTCGACGAGCAGTCGATCACGTACTTCAAGTCCATGGCGGCCGAGACGGGCATTCCCTACCAGAGCCTCATCAACCTCTACCTCAAAGAGTGCGCGGCGTCTGGGAAGAAGCTGAACCTTGCCTGGAAGTAGCCAACGCGCCGCGGTAGACGTCGTCCCTTGGCGGAACTGCTTCTGCTCGTCGAAATGGATGGACGGCACCAAGTGAATGAACTGGTGTGACCACCGCGGTAGCGCCTTGGAAGCGCTGTTCCGGGTTCAGCAGATCGAAGCCCGTGTAGCCGCTCTCGTCGATGTGAAGGCATCCCATGACGTTTCCACCGCTAGCCTCTACCGATCGAGCAGCGCCGCGGCTGCGTCCATCTGCTCGTGCTCGAAGGCCGGCGCGAAGTCGTCCAGCTCGGCCGCTCGTAGCCCGACCTCCGAACCGAGCGCCACCTGCCGCCAGTTCGACACCGCCGCGTGTACCTCTTCCAGCACGGACAAGGCTTGCTCCGTACTCAGTGCGAAGTACGGCGCGCGGGCCAGCAACATCTTCACGTCGGTGATCGGCCCGTCCTGCTCGGACAACCAGGTCTTGGATTCCCGGTCCTTGTCCGGAAACGGGTTGATGTCGAAGGCGGGTGCAAGACGCCATTGGCCGAGGGCCACATGCAGGAAGCCGTGGTTCTGCAAGTGGTCGTCCACGTTGGTGATCAGCAGGTTGAACGCCAGGCGGCGCCATAGCTGTTGCACGTCCTGCGTGGGCGCATGGCCATGGGTACGAATGGCGTCGGCCATCTCGGTGTAGCTGCGATCCTCTTCGCGCGAGGCCTGCAGCAGGGAAGCGGCGGACTGGTAGGGAATACGGCCATCGGCATCATCACGATCGAACCGGCGGATCACGGCCACCGGCACTTCATTCCCCTTGTCGCCCAGCACAACGATGCGCGCAGGCGCGGCGTCGATGCCCGCGCGCGCCGCCAGCTTCAGTGCCAGCACCTCGCCGCGCGTGACGCTGCGTGTATCGCCCACGCTCGGAAACTTGCCGATGGCGAGCCGGCCATCTTCATCCAGCATGGTGCACTTGGGCCGCATGCCGCCGAGCGAGGTGCCCTTGCCCTGCAGATAGCGCAAGTCCTCAGCCGTCTCCTGTCCACGCTCGACGGCGCGGCTGGCCTGGTAGATGCGCTCCAGTTCGATCAACGGCGGAGTACTGCGCCGCCCCTTGGCTGCCGTTCTGTGCCAAGTCCCGTCTGGATGGCGCAGGCGCAGCGCGCCGACGCGGCTGAAGTCATCCACCGCCAGCAGGTAGTCCAGTTCGGTGAGAGCCGGTAGCTGCGGATCGGCCTTGCGCCGCTTGGCGTGATCGCGGGCGATCACGCGCCGTCCCCAGGCATCGGGTGCGGTGTCGGCGATGGCGCCGTAGAACACCGAGTCGTGCGGCGAAGCCGCCTCGTGCGGCTGGTGTCCTGCCATCAGTTGCAGGTCGGCCGACACGTTGAAGCGTGCCGGGCTGGCCAGCCAGCCCTCGTCGTAGGCGAAGGCACTGTTCTCGCGCCGTCCCTGACGGACGTAAACGAGCGAACCGACCGGCAAACCCGCCTTGCCGATGCAGAGCTGAACCTGTTGGCGAAACGGGGCGACGACGGCCATCAGAGCGCTCCCGAAGTGCCAGCCTTGCTGCGCACACGCTTGGGCAAGCGCTCGTCCATCAGCGTCAAACCGATGTCGTCCCTGGCCGTGTCCAGCAGATTCTCCAGCGACCGGATCTCGCCGAAGACATGCAACGCACGGGCGAAGAAGTGGATGGGAACCCGCACGTCGCCTTTTTCCATGCGCCGCACGGTGGAGAGGGAGGCACCCATGCGCTCGGCCAGTGAGGCCTGCGAGATATGCCGCCGCCGACGGGCCAGAGAAATGTCATTGCCGAGCTTCTGGATGGCACGCTCGACCGGAAGAGGGATCGGGGTCTCCATATTTAATGCTCCCTCCAGAGCCCTCAGTATAGCTTAGTGTCTCCCTCGGCATCATTAAACTGCGCGGCCGAGCCCGAAGCGCAGATCCGCGAGGCCATCGCCTTTCACCTCGACGGCTTGCGCGAAGGCGGGCTCGCCGTTCCCGAGCCCACGAGCAAGGTCGAGTCCATCGAGCTCACCGCGTAGGCTGTCGAGACTCGTTCGGCAGAGCGAGTGACGACCAAGTCCTCGGCCCAGCGGCGCGTCGCATAGCGCGCTCGCGCATGCTCTTGGCGCGGCCACGCGCTCGGGCACTTGGCGCGAACTCCCGAACGACGCCCACCGGCGGCGCAACGCCTGCCGGCCGCCTTCCTCTGCGCTTCGACCTTAGCCGGCAATGAGCGGCACTGCGTGCTTGGGGAAGGTCTTTAGGAGCTTGGCGTCCATCGTCACGAGCTTCACGCCCAGAGTCATTGCAAGCGCAACGAACTCGCAGTCGTAAACGGAACAATCGCTGTCGCGCACGAGTTCCAGCACCTGGCGAGAGTCGACTTCATGTTCAGCGCCGGCCAGCAGGCTTTCTGCCTCCCGTTGCAGGTCGCACGCCATCTCGAGCGTGAGCGTCCTGCGTCGCATGTAGCCCGCCAGGATGTTGCGGAACTCGCTGCGCCAGAGCAGCGGCGCAGCCCAGTCGGCATCGTGCCCGAGCAAGGCCTCCGCCGCCTCCGTGTAGTCGCCCGGCAGGTACAGGTACGCAACAACGCTGCTGTCCACAACAATCATCGCCTGCTCTCGCGCTTGTAGGCGTCGATGTCCTTCGCGCGGAACTTTCCCTTCGGCAGTGCCGTGCGCAGCGCACGAGCTTTGGCAAGTCGCTCGCTGACCGCCACACGCCCGGGAATCAACACCGATTCCAAGCACACGATCGCCTCGCTGTTCAGGCTTCGCCGGTTGCTCTCAGCGGAGGCTTTGAGCCGTTGGTACACCTCGTCGGGAATGTTCTTCAAGGTCAGGGTCGTCGGCATGGCCACACCTCCTCAATGGTTGCATTATGGTTGCATAGCGGTGCCACAGCGAACCCCCGCGTCGCGAGCGGCAGGACGGAGTGACGCCCAGGCGCTCCGCCCGGCGACGCGCCGCATCGCGCGCGCTCGCGCGCCCTTGGCGCGGCCCTTCGTTCAGACGCTTGCCGCGAACTCCAGTTCGACGCACAGGCCGCCCAGGCGCGCGGAGCGGGTCAAGGTGAGTGTGGCGCCGTGGGCCTGCGCGATGGCGTTGACGATGGCAAGGCCCAGGCCGCTGCCGCCGGCGGGGGCGCCGGGAACGCGGTAGAAGCGGTCGAGCACGCGCGCGCGCTCGCTCTCGGCGATGCCCGGGCCGCTGTCCTGCACCGACAGGCGCGCCCGCCCTCGCCCCTCGCCCGCGGCGGCGAGCGCACGCAGTTCGACGTCGACCGTGCCGCCCTCGGGCGTGTACTTGAGCGCGTTGTCGAGCAGGTTGCGCAGCAGGATGCGCAGCGCCTCGGCATTGCCCGCCACGCGCAGCTCGTCGACGTGGGCAAGACCGAGGTCGATGCGCTTGGCCTGGGCCGCGGGCGCCGCTTCGGCGACCGCCTGGCGCACGAGTTCGGCGAGCGCCAGCGGCTGCGCGGTGCCGGGCGTGCCGGCGCCCTCCTGCTGCCGCGCCAGCACGAGCAGCTGCTCGACCAGGCGCGAGGCGCGTTCGATGCCCGCGGCCAGCCGCGTCACGGCGAGCGCGCGCGCCGCCTCGTCGGGCGCGCGCTGCAGGCCTTGCACCTGCAGCTTGAGCGCGGCCAGCGGCGAGCGCAGCTCGTGCGCGGCGTCGGCGACGAAGCTGCGCTGCGCCTCGAGCGCGCGGTTCACGCGCGCCAGCAGCAGGTTGAGCTCCTGCACCAGCGGCCGCACCTCGTCGGGCAGGCCGTCGACGGCGACCTCGCCCAGGTCGTCGGGCTGGCGCGCGGCCACCTGGCGGCGCACGCCCTGCACCGGCGCCAGCGCCGCGCTCACCACCCACCACACGAGCAGCATGAGGATGGGCGCCAGCAGCGCCGCCGGCAGCAGCGTGCGCAAGGCCATGGCGCCGGCCATGCGGCGCCGCGCCGCCATGTCCTGCGCGACCTCGATCACCAGCGGCCCGGCCTGCATCGCGAACACGCGGAAGGCGCGGCCCTGCGCGCGCAGCTCGGAGAAGCCCAGCACCGCGCGCTGCGGCAGCTCGACGCCTGCGGTGCGGAAGATGCGCAGGCCGTCGAGCGTCCACACCTGGACGATGAAATCGAAGCCCTCGCTCTCGCCCAGTTCGTCGACCGCGCCCGGCAGCAGCGAGAGCGGAAAGCGCGCACGCAGCGACAGCGCCATCTGCTGCATGTGGTAGTCGAAGATGGCGTCGGCCTCGGCGCGCGCCGCGCGATAGGCGAAGAAGGCCTGCGCCAGCGCCACCAGCAGCACCGCGGCGAGCAAGAGGCGCAGCAGCCGCGCGCGCAGCGAGAAGGCGCCGCGCGTGCTCATGTGGGCGGCACCTTGGGCACCATGTAGCCGACGCCGCGCACGGTGCGGATGAAGTCGGCGCCGAGCTTGCGGCGCAGGCCGTGCACGTAGACCTCGACCGCATTGCTGCTGATCTCATCCTTCCAGCCGTAGAGCTTGTCCTCGAGCTGGGCGCGCGAGAGCACCATGCCCGGGCGCGCCAGCAGCGGCTCCAGCACCGCCCATTCGCGCGCCGAGAGCAGCACCGGCTCGCCGTGGACCGTGACCTCGCGCGTGGCCGGGGCGATGCTCACGCCCGCGTGCTCGTAGACCGGCTCGGCGCGTCCGCTGGCGCGGCGCAGGAGCGCGCGCATGCGCGCCAGCAGTTCGTCCAGGTCGTAGGGCTTGAGCACGTAGTCGTCGGCGCCGGCGTCCAGGCCCTCTATGCGCTGCGCCACGCCGTCGCGCGCGGTGGCGATCAGCACCGGCGTGCGCTGCCGGCGCGCGCGCAGGGCGCGCAGCACGTCCAGGCCGTCGCGCCGCGGCAGGCCGAGGTCGAGCAGCACGAGGTCGTAGGCCTGCGTGCGCAGCGCGGTGTCGGCCATCTCGCCGTCGCGCACCCAGTCGACGGCGTAGTGCTCGGCGCGCAGCAGGTCGAGCACCGTCTCGCCGATCATCACGTCGTCCTCGACGAGCAGGATTCGCATCGCATCGCACCCCGAGCCACGCGAACCCGCACCGACGCGTGCGCCAACGCGCGCATGCCGGCCGGTTCGCAACGGACTTGCAGTCTATGCAATGTGCGCGCCTGGGCGCTTGGGTGCCGAAGAGGTCGATCCCGCAGAACGGCCGGCATCCGCATCAACGCGGGCTGTGTGGTGCGAGTTCGGTGTGATCCGATGAACCCCTGCCGTCGCCCGGGGCTGCTGCCGCGTGTGCCGCCCTGCAGGGCCCGACGCGCAAGAATGGGCCGGAGCCGCGCGTGCCGTGGTGCGCGCAGCGAGCCATCGGCCAACAGCCGCAGGAGAAGCGCGATGTCATCGAACGACGCAGCCGACGCCGGACCGGACCTGACCCAGGGCGTGAGCCTGGCCGACCTTGGCGGAGGGCGCATGCTGCGCGGCCACGTCGGCGACGAGGCCGTGGTGCTGGTGCGCGTGGGCGACGAGGTGCTGGCGGTGGGGGCGTCGTGCACGCACTATGGCGGGCCGCTGGACCAAGGCACGGTCGAGGGCGAGACGCTGCGCTGCCCTGGCACCACGCCTGCTTCTCGCTGCGCAGCGCCTCGCCGCTGCGCACCGCACACGTCAGGCGAGCGCGGGCGAGCCGCAGCGCATCGTCATCGTCGGCGGTGGCGCCGCGGGCTTCGCCGCCGCCGAGATGCTTCGCCGCCGCGGCTGGCTCGGTGAGCTGACGCTGTTCAGCGCCGAGGCCGATGCGCCCTGCGACCGGCCCAATCTTTCGAAGGACTACCTCGCGGGCAGCGCGCCGCAAGAGTGGATTCCGCTGCGCGGCGCCGACTTCTACGCCGAACAGCGCATCGACCTGCGCCTGTCCACCGCGGTCGAGCGCATCGATGCGGCCGCGCGCACCGTCGTCACCGCGGACGGCGCCGCGCACGGCTGGGACAAGTTGCTGATCGCCACCGGCGCCGAGCTCGGCGACTTCGTTCGGAGCGTGCACGAGGAGCATGGCGAGGTGTTCCACATGGGAGCCTCGATCGCCGCGATCGAGGCCGGCGCGGTGACGCTCTCGACCGGCGAGAAGCTGGACGCGGACCTGGTCGTCATCGGCGTCGGCGTGCGGCCGCGCCTGGCGCTGGCCGAAGCCGCGGGCCTGAAGGTCGAACGCGGCATCCTCGTGAACGCGTTCCTGCAGAGTTCGAACGCCGACATCTATGCCGCCGGGGACGTGGCGAGCTGGCCCGGCGGCGAGGGCGGCGCCCCGATCCGCGTCGAGCACTGGGTCGTCGCCGAACGCCAGGGTCAGGTCGCCGCGGCCAACATGCTGGGCGCGCAGGAGGCGTATCGCGACGTGCCCTTCTTCTGGAGCGCGCACCACGACGTCACGATCCGCTACGTCGGCCATGCGCCGGCCTGGGACGAGATCCGCGTCGAGGGCCGCATCGCCGCGCGCGACTGCGCCGTGCACTACGTCAAGGGCGGACGCACGCTGGCGCTGGCGACGATCGGGCGCGACCGGCAGGCACTGGACGTGGCGCGGCGGCTGGCTCAGGGGTGAGGGATCGCGATCAGGCGCGCGCGTAGAGCGGCAGCAGCGCCCCGCTGACTTCGCGGTTGGCGGGCGATGCCAGCTGCAGCAGCGTCTGCGCCGCCGCGTCGGGTGAAAGCCAGCGACTGCTGTCGGCCTGCGGCATCGCGCGCCGATTGGCCGGGGTGTCGAGCGTCGAAGGCGCGATCGCGTTCACGAGGATGTGCTCGTCCTTCAGCTCCTCGGCCAGCGCGACCGTGAGTGCCGCCACCGCGGCCTTGCTGGTGGCGTAGGCCGCCATCCCCGCACCCCGGCGCGAATCCAGGCCCGGGCGCGCGGCGACATTCACGATGCGCCCGCCACGGCCCGTGCGCCGCATTCCGCGCACTGCGGCACGGCAGCAGAGGAAGGCCGTGAGCGTGTTCATCTCGAACTGGTGCACGAAGTGCGCGCGCGTGGTGTCGCCGACGCCGGCCATCGCGAAGCCGCCGGCGAGGTGAATCGAGGCCCAGAGTTCGGGCACGCCGTCGTAGAAGCGGTCGACCGCGGCCTCGTCGACGAGGTCCACCCCCGCGACGAGGTGCAGGTGCCGGTGCCGGACAAGGCCTGTACCGCTCGCCTCGCGCGCAGGCACGTGGCAGATCGCGCCCGCCTGCAGCAGGCGCTCGACCACCACCGCGCCCAGCGCACCCGTGCCGCCGGTGACGACGACGTTGCGGTTCACGAACTCGTCCTGCATGCCCTCTCCTTCCTTCGTGCGGCCACGGTTTCACGGCAGCGGCGTCACGAGAGCGGCTCGCCCGTGTCGGGCGGCCGCCCCCTGTGCTCGAGCTGCAACAGCCAGCGCTTGCGCGCGATGCCGCCACCGTAGCCGGTCAGGCTGCCATCGCTGCCGATCACGCGGTGGCAGGGCACGATCAGGCTGATCTTGTTCTGGCCGTTCGCGGCGGCCACCGCGCGCGTCGCGCTCGGCCGCCCAATGCTGCGCGCCTGCTCGCCGTAGCTGCGCGTCTGGCCGTGGGGAATCTCGAGCAGCGCGCGCCAGACCTCGATCTGGAACGGCGTGCCGACCAGGTCCAGCGGCAGGTCGAAGCGCCGGCGACGGGCCGCGAAGTACTCGGCGAGTTCTCGGCCCAGGCGCTCGCAAAGCGCGCTGTCGCCGTCCTGCGCCGGCCCGCCGCGCGCGGCTTCCACCTGCTCGATCTCGCGCGCCAGCCCGCGCGTGTGCTCGGTGAACTCGAGCAGGCACAGGCCCGCGGGCGAAAGCAGCGCGGTCATCTCGCCAAGCGGCGTCGGGTAGCGATGGCGGATCAGGTTCATCGGCGGCAACCGCGGCAGGCGCGCGCAAGCCTAACGGTTTTCGCCTCGCCGCGGCGCAGCGGCCGTGAACGCTGCGACGCCGCCATGGCTTGCGCTGTCCCGCATTGACGCCCCGGCGCTTTTCCGCAATCCTCGCTGCCTTACCTCGAACCCGGAGAGCCCGCATGCGTGCATCGATCGCCGCCGCCCTGGCCTGCCTGCTGACGGCCGGCGTGGCCGGCACCGCCAGCGCCCAGACCAAGATCAACATCGGCATCGTCGTCAACCCGAGCTTCGTGCATGCGCGCGCCGCAAACTGGTTCAAGGACTGCCTGGACAAGGACGTTCCGGGCAAGTTCGACGTCGTCGTCCACCACTCGGCCGTGCTCGGCAGCGAGACGCAGGTGCTGCAGCAGATCCAGCTCGGCACGACGCAGATGTCCGTCAGCACGACAGGGCCCGTCGAGGCCTTCGTGCCCGAGATCAAGGCGCTCGAGATGCCCTTCCTCTTCCCCTCCTACGAGGCGGCCGACAAGGTGCTGGATGGCCCCATCGGACAGGACCTGAAGAAGCGCTTCGAGAAATCCGGCTTCGTCGCGCTGGCATTCCTGGACAACGGTTTTCGCAACGTCACGAACTCCAAGCGCGACGTGAAGGAGCCCACCGACCTCAAGGGCCTGAAGATCCGCACGATGGAAGCGCCCACGCACCTGGCGATCTGGCGCGCCCTGGGCGCCAACCCGACGCCGATGGCCTGGCCCATCTTCACCCAGCTGCAGCAGGGCGTGATCGACGGCCAGGAGAACCCGATCGCCGTCATCCATGCCGCCAAGCTTCCCGACGCGGGGCAGAAGTACCTCTCGCTCACGCGGCACGTCTATTCGGCGCTGGTGTTCGTCGCCAACAAGCGCTTCGTCGACAACCAGCCCGAGGCCGATCGCAAGGCGCTCTTCCAATGCGCGCAGACGGCCGCGGTCGAAGGGCGGCGCTTCATCCGCGACAACGAGCGCCAGCAGCTCGCCGAGCTCAAGGCGCAAGGCATGCAGGTCGACGAGAACCCCGACCTCGCCGCCTTCCGCAAGGCCACGCAGCCGGTGATCGACTCGCTCTCCGGCGACACCAAGAAGCTCGTCGAGCAGATCCGCGCCACGGTTCAATAGCCCACGAGGCGAAAGACGAGCGACGGGCACCGGCCGGCTCATGCGAGCGCGCACGCACCGATGAACGCGCTGCGACGTCTCAGCGCCGCGCTCAACAAGGCGGTCGAGCTCCTGCTCATGCTCATCGGCGCCGTCATCTGCGTGATCCTCTTCGCGCAGGTGGTGTACCGCTACGCCGGTGATTCGCTGGGCTGGTCCGAGGAGGTCAGCCGCCACCTGCTGGTGGCCATCACCTTCCTCGGCGGCAGCGTGGCGTACAAGCGCGCGAACTTCATCGGCCTGCAGGGCATCGGCCACCGCTTCGGCCCTGCGTTCCAGCGCCTCGTCGTGCTGCTGCTGCAGTGGCTGACGCTGGCCTGCTTCGGGCTCATCGCCTGGTTCGGCACGGCCTACACGCTGAAGGCGGCCGAGCACACTTCGGCCTCGCTGCAGATCCCGATGTCGATTCCCTATGCGGTGATCCCGCTCTCGGCGCTCGTCTTCATCGTCCACGTGCTGGCCGACATGACGGGCGCGCCGCGCCGGGACGGGCCGTGATCGTCATCCTCGCCTTCGCGGCGCTGTTCCTGCTGATCGCGCTCGGGCTGCCGATCGCGCTCTCGATCGGCCTGCCCGCGATCGGGCTCATCCTCACCCCGGGCGTCTTCCCGCCCGAGGTCGACTGGGGCGGCCTCGGGCAGACCATCGTGCAGCTGCTCTTCGCCGGGGTCGATTCCTTCGACCTGCTGGCGGTGCCGCTCTTCATGCTCGCGGGCTCGATCATGGAGCGCGGCGGCATCTCGCAGCAGCTCATCGACTTCTCGGACTCGCTCGTCGGCTGGATGCCCGGGGGCCTGGCGTGCGCGGTCATCGTCGCCTCGATGTTCTTCGCCGGCATCTCGGGTTCGGCGGCCGCGGACACCGCGGCACTCGGCGCGGTGGCGATCCCGGCGATGGTGCGCCAGGGCTATCCGGCCCCCTTCGCGGCCGCGCTCGTGGCCGCGGGCGGTGCCATCGGCGTCATCATTCCGCCGTCGATCCCGATGGTCATCTACGGCTTCCTGACCAACGTCTCGATCGCCGAGCTCTTCGCCGGCGGCCTGATGGTCGGCCTGCTCTTCGGCCTGTCGTTCATGGCGGTGGCGGTGTGGAAGTCGCTGCGCCACGGCTACGGCACGCGGCGCGCGTTCTCGCTGCGCCTGGTCTTCAGCTCGCTGCGCAGCGCGCTGTGGTCGCTGGGAGCGCCGGTGATCGTCCTCGGCGGCATCCTGAGCGGCATCGTCACCGTGACCGAGGCCGCGGCGGTGGCGGTGTTCTACGCGCTGCTCGTCGCCATCTGGATCAACCGCCAGCTGCGCTGGCGCGACCTGCCTGGCCTGCTCGTCGAATCGCAGGTGATCGCCGCGACCATCCTCTTCATCATCGCGATGGCCAAGGTCTTCACCTGGCTGGTGGCGATGCAGCAGACGCCGATGATGGTGCAGAACGCGATCGCCGCGATGGCGCTGCCCCCCTGGGGACTGCTGCTGCTGGTGATGGCAGGACTGCTCGTCGTCGGCTGCGTGATGGAGACCACCGCGGCGCTGATCCTGCTCGTGCCGGTGCTGGCGCCGCTGACCGTGCACATGGGCATCGACCCGATGCACTTCGGCGTGCTCGTCGTCGTCAACCTCGCCATCGGCATGCTCACGCCGCCGGTGGGCATCTGCCTCTTCGTGAGCTGCGGCATCGCCGGCATCACGCTCGGCCAGATCGGCCGCGCCGTCGTCCCCTTCGTGCTCGCAGCGATCACCGCGTTGCTCGTCGCCAGCTACTGGCCGCCGCTCACCACCTGGCTGCCGACGCTGATCTATCGCTGAGCGCGCACGTCGGCGCAGGGCTGCAGCGTCACCGGCCCCTTCTTGCCGCCGAGCACCGCCGACAGCGCGCGGCAGCGCCCGTCGATGCAGAGCCGGTAGTCGTCACCGAACTCGGAGTGCGCGAGCGTGATGCTGCGCCGCCAGGGGTCGGCGGGGCGATAGACCCAGGCCCCGTCGACGAGCATCGCGCCCACTGGCGGCTCCATGCCCGCGCCCGAGCCGCGAATGCGCGCCGCGACGAGGAAGAGCCAGGGTCCGGCGACGAGGTACTCCTCCTGCCACCACTGCTTCTCGATCGTGTGCTGCCAGGCGAGCGTGAAGCCGCGTGCCGGCAGCACCTGCGTCGCCATGCCGACGCTGATGCACAGCGCCGCGGCCAGGCTCACCGGCTCGGCGCGCGCGGCGCGGCGGCGGGCCCTGCCGCACGGCGGGCGCGCACGCGCCAGCCGTGCCAAAGCATCAGCAGCGCCGCCAAGGCGATACCGGCCTCGTCGGTGATCGGCATCGCCACCACCAGCAGCACCGCGGCGACCAAGGCGAGCACGCGCTCGAGCAGTCTCAGCGGCGCGAACCAGTAGCCGATCGCGGCGCCGCCCCAGAGCAGGATGCTCAGCAGCGCCTTGAAGACGACGTAGGCGGTGTCGACGAGCGACCCGCCCTGCAGCATCAGCGCCGGCGCGTACACGGCCATGTACGGGACGGCGAAGCCCGCGATCGCGATGCGCATCGCCTGCAGGCCGATCTTCATGCCGCTCTCGCGCGCGATCGGTGCCGCGGCGAAGGCCGCCAGCGCCACCGGCGGCGTGAGGTCGGCCATGATGCCGAAGTAGAAGACGAACATGTGCGAGACGATCAGCGGCACGCCCAGCTCGAGAAGTGCGGGCGCGGCCAGCGAGCTGGTGATGATGTAGTTGGGGATCGTCGGAATGCCCATGCCCAGCACCAGGCACACCAGCATCGTGAGCACGAGGCTCAGGAAGAGGCTCTTCTCGCCCATCGCGATGATGTAGCCGGCAAAGGTCGTCGCCGCGCCGGTGAGCGTGAGGATGCCGATGATCACGCCCACGAGCGCGCAGGCCACGCCCACCGGCAGCGCGTGGCGCGCACCTTCGGCCATCGCCGCGACCGCGTCGGCCAGCGTGGCGCGCCCGCCCTTGGCGAAGGCCAGTCCCAGCGCCATGACCGCCACCAGCGCGACGGTGGCGCCGATGCCGTACTTGAAGAAGCCCGAAGCGGCGACGCCGATGACGACCCAGAAGAGCAGTCGCACGCCCAGCGCACCCAGGCGCGAGGCGAGCGCGAAGCCGAAGATCAGCACCACCGTCAGCGCCAGCGAGACCATGCCCGAGAACAGCGGCGTATAACCCGAGAAGAGCAGGAACACCAGCATCAGCAGCGGCAGCACCAGGTACCAGCGCTGGCGCACGGCGGCCCAGGGGTTGGGGCACTCCTCCTTCGGGATGCCGACCAGCCCGGCGCGTCCGGCCTCGAGATGCACCGTCACGAAGGCGGTGAAGAAGTAGAGCAGGGCCGGGATCGTCGCGGCCTTGCAGATCTCCACGTAGGGGATGTTGATGGTCTCGGCCATGATGAAGGCCACCGCACCCATCACCGGCGGCATGATCTGGCCGCCCATGCTCGCGGTGGCCTCGACGCCCCCGGCAAACGCGGGCCGGTAACCGAAGCGCTTCATCAGCGGGATCGTGAACTGCCCCGTGGTCACCACGTTGGCCACGCCCGAGCCGTTGATCGTGCCCATCAGCGCCGACGACACCACCGAAACCTTCGCCGGCCCGCCCTGCCGGTGGCCGAAGAGCCCGAGCGCGAAATCGGTGAAGAGCTTGATCATCCCCGCCTGCTCGAGGAAGGAGCCGAAGAGGATGAAGAGGAAGATGTACGAGCTCGAGACGTAGGTCGGCGTGCCGTAGATGCCTTCGGTGCCGAAGCCGAGCTGCCCGATCACCTGGTCGAGCCCGTAGCCGCGGTGCGCGAGCGTCCCCGGCAGGTACTCACCGAAGAGCCCGTAGAGCAGGAAGACGGCGCAGATCAGCGGCAGCGCGATCCCCATGACGCGACGCGCGGCCTCGAAGACGAGCGCGATGGAGACGATGCCGATCACCATGTCCCAGTTCGTCAGGTCGCCCGAGCGCTGCACCAGATCGGCCTCGAACACCCAGTGGTAGAGGCCGGCGACGAAGCCCAGCCCGCCGATCACCCAGCCGAGCCAGCGCCGCGACAGCGGCGGCATCAGCAGGAAGGTCATCAGCAGCAGGAAGCCCACGTGCACCGCGCGCACCACCGAACTGGAGACCGGGCTGAAGGCCGCGGTGACGATCTGGAAGGCCGAGAACGCGACCGCCACGGCGAAGACCGCGCGCGGAAACGGGGCGCTGCCGTGCTGCAGGTCGGCGTCGGAAGCGATCGAACTCATGGCGGCGCCTCACGGGTGGGGCTGCGGGGAATCGAAAATGGCACAGCGCAGGCTGTGCCATTGGGCTGGGTGACGACCGACTCCGGTCCTACTTCAGCAGCCCGGCTTCGCGGTAGTAGCGCTCGGCACCCGGGTGCAGCGGCACCGGCACCGCCTTGGGCGCCTCCGCGGCGCTGATCGCCTTGGCCGCGGCGTGCGCGGCGACCATCTGGTCGAGATGGGTGAAGAGCGCCTTGGTCATCGCATGGACCAGATCCTCGGGCACCTTCTCGCTCGTGACGAGGAAGTTGCGCACCGCCACCGTCGGCACGTCCTGCGCCTGCCCGGTGTAGGTGCCCGCCGGGATCGTGGCTGCCTGGTAGGCGGCGTCACCGATCCTGGCGACCACGTCCGCCGGCACGGCGACGACGTTGATCGGCACCGAGGTCGAGAGGTCGCGGATCGAGGCCACGCCCAGGCCCGCGGACTGCAGCGTGACGTCGAGCTGCCGGTTCTTCATCAGCTCGACCGACTCGCCGAAAGGCAGGTACTCGACCTTGGAGAAGTCCTGATAGCTCAGCCCTGCGGCCTTGAGGATGGCGCGTGCGTTGAGCTCGGTGCCCGAGCGCGGCGCGCCCACGGAAATGCGCTTGCCCTTGAGGTCGGCCATCGTCTTGATGCCCGAATCGGCGCTGGCGACGATCTGGATGTAATTGGAATAGATGCCCGCCACGGTACGCAGGTTCTTCAGCGGCGCCTTGAAGCCGGCGTCCTCGACCCCCTTCCAGGCGTCGGAGAGCGAATCGCCGAGCGTGAAGGCGATCTCGCCGCGGCCGGCCTGGATCAGGTTCAGGTTCTCCACCGACGCCTTGGTCGCCTGCACGCTGACCTTGACCTCGGGCATGGCCTTGCCGTAGATCTGACCGAGCGCGACCCCCAACGGGTAGTAGACGCCGCTCTGGCCGCCGGTGAGGACGTTGACGAACTTCTGTTGCGCGCCGGCCAGAGGCGCAACGGCGATCAGGGCCACCCCGGCCAGCGCGGCGGCGGCGGTGCGAATGCGAGCACGGTACATCGGATATGTCTCCTGGGAAGCATTGGAAATCGCCCGGCCCGCGGCCGACACAGCCCCATGGAGACACTGCGATCGGACCCGCGAATCGACGCGGGCCAGTATAGAGGCCAGCACGCGCCGCTCCCACGCCGGCGGCGTCCACCCGCGCCAGGCATGGCCGCAGCCCCGCGTGGCGCGGGGATCTCAGGCAAGAACGGCCTGGAGACTATCCAGACCCTTGCAAGACGGGCGATATGTCGAAGCCGTTGAGCGAGGAAGCCCGGCGGATGCTGACGAACGCGCCTCGCTATGGCAAATCGCCCTACGTCTGTCCAGCCATCAACGATCACGACAAACCACTCGGCCCCCATTCCTACTGCCAGGCGTGGCGCCGCATCCTTGATCGCGCCGGCGTACCGAAGACAAGACCGTGGCGATGTTCATGCGCTACGTCCACACCGACGACGACCCGGTGCGCAAGGCAGCCGAGTTGGTGGCGAGCCGGCGCAAGTCTGTCGTCGGCGCGCGCCAGGACCCGAAAAAGGTGATCGCATGATCAGTGGCCAGCGCCCTGCCAAGTCGGCCACGATTGTCGTGTCGCCATCACGCCAATCGGCCCGACAGCCCTCCCCGCCCGTGCAACGCGCCGGAGGCTGGAGAAGTATGCCCGTTTCGGGTATAGTTTGGAGGTCGAGATGACGCGCATCCTCAAGCGAAAGGATTTTGCACGGTGGCAGACGGGCGAGAAACTGCCCGATGCCGCCTTGTGCAAAGCGGTTCAGGAGATGGAAAGCGGTCTGATTGACGCGGACTTGGGCGGTTTCCTCTACAAGAAGCGGGTTGCCCGCCCCGGCGGCGGCAAGAGCGGCGGCTACCGCACGCTGCTGTCGGCCCGGATCGGTAGCCGCTACGTGTTCCTGCATGGGTTCCCCAAGAGCGACAAGGCGAACATCACGCAGGACGAGAAGAAGGCACTGCAATTCGCCGGCAAGGTGTTCCTGGAACTGTCCGTCGAGGCTTTGTCGAAGGCGCTGCAGTCGGGCGTGTTATTAGAGGTGCATTGTGAGCAAGATCATTGAATCCCTGCGTGGCGACCTGGCTGCACTCCACGAAGCGGGAGCGATCAGCAAGGTGACGATGCGCGAATTCGACGCGATCTGCCCGCCGCCGGTGCGGGAGTTCAGCGCTGCCGACATCAAACGCCTGCGCGAAGCCTTGAAGTTCAGCCAGCCGGTGTTCGCTCTTCATTTGCACACCTCGGCCTCAACCGTACGCAAGTGGGAGCAAGGCGACACCCATCCCACCGGGCCGGCCCTCAAGCTGCTCAACGTCATCGCCGACAAGGGCCTGGAGGCCATCATCTGATGCCTGACAAGGGAGACAGGTATTGGCGAAACGAATTGACCCTTTCAGCTAACCTTCGCCGCTCCGACTTGAGGCCGCCAACCTATTCCTCGAACAATTCAGAGTGCGTGCCAGCCCGCACAAAGATGATGGCGTTGCCATCCAGACGGTAGATGAGCAGGAAGTCGCCGCCGATGTGACATTCCCGGTGATCGGCCCAATCGCCCTTGAGCGGGTGGTCCAGCCATTCGGGGCCCAGTGGCGCATCGTTGCCAATGAGCAGCAGCATCGCCTCCTTCAGTCGCTTCAGGTCGTATCGGCCTGAGCGCGAGAGGCGCTCCCAGTCTTTGAGAAAGGTCTTGGTGTAATCGCACGCCCTGGGCGGCGCTGCCCGCTTACTGCTGGCGGGCTTTTTGGCTTGCGCCGAAACTGGCGTTTTCGAGGTCATCGATCAGGGCGTCGGCAGAGTCAAATCGGGCAGCACGGGCCTTGGCCATGGCGCGGGCCTCAATCATCGCTGCACGAGTCTGGGCGTTGGGCACCTTCAACTCCAGCGGAAACGCTTGGTCATTGACCACGCGCTTGAGCAGGATGCGAACCGCGTCGGACACGGACAACCCCATGGCTGCGAGCGCCTCGCTGGCTTGCATCTTGATTTCGTCGTCCACTCGGACGTGCAGCATCGTGGAACGGGCCATGGTCAGATCCTCCGTTCCCACGATTGTGTATCTCGTTTGCGATACAGTCAAGCGACCACTGACGATGCTCTGACGGCGTTCGATGTCTGACCGGTGGCCTTGGTTGACGATGAACCGGCGCGCGTAAGTTGTTGATTTTGCATGACCATCATCTGCACCTACCCGCAGGCCAAACAGAGAAAAGAGACGGCTCTGGCCGAGAAAGTGGCTGACTTCGGGCGTTTCGGCCGGTGGTCACCCGCAGCACGGATGGCGGCAACCCCGCGTGGCGTGGTGATTCCAGGCAAGAAAAAAGGGCCCGGAGACTATCCAGACCCTTGTGAGTGGTGGAGACGAGGAGGATCGAACTCCCGACCTTCGCATTGCGAACGCGACGCTCTCCCAGCTGAGCTACGTCCCCGACAAGCCGGACACTATAGCAGCTTCGCGGCGCGCGCTCCCCGCGCGGGCCGGCGCTGCACATACCATTGCGCGCAGCAACCCCGACTCCGAAGAGGCACGCCCGATGCGACGCATGAATGACCCCGACTGGCTCGACCAGCAGTACAACGCCCGCGCCGCGGTGCCCGATGCCGCCGCGCACATCGGCAAGTGGGCGGCCGCATCGGCGCACACGCGCGCACATGCGCCGGCCGTGCTGGATCTACGCTACGGCGAGGGCGCCGGCCAGACGCTGGACCTGTTCCCGACCACCGCGACGGCGGCACCGGTGCTCGTATTCCTGCACGGCGGCTATTGGCGCGCGCTCGACAAGGCGGACGCGTCCTTCGTCGCGCCTTCGTTCACCGCGGGCGGCGCCCTCGTCGTCGTGCCCAACTATCCGCTTGCGCCGGCGGCGACCCTCGAGCAGATCACGCTGAGCGTGGCGCACGCGCTCGAATGGACCTGGCGCCACGCGGCCGAGCATGGCGGCGACCCCAAGCGCATCGTCGTCGCCGGGCACTCCGCGGGCGGCCACCTGGCGACGATGATGCTCTGCTGCCGCTGGAAGCAGATCGCCGAGGACCTGCCGGCGCAACTGGTGCAGGGAGCCTTGTCGATCTCGGGCCTCTACGACCTCGAGCCCTTGCGCCATGCGCCCTTCCTGCGCGACCTGGGACTGACGCCGGCCACGGTGAAGCGCCTCAGCCCGGCCTTCTTCCCGCGCCCCAAGGGCAAGCTGATCGCGGTCGCCGGGGCGCTGGAGAGCGAGGAGTTCCGGCGCCAGAACCAGCTCATCCGCGACGTCTGGGGGCCGACCGCCGTGCCGGCGTGCGAAACCGTTCCGGGCGCCGACCACTTCGGCATCCTGCGCGAGCTCGCCGACCCGGCTGCGCGCGTGCACGCGCTGGCGCGGCAACTGCTCGGGCTCGCCTGATCCCGCGCCGCCGGGCCGCCTACGCCGCGCGCGCCAATCGTGCCGCCAGTTGCCGCGACGCCCACCAGGCGTGGCCGCTGTAGACCGCCAGCGCGGTCCAGATGAAGACGAAGCCGATGAGCCGCGCCGGCTGCATCGGCTCGCGGAAGACGGTGATGCCGAGGACGAACTGCACCGTCGGCGAGATGTACTGCATCAGGCCGACGGTGGCCAGCGGCAGGCGCCGCGCCGCGGCGGCAAAGAGCAGCAGCGGCAGCGCCGTCAGCGGCCCGGCCAGGAGCAGCAGCGCATTCAGCGTCCAGTCGCCGCGCGCCATCGCGCCGCCCGGTTGCAGCGTGAACCACACCAGAAGCGGCAACACCAGCGGCGCCAGCACGATCGTCTCCAGCGTCAGGCCTTCGAGCGCACCCAGCGGCGCCGTCTTGCGCAGCAGGCCGTAGAGCCCGAAGCTCAGCGCCAGGATCAGCGCCACCCAGGGCAGGCGGCCGGAGTCGATGGTCAGCCACAGGACGCCGGCCGCGGCCAGCGCCACCGCCAGCCACTGCGCCGGCTGCAGCCGCTCGCGCAGCACCAGCACGCCCAGCAGCACGCTCACCAGCGGGTTGATGAAGTAACCGAGGCTCGCATCCAGCACGTGGCCGTTGACGACGGCGTAGACGTAGACGAGCCAGTTCACGCTCAGCAGCAGCGCGCTGGCGACGAAGACGAGCCATCTGCGCGGCTCCCGCCGCAAAGCCGGCAACCAGGCCCAGCGTCGCATGACGGTGAGCACGACCAGCAGCAGCAGCAGCGACCACACCGAGCGGTGCACCACGACCTCGAGCGGCGGCACGCTCGCCAGTTCGCGCAGGTACAGCGGGAACAGGCCCCAGATGCCGAAGGCGGCGAAGGCGTACAGCAGACCAGGGTTCATGCCGGTGGGATTCTCGCCGCCCGCGGGTTCTCCCGCTTGGCCGGGGCAGGGCAGGACGCGCGGACGCGCCCGCTACTTCAGGTAGCCCCAGGCCTTCAGCCGCCCCTGCGCATAGCTCGCCGCCTCGCCTTGCGCGCCGCCCTGCAGGAAGGCGGCGTACTCGCGCGCGGCGTCGGGCCGGCGACCCATGCCCTCGAGCGAAACGCCCTTCAGGAAGCGCGTCCCCGGGTCGCCGGGCAGCAGGCGGTCGTAGGCCTGCAGGTCCTCGTAGGCGCCGCCGGGGTCGCGCAGCCCGAGCTTGAGCGTGGCGGCGAGCTTGGCCGCCTGAGCCTCCTGCGGGTAGATCCGGCGCGCGGTGTCGGCGTAGCGGCGCGCCTCCTGCAGCTTGTCCTGGGCCGCCAGGCACTGCGCCATGCGCAGGTTGGCCGGGTAGTCGCGCGGCGTGGCGCGCAGCGCGGCCTCGAACCGGCCCTGCGCCTGCGCCAGCGCCTTCTTGCTCATCGCCACTTCGCCGCTCTGGCAGGCGTCGATGGTCGGCTTCAGGCGCCGCAGCGCGGCGGTGCGGTCCATGAAGCGCTCGCGCGCGGCGGGCGCGTTGGCGCTGGCGGCGTAGGTCGTCTCGGCGCGGCGGCGTGCGGTGTCGCGCCGCTCGGTGCTCATCGGGTGCGAGGCGAACATGGTCTCCAGCAGCCCGGGCTCGGCGCCCTGCGCGCTCACCAGCAGTTCGTGCAGCCGCGTCATGCCGCTGGCCGGATAGCCGGCCTTGACCATGTACTCCTGCCCGAGCGCGTCGGCCTCGCGCTCGTTGTCGCGCGAATAGCTGGCCAGCAGCGCGCTGGCGCCGATGACGCCGCCGACGCCGGCCACCGTCCCCCAGCGCGAGTTGCTCGCCGCCGCGGCCACGGCCACCGCCACCATCGCCGCCTGTGCGACCATCGCCTGCCCCTGGCGCTGCGCCGAATGGCGCGCGTTGACATGCCCCATCTCGTGGCCGATGAGCGCCGAGAGCTCCGCCTCGTCGTTCAGCTGCGTCATGATGCCGCGCGTGATGCCCATGGCCCCGGCGGGGAAGGTGTAGGCGTTGACGTAGTTGGCGCCGAGGACGCGCGTGCTGTAGGGCATGTCGCGCCGGTGCACCTGCGCCTGCAGCCGTTGCGCGACCTCTTCGACGTAGGCGTTGACGCCCGCGTCCTGCACCGCGCCCAGGTCCCGCGAGAACTGGTGCGGCGACTGCTGGCGGTCGACCTCGATCTCCTCCTGCGGGCTCATGCCGACGAGGATCTGCTTGCCGGTGACCGGCGACGTGGCACAGCCCTGCAGCGCGCCGGCGCCGACGCTGGCGCCGAAGAGCCAGAGCGTGTCGCGGCGCGTGAGACGGTTGCGCGCGAGGCGGCGCGAAAGCGAGTCGGTGTCAGTCATCTGGGAGGTCCTCGGTCTTCGTGGATGGCTGTCGGGTGGCGCGGCCGCGGCAATCAGACGGCGTCCTTGACGAGTTTCAGGACGTCGCGAAAGCGCGCGTGCCGGCAGTCGTGCAGCCACTCGAACAGCACCATCTCGTGCGTCACGATCGTCGCCCCGGCCTGCGCCAGGCGCGCCATCGCCGCGGCGTGATCGCTCGGGCGGCGCGAGGCGCTGGCGTCGGCGACGACCCAGACGCGCCGCCCCGCGCGCAGCAGCCCGAGCGCCGTCTGCAGCAGGCAGACATGGGCCTCGCAGCCGGCGACGACGATCTGGCCGCGCCCCGGTGCCGCGGCGTCCAGCGCCGCCACCAGGCCGTCGGCGCAGGCGTCGAAGTGCGTCTTGGGCAGCGTCAGCGCGCAGGCCGCGCGGATCGACTCGGCGTTCGGGCCCAGCCCACGGCGGTTCTGCTCGGTGCCGACGACCGGAACCCCCAGGGCCTGCGCCGCCTGCGCCAGCCGCAGCGCGCACGCGAGTGCCGCCTCGGCATCGTGGATGACCGGCATCAGCCGCGCCTGGTAATCGACCAGCGCCAGCACGCTGGCCTCGGCATCGATCGCGTCCATCTCCGGGCCCCTTCATCGCCCGCGGCGTGGGCCGGCCACAGTCGCCGATCGACCGCCGGCCCAGCGCGCAGGGTCCAGTGTAGAGGCACCGTCGATGCGCGCGTCTTCACCGCTTCCCGGCCGCGGTCGACGACACGCACGCCGCCGTGCGCTGGGTGCGCGCGCACGCGGCGGCGCTGGGACTGGACGCGACGCGCCTGGCGCTCGGCGGCGACAGCGCGGGCGGCAACCTGGCGGCGGTGACCGCGATCGGCATGCGCCGTGCCGGCGAGGCGCCGGCGCGACTGCAGGTGCTCATCTATCCGGCCACGGACATGCGCGCGCTCGCCCCGTCGCACACGACGAACGGACAGGGCTACATGCTCACGAGCGACAGCATCGCCTGGTACCGTGGCCACTACATCGCCGATGAAGCCCAGTGGTCCGACTGGCGCGCCAGCCCGCTGCTGGCCGAAGACCTCTCGGGCCTGCCACCCGCGCTCGTGCTGACCGCCGGCTTCGATCCGCTGCGCGACGAAGGACTGCAGTACGCCGACGCGCTCTCCCGGGCCGGCGTGCCGACGCAGTACGTCTGCTTCGAGCGCCAGATCCACGGCTTCATCACGATGGGCCGGGTGATCGACGAGGCGAACACGGCGCTCGCCTTGTGCGCGGCGGCGCTGCGGCGGGCCCTGGCAGCGTGAAGCCCTGACTTGCGCCGACTACTGTATGAATATACAGTTACTCGGTGACCTTGTTTGCCGAGATCCCCGACCGCTGCGCCGACCCGGCGCAACTGCACCCGGCGCTGTGGCGCGCGCACCAGCTCGGGCATGCGCGCAGCGACACCGTGGCCAGCGGCTTCGCCGAGCTGGACGCCGAGCTTCCCGGCGCCGGCTGGCCCACGCGCGCACTGACCGAGCTGCTGCTGCCGCACCCGGGGGTGGGCGAGCTGCGCCTGCTGGCGCCCGCGCTCGCCGCGGTGCAACAGGGCGGGCGCAGCCTGCTGTGGTTCGACCCGCCGACCCTGCCCTGCAGCTGGACGCTGGCGGCCCTCGGGATCGACCTGCGGCAGCTCGTCGTCGTGCGCGCACGCACGGGCCTGGCCGCACCGCGCCCGGCACGCGCGCGGCCGCAGGCGCCGGCCGACCTGCTGTGGGCGCTCGAGCAGTCGCTTGGAAGCGGCCAGGCCGGCGCCGTGCTCGCCTGGCTGCCGGCCAGCGTGCAGCCGCCGTCGCTGCGTCGGCTGCAACTGGCGGCGCAGGCGCACGACGGCCCGGCCTTCCTGCTGCGCGAGTCCGCAGCGCAGGCGCAGCCGAGCATCGCGCCGCTGCGCCTGGCCTTGGCCCCGGCCGCGCCCGACGCCCTGGCGCTGCGCATCGTCAAGCGCCGTGGGCCGCCCTGCGCCACGGCCTTGCGATTGGCGCTGGCGCCCACGCTTGCGGCCCCGGTGCGCGCGCGCGCCGAACGCCTGGCGGCGCGCGCGCGTCCGGCAGGCGTCGCCGTCCCTCCGGCGGGCACGGCCAGCCTCGCCTGAACGCCGCCAGGAAGACCGGTTTCGGCCCCCACGCATGCCCGGTGCTGCCGATGCTGTGGTTCGCCGTTCACCTGCCGTGGCTGTCGCTCGAAGCCTTCGCCGCCGCGTTGCCGCCGCCGCAGCAGGCGCAGCCGCTGGCGCTGCTGGCGGCGCACCGTATCGTGGCGGCGAACGCCGCGGCTGCGGCGGACGGCGTGCAGCCGGGAATGAAGCGCGCCACGGCGCTGGCGCTGTGCCCCGCACTGCTGCTGGGCCAGGCCGACGCGCGCCGCGACCGGGAGGCGCTGCAGGCCGTGGCGCATGCGGCGCTGGCCTTCACGCCTTCGGTGACCCTGGAAGGCAGCGCCACCGTGCTGCTGGAAGTGGCCACGAGCCTGCGCTTCTTCGGCGGCGCCGAGGCGCTGCTGGCGCGGCTGCGCCGCACGCTCGCGCCGCTGGGGCACCGCGCGCGCATCGCCCGCGCGCCCACGGCGCTCGGCGCAGCGCTGCTGGCGCGCTGGTGCGGCGACGCCGAGGTCATGACCGAAGGCCGGAACGCCGCGCAGGACCTCGCGGCGCTGCAGCGCCGGCTCGACGGCGCGCCGATCACGCTCTTCGATGCCGCGCGCGAGCACGCACCGGCACTGCAGGCGATGGGACTGCAGCAGGTGGCCGACCTGCTGCGCCTGCCGCGCGCCGGCCTGGCGCGGCGCTTCGGCACGGGCCTGCTGGACGAGATCGACCGCGCGCGCGGCATGCGCCCCGATGCGCGTGCATGGCTGCGCGCCCCCGAAGCCTTCGACGCGCGCCTGGAACTGGCCGCGCGCGCCGACCGGGCCGAGCAGGTGCTGCACGCCGCGGCGCGGCTGCTGGCGCGGCTCGCCGCCTGGGCGCAGGCACGGCAGGCGCGCGTGCAGGCCTTCGAGCTGCACATGCAGCACGAGCCGCGCCACCGCGCCGACGCCGCCACGCCCGCGGCGACCCGGCTGCGCATCGAACTCGCCGCGCCCGCGCCCGACCTCGCCCAGCTGCAGGCGCTGCTGCGCGAGCGCCTGGCGCGCGTGCAGCTCGCCGCCCCCACGCTCGAGCTGCGGCTGCACTGCCACGAGTGGGTGCAGCAGCCGCCGCCCAACACCGAGCTCTTCCCGACGCGGCAAGGCGAGCACAGCGGCCTCGTGCGCCTGCTCGAGCGCCTGCGCGCGCGCCTGGGGCAGGCGCAGGTGCTGCAGTTGCAGGCGCTGGCCGACCACCGCCCCGAACGCAGCGCCGCGGCCCTGCCCTGGGGCGCGAAGGCGGATCGAACGGCAGCGGCAGCAACGGAGGCGGCAACGACCCCGCCGCAACTCCCCTGGCCGCGCCCGGCCTGGCTGCTTCCCGAGCCGCAGCCGCTGCCCGAGCACCAGGCCAAGCCCTGGTTCGAGGGCCGGCCGCTGCAGTTGCTGGCCGGCCCCGAGCGCATCGAGTGCGGCTGGTGGGACGGCGGCCTCGCCGCGCGCGACTACTTCATCGCCGCGGCCGCCGACGGCTCGCTGCTGTGGATCTACCGCGCGCGGCTGCCGCTGGCCGACCCGGCGCAGCCGCTGTGGTTCCTGCAGGGGCGCTTCGGCTGAACGGCCGGCTCAGCGCCAGCCGAGAAAGGCCTTCACCGGCTCCAGGCTGCGCGCCGGGTCCTCCTCCTGCGGCATGTGGCCCAGTTCGTCGAAGACGACGAGCCGGCTGCCGGCGATGCGGCGCGCGAACTCCTCGCCCGTGGACGGCGGGATCAGCCGGTCGCGCCCGCCCCAGAGGATGAGCGTGGGCTGCTGCACCTGCGCGATGCGCTCGGCGCCCTCGCCCTCGCTCAGCGCCATCTGCTGCAGTCGCAGGCCCAGCGCGCGGCGGTTGCCCTCGCGCAGCGTGAGCTCGAAATAGCGGTCGACGAGGGCCGGCGTGACGCGGCCGGGGTCGCCGTAGACGCTGGCCAGGCCTTGCGCCACCAGCTCGCGCGGCAGCAGGTACTGCCCCAGCCAGCTGAAGCCCGGCAGCCGCGCGGCGATGAAGCCCAGCGGGACGGCCTGCGGCTGGAACGGCGGCCCCGCGGCGTCGACGAGCACGAGTTGCGCCACGCGCCCGGGCGCGAGCGTCGCCACGCGCCAGGCGATCTCGCCGCCGAAGGAATTGCCCGCGAGCACCACGCGCGGCAGCTTCAAGGCGTCGAGCAGATCGAGCACGAAGCGCGCGTAGGTGTCGCCGCGGTAGTCGTCGGGCGTGTACTCGCCGGCGAACGGGCCGGTGAGCCCGGCTCCCGGCAGGTCCAGGCTGACGACGCGGCGCTGCATCTGCAACTCCCGCGCCCAGCCCTCCCAGGTGTGCAGGCTCGACGAGGTGCCGTGCAGCAGCACGATCGGCAAGGGGTCGGCGCGCACGCCCTGGTCGCGCAGGTGCACGAGCTGGCCGCGGATCTCGACGAAATCCGAGGGCGCCGGCGCCCAGCGCGCGACCAGCGACTGCACCGGACGGTCGGGCGCGTGCGACAGCCCCGCGACGATGGCGCCGAAGATCAGCAGCAGGCCGACGAGGCGGCGCAGCCAGTCGCCGAGGCTCGATCCCATGGCGTCGATTGTAGGAAGCGCCCTGCCCCGGAACCGGGCCGGATAATTCCCCGGAACATGGCTTCGACCCCCCGTTTCGTCCACCTGCGGCTGCACACCGAATACTCGGTCGTCGACGGCACGCTGCGCGTCGGTGCGGCCGTCGCCGCGGCGAGCGCGGACGCGCAGCCCGCGCTCGCCATCTCCGACCTCGGCAACCTCTTCGGCGCCATCAAGTTCTACAAGGCCTGCCGCGACAAGGGCGTGAAGCCGATCATCGGCGCCGATATCTGGCTGGAGCCGCCGGCGGAGGCCGGCGAGCGCCAGGCCAGCCGGCTGCTGCTGCTGGTGCAGGACAAGCGGGGATACCTCAACCTCTGCGAGCTGCTGGCGCGCGCCTGGACACGCAACGTGCAGCGCAACCAGGCGTGGGTGAAGTGGAACTGGCTGCAGGAGCTCGGCGACGGGCTGATCGCGCTCTCGGGGGCCGACCTCGGCATCGTCGGCCAGGCGCTGCTGGCCGGCGACAGGGCGCGCGCACGCAGCCTGGCCGAACGGCTCGCGGCGATCTTCCCGCGGCGCTTCTACCTCGAAGTGCAGCGCGCGGGCGCACCCGCGCACGAGGCGCAGCTGCGCGCCGCGGTGCCGCTGGCGGCCGATCTCGGGCTGCCGGTGGTGGCGACGCACCCGGTGCAGTTCCTCGAACCCGACGACTACGAGGCGCACGAGGCGCGCGTATGCATCGCCGACGGCGACACGCTGGACAACCCGCGGCGTGTGCGCCGCTTCACGCCGGAGCAGTCGTTCACGACGCAGGCGCAGATGGCCGAGCGCTTCGCCGACCTCCCCAGCGCGCTCGCCAACACGGTGCAGATCGCGATGCGCTGCAGCCTCGGCCTGGAACTGGGCAAGGCGCATCTGCCGGACTTCCCGACGCCCGACGGCCTGCCCCTGCACGAGCACTTCCGCCGCGCGAGCCACGACGGCCTGGAGCGCCGGCTTCTGGCCCTGTTCCCGGACGAGGCGCAGCGCGAGCGCGAGCGCCCGCGCTACCTCGAGCGGCTGGAGTTCGAGATCCAGACCATCGTGAAGATGGACTTCCCGGGCTACTTCATGATCGTCTCGGACTTCATCGTCTGGGCCAAGGCCAACGGCTGCCCGGTGGGCCCGGGGCGCGGTTCGGGCGCGGGCTCGCTGGTGGCCTACGCGCTCTTCATCACCGACCTCGACCCGCTGCGCTACCAGCTCCTGTTCGAGCGCTTCCTCAACCCCGAGCGGGTGACGATGCCGGACTTCGACGTCGACTTCTGCCAGGCCAACCGCGACCGCGTCATCGACTACGTCAAGGACAAGTACGGCCGCGACGCGGTGAGCCAGATCGCCACCTTCGGCACCATGGCCGCCAAGGCCGCGCTGCGCGACGTGGGGCGAGTGCTCGGCATGGGCTACGGACAGGTCGACGCCATCGCCAAGCTGATCCCCGCGCCGCCGGGCAAGACGGTGACGCTGGCGCCGGTACCCGAGCAGCCCGACGGCGGCCTCGTCTACGCGCGCCGGGAGGCGCCCGAGCTCGAGCAGCGCGAGGCCGATGACGAGGAGGTCGCCGAGCTGCTGCGGCTGGCCATGCGCGTCGAGGGCATCGTGCGCAACATCGGCATGCACGCCGGCGGCGTGCTCATCGCCCCGGGCAAGATCACCGACTTCTGCCCCCTCTACCAGCAGCCCGGCAGCACGAACGCGGTCAGCCAGTACGACAAGGACGATGTCGAGGCGGTGGGGCTGGTGAAGTTCGACTTCCTCGGCCTCGCCACGCTGACCATCCTCGAGCTCGCCAAGGAATTCATCCGTGCGCGGCGCAAGGGACGCGAGGACTTCGGCTACGAAACCCTGCCGCTGGACGACCCCCGCGTCTACAAGCTCTTCGGCGACGGCCTCACCGAGGCGGTGTTCCAGTTCGAGTCATTCGGCATGCAGGCCATGCTGCGCGAGGCACGCCCGAAGCGGCTGGAGGACCTGATCGCGCTCAACGCGATGTTCCGCCCCGGGCCGATGGAGAACATCCCGAGTTTCTGCGCGCGCAAGAACGGCCGCGAGGCGGTGCAATACCCGCACCCCCTGCTGGAGCCGGTGCTGGCCGAGACCTACGGCATCTTCGTCTACCAGGAACAGGTGATGCAGGCCGCGCAGGTGATGGGCGGCTACAGCCTCGGCGGCGCCGACCTGCTGCGCCGCGCCATGGGCAAGAAGAAGCCCGAGGAGATGGCCAAGGAGCGCGTGAAGTTCCGCGAGGGCGCGATGGCCCAGGGCATCGACGGGCAGAAGGCCGACGAGGTCTTCGACCTCATGGAGAAGTTCGCCGGCTACGGCTTCAACAAGAGCCACGCCGCGGCCTACAGCCTGCTGGCCTATCACACGGCGTGGCTCAAGGTGCACTGCGCGGCCGAGTTCTACGCCGCGAACATGACGATAGAGGCCGACGACACCAGCAAGCTCGCGGTGCTGCTGGCCGACGCGCGCCTGTTCGGCATCGCCGTCGCGCCGCCGGACGTGAACCGCGGCACGCTTCGCTTCGAGCCGGTGAGCGACACCCTCGTGCGCTACGGCCTGGGCGCGATCAAGGGCACCGGAGCCGGCGCCATCGAGGCCATCGTCGCCGCGCGCGAGGGCCTCGACGGCCAGGGCGGCGGGCCGTTCCGCAGCCTCTTCGACTTCTGCGCGCGCGTCGACCGCAGCCGCGTCAACAAGCGCGTGGTCGAGGCCTTGATCCGCGCCGGCGCCTTCGACGCGCTGCACCCCTCGCAAGCCGCCGACCGGATCCCGGCCGTGACGGCAGCCAGCGACGCCGCCGCCATGCTCGGCCGTGCCGAGTTGCTCGCCAGCGTCGGCCTGGCCTTCGACTGGGCCGACGCGCAGGCCGCCAACGAGGCGCAGTGCGGGCTCTTCGACTTCGGCGACGACATCCACGGCTCGAGCCGCCAGGAGCCCGCACTCGTCGCCGCCGAGCCCTTCGGCCTGCGCGAGCGCCTGCAGCACGAGAAGCTGGCGCTCGGCTTTCACCTCTCGGGCCATCTCTTCGACATCCATGCCGAGGAAGTGCGGCGCTTCTGCAAGCGGCCGATCGCCGCGCTCGCCGACAGCCGTGAGCCGGTGCTGGTGGCCGGCGTCGTCGGCGCGCTGCGCTTCGCCAACAGAGGCAACAGCCGCAGCGGGCGCATGCTCCTCTTTCGCATCGACGACGGCAGCGAAAGCGTCGAAGCGGTCATCACCGACGAGAACCTGCTCGAGCGCCGTGACCTGCCGAAGGAGGACGAGCTGGTGGTCGTGCAGGGCCGCACGCAGCCCGACCGCCTCAGCGGACTGCGGCTGAACGTGCAGCAGGTCTGGGATCTGGCCGCGGCGCGCGCGCACTTCGGGCGCCATCTGGCCGTCGAGGTCGGTGCCGTGATGCCGCCGGTGGCCGAGCTGGTGCGGCTTGGCGCGGCACGGCGCGTGGAGAACGAGGACGGCGAGGGGGACGCGCCCGCCCAGGGGCTGAACGTGCGCCTCCTGCTGCGGCGCGCAGGTGCTGCGGCCGAGCTCGATCTCGGCGACGACGGGCGCATCTGGCCCAGCGACGAGGTGCTCGCGCGCTGGCAGGCCGCCGCGCACGAACACCGCGCCCGCGTGATCTACGACTAGGCCGCAGGGGTGCGCGCCGCCTTTGCCGGGCTACAGTGCGCGCATGTACGAAACGCCTCTGACCGGCCTGGTGCTCAGCGGCGGCGGTGCGCGCGCGGCCTACCAGGTCGGCGTGCTGCGTGCGATCGCGCGCCTGCGCCGCGACGTGCTCGATGCGCGCGAGCGCCAGCGCAACCCCTTCGGCATCATCGTCGGCACCTCGGCCGGCGCCATCAACGCCGCCGCGCTGGCCTGCCACGCCGACCGCTTCGAGGCCGCCGTCGAGGTGCTGGCCAAGGTCTGGGACGGTTTCCGCGCCGAGCAGATCTACCGCGCCGATTCGCTGGGCGTGATCCGCAGCGGCGCACAGTGGCTGACCATGCTCTCGCTGGGCTGGCTGATCACGCGCTGGCGCAAGCTGCGCCCGCGTTCTCTGCTGGACAACGAGCCCCTGCACGGCCTGCTGCAGCGCATGGTGCCGGTCGACCGCCTGCCGATCGTGTTCGCGCGCCGGCAGCTGCACGCGCTGGCGGTCACCGCCTCGAGCTACAGCAGCGGCCAGCACGTCACCTTCTTCGACACCGCCGCGCCGCTGGACTCCTGGCAGCGCTCGCAGCGGCGTTCGGTGCGCGGCTCGATCACGCACGCGCATCTGCTGGCCTCGTCGGCGATCCCCTTCGTCTTCCCCGCGGCGCGCATCGGCGGCGAGCACGATGCCGCCTGGTACGGCGACGGCTCGATGCGCCAGACGGCGCCGCTGTCGCCGGCCATCCATCTCGGCGCGCAGCGCCTGCTGATCATCGGCGCGGGCCGCATGCATGAGCCCCCGAGCGAGCGCAGCACGTCCAACGGCTACCCCAGCCTCGCGCAGATCGCCGGCCATGCGATGGCCAACATCTTCCTCGATGCGCTCGCGGTCGACGTCGAGCGCATGCAGCGCATCAACCGCACGCTGGCGCTGCTGCCCGACGACGTGCGCCAGGATACGCCGCTGCGGCCGCTGGAGTCGCTCGTCATCGCGCCCAGCCAGCGCCTGGACGACATCGCCGCGCGCCACCTGAACTGCCTGCCCGCGCCGGTGCGCACCCTGCTGCGCGGAGTCGGCGTGGGCGGAAGCACCGGTGACGCGCGCGGCGGCTCGGCGCTGGCGAGCTATCTGCTCTTCGAATGCCCCTACACGCGCGAGCTGATGGCGCTGGGCGAAGCCGACGTGCAGGCGCGCCGCGACGAGGTGTTGCAGTTCTTCGCCTGGGGACGCAGCACGCGGGCGACGGCGCCGCCGCCCGCGGGTGCCGAGCTGGACCTGGAGCTGCCGTGAGCGGCAGCCCCCTGTGGTCCCTCGTCCTTCCCCGTGCCCTCAGCGGCTCGTCGCCGGCGCGGCCTTGCCGGGAGCCGCGGCTTCGGCGCCAGCCCCGGCTTTGGCCGCGCCCGCCCTCGCCTTCGGGCTCTTCTCTGCCTTCGCCGCGTTCCCCGGTGCCGCCGTGGCCACGTATCCCTGGCCACCGACCGTGAGGCCCGCCTGCGAGAAGCGCGCGGCATTGCCCGGGCCTATGCCGGAAACGCGCTCGACGAGGTCGCCCCAGTCCTTGAAGCCCGCGAGCTTGCGCTCGTCGAGAATCCTGGTGGAGAGGGACGGCCCGATGCCCTTGACGGATTGAAGCTCGGCCTGGCTGGCCTTGTTGACATCGACGGCGGCGAACGCGTTGAGCGCGAACATGGCGAGCGCGGCGGCGAGAATGGAACGGAACATGATCGGTCTCCTGTGCATGAAAGAGGGGTTGAAGCCTGGGTCCGGCCCGGGTCTCCCGTCGGCTTCAGGGCCTGGGGTTCGGGCTGGGATCGACTCTAGGAAGCGCGCGCGCCAGCGTCATTCCCGCCGTGGTGGCCCTGCGATCGGGGGCCCCCGAAGAGGGCGTTGCCGGCACCGGCTTGCCGCAAATGCCGATGCCCGCGCCTGAACCGACTGGCGCACCGGAACGGGAAGCGAGCACGTCGGCGCGAGTGCGGCCGTGGTGGCTGCTCGTCGCGGCCGGAGCCTTCCTCGGCGCTTCGCTGTCGCTGGCAGGATTCACGCGGCCGCAGGACGCGGCCAAGCTCACGCTGTGGTGGTTCCTGCTCGGCGGCGGCTTGCTGGGCCTGGCGCAGCGTCGCTCGGGCGGCGCCGCGGGCTGGGTGTGGCTGCTGCTGTGCCTGGTGTTCGGCCTCGACGGCGCGGTGCAGGGCGTGCTGCGCGGCTTCTTCGGCGCGCAGCCGCAGCCCTCGGTGCTGGCCGAGGCGCTGGCCAACACCTCGTTCGGCGAGGCCCTGGGCTTCGTGCTCGGGCAATGGCGGGCGCTCGCGTGGGCCACCCTCTACGGAGGGGTTTGGGGGGGGATCGGCCTTTGGGGGCAGCGACTGTGGCGGCGTGCCCAGCCGCCGCCGGCGTCGCGCCGGCGCACGCTGGGGCTGGCCCTGCTGCTGATGCTGGCCGCGCTGCTGCACGCCAATCCGACCCTGCTGCGCAACGAGCCCTTTCTGCGCTGGGCGGTGCTCTACCAGCGCCACCAGGCGGCGCGCGCCGAGATGCAGCAGCTGGCGGCGCGGCGCGCGACGATCCAGGCCGCGCGCGCGCAGTGGCAGCTCCAGCGCGTCGACGCGCGGCCGCGCACCGTCGCGCTCTTCATCGGCGAGAGCGCCAACCGCGCCGGCTGGGGCCTCTACGGCTACGCGCGCGACACCACGGCGGCGCTGAGCGCGGCGCTGCACGCGCTGGGCGGCCAGTTCCTGCGCTTCACGCAGGCGCGCTCGACCGAGGCCTTCACCCTGCCCTCGCTGCGGCTGGCGCTGACGCCGGCCACGCGCAGGCAGCCCGAGCTCTGGCGCAGCACGCCCGACCTCGTCATGCTCGCGCGCGCGGCGGGCTACCGCGTGAGCTGGCTCTCCAACCAGCCCGGCAGCGACGGCTGGATCGCCAGCCTCGGCCATGCGGCCGACGCGCAGGCCTTCATCAACCACGGCAACTGGCGCGACAGCAGCAGCGAGGACGAGGCCCTGGTACCGGTGCTGCGCGCGCAGCTGCGCGCCGCGCCGCCGGCACCGCACGAGTTCATCGTCGTGCACCTGCTCGGCCAGCACTTTCACTACGCGCAGCGCTGCGGCGCGCAGCTTGGTCCTTTTGCCGGCGTCGAGGACGACGCGGTGATGCGCAGCCTGCGCGCGCAGGGGCGCTCGCGCAGCACGCTGCAGGCACGCAACGACTACGACGACGCCACCTGGTGCGGCGCGCGCGCGCTGGCACAGCTGCTGCAGACGCTGGCGCAGGAGCGCGCCGGGCGCGCCGTCTCCGCGCTCTACTTCTCCGATCACGGGCAGGAAGTCGGCCACACGCGCGACTTCGCCGGCCACAGCAGCGAGGACGACAGCGGCTACACCGTGCCGCTGTGGATCTGGCGCAATGCGCAGGCGCAGGCGCAGGACCCGCTGCAGGGCGTGCAGCTGCAGGCGCCCGTCCTGCTCGATACGCTGGACCTGGCGCTGCAGCACCTGCTGGGCCTGCGCAGCCGCTGGTACGACGAATCGCAGGACTTCCTTGCGCCGGCCTACCATCCACCCGCGCCACCCTGGCCGCCGCGGTCGGCGGCGCACTGAGCTCGCGCCGCACCCGTCCCCGCGCGCGCCGATAATGCCGCGCCGAACCGCGCCACCTGTCATGCCCGCCTTGCCCGTCCGAGCGTCCGAGCTCACCGCCTTGCACGACCGCCTGCTCGCGCGCGCGCACTGGCCGCAACAGGCGGCGGACGAGGACGCCACGCCGCTTGGGCACTGGATCGAGGTCAACCACCGCCAGAACGCGCTGCTCTGGGCGCAGGAGGATCTGGCGCGGCGCACCACCGTCGCCGACGCCGAGATCGCCGCCAACAAGCGCGCCATCGACGGCCACAACCAGGCACGCAACGACGCCATCGAGCGCATCGACGAGCTGCTGCTGGTGCAGCTTGGCCTCGTCGACGAAGCCGCCGCGCGCAGCGATGCTCCGCAGGCGGCGCCGCCCGCGGGCGCGCGGCTGAACAGCGAGACCGCGGGCAGCATGATCGACCGCCTCTCCATCCTCGCCCTCAAGCTGCGCGCGATGCAGCAGCAGATGACGCGCGACGACGTCGACGAAGCCCATCGCAGCGCCAGCCGCCTGCGCCACGCGCGGCTGCGCGAGCAGCGCCAGGATCTCGCCGGCTGTCTGGACGCCTTGCTCGCCGACGCGCTTGCCGGGCGCGCCTGGTTCAAGGTCTACCGCCAGTTCAAGATGTACAACGACGCGCGCTTCAACCCGGCGCTGGTGGCCGAAGCGCGCGCGCGCGGCTGAGGCCTGCGCACGACGGCGTGAAGCTGCTCATCGTCAAGACCTCGTCGATGGGCGACGTCGTGCACGCGCTGCCGGCGCTCAGCGACGCGCTGCGCGCGCTGCCGGGTCTGCAGGCCGACTGGCTGGTCGAGAAGCCCTTTGCCGCCATCCCCGCCCTGCACCCGGGCGTGCTGCGCGTGCTGCCCATGGCCTGGCGCAAGTGGCGCAGCAAGCTGCTGCAGCGCCAGACCTGGGCCGACATGGGCGCCGTGCGCGCGCAGCTGCGCGAGCGGCGCTACGACCTCGTTCTCGACCTGCAGGGCCTGGTGAAGAGCGCGCTCTGGGCGCGCCTGGCGCAGGCGCCGGTGGCCGGTTACGCCGCCGGCAGCGCGCGCGAGCCGCTGGCCAGCTGGTTCTACGCACGGCGTGCGGCCGTGCCGCGCGGGCTGCACGCGGTCGAGCGCTGCCGCCGCCTCGCCGCGGCGCACCTGGGCTACACGCTGCCCGCCACCCCGCCGGACTTCGGCCTCGCGCCGCCCGCTCCCCTCTGGCCCACGCCCGCGCGCTATGCGGTGCTGATTCCCAACGCCAGCCGCATCGAGAAGCTCTGGCCCGAGGCGCGCTGGATCGCCGTGGGCAAGCGGCTGCAGGGCAGCGGCTTCACGCCGGTCGTGCTGTGGGGCAGTGCCGCCGAGCAGACGCTGGCCGAGCGCATCGCCGCGGGCTGCAGCGGCGAGGTGCCGCCCTTCCTGAAGGTCGGCGAGATGGCCGGCGTGCTCGCACGCGCGCACTGCATCGTCGGCCTGGACACCGGCTTCACGCACCTGGGCGCGGCACTGGGCCGGCCGACGATCGGCATCTACTGCGACCACGAGCCGGGCCTGGCCGGCGTCACCGGCCCCGGCCCCGTGGCCAGCGTCGGCGGCAAGCGCCAGGTGCCACGCCAGGTCGAGGTGCTGGCGCTGCTGGAGGCGCAGCTTGCCGCGGGTTGACGCGCGGCGCGACAGGCGCGCAACCGGTAGCGGCAAGCTCGGCCTCAACCGGCGAAACCGCCCTCGCGCAGGAACTGCAACTCCTCGGGCGCGCTCTCGCGGCCCAGCATCGCGTTGCGGTGCGGGAAGCGTCCGAAGCGTTGCACGATGTCGCGGTGCCCGCGGGCGTGCGCATGCCAGCTCGGCCCCAGTCGCGCGTTGAGGCGAACCGACAGCTCCTGATCGGCAAGATCCTCGGAATGCGCGAAGGGCAGGCAGAAGAACAGCCGCATCCCCTCCTCCACCTGCGCCATGTGCTGCGCCTGCAGGGCGAGGCGCGCGAAGTGGCGCGCCAGACCGTCGGTGGCGTACATGTGGGCGCTGCCGCGGAAGGCGTTGCGCGGGTACTGGTCGAGCAGGATCAGCAGCGCCAGCGCGCCCTGCGGCGACTCGACCCAGGCGTCGTGCTCGCGCCGCGCCGCGGCCAGGTGCAGGGCCAGAAAGCGGTCGTGGAAGTCGCGGTCGAAGGCCGGGTCCTTGCTGAACCACTGGCCGCGCGCGCCGGCCCGGCGCCAGTAGTCGACGACATGCGCGGGCATGCGCCCTCCCCTACGACGGCAGGTTGCCGATGATCCTGGACTTGCCGGCGTGGCGCGCCACCACGCCCATGGCCATCGATAGCCCTCCGGTCTGCATGAGCAGCGCCGCGCCCAGCCCCAGGCGCTTGAAGATGGGGACGGCGACGACCGCGGCCCCCAGCAGCATCACCACCGGGAGCAGGTCGCCGGCGCTGCCTTCGACGGCCATGGCTGCTGTTCGACGCGGCGCGACTCTTCAGCTGCGCGAGAGCTGCCAGGCGAGGGCGCCGGCAAGCAGGGCCGGCACCAGGAACACCAGCACCAGGATCGGCGCCTCCTGGCGCACGCTGTAGCCGGCATGGCTGACGCCGACCCACATGTTGACCAGCGCCACCGCCAGCCAGGCCGGCACGAAGACCTTGGCCGCCAGCGCCATGCCCGCGGCGCTCGCGCCCCAGAGCCAGCCGAAGAGGACGAACACGCCCAGCAGGACGAGCCCGCCGCCGATCACCATCGCGACATGCATATCGTGCTCACTTGGTGGTGTAGCCGCCGTTGATGAGTATCGTCTGACCGGTGACCCACCAGCCGTCGCTGACCAGATGGCGGATGAAGGGTACGACGTCCTCGATGTGCGTGAGCCCGGTCGGCGAGAAGGCCGACAGCGCGGCGGCGGTCTTGTGATAGGCCACGGCCTCGGGCCCTTCGGCCGGGTAGAAGAAGGGCGTGTCCATCGGCCCCGGGCCGACGGCGACGACCGAGATGCCGCGCGCGCCGAACTCCTTGGCCGCCGCGCGCGTGAAGTGCTCCACCGGCGCCTTGGTGCCCGCATAGGAGGCGTAGAAAGGCGTGAACGCGCCCAGCAGCGAGGTCACGACGGTCAGCACCTTGCCGTGGTCCTTGACGTTGCGGCCCGCTTCCTTGAGGAAGAAGAAGGCGGTCTTGGCGTTGACCGCGCTCATCTCGTCGTACTCGGCCTCGCTGATCTCGGTGATCGGCTTCTTCAGCACCTTGCCCACGGTGTTGATGGCGATGTCCGGCCGGCCCAGCGCTGCGCTGGCGTCCGCGAACAGCTTTTCCATCGCCGCGGCCGAGGTCAGGTCGGCCTGCAGCGCCACGGCCTTGGCGCCCAGCTTCTGCACCGCCGCCACGGTGGCCTCGGCATCGGCGCGCGTGGCGGCGCTGTTGTAGTGGATGGCCACGGCGCTGGCGCCGTGCTCGGCCAGATCGCGGGCGATCAGGCCACCCAGGTTCTTGGCGCCGCCGGCGATCAGAACCACCTTGCCCTTGATGCTGTGCTTGTCCGACATCTTCGTCTCCTGTGTTGGCCCCATACGGCTCGCGGCAGTCTATTGATGACAAACAGGCTAATAAATACTTTTCTTACGCCTGCACAATACAGATTTTGACAATAATGCGGGCGTGGATCGAATCGATCTCCAGCGCGTCTTCATCCGCATCGCGTCCTGCCGCAGCTTCTCGCAGGCCGCCGAGCAGTTGGGCCTGCCGCGCGCGACGGTGTCGCTGGCGCTGCAACAGCTGGAGGCGAGGCTGGGTGCGCGGCTGATCCAGCGCACGACGCGGCAGGTCGGGCTGACGCCGGACGGGCAGGCACTGCTCGAGCGCGCCGCGGCGCTGATCGCCGACATGGAGGACATCGAGCAGCAGTTCCGGCCGGCGGCCCAGGCGGTGGCCGGTCGGCTGCGCGTGGACGTGCCGGGCCGCATCGCACGCCGCCTGCTTGCGCCGGCGCTGCCCGAGCTGCTGGATCGGCACCCCGAGCTGCAGATCGAGCTGGGAAGCAGCGACCGCAACATCGACCTCGTGCACGAGGGCGTGGACTGCGCGCTGCGCGTGGGCGCGCTGGCCGCCAGCAGCCTGGTGGCGCGAGCGCTGGGCCGCATCGAGCTCATCAACTGCGCCAGCCCGGCCTATCTGGCGCGCCACGGCACGCCGCGTGGTCCGCACGAACTCTCGGCGCACGTGGTGGTGGACTACGTCTCGCCGTCCTCGGGCCGCAGCGCGCCCTGGGAGTGGGTCGAGGACGGCCAGACGCGCAGCGTGCAGCCGCGCAGCCGGGTCGGCGTCAACAACGCCGAGGCCTACATCGCCTGTGCGCTCGCGGGCCTGGGCTTGATCCAGATTCCGGCATTCGACGTGCAGCAGCACCTGGACGCCGGCGAGCTGGTGGCCCTCATGCCCGAGGCCAGGGCCGCGCCGATGCCGGTGCACTTCGTCTATCCGCACCGCAAGCACCTGTCGCGGCGGCTGCAGGCCTTCATGACCTGGGTGGAGGAGTTGTTGCGCCCGCACCTGATCCCCTGAGCCCGAGCCCGAGCGCGGGCTCGGGCCCAGGGGCGAGCGGATCAGACCGGCAGCGGCACGAGCGGACTGCCGTGCATCGGGTCGTCCTTCTTCGACGCCAGCGCCCGTTGCAGCTCGATGCCCAGTGCCTCGGCAACACCGGCGCCGTAGGCCGGGTCCGCGGCGTGGCAGTTGCGGACGTGGCGCATCTTGATGAAATCGGCGGCGTCGCCCATCGCCCGCGCGGTGTTGCCGAACAAGGCCTCCTGCTGGGCCGCGTTCATGAGGCGGAAGAGGCGTGCGGGCTGCGTGAAGTAGTCGCTGTCGTCGTCGTGGAAACGGTGGTGGTGGGCGTCACCGCTGATCCTGAGCGGCGGTTCGGCGAACTCCGCCTGCGCCTGCCATTGGCCGAAGCTGTTGGGCTCGTAATGCGGCAAGGCGCCGTAGTTGTCGTCGACCCGCCCCTGGCCGTCGCGATGGTTGCTGTGCACCGGGCAGCGCGCGCGGTTGACCGGAATCTGGTGGTGGTTGCTGCCCAGGCGGTAGCGCTGGGCGTCGGCGTAGTTGAAGAGGCGCGCCTGCAGCATGCGATCGGGGCTGACGCCGATGCCCGGCACCAGGTTGCTCGGCGCAAATGCGCTCTGCTCGACGTCGAGAAAGAAGTTCTCCGGGTTGCGGTTGAGCTCGAATTCGCCGACCTCGTGCAGCGGATAGTCGGCGTGCGGCCAGACCTTGGTGAGATCGAAGGGGTGGTAGGGCACCTTCTCGGCGTCGAGTTCGGGCATGAGCTGCACGTACATCGTCCACTTCGGGAAGTCGCCGCGCGCGATGGCCTCGAAGAGGTCGCGCTGGTGGCTCTCGCGGTCCTTGCCGATCAGGGCCTCGGCCTCGGCGTCGCTGAGGTTCCTGATGCCTTGCTGCGTCTTGAAGTGGAACTTGACCCAGAAGCGCTCGCCGGCGTGGTTCCAGAAGCTGTAGGTGTGCGAGCCGAAGCCGTGCATGTGGCGGTAGCTGGCCGGGATGCCGCGGTCGCTCATCACGATCGTGATCTGGTGCAGCGCCTCGGGCAGCAAGGTCCAGTAGTCCCAGTTGTGGCTGGCGCTGCGCAGGTTGGTGCGCGGGTCGCGCTTGACGGCCTTGTTCAAGTCCGGGAACTGGCGCGGGTCGCGGATGAAGAACACCGGGGTGTTGTTGCCCACCATGTCCCAGTTGCCTTCCTCCGTATAGAACTTGAGCGCGAAGCCGCGGATGTCGCGCTCGGCGTCGGCGGCCCCGCGTTCGCCGGCCACGGTGGTGAAGCGCGCGAACAGCTCGGTCTTCTTGCCCACCCGCTCGAACAGCCGGGCACGGGTGTAGCGCGTGATGTCGTGCGTGACGGTGAAGGTGCCGAAGGCGCCCGAACCCTTGGCATGCATGCGGCGCTCGGGGATGACCTCGCGCACGAAGTTGGCGAGCTTCTCGTTGAGCCAGACGTCCTGCGCCAGCAGCGGCCCGCGGGCACCGGCGGTCAGGCTGTCGCGGTTGCTCGGCACCGGGGCGCCGAAGTCGGTGGTCAGATGGGTGATCGGGCACTTGGGCGTGGGCTTGCTCATCGGATGACTCCTTCGGTCCGGGGTTCAGCTGGCTGGAAACGCCCCCGAATATAGTCAGGATCTATCGAGTTCCTGTATTGATAAGAACTATTAAAGCTTTAGGCAAACCCATGCCGAACCATGGGCCGGATTCCGGCGACGGCGAGCGCAGCGTCTACTGCTCTTCGATGCGGCGCGGCGGGTAGCTGTCCCAGACGAGGCAGCCCGGGCACTGCCAGAACCAGTGCCGCGCCTCGAAGCCGCAGGCCGCGCAGCGGTAGCGCTGCATCGGCCGTGCCGCCGCGGCGAGCGCCTGGCGCAAGGCCGCGCGTGCCGGCTCGTCCAGCGGCGCCTCGGTCTGCGCCAGCAGTTCCAGTGCCGCGGAGAGCGTGGGCTGCTCGCCGAGCAAGCCCAGCAGCCGCGCCCGGTTGCCCGCGGCGTCGTCGGGGTTCAGGCGCACGAGCGCCCGCAGGACGTCGACGCTGGGCTGCTCGCGCAGCGATTCGGCCAGCGCCTGGCGCGCCGCAAGCGCGCGGTTCGCGGCCAGCGCGGCGTCGGCGTATTCGGCCGCCACGAGCGCAAAGCTCGCCGGACGCACGCGGCGCAACTCGTCCCAGGCGGCCAGCGCCTCCAGCGGGCGCCCATCGCGCAGCAGGCGCTGGCCGCTCATCACCAGCGCGCGCGCGGCATCGGGGTCGGCCTGGCGCGCGCGTTGCAGCGCCTGCCAGGCTTCCTCATGCTCGCCGCGGTTCTCGGCGGCGAGCGCGATCTCGCACCAGTAGTGCGCCACGCGTACCGCCAGCGAGGCACCGCCGGCGGCCTCGATGCGCGCCGCCGTCTCGATCGCCCGCGGCCAGTCGCGCGCACGCTCGTGCAACTGCAGCAGCGCCTGCTGCGCCTCGGCCTCGTAAGGCGTGCCGTCCAGCGCCCGAAAGGCCTGCTCGGCGCGGTCGAAGAGCCCGGCGCGGATGAAGTCCTGCGCCAGCTCGTGCTGCGCGCGCTCGCGCTCGGACTGCGGCAGGTCGCCGCGCTGCAGCAGGTGCTGGTGCACGCGCACCGCGCGCTCGAACTCGCCGCGGCGGCGGAAGAGGTTGCCGAGCGCGAAGTGCAGTTCGGTGGTGTCCGGGTCGTTCTGCACCGCCTCGATGAAGGCGTCGATCGCCTTGTCCTGCTGTTCGGCCAGCAGCAGGCTCAGACCCTTGAAGTAGGCGCGCGGCGCATCGCGCTGCTCACGGCGGAACTGCCGCAGGTCCAGGCGCGAAGCCATCCAGCCGAGCGCGAAGGCCACGGGCAAGCCGATGAGCAGCCACTGCAGGTCGAATTCCATCGGCAGCGCGCAAGATCGGGGGCCGCACGGGCCTAGAGGCCCAGGCCCTCGCGCGGCGGATGCGCGATCTCGCCTGGCACGCTGCCGGCGGAAAAGGCCGCGTCCGGTGCAGACGCTGTGGCGCCTGCGGGGACGGACCGCGCAGGCAGCGCCCCTTCCGCGTCCGGGGCGGACCTCGCCTCGTGCACGCGGCGGCGGTGCTTCCACCAGGCGGGCACCATCGCCAGCACGCCCAGCGCGCAGCCGCTGCCGAAGGCCACCAGCACGACGATCACCAGCGGCGCGGCCCATTGCACGCCGAAGAACCAGTGCACCGTCACCGGGTGCAGATTGTTCAGCGCGAAGGCGAACAGGGTGAAGAAGAGGAAGGCCCGGAAGAGCCACACCAGGATGCGCATGCGCGGCGCATTGTAGGAGCCGCCCGCGCAAGGCGGCGGCGACCGTGCGGCACCCGGTGTCTCAGTCGCGGAGTGGCGACGCTTGCGGCACCGGCGCCTGCGGGGCATCCACTGCCTCGCGCAGGGCCTTGCCGGGCTTGAAGTGGGGCACGAGTTTCTCCGGGATCAGCACCTGCGCGCCGCTGCGCGGGTTGCGCCCCATGCGGGGCGGGCGCCGGTTGATCGAGAAGCTGCCGAAGCCGCGGATCTCGATGCGGTAACCGCGCGCGAGGGCGTCGGTCATCGCATCGAGCATCGTCTTGACGGCGAACTCGGTATCGCGCTGCGTGAGCTGCGCGAAGCGTTCGGCAAGCCGGGTGACGAGGTCGGATCGCGTCATGGGCGCGCAGGGGGCTTTGTGTCCTTGGGAGAGGCCGGGGCCTGCGAGCCCCGGCGCGTCACTGCTCGCGAGCTTACTCGCCGCTCTTGTCCAGCTTGGCGCGCAGCAGCGCACCCAGGCTGGTGGTGCCGGCCGTCTCGCGCTCGTTGCTCGCCGAGAGGCGCTGCATCGCCTCCTGCTGGTCGGCCTGGTCCTTGGCCTTGATCGAGAGCTGGATGCTGCGCATCTTGCGGTCCACGTTGATGACCATGACCGAGACCTCGTCGCCTTCCTTCAGCACGTTGCGCGCGTCCTCGACGCGGTCGCGGCTGATCTCGCTGGCGCGCAGGTAGCCGGTGACGTCGGCGTTGAGCTCGATCTCCGCGCCGCGCGCATCGACGCTCTTCACCTTGCCGTTGACGATCGCGCCGCGGTCGTTGAGCGTGGTGAAGCTCGTGAACGGGTCGACGTCCAGCTGCTTGATGCCCAGGCTGATGCGCTCGCGCTCGACGTCCACCGCGAGCACGACGGCGTCGACCTCCTGGCCCTTCTTGTAGTTGCGCACCGCCGACTCGCCGGGTTCGTGCCAGGACAGGTCGGAGAGGTGCACGAGGCCGTCGATGCCCTGCGCCAGGCCGACGAAGACGCCGAAGTCGGTGATCGACTTGACCGGCCCGTGGACCTTGTCGCCGCGCTTGACGTTGGCGGCGAACTCCTCCCAGGGGTTGGCCTTGCACTGCTTCATGCCCAGGCTGATGCGGCGCTTGTCCTCGTCGATCTCGAGCACCATGACCTCGACCTCGTCGCCCAGGCTGACCACCTTGGCCGGGGCCACGTTCTTGTTCGTCCAGTCCATCTCGGAGACGTGCACCAGGCCCTCGATGCCGGGCTCGATCTCGACGAAGGCGCCGTAGTCGGCGATGTTGGTGACCTTGCCGAAGAGGCGCGTGCCGGTCGGGTAGCGGCGCGAGACGCCCAGCCACGGATCGTCACCGAGCTGCTTGAGGCCCAGGCTGACGCGGTTCTTCTCGGCGTCGAACTTCAGCACCTTGGCGCGCAGCTCCTGGCCGACCTGCACGACCTCGGTCGGGTGGCGCACGCGGCGCCAGGCCATGTCGGTGATGTGCAGCAGGCCGTCGATGCCGCCGAGGTCGACGAAGGCGCCGTACTCGGTGATGTTCTTGACCACGCCGTCGACGATCGCGCCCTCGGTCAGCGTCTCCAGCAGCTTGGCGCGCTCCTCGCCCATGCTGGCCTCGACCACCGCACGGCGCGAGAGCACGACGTTGTTACGCTTGCGGTCGAGCTTGATGACCTTGAACTCGAGCGTCTTGCCCTCGAAGGGGCTCATGTCCTTGACCGGGCGCGTGTCGAGCAGGCTGCCGGGCAGGAAGGCGCGGATGCCGTTGACGAGCACGGTCAGGCCGCCCTTGACCTTGCCGCTCACCGTGCCGGTGACGAAGTCGCCGGACTCGAGCGCGTTCTCGAGCGCCATCCACGAGGCCAGGCGCTTGGCCTTGTCGCGGCTGAGGATGGTGTCGCCGTAGCCGTTCTCCACGGCCTCGACGGCGACGGCGACGAAGTCGCCGACCTGCACCTCGAGCTCGCCCTGGTCGTTCTTGAACTCGTCGACCGGGATGTAGGCCTCGCTCTTGAGGCCGGCGTTGACGACGACGTGGTTGAAGTCGATGCGCACCACCTCGGCGGAGATGACCTCTCCGACGCGCATGTCGCTGGTCTTGAGCGACTCCTCGAAGAGGGCGGCGAAGGATTCGCCGCCACCGGTGGTAGCGGTTTGGGTTGAAGACATGGGGGGTTCCTGGTGTCCGGGAAAGTGAAGGGCAGAGCCGGACGATGCCTGCCACGACGGTGGCGCTTTGGGTTGAAGAATCCACCGCCGCCGGCCCGGACCCCGGGGGTCGAAGCTGTCGGCAGCGCTGGGGCTTGTGGTCGAGGGCCCGCCGCAGGAAGAAGCTCTATCCCTGGTCCAGCGGGTTGCGCTGCCGCCACCACTGCTGCACGGCATCGACCGATGCGTCGATGCCGAGCTGCGAGTTGTCGAGCTGCAGCGCATCCTCGGCCGCGCGCAAGGGCGAAGCTGCGCGGGAACGGTCCCGTTCGTCTCGCGCCTCGATGTCGGCCAAAAGGTCGGCGATATTAGCCTCGATTCCCTTTGAAATCAACTGCTTATGCCGGCGTTTGGCGCGCTCGGCGGCGCTCGCGGTGAGGAAGACCTTGAGCGGTGCCTGCGGGAAGATCGCCGTGCCCATGTCGCGGCCGTCGGCGACGAGCCCCGGCGCGCGGCGAAAGGACAGCTGCAGCGCATGCAGCGCCTGCCGCACCGCGGGCAAGGCGGCCACGCGCGAGGCCAGCGCGCCGGTGTCCTCGCGCCGCAGCTCGTCGCTCACGTCCTCGCCGGCGAGCAGGATGCGCGCACCGTCGAAGTGCAGCGCAAGGCCGGCCGCGAGTCTGGCCAGCGCTGCCTCGTCGGACAAGGAAACGCCCGCGCGCAGCGCGGCGAGCGCGGTGGCGCGGTAGACGGCACCGGAATCCAGGAAATGCCAGCCCAGGCGCTGCGCGAGCGCGGCCGCCAGGGTGCCCTTGCCCGAGGCCGACGGCCCGTCGATCGTGATCACCGGCACCTCGGCGGGATCGGCGCGAACGAGCGCGAGCAGGGTCTCGAAGTAGTCGGGGAAGGTCTTGGCCACGCAGGCCGGATCCTCGATGCGGATGGGCACGGGCGGAGCCGCTCCGGCGAGCGCGTTGAAGGCCGCCAGCGACAGGCACATCGCCATGCGGTGGTCGTCGTAGGTGCCCAGTGTCGCCGCGTGCCAGCGCGCGGGCGGCGTGACGGCGATGAAGTCGTCGCCGCTGTCGACCCTGGCGCCGAGCTTGGCGAGTTCGGCGGCCATCGCCGCGATGCGGTCGGTCTCCTTCACGCGCCAGCTCGCGATGCCGGTGAGGCGCGTCGTGCCCTGGGCATAGAGCGCCATCACCGCCAGCGTCATGGCGGCGTCGGGGATGGCGTTGCAGTCGAGCGCGATCGCCTGCAGCGGCCAGCGTCCGCGGCGCACCTCGAGCGCATTCGCGTGGGCCTGCACCTGCGCGCCCATCGCACGCGCGGCGTCGACGAAGCCGATGTCGCCCTGGATCGAATCGCTGCCCACGCCCTCGATGCGCAGCGGCGTGTCGATCGCGGCGATCGCGCCCAGCGCCACGAAGTAAGAGGCCGAGGAGGCATCGCCCTCGACCTCGAGCACGCCCGGCGTGCGGTAGCGGCTGCCCTGCGGCAGCGTGAAGCGGCGCCAGCCCTCGCGCTGCACCGCGATGCCGAAGCGCGCCAGCAGCGCCAGCGTGATCTCGACGTAGGGCTTGGAGATGAGTTCGCCTTCGACCTCGACGACGACGTCGCCGGCGTCGCTCACCAGCGGCAGCGCCAGCAGCAGCGCGGTGAGGAACTGGCTCGAGACGTCGCCGCGCACGCGCAGCGGCGCGTCCAGACGCAGGCTGCCGCCGGCCTGGCCGCGCACGCGCAGCGGCGGGTAGCCCGGCTCGCCGAGCTCGTCGATGGTGCAGCCCAGCGGCCGCAGCGCGTCGACGAGGTCGCCGATCGGGCGCTCGTGCATGCGCGGCACGCCGCGCAAGGTAAACGCGCCGCCCTGCGTGGCGGCGAGCAGCGCCAGCGCGGCGGTGAGCGGGCGCATCGCGGTGCCGGCGTTGCCGAGGAAGAGTTCGGCCTCGTGCACGCGCAGGCGTCCGCCCAGGCCATGCACGCGCAGCCGCGCGCCGTCGCGCTCGAGGCTGCAGCCCAGCGCCTGCAGCGCCTGCAGCATGACGCGCGTGTCGTCGCTGTCGAGCAGGCCGTGCACCTCGGTCACGCCGTCGGCCAGCCCGGCCAGCAGCAGCACGCGGTTGGAGATCGACTTCGAGCCGGGCAGGCGCACGCTGCCCGCGGCCGCGCGCAGCGGCGGCAGGTCCAGGTGCGGCAGGGCGAACATCCGACGCGGGGCAGCAGACGCTTGCCGGCTCAGCGGCTGCCGGGCGCCTTGGGCGCGCTCATCTGCCAGGCCGAGCGGCCCTCGGCAGCGCCGCGGATGAGGTCTTCCAGCGCGTCGGCATTGCCTTCGCGGATGACGTGCTCGAGCGCGTCCAGCACGTGGCGAAAGCGCTGCGACTGCTTCAGCACCTCCTCGCGGTTGGCGACGAGGATGTCGCGCCACATCTCGGGCGAACTGGCGGCGATGCGCGTGAAGTCGCGAAATCCCGGGCCGGCGAGCGATAGGTAGTCGCGCCCCTGAGGCTGATTCACCGCTGCACTGAAATAGGCGAAGGCGAGCAGGTGCGGCAGGTGGCTCACGGCAGCGAAGGCGGCGTCGTGGTTCTCCGGCGTCATCTTCAGGACGCGAGCGCCGATCGCCGACCAGACATCGGTCGCCTTCTGCACCAATTCGGGTGCGTTCTGCGCCAGCGGCGTGAGGATGACCTGGTGGCCGCTGTAGAGCGCCGCGTCGGCATGCTGGATGCCGGCCATCTCCTTGCCCGCGATCGGGTGCGCGGGCACGAAGGCGGCCACGCGCTCGCGCAGCACGCGGCGGGCGGCGTCGACGACGTCGCGCTTGGTGCTGCCCACGTCCATCACCAGCACGCCGGGCTCGACGAGGTGGCGGATGGCCTTGAAGGTCGCCTCCGTCGCCGCCACCGGCACCGCCAGCAGCACGATGTCCGAACCCGAGACCGCCAGCAGCGCCGACTCCGCCGCGACGTCGATGACACCCAGCCTCTTCGCGCGCTCGGTCGTCGACGGCGACTTGCTGTAGCCGACGACGCGCCTGGCGAGGCCCCCGCGCTTGAGCGCGAGCGCGAAGGATCCGCCCATGAGGCCGCAGCCGATCACACCCAACTGGTTGAACATCCGCTTCCTGCCGTCCGTCTGGTCTGTGCGCGTCGATCGGGCCCGACCCGGCTCAGTGGACGTCCACCGGATAACTGCCGAGCAGCTTGAAGAAGGCGCACGCCGCGCGCAGTTCCTCGAGCGCCGCCGCCACCTCCGGCTGTTCGGGGTGGCCGACGATGTCGATGTAGAAGTAGTACTCCCACTGCCCCGAGCGCGCCGGCCGCGATTCGAAGCGCGACATCGAGACGCCGTGCTTCTTCAGCGGCACCAGCAGATCGTGCACGGCGCCGGGCCGGTTCGGCACCGAGACCACGAGGCTGATGCAGTCGTGCCCCGTCGCCCCGGACTGCGGCTTGTGCTGCGGCCGGCTGGCCGGCAGGCCGATGACGACGAAGCGCGTGCGGTTGCCCGGGTCGTCCTGGATCGCCGGGGCCACCACGTGCAGGCCGAACTCGCTGCCCGCGCGCGTGCTCGCGATGCCGGCCAGCGCCGGGTCCAGCGCGGCCAGGCGCGCGCCTTCGGCATTGCTGGCCACCGGCCGCCGCTCGACGCCGGGCAGGTGCGCGGTGAGCCATTCGTGGCACTGCGCCAGCGCCTGCGGGTGCGCCAGCACCGCCGCGATTCCCTCCAGCGAATCGAGCCTGCGCAGCAGGTTGTGGCGCACGAAGAGGCTGGTCTCGCCGACGATGGTCAGGGGCGAGTTCAGCAGCAGGTCCAGCGCGCGCGCGACGACGCCTTCGGTCGAGTTCTCGATCGGCACGACGCCGAAATCCGCGGCGCCGGCGCTGGCGCGGCGAAACACCTCGTCCAGGTTCGCGCACGGCACGCGCACGATCGAACTGCCGAAGTAGCCCAGGGTCGCCTCCTCGCTGAAGGTGCCCGCGGGCCCGAGGTAGGCCACGCGCAGCGGCAGCTCCAGAGCGCGGCAGGCGGACATGATCTCGCGCCAGATCGACGCCACGGCCCCGCTTTGCAGCGGGCCCGGGTTGGCGGCGACGAGGCCGTCGATCACCTGCGCCTCGCGTTCGGGGCGGAACACCGGCGAGCCGTCGCGCTTCTTGAGCTCGCCCACCTCCTGCGCCAGCGCGGCGCGGCGGTTGAGCAGCGCCAGCAGCTCGCGGTCGAGCACGTCGATGCGCTCGCGCAGGCCGAGCAGCGCGGGGTCGGCGGCGCCGGATCCGGTCTTCACTTGCCGTTCGCCGGCGCGGAAGCCGCGCCCGCCGGTTGCAGGCGCTCCTGCACGCTTTGCGCCAGCGCCTTGAACCTGGGCTCGATCGCGGGCTTCATCTCTTCCACGAGCTTCTGCGCGAGCGTGCGCTGCAGCTCCGGGCCCAGCGCCTGGTACTTGCGGTTCACCGGCGACTCGATGATGGCGATGATCTGCTTCAGCTCGTCCTCGGTGAACTTCTCCTCCAGCATGGGCTGCAGGACGCCGGGCGCGATCCGCGTCGCCTTGTCGCGAACCAGCGGCCCCATCTCCTCGGCATACTTGCGCGCATCGGCCTGAATGTCGGCCGCCAGAGCCTGGCGGCGCTCAGGCGCCACGCGCTGCTGCATGGCGATGTTCACCTGCTGCAGCATCTGCAGCACCGGCTGCTCGACGAGTTGGCGCGCCACCATGTCGATTCCAGGCTGCTGCAGCTTGACGATCTTCGCCGCCAGCGCCTTCTTCGCCGCCGAACTCGCCGAACTCGCCGAGCTCACGGGCGCGGTCGCAGGAGGCGTCTGTGCCCACGCCGTCTGGGCCAGGGCCAGCGTGGCGGCCAGCAGGCCGCCTTTCAGGGCGTTGCGCTTCATGCGTCCTCCGGGCCGTCGTCGTCGGCCGAGCCATTGTCCTCGCCGCCGTCGGCGGCGTCGTGCACCGCCTGGGCGTCGTTCTCGACGATGCGCTGCAGGCCCGAGAGCTTGGCGCCGTCGTCCAGCGCGATCAGCGTCACGCCCTGGGTGGCGCGGCCGAGTTCGCGGATCTCGGACACGCGCGTGCGCACCAGCACGCCGGTGTCGGTGATGAGCATGATCTCGTCGGCCG
>JAIXKR010000049.1 GCA_026932235.1 Burkholderiales bacterium
TCCGGAAGACGGAACGCGATCATAGGCTCGATCAGCTAACTTAACGGTATTGGGTCAGGCGAGCGCTCCCGGCGGGAAGGTGCGCGGACGGCGCCCTGACCAGCGTCAGAAGCCGCAATACGCGACGACCTGGTGCCAAAGGCCCCCGAACATCGCGAAGAATGCCGCCGCGGCGAGCATCACCCCGGCCACGCGCACGCCCGCAGTGCCCGAAAGCAGCGCCGTCGGATGCGCACCGAGGCGCCGCCACAGCCACGGCGCGACGCTGAGACCGAAGCCCGTCGCGAGCGCGAAGACGAGCATCACTGCAGCGCCCCCCGCAGGCCTGTCGGCCAGCGCCGCAACCAGGATCGCCGATTGCAGCAACCCGCAGGGCCAGGCCACCCACAGTGCACCGGCGAGCGTGGCACGCGCGTGGCCGGCGAGCACGCGACCGCGCGCGCGTGCCGCGATGGCGTCGCCGCCGCGGCCGATGCGCTCGAGCCACGCCGGCTGGCGCCCGGCGACGGCAAGCCAGAGCCCGAGCGCGAACGCGGCGGCGTGCACGAGGCTCCACAAGGGCTTGAAGACCGGACTCACGCTGCCCAGCAGCGCGAGCGCGTTGACGCTTGCCGCGGCGAGCGCGCCGGCGGCGGCATAGCCGGCGGCGCGGGCAGCATGAAAACCGACCTGCGCCGCCGCGCCGCGGCCCCCGGTGACCGCGGCGCAGGGCGCGGCGCACATCGCCACGCAATGCGGCGCACCGGCCAGGCCCAGCGCCAGCGCGCTGGCGTAGAGAGCGGTATCCAGAGCGCCCTGCCCCGCGTCAGATGATGCGCGAGAAGCGCTCGCGCATCTTGTCGGCCTGCAGGTGGCGATCGAAGGTCATCGCCACGCCGCGCACGAAGAACCAGCCCGTCGGCGTGACCTGGATGGCGTCGTCACCGACTTCCACCAGCCTCGCTTCGGCCAGCGGCTGCAGCGCGGACAGCTCGCCGGCGAAGTACTCGCGCATCCTGATCAGGTGGGCGAGTTCGATCGACTCGAACTCGACCCGCCCCTGGCACATGATGGCCATGATGACGGCCCGGCGCACGAGGTCGTCGCGCGTCAGCGCAAGGCCTCGTACGACCGCGAACTCGCCGCGCCGGATGGCGTCGTAGTACTCGGGCAGCGTCTTCGCGTTCTGGCTGTAGGTCGCGCCCATGCGGCCGATTCCGGAGACCCCGAGCGCGATCAGGTCGCAGTCGGGCTGCGTGCTGTAGCCCTGGAAGTTGCGGTGCAGCCGGCCCTGCCGCTTGGCCACCGCGAGCGCGTCATCGGGCAGCGCGAAGTGGTCCATGCCGATGTAGGTGTAGCCCTGCTCGATGAAGCCGGCGATCGCCGCGCCGAGCATGCGGATGCGATGCTCCGGCGGCGGCAGGTCGGCCGCGGCGATGCGCCGCTGCGGCTTGAAGCGCCCCGGCAGGTGCGCATAGGCGTAGAGCGCGATGCGGTCCGGCCGCAGCTCGCCGATCTGCGCGATCGTGCGCGCGAACGACTCCGGCGTCTGCTTGGGCAGGCCGTAGATCAGGTCGGCGTTGATCGACTCGTAGCCGAGCTCGCGTGCCGCGAGCACCAGGTCGCGCACGCTCTCGAAGGACTGCACGCGGTGCACCGCCACCTGCACCGTCGGGTCGAAATCCTGCACGCCGAAGCTGATGCGGTTGAAGCCCATCCCGGCCAGCCGCGCCAGCCGCGCCGGCGTGGCGGTGCGCGGATCGACCTCGATCGAGATCTCCGCGCCGTCGACGAGCCGGAACTCGCGCCGCAGCAGCGACATCAGCCCGTCGAGCTCCTCGTCGCTGAGGAAGGTCGGCGAGCCGCCCCCCAGGTGCAGCTGCGAGACCGGCTTGCCGCGCCCGAGCACGTCGACGTGCAGCTCGACCTCGCGCCCGAGCACGTCCAGGTATTCATGCCCGCGCTCGTGGTGCTTGGTGATGATCTTGTTGCAGGCGCAGTAGTAGCAGAGCTGCTCGCAGAACGGGATGTGCACGTACAGCGACAGCGGCGGCACGCCGCCGACCATCAGGCCTTGCGCGCGCTGCGCGAGCGCCTGCGCGTACTCGTCGGCGCCGAAGGCCTCGACGAAGCGATCGGCCGTCGGGTACGAGGTGTAGCGCGGACCGGGGACGTCGAGCCGGCGCAGCAGGGACTCTGGAATATCCATTGAAATGAGGGGGTCGGAAGCAGGGGGTGTATCGAGCGACTCTGCCAAACTCGGCGTTGTCCCCCTTGATCGACCTCAAGTGCTCAGGGCATCATCGGGCAGACGATAATCCTTGACCTAGGTTCAGCAGCAGGCAGGGGCTTGCGAGTCACCGGGTCTGCCCTTCACCTCGAGAGGCAAGCGCCTTGTCCATGACCCAGACCGCCATCGGCATCAAGCTCGAGCCCTTCAAGGTGGCGTGCGCGAGCTGCAATCTTCGCGAGCTGTGCCTGCCGGTGGGGATGTCCAACGACCAGCTCGATCGCCTGACGACGATGGTCGCGACCAAGCGCGCAGTGACGCGCGGCGACACGCTGTTCCGCGCGGGCGACGCCTTCCAGTCGCTGTACGCGGTACGCACCGGCTTCTTCAAGACCTGCGTCTCGTCGGAGGATGGGCGCGACCAGGTCACGGGCTTCCAGATGGCCGGCGAGCTGCTCGGCCTGGACGGCATCGGCAGCGAGAAGCACACCTGCGATGCGGTCGCGCTCGAGGACTCGCAGGTCTGCGTGATCCCCTACCAGCAGCTCGAGGACCTGAGCCGCGAGTTCACCGACCTGCAGCGCCAGTTCCACAAGATCATGAGCCGCGAGATCGTGCGCGACCACGGCGTCATGCTGCTGCTGGGCAGCATGCGCGCCGAGGAGCGGCTGGCGGCCTTCCTGCTCAACCTCACGCAGCGCCTGCGCACGCGCGGCTTCTCTGCCACCTCGCTCGTGCTGCGCATGACGCGCGAGGAGATCGGCAGCTACCTCGGCCTCAAGCTCGAGACCGTGAGCCGCACCTTCTCCAAGTTCCAGGACGAAGGCATTCTCGAGGTCAAGCAGCGTCAGATCCGCGTGCTCGACCCGGCGGCCCTGCAGGCGCTGGTGAACAGCAGTTCGGCCTGACGATCGGGTGCAGCGGCGCGCCGGCGGCTCAGCGCGGCGGCTCGTCTGGCGTCGCCGCATGGTTTCGCGCCTTGAGCGCCGGCGCATCCGCGCTGCTGTGCGCGCGCGCCTCCTGGTCCAGCACGTCGTCGGCGCCCTGCAGCGCGATCAGCGCCGTCACGATTCCGGCCACCACCACCGTCAGCGGGCCGCCGACGACGAGCCACATCACACCGGTGCGCCACCAGGCCTGGTCGGCAGCGGGATGCAAAGGTTCGCGGGCGTGATGCTTGCTCATGATCGGGTTCGGGGCGTGCGCAAGGTGCGCGCGGGATGTGCGAGAGCGCCAGCCTACTGCGCCGCGACCCGCGTCGTCTGCGACAGGCTCCAGACGTAGGCGGCAAGCACGTGCACCTGCTCGGGTGAGAGGCGCGAGGCCTGCGGTGGCATGAGGTTGTTGCGGCCGTTGGTGATGGCGCTAACGATGGCGTCCTCGCCCCAACCGTGCAGCCACACCTTGTCGGTCAGGTTGGGCGCACCGAGCGCCTGGTTGCCCTTGCCGTCGGCGCCATGGCAGGCGGCGCAGGCGACGAACTTCTCCCTGCCGAGCTGGGCCGCGACCGAATTGTGCGGGCTGCCCGAGAGGCTGAGCACGTATTGCGCGACGTTGCGCACATCGGCGGAACTGCCGACCGCCTCCGCCATCGGCGGCATGATGCCGTTGCGGCCGTTGGTGATCGTCTCCTTGATCGTCTCCAGCGAGCCGCCGTAGAGCCAGTCGCTGTCGGTCAGGTTCGGGAACCCCTTGCTGCCGCGGCCGTCCGCCCCGTGGCAGGTGCTGCAGTTGTTGGCGAAGAGGCGCTCGCCGATGGCCATCGCCTGCGCGTCCTGGGCCAGTTCCTTCGCGTCCAACGACTGGAAGCGCGCATAGAGCGGCGCCATCGCCTCCCGCGCCTTGTCCATTTCGGCCTGATGCTGGCCCGTGCTGGTCCAGTTCAGGCTGCCCGCGTAGCTGCCCAGGCCGGGGTAGATCGCCAGGTACACGCCCGAGAACACCACGGTGATGATGAACAGCCACACCCACCAGCGCGGCAGGGGGTTGTTCAGCTCGCGCAGATCCTCGTCCCAGACATGCCCGGTCGTGTTGTCGCCGGCCATCACCTTGCGCTTGCTGGCAACGGCCAGCAGCACCAGGCAGCCCACGAGGCCGGCGATCGTGACCACCGCGACGAACAGCGACCAGCCGTCGCTGACGAAATCGCTCATTGCTTCTCTCCTCCGGATGCGGGGGCGCTTCGGGACTCCATGAAGGGCAGTTGCGCCGCCTCCTCGAACGCGCGGCGCCTGCGGGCCGACCAGGCCCAGGCCACGATGCCCAGGAAGACGAGCAGGCTCACCACGGTCACCGCCGAACGCAGGTCGTTGACGTCCATGTCCTGCACCTGCCCGCTACTTGACCGCGGTGCCCAGCACCTGCAGATAGGCGACGACGGCGTCGAGCTCCGTCCTGCCCCGGACCTCGTCGCCGGCCTTCTCGATCTGCTCCTCGCTGTAGGGCACGCCCAGACGCCGCAGCGTGCGCATCTTGGGCGCCAGCTCGGACGGGTCCAGCGTGGCGCGCTCGAGCCAGGCATAGGCGGGCATGTTCGACTCCGGCACGAGATCACGCGGGTTGATGAGATGGATGCGGTGCCACTCGTCGCTGTACTTGCCGCCCACGCGCTGCAGGTCCGGACCGGTGCGCTTGCTGCCCCACAGGAAAGGGCGGTCGTAGACGAACTCGCCGGCCTTGCTGTAGCTGCCGTAGCGCAAGGTCTCGGAGCGGAAGGGCCGCACCATCTGCGAGTGGCAGTTGACGCAGCCCTCGCGGATGTAGATGTCGCGGCCGGCGAGCTGCAGAGGCGTGTAGGGCTGGACGTTCTCCAGCGGCTGCGTGGTCGAGCGCTGGAAGAACAGCGGCACGATCTCGACGAGGCCGCCGACGGAGACCGTCAGCAGGACGAGCACGATCATGAGGAAGTTGCTGGTCTCGATCTTCTCGTGACCGACGGGAGCATGGTTGGCCATGACTGTGTGTTCTCCGTCTGCGCGTTCAGGCGTGTGCCGGGACCATCGGGATCGGCGCCTGCACCACCTTGCCGTTGCGGATCGTCATCGCCACGTTCCACGCCATCAGCAGCATGCCGGCGAGGTAGAGCAGCCCCCCGCACAGGCGGATGACGTAGAAGGGGAAGGTGGCCTTCACGCTCTCGACGAAGCTGTAGACGAGCGTGCCGTCCGGGTTGATGGCGCGCCACATCAGGCCTTGCATGACGCCGGCGATCCACATCGCCGCGATGTAGAGCACGATGCCGAGGGTGGCGATCCAGAAGTGCAGCTCGACCGCGCGCATGCTGTACATCTGCTTGCGCCCGAACATGCGCGGGATGAGGAAGTACAGCGAGCCGATCGAGATCATGCCCACCCAGCCGAGTGCGCCGCTGTGCACGTGGCCCACCGTCCAGTCGGTGTAGTGACTGAGGGCGTTGACGGTCTTGATCGACATCATCGGCCCCTCGAAGGTCGACATGCCGTAGAAGGACAGCGAGACGATCAGGAACTTCAGGATCGGGTCGTCGCGCAGCTTGTGCCAGGCACCCGAGAGCGTCATGATGCCGTTCATCATCCCGCCCCAGCTCGGCGCCAGCAGCACGAGCGAGAACACCATGCCCACGCTCTGCGCCCAGTCCGGCAGCGCGGTGTAGTGCAGGTGGTGCGGGCCGGCCCACATGTAGGTGAAGATCAGCGCCCAGAAGTGGACGATGGAGAGCCGGTAGCTGTAGACCGGGCGCTCGGCCTGCTTGGGGATGTAGTAGTACATCATCCCGAGGAAGCCGGCGGTGAGGAAGAAGCCCACCGCGTTGTGGCCGTACCACCACTGCACCATCGCGTCCTGCACACCGGCGTAGGCGCTGTAGCTCTTCGTCAGGCTCACCGGCAGCGCGGCGCTGTTGACGATGTGAAGCAGCGCGATCGCCAGGATGTAGCCGCCGAAGAACCAGTTGGCGACGTAGATGTGACGCACCTTGCGAATGCCCAGCGTGCCGAAGAAGACCACCGCGTAGGCGACCCAGACGACGGCGATGAGCACGTCGATCGGCCACTCGAGTTCGGCGTATTCCTTGCTGGTCGTCATGCCCAGGGGCAGCGTGATCGCCGCGAGCACGATCACCAGCTGCCAGCCCCAGAACGTGAACATCGCCAGCCGCGGCATGAACAGGCGCACCTGGCTCGTGCGCTGCACCACGTGGTAGCTGGTGGCAAAGAGCGCACAGCCGCCGAAGGCGAAAATGACCGCGTTCGTGTGCAGCGGGCGCAGCCGGCCGTAGCTGAGCCACGGGATGCCCAGGTTCAGCTCGGGCCAGGTGAGCTGGGCGGCGATGATCACGCCCACCAGCATGCCGACGATGCCCCACAGCACGGCGGCGAGCGCGAAGGCGCGCACCGGGGTGTCGTAGTACACCGGCTGGCCCGGTGCCGCGTTGCTTGCCATTGGCTTTTCTCCTCACTTCCCGGACGGGTCCGGCTTCTCGTCTTCGAGCTTCTGGTCTTCGGACTGCTCGGCCTCTTCAGCCCTCGCGGCTGCAACAGGCGTCCCGGATTCTTCAGGAACGGACGCGAACCATTGTTCGGGCACTCCCTTACACGATTCTTGACTGTCCTCAACCATAACCCCTTCATCGTAGAGGATACGCTCACCCTCGCGCTCCACGTCCTCGAACTGCCCGCGGCTCAAGGCCCAGCCGAAGACGCCGAGGATCATCAGCACCAGCACCGCCGAGAGCGGAATCAGCAGGTAGAGGATGTCCATGGCCGCACGGTCGAAGGTCGAAAGCGACGCGCGCTGCCTTCAGCGCGCGGCACGCAGCGCGTTCAGGATGACGAAGAGCGAGCTCGTGGCCATCCCCAACCCGGCGGCCCAGGGCGGCAGCCAGCCCACCAGCGCCAGCGGAATGCAGGCGGCGTTGTAGAGCGCGGCCCAGGCCATGTTCTGGCGCACGATCGCCATCGTGCGCGTGGACACCTCGCGCGCGCGAACGAGGTCCGCGGGGCGGCTCGAGACGATCACCGCATCGGCCTGCGTGCGCGCCACCAGCGCGCCCTGCCCCATCGCCAGCGAGACGTCGGCACGCGCCATCACCGGCGCGTCGTTGACGCCGTCGCCGACCATCAGCACCGTGGCCCCTCCCGCCTGTGCCGCGGCCACGCAGGCCAGCTTGTCCTCGGGCGAGGCCTGGCCGATCGCCGCATCCAGCCCCAGCCGTGCCGCCATCGCCTCGGCGCGCGCGCGCTCGTCGCCGCTGAGCAACGTCAGCCGGAGGCCGTGTGCACGCAAGCGCGCCATCGCCTCGGCAGCACCCTCGCGCAACTGCTCCTCCAGCACGAAGCCGGCGCGCACCTGACCCTGGCACGAGAGCCAGACGCGCACCTGCGGCCACGGCGCCTCGTCCGCGCCGCCGACGAAGTCCCAGGCCCCCAGGCGCCAGCGGCGCCCGTCTTCGTCGGTGCCGGCGAGCCCGCGCCCGCGCTGCTCGTCCAGGTCGTGCCAGGCGATGCCATCGGCCGCCGCGGCGCCGGCGGCTCCGGCGTCACCGGCATGCACGAGTGTCCGCGCCAGCGGGTGCTGCGACCATTGCGCGAGCGACGCCGCGCGCACGCGCGCCGATGCGGCGTCCAGGGCGGTTTCGCCGCGCGCTTGCGGCAGCAGCAGCACCTCGCGCAACTGCAGCCGGTCCTCGGTCAGCGTTCCCGTCTTGTCGATGAAGGCCGCGTCCGCTGCGGCCAGCGTCTCGATCGCCTCCAGGCGCTGGAAGACGACGCCTCGCCGCGCCAGCCCGCCGGCCGCGGCCACGAGCGCCGCGGGTGCGGCCAGCGAGAAGGCGCAGGGACAGGTGACGATGAGCACCGCGACCGCCACCCAGAGCGCGCGCGACGGGTCGATGAAGCTCCATGCCAGCGCACCCAGGGCCGCCAGCCCGAGCACCGCCCACAGGAAGACGGCTGCCCAGCGATCGGCGACGCGCGCCGATGCCGGACGCTGGCTCATGGCCTCGCGCATCATCGCGACGATGGCCTCGAAGCGCGTGTCGGCGCCGACGCGCTGCACGCGCACGCGCACCGGCGCGCCGACGTTGACGCTGGCGGCCACCACCGCATCCCCGGCGCCACGCCACTGCGGCTCGGACTCGCCGCTGAGGAGGGCCTCGTCGACGCGCGTTCGCCCTTCGAGCACGACGCCGTCGGCCGGAAAGGCCTGGCCGAGCGCCACCCGCACCTCGTCGCCGGCCTGCAGCCGGCGCACGCTCACCGTCTCCCAGCGACCGTCACCGCAGCGGCGTTCGACCGTTTCGGGCAGCCGCGCCAGCGTGCGCTCGAGATCCTCGGCGGCGCGGTGCCGCGCGCGCAGCTCCAGGTAGCGCCCACCGAGCAGGAACGCCAGGAACATGGTGAGCGAATCGAAGTAGACCTCGGTGCCGAAGACGCCGCCGGGGTCGAAGGTGGCGCCCATGCTGCCGACGAAGGTCACCGCCAGCGCCAGCGCCACCGGCACGTCCATGCCGATGCGGCGTGCGCGCAGCTGCGTCCAGGCGGCGCGAAAGAAGGGGCCGGCGGCAAACCACATCACCGGCAGGCTGACGAACCAGGCCGCCCAGTTGAGCAACTGGCGCAGGTCGGCACTCAACTCGTCGCCGCTGGCGACGTAGCTCGGCGTGGCGAACATCATCACCTGCATGGCGCAGAAGCTGGCGACGAAGAAGCGCCACAGCGCCTGGCGGTGCTCGCGCCGCCGCAGCGCGCGTGCCGGCGCCGCGGCATCGGGCACGGCCTCGTAGCCCGCCGCGCGCACGGCGCCGACGAGCGTCGACAGGCGCGTCCGGGCCGGATCCCAGCGCACCGTGGCGCGCTGCGTGGCGGCGACCACGCTGGCCTCGATCGCGCCGCCCGCCGCCTGCAGCGCATGCTCGATCGTCCCGGCACAGGCCGCGCAGTACATGCCCGAGAGCTGCAGCCAGGACTCTGCCAGGCGTTCACCGCCGGGCCCGCTCACCCAGCGCGTGCAGCGCTCCAGCTCCAGCGGGTCGTCGAGCGCGGCGGCCGAAGCGGCCACGCCTGGGGCCGAACCCGCGCGCGCCGCCTCGCGCTCGACGGTGAGCGCGGCCGGCATCACCGCGCCCGCGATCGGCGCGGCGCTTCGATAATGCCGGCCGGCCACCGCATCGAAACCATGCCCGATTCCAAGTCCATGCCGAGACGCTTCCTCGCCGTCCTCGCCCTCGCCGCCCTCGTGACCGGTGCCGCGATGGCCCAGGACCGCCCTCAACCGCGATTGGAGACGATCGAGCTTACGGCAGGCATGCACCTGATCCGCGCCGAAGTCGCGCAGACCGCGCAGCAGCAGGCCACCGGCATGATGTTCCGCACCGCGATGGGCGCCAACGAAGGCATGCTGTTCGTGAACGAGCAGGCCGGCGTGCGCTGCTTCTGGATGCGCAACACGCTCATCCCGCTGTCCATCGCCTTCATCGCCGACGACGGCACCATCGTCAACATCGCCGAGATGCAGCCGCGCAGCGACGACTCGCACTGCTCCGCCCGGCCGGTGCGCTTCGCGCTCGAGATGCCCAAGGGCTGGTTCGCCCGGCGCGGCATCCAGCCCGGCGCCAAGCTGCGCGGGCCGCCCTTCAGGCCCTAGCGCTCACCCGAGCGCGTGTTCGCGCAAGCGCCCGGTCAGGCGCGCCCGACCAGGCGCGCGGTGACTGCGCCGGACGCGGACGCCGCATCGACGTTCACGCGAAGTTCGCGGCGACGAAGTCCCAGTTGACGAGCTTGTCGAGAAAGGTCTCGACGTACTTCTGGCGCAGGTTGCGGTAGTCGATGTAGTAGGCGTGCTCCCACACGTCCACCGTCAGCAGCGCCTTGTCGGCCGTGGTCAGCGGCGTGCCGGCGGCGCCGGTGTTGACGATGTCCACGCTGCCGTCGGCCTTCTTCACGAGCCAGGTCCAGCCCGAGCCGAAATTGCCCACCGCGCTCTTCACGAAGGCCTCGCGGAAGGCCGCGAAGGATCCCCACTTGGCGCTGATCGCCGCGGCGAGCGCGCCGCCGGGCTCGCCGCCGCCGGCGGGCTTCATGCAGTTCCAGAAGAACGTGTGGTTCCAGATCTGCGCGGCGTTGTTGTAGATGCCGCCGGAAGACTTCCTGACGATGTCCTCGAGCGTCATCGACTCGAACTCGGTGCCCTTCTGCAGGTTGTTCAGGTTCACCACGTAGGCGTTGTGGTGCTTGCCGTGGTGGAACTCGAGCGTCTCGCGGCTGTAGTGCGGGGCAAGAGCGTCGATCGCATACGGAAGCGCAGGCAGTTGATGTTCCATCTCTTCTCCTCGGGTCGTCGTGCAGGCAGCGCACCGCGTGCGGCGCGCCTCGAGGGAAAAGATTCTAGGTCGCGCCCCCTGCGCGGGCAGGGTGCCCCGAAATGCCCTTGCCCTCGCCGTCATGCGCCGAGGAGTCGCCCTCCAGCGCCTCGATGCGCGCACGCGCGGCCCCGTCGGCCCAGACGGCACGCACGCGGTCCTGCGGCGCCACGCCGTGCACCGACATCACCGCGCGGCCGCTCTCGTCCTCGACCCAGACGAAGCCACGGCGCAGCACGGCGTGCGGATCCAGCGCCTGCAGGCGATCCGCCTGCGCCGCGAGACGCGTCGACGCCAGGGCCATCGCCGCCTGCGTGGAGCGGCCCAGCCTGGCGGCGCGCTGTGCCAGCGCCTGGCCATGGGCGCGCACCTGCACGCCCAGCGCCGTGTGAAGCCGCACCGCGAGAGCGCGCTGGCGCTCGTGCTGCGCCGCGACCGCCGCCACCGCCGGGCCCAGGCGCAAGGCGGCGGCGTCCAGCCGCTGCGCCTGGCGGTCCAGTTGCCGGCGCAGCGCGCGTTGCAGCGCCAGCGCCTGCTGCTGCAGCGCCGCCGCGAGCTGCGCCTGCTCGGGCGCCGCGAGCTCCGCGGCGGCGGTCGGTGTGGGCGCGCGAAGGTCGGCCGCCAGGTCGGCCAGCGTCAGGTCCGACTCGTGTCCGACGCCGCAAACGACCGGCCGCGCGCAGGCCGCGACGGCGCGCACCACGCGCTCGTCGTTGAACGCCCAGAGGTCTTCCAGCGCGCCGCCGCCGCGCACCAGCAGCACCGCGTCGACCCCGGCCAGGCGTCCGGCGCGCGCCAGGGCCTCCACCAGCGCGGCCGGCGCCTGCTCGCCCTGCACGGGGCTGGCCACGAGGACCACCTCGACCTGCGGCGCGCGCCGGCGCAGCGCCGTCATCACGTCATGCCAGGCCGCGGCCTGCGGTGACGTGACGACCGCGAGGCGGTGCGGGTATGGCGGCAGCGGCCGCTTGCGTGCGGCGTCGAAGAGGCCCTGCGCCTGCAGGCGTGCACGCAGGCGCAGGAACTCCTCGTAGAGGGCTCCGGCGCCGAGCCGGCGCATGCCCTCGACGACGAGCTGCAACTCCCCGCGCGGCTCGTAGACGCCGATGCGCCCGCGCACTTCGACCTGCATGCCATCGGCCGGTGCGAAATCGAGCAGCGCCGCAGCGCGACGGAACATCGCGCAGCGCAGCAGCGCCGCAGCGCCGTCGGCATCCTTGAGCGAGAGATAGCAATGGCCACTCGCGGCACGGCTGAAGCCCGAAATCTCGCCCCGCACCGCAAGCGCTCCGAGTCGTGCGGCCAGGGCATCGCCTGCCGCCAGCAGCAGTGCCGCAACGCCCCAGACCGGCCTCGCGCCGTTGCGATCGGAGGGCTCAAACACGGCGTTTCACCGGTGCGCGTCGGGCAGCGTCGTCCACAGCCCGCATGGATCGTGGCCGAAACGGGCGATCTCGCCTCAGCATCCCCATAAGTTGTTGCAAGTCGTTGAAAAAATGAGAGAAAACGGATATCCAGACGACTGTCGAGAGGGCTTGCCGCAGCGCATGGGCGCGCCCGCTCCGCCTTCGAACGAATTGCCCACAGAGTTACCCACAGGATTCGACCCGTTTCGACCGGCACCGGGCGATAGCGCTTCCGGCACGCCGGCGTCTCGCGCGCGCGACGCCGAGGGTTGCAGGCGACGCCTGCCCGACCCGGTCACGGCAGAGGCATCGGACATAATGCGCCGGCTCTTCGTTGCGCCGGCCGCGCCCAGGCCATGCTGGTGCTGCGTACGGTCCGACTCCAACGCACAGGCACGCAAGACCTTGTTTTCCATCATACAAGCGGCCGGTTGGCCGATCTGGCCGCTGATCCTGTGCTCCGTGGTCGCGCTGGCTCTGATCATCGAGCGTCTGTTCAACCTGCGTCAAAGCCTGGTGGCACCGCCGCGCCTGCTCGACGAGGTGGTCGGCATCATGCGCCAGCAGCTCCCCTCGGCCGACGTGACCGCGAAGCTGGAGGCGAATTCGGTGCTGGGCGGCGTGCTCGCGGCCGGCATCCGCGCGGTGGCGGGCAACCCGCGCATCGACGAGGACGAACTGCGCCAGACCTTCGAGAACGCCGGCCGGCGCGCAGTGCACGGGCTCGAGCGCTACCTCAACACCCTCGGAACGATCGCCACCGCCGCGCCGCTGCTGGGCCTGCTGGGCACCGTGGTCGGCATGATCGAGATCTTCGGCTCGCAGGCGCCCACGGGCAACGCCGGCGCCAACCCGCAATTGCTGGCGCATGGCATTTCGGTGGCGCTCTACAACACCGCCTTCGGCCTCATCATCGCCATCCCGGCGCTGATGTTCTACCGCTACTTTCGCGGCCGCGTCGACGAATTCCAGCTCGGGCTGGAGATGGCCGCGGCGCAGCTGCTGCCGCAGCTGATGCGCTTTGCGGTGCGCGGCAAGCCCGGCAGCGCCTGAAGCCCCCGGTCCGAGGTCCACGAGAGCCATGCGTTTCGGTCGGCGCCGCCACGAGGAACCGGAGATCAACCTGATCCCGTTCATCGACGTCCTGCTGGTGGTGCTGATCTTCCTCATGCTGACGACGACGTACTCGCGCTTCACCGAGCTGCAGGTGAACCTGCCCGCGGCCAACAGCGAGCCGATGCGCGAGCGCCCGGGCGAGATCATCGTATCGGTCGCCGCCGACGGGCGCTACGCCGTCAACCACCAGCGCGTCGACGGACGCAGCGTCGAGCTGCTCGCGGCCGAACTGCGCAAGGCAGCGGGCCCCCAGGACGACGCCGTGATCATCATCTCGGCGGACGCCACCGCGGCGCACCAGTCGGTCATCAACGTGCTCGACGCCGCCCGGCGCGCCGGATTGCAGCGCCTGACCTTCGCAACGCAGACGGACGCCGGCGCCGCGCGTTGAACAGGGCGTCGAACAGGGCGTCGAACAGAGCGGGGAGCGCACGCAGCGCCCGCATGCGGACGGCGCCCTCTTCGATCCACCCTCCATCGAGATCCGCGCAGGCGATGATCGGCCCATGACCGCCTCGCGCGAGCGCCTGTTGCAGCAGTGGTTCCGGCCCCGACCGGGTCCGCTCGCGTGCGGATTGCGGCCGGCGGCGGCGCTCTACGGCGTCCTGCAAGGCCTCGACCGCCGCCGCCGCGAACGGCTCGCACGCCGACTGCCGCAGCCCGCGGTACCCGTCGTCGTCGTCGGCAACCTCGTCGTCGGCGGCGCCGGCAAGACGCCGACGACGATCGCGCTCGTGCAGTTGCTGCAGCAGGCCGGGTGGCACCCGGGAATCGTCTCGCGCGGCTACGGCCGTCGGGGCGGAGCGATCGTGGCGGTCGGTCCAGCGGCCGATCCGCGGCAGGTCGGCGACGAGCCGCTGCTGATCCAGCGCCGCACCGGCGCGCCGGTCTACGTCGGCCGCGACCGGCGACGCGCGGCCCTGGCGCTGCTGCAGCGCCATGCGGACGTGGACGTCATCGTCGCCGACGATGGCCTGCAGCACCGCCAGTTGCGCCGGGACGTCGAGGTCGTGGTCTTCGACGAACGCGGCCTGGGCAACGGCTGGCTCCTGCCCGCAGGCCCGCTGCGCGAGCGCTGCGCGCGCGCACCCGGGCCGCGCATGCTCGTGCTCTACAACCACGACCGCGCCAGCACCGCCTGGCCGGGCGCGAGCGCCCGCCGCCGCCTCGGCGACGCCGTGCCGCTCGCGGCCTGGCTCGCGGGCAGCCGCGAGGGCGCGCAGCCCTTGGCGGCACTGCGCGGACGTCCGCTGCTGGCGCTGGCGGGAATCGCGGTACCCGAGCGCTTCTTCGCCGCGCTGCAGGCGCAGGGCCTGTCGATCGAGCGCCTGGCGCTGCCCGATCACCACGACTACGTCGGGCCGCCACCGTGGCCGCCGGGCACGCGCGAGATCGTCACCACCGAGAAGGACGCGGTGAAGCTGCAGCGTTTTGCCGCCGGCCAGGCGACGATCCGGGTCGTCGGACTAGACTTGCTGCTGCCGGACGATTTCAGCGCCGAGCTGCTCGAGCGTCTGGCCCGAGCCAGAGCCCGCGAAGCCCCATGAGCCTCGATCCTCGCCTCCTCACCTTGCTCGTCTGCCCGCTCTGCAAAGGGCCGCTCACGCTGCTGCGCGACGCCGAACAGTGCGCACGCGAGTTCGCCTGCCCGGCCGACCGGCTGGCCTTCCCGATCCGCGACGGCGTTCCCGTGATGCTCGAGAGCGAGGCGCGCGCACTCGCCGAGGACGAACTCGACGCACACAAGCCGCGCACGTGAGCTTCAGCGCGCTCATCCCCGCGCGATTGGCCTCGACCCGGCTGCCGCGCAAGCCATTGGCCGACATCGGCGGGCTGCCGATGGTCGTTCGCGTTGCGCGCCGCGCCGCGCTTTCGGGTGCGGCGCGCGTCGTCGTCGCCGCCGACGACGACGCCATCGTCGAGGCCTGCACGGCGCACGGCGTGCAGGCGCTGCTCACGCGCGCCGACCACGCCAGCGGCAGCGACCGCCTCGCCGAGGCCTGCGTCGCGCTCGGCCTGGACGGGAACGATCTGGTCGTCAACGTCCAGGGCGACGAACCCCTGATCGATCCGGACTTGATCGCGCGCAGCGCCGCGCTGCTCGAGCAGCGTCGGGACTGCGTCATGGCCACCGCCGCGCATGCGATCGACGATCCTGCCGATTTCCGCAACCCGAATGTCGTCAAGCTCGTCGTCGACGCGCAGGGCCGCGCGCTCTACTTCAGTCGCGCGCCGATTCCTCACTGGCGCGATGCGCCGTCGGCGAGCGCCCTGCCCGCCGTCACCGCGCCGCTTCGCCACATCGGTCTCTACGCCTATCGGGCCGGCTTCCTGCGCCGCTTCCCGTCACTGGCGCCGGCGCCCCTCGAGCGCATCGAAGCGCTCGAGCAGTTGCGCGTGCTCTGGCACGGCGAGCACATCGCGGTGCACCTGAGCGCGAGCGCGCCGGGCCCGGGGGTCGATACGCCCGAGGACCTCGAGCGCGTGCGCCGACTGCTCGCAGCCGATCGGCCGGGCGCTGCCGCGGCGTCAGCCTGACGCAGGACGCTGCGTGCTATTCTCGACCGCAGATCTCGACGGCCGCTGCTCGGTGACCTGCACACGCACTCGAACTCCGGGTCCGTAGAAGCGATCGCCGAGGCGCGCTCCTTCGCCGGTGCCGCCCGCGGCACCGATACGAATCCCGAATCCGGAGGAAGACATGAGACTCATCCTGTTGGGCCCGCCCGGGGCCGGCAAGGGCACGCAGGCCACGCAGATCTGCCAGAAGTACGGCATCCCGCAGATCTCCACCGGCGACATGC
>JAIXKR010000123.1 GCA_026932235.1 Burkholderiales bacterium
TCGGCGGCTACAACGTGCACCCGCTGATCGAGCTGCTCGACGACGCCGAGGTGGCACCGCAGGCAGCCGCGGCGCTGAAGCACACGCTGTTGATGTTCGACTACTTCAACGACGTCGCCGCCAAGGCCAGGGCCGGCAGCGTCCGCGCCAAGGAAGTGATGCAGAGCTGGGCCGACGCCGAGTGGTTCACCTCGCGCCCCGAGGTGCCCAAGGCGATCACCGTCACCGTCTTCAAGGTGCCCGGCGAGACCAATACCGACGACCTCTCGCCTGCCCCCGACGCCTGGAGCCGCCCGGACATCCCGCTGCACTACCTGGCGATGCTGAAGAACAGCCGCCCCGACGCCGCCTTCAAGCCCGAGGAGGAGAGCAAGCGCGGCCCCATCCAGTTCATCGAGGACCTGAAGAAGAAGGGCCACCTCGTCGCCTACGTCGGCGACGTCGTCGGCACCGGATCGAGCCGCAAGAGCGCCACCAACAGCGTCATCTGGGCCACCGGCCAGGACATCCCCTTCGTGCCCAACAAGCGCTTCGGCGGCGTCACGCTCGGCGGCAAGATCGCGCCCATCTTCTTCAACACGCAGGAGGACTCGGGCTCGCTGCCGATCGAGGTCGACGTGAGCAAGCTGCAGATGGGCGACGTCGTCGAGATCCGCCCCTACGACGGCAAGATCCTCAAGGACGGGCAGACGCTGGCCGAGTTCGCGCTCAAGAGCCCGGTGCTGCTGGACGAGGTGCGCGCCGGCGGGCGCATCAACCTCATCATCGGCCGCGGCCTGACGAGCCGCGCGCGCGAGTTCCTCGGCCTGCCCGCGAGCACCGTCTTCCGCCTGCCGGTGGCGCCCAAGGACTCGGGCCGCGGCTTCACGCTGGCGCAGAAGATGGTCGGCCGCGCCTGCGGCCTGCCCGAAGGCCAGGGCATCCGCCCGGGCACCTACTGCGAGCCGAAGATGACCACCGTCGGCAGCCAGGACACCACCGGCCCGATGACACGCGACGAGCTCAAGGATCTCGCCTGCCTGGGCTTCAGCGCCGACCTCGTGATGCAGAGCTTCTGCCACACCGCGGCCTACCCCAAGCCGGTGGACGTGAAGACGCACCGCGAGCTGCCGGCCTTCATCAGCAGCCGTGGCGGCGTCAGCCTGCGCCCAGGTGACGGCGTCATCCACAGCTGGCTCAACCGCCTGCTGCTGCCCGACACGGTGGGCACCGGCGGCGACAGCCACACGCGCTTCCCGATCGGCATCAGCTTCCCGGCCGGCTCGGGGCTGGTGGCCTTCGCCGCCGCCACCGGCGTGATGCCGCTGGACATGCCCGAATCGGTGCTGGTGCGCTTCAAGGGCACGATGCAGCCGGGCGTGACGCTGCGCGACCTCGTGCACGCCATCCCCTACTACGCCATCAAGCAGGGCCTGCTGACGGTGGCCAAGGCGGGCAAGAAGAACATCTTCAGCGGCCGCATCCTCGAGATCGAGGGGCTGCCGGACCTGAAGGTCGAGCAGGCCTTCGAGCTCTCCGACGCCTCGGCCGAGCGCTCGGCCGCCGGCTGCACGATCAAGCTGAACAAGGAACCGATCATCGAGTACCTGAACAGCAACGTCGTGCTGATGAAGAACATGATCGCCCAGGGCTACCAGGACGCGAAGACGCTGGCGCGGCGCATCGAGAAGGTCCAGGCCTGGCTCGCGAACCCGCAATTGCTGCAGGCCGATGCGGATGCCGAGTACGCCGCGGTGATCGAGATCGACCTCGACGCGCTGAAGGAGCCGGTGCTCTGCTGCCCCAACGACCCCGACGACGCCAAGCTGCTCTCCGAAGTCGCGGGAACGAAGATCGACGAGGCTTTCATCGGCTCGTGCATGACCAACATCGGCCACTTCCGCGCCGCGGCCAGGCTGCTGGGCGGCCAGCGCGACATCCCGACCAAGCTGTGGGTGGCGCCGCCGACCAAGATGGACCAGAGCGAGCTGATCAAGGAAGGCCACTACGCGGCCTTCGGCACCGCCGGCGCGCGCACCGAGATGCCCGGCTGCAGCCTGTGCATGGGCAACCAGGCGCAGGTGCGCGAAGGCGCGACCGTGGTCTCGACCAGCACCCGCAACTTCCCGAACCGCCTGGGCAAGAACACCAACGTCTACCTCGCCTCGGCGGAACTGGCGGCGATCGCCTCGCGCCTGGGCCGCATCCCGACCGTGGCCGAATACCACGAGGCGATGGGCGTCATCAACAAGGACGCCGGCAGCGTCTACCGCTACATGAACTTCGACCAGATCCCCGAGTACGTCGAGGCGGCAAAGGCGGTCTGAAGGTGGCCTGAAGGCGG
>JAIXKR010000086.1 GCA_026932235.1 Burkholderiales bacterium
GCCGATCACCGTCAAGGGTGCGTTCACCTGCCCGCCGGAGTTCATGGGCAGCAAGGCCGTGCGCGGCAGCGCCATCGGCGCCACGATGGGCTTCTGCTACGCGGCGCAGGTGGTCGAATGCGCGGTCGACGAGGTCACCGGCAAGGTCACGGCCGAGAAGGTCTGGGTCGCGGTCGACGTCGGCCGCGCGCTCAACCCGCTGGCCGTCGAGGGCCAGATCCAGGGCGGCGTGTGGATGGGCATGGGGCAGGCGGTCTCGGAGCAGACCGTCTTCAACGAAGGCCGCATGATGGCCGGCAACCTGCTCGACTACCGCGTGCCGACGATCGTCGAGAGCCCCGACATCGAAGTCCACATCGTCGAGAGCATCGACCCCAACGGCCCCTTCGGCGCCAAGGAGGCGAGCGAGGGCATGCTCTCGGGCTTCCTGCCCGCGCTCATGGATGCCGTGCACGAGGCCACCGGGGTGCGTGCCTACAGCCTGCCGCTGAGCCCGGAAACGATGATGGAACTGATCGACAAGCGCGACGGGGTGCCGACATGAACCTGATGCCCGAATTCCGCTGCCACCACCCGGCCTCGCTGGACGAGGCGGTCAAGCTCAAGTCCAGCCTGCCGGAGTCGCGCTTCCTCGGCGGCGGCACCGACCTGATCGTCAACCTGCGCCGCGGCCTGGGCGAACCGAGCGACCTGATCGATCTCGGCGGCATCGCCGACTACGGCAGCGTGCGGCAGGTCGACGGCGCGCTGTGGGTCGGTGCCGGCATCACGCTCGCCGAGCTTGCCCGGCGGCCCGAGATCGCGTCGACGTATCCGGCGCTGGCGACCGCGGCACTGGCGGTCGCCGGGCCGACGCACCGGGCCTCGGCCACGCTCGGCGGCAACCTGTGCCAGGACACGCGCTGCATCTTCTACAACCAGAGCGACTGGTGGCGCGAGGGCAACGGCTTCTGCCTCAAGTACAAGGGCGACCGCTGCCACGTGGTCGTGAAGAGCGACCGCTGCTACGCCACCTACCACGGCGACATCGCGCCCGTGCTGATTGCGCTCGGCGCCGAGGCCGCGATCCTCGCGCCCGCGGGCATGCGGCGCGCAGCCATCGAGACGCTGTACCGCGAGGACGGCGCGCAGTACCTGACGCTGGCACCCGAAGAGGCGCTGGCCGCCGTCGTGCTGCCGCCACCGGTCGCCGGACGCCGCGTCGGCTACGAGAAGGCGCGCGTGCGCGACGCCGTCGACTTCCCGCTCGCCGGCGTGGCGGTGGCGCTGCGGCGCGAAGGCGACGTGCTTGCCGAACTGCGCGTGGCCATCACCGGCACCAACTCGGCGCCGCTGCTGCTGAACACGGCCGACCTGATCGGCAAGCCCTGGGACGAGGCCGCGGCCACGCGCCTGGTCGAGATCCTGCGCAAGACCGCCAACGTGCTGCGCACCACGGTCACCGGCGCCAAGTACCGGCGCCGCGCCCTGCACCGCATGACGCGTGGGCTGATCGATCGCCTGTGGAACGACGACGGCCAGGTCGAGCAGGGCTGAAGGCCGCGACCGCGGCGGCCGAGCTCAGCTACGGCACGCTGCCCACGGTGCTCGGCTACCACCTGCGGCGCACGCAGGTGGCGATCTTTCGCCACTTCTCGCGCACCGTGGCCGCGCAGACCGGCATCACGCCGGGGCTGCTGGGCATGCTGCAGGTGATCGCCGCCAATCCCGGTCTGGCGCAAAGTCGTCTGGCCGAGGCGATGGAGGTCGACCGCTCGACCATCGTCAAGGTCGTCGACCAGCTCGAGGCGCGCGGCCTCATCGTGCGCGAGCCCTCGCCCAGCGACAAACGCAGCTACGGGCTGCGCCTGACGAAGAACGGCGAGGCCGAACTGCCGCGCTTCCAGCGCCTGATGAAGGCGCACGAGGACGAGTTCGCGGCGCCCTTGTCGGCCGCCGAGCGGCGGCAGCTGATCGCGCTGCTGGCGCGCTTGTACGAGCGCGCGCACGAGGACGACGGCGGGAGCGAAGAAACCGAAGGCGTCGAGCGCGGTCCGGCGGCCTAGCCTCGATCGCGCCTGCGGCCGCGGCTGCGCCTTCAGGCCGCTTCCATGCCGTGCCGCTGCTTGACCGCGGCCACCGCAGGCGACGCGAGCCAGCCCAGCAGCGCGCGCACCTCCTCGGCGCGCGCGCTCACGGTCGCGAGGCCGGCGGCGAAGACCGTCGTGATCTGCACCGGCTCCGGCATGTCACCGACGATGCGGATCCCCGCCAGGCCCAGCAGCTCGCTGCGCTGCTGGAAGCCGAGTTCGACGCGCCCCTCGGCGACGAGCCGGCCGACCGGCGTTCCCGACGGCGCCTGCACCAGCCTGGCGCGCAGCGCGTCGATCAGGCCCCAGCGCTCGAACAAGGCCAGCAACTGCGTGCCGCTCGGGCCGGTGGAGTAGCCGATCGTGCGCGCCGCGCGCACGGCGCGCTGCAGTGCGGCCTCGCTGCCGATGTCGGGCGGCGCGTCGCCTTCGCGCACCGCGACGGCGACGCCCGAGCGCACCAGGTCCACGCGCGGCCCGAGCACGTGACCGCTCGCGATCAGCCTGTCGATGGCGTCGGCGGCGAGCACGACGCCGTCGAAGGCCTCTGCAGCCGCGACGCGCCGGGCGGCATCGACGCCGCCGACGGATTCGATGGCCAGCGGGGCCTGCGGATGCTCGGCCTGCCAGGCCGTCGCCAGCTCGGCCAGCAGCGCGCGCGTGGCCATCGAGGAGATCAGCTTCAGCGGCGGCTGGGTGCCCTTGTCGTCGTTCATGCGTCTTGCTCCGTGGACATCGGCGCGGCGGCGCCGGCGCGTGCCCGATTATTCCGGTCGCGCACGGCGCGGCGCAGCCGCTGCACGAGCCGCCAGCCCAGCAGCAGCGCGACCACGATCGCGTAGACGCCGACCTCGGCGAAGTCGTTCTTGCCCGCGCGCATCCAGAAGAAGTGCAGCAGCGCCAGCAGCGCGATGGCGTAGACGCTGCGGTGCAGCGCCTGCCAGCGCGCGCCGCCGAGCGCGCGCATCGCGGCGCCGAAGGACGTCGCCGCCAGCGGCAGCATCAGCAGCAGCGCGGTGCTGCCGACGAGGATGAAGGGGCGCTTGGCGATGTCGTGCGTGATGTCGCCGAGGTCCAGCCCCATGTCCAGCCAGGCATAGGCGAGGAAGTGCAGCAGGCCGTAGAAGAAGCTGAAGAGCCCGAGCATGCGGCGAAAGCGCGCGAGCTCCGGCCACCCGCTCCACTGGCGCAGCGGCGTCACGGCCAGCGTGAGGCACAGCAGGCGCAGCGTCCAGTCGCCCAGGCCGCGGATCAGCGCCTCTGCCGGGTTGGCGCCGAGCGCGTCGCCGAAGGCGCGCAGGACGAGGTCCGCCAGCGGCAGCAGCGCGAGGGCGAAGACCAGCGGCTTTGCCGCGGCGGAGCGCAGGAGGCGTCGCAAGGGCAGGATCGGAGGGCTTGCCGCCGGCCCGCCGGGGCAGGCGCGGCGGCGCTTTCCCCTTGCCTAGAAGAACTTCTTCAGGTCCATGCCGGCATAGAGCGTGCCGACCTGGGCCTCGTAGCCGTTGAACATCAGCGTCGGGCGCTTCTTCGCGAACAGGCCGTCCTCGCCGATGCGGCGCTCGCTGGCCTGGCTCCAGCGCGGATGGTCGACGTGCGGGTTCACGTTCGAGTAGAAGCCGTACTCGCTCGGCGCGGCCTTCTCCCAGCTCGTTGTCGGCTGCTGCGCGAGGAAGCGGATCCTCACGATCGACTTGGCGGACTTGAAGCCGTACTTCCACGGCACCGCCAGCCGCAGCGGCGCGCCGTTCTGGGGCGGAAGCACTTCGCCGTACATGCCGAAGACGAGCATCGCCAGCGGGTGCATCGCCTCGTCCATGCGCAGCGCCTCGACGTAGGGCCAGTCGAGCACGCGGCTGCGCAGCCCCGGCATCTGCGCCGCGTCGGCCAGCGTCACGAACTGCACGAACTTCGCGTTGCCGGTCGGCTCGGCGGCCTTGATCAGGTGCGAGAGCGACCAGCCGAGCCAGGGAATGACCATCGACCAGCCTTCGACGCAGCGCAGGCGGTAGACGCGCTCCTCGATCGCGGCGAGCCTCTGCAGCGCGTCGAGGTCGAAGGTCCGCGGCCTCTTCACCTCGCCCTCGACGCTCAGCGCCCAGGGCTGCGTCCTCAAGCTGCGTGCGCGCTGCGCGGGGTCGGCCTTGTCGGTGCCGAACTCGTAGAAGTTGTTGTAGGTGGTGGCGTCTTCGCGCGAGGTCGGCCGCTCCATCGTCAGCGCGCCGCTGACGCTGCTGCGCGAGCCGGCCAGCGCAGCGCCGGCGGGAACCGACGCGGCGCGCACCTCGCGCAGCGCCCATGCCCCGAGGCCGGTGCCGGCCGCGGCAACGCCGACGCGGCGCAGCCAGTCACGCCGGTTCTCGTAGGCGCCTCGAGGCGTGATTTCGGAGGGTCTGGGGTGGGCGAAGCCGCGATCGCGATGAAAGTTCATGAATCCTCCGCGGGCCGGCGGGCGAGCCATCGTACGCCCGCTGCGGCCACGGCGTGCGCAGACCTGCGGCAAGGCCCGGCCAGGCGGCTGGCCGAAAAGGCCGAAGGCCGGTGCGCGACCGGCCTTCGTGCGGGGTCGATGCCCGCGGCGCGGTCAGCGCAGGCCGGCCAGATAGTCCGCCAAGGCCTTGATCTCCTTGTCGTTCATCTTGCCCGCGATGGCCGTCATCTCGGCGTTGTTGGCGCGCTCGCCGCTGCGGAAGGTCACGAGCTGCGCCTCGGTGTACTCGGCGTGCTGGCCCGAGAGGCGCGGATACTGCGACGGAATTCCGGCGCCGTTGGGGCTGTGACAGCCGGCGCAGGCGGGGATGTGGCGATCGGCGACGCCGCCGCGGTAGATCTTCTCGCCCAGCGCGAGCGTGTCCTTGTTCTTCGACGCGCCGAGGACGGGCTTCTTCTCGCCGTAGAAGGCCGCAAGACCCTTCATGTCGTCGTCCGACAGCGGTGCGACCATGCCTTGCATGATCGCGTTGATGCGCTTGCCGGCCTTGAACTCCCGCAGCTGCTTGAGCAGGTACTCGGGATGCTGGCCTTGCAGGATCGGGTTGTCCGCGAGGCCGCGCGTGCCGTCGGCGGCATGGCAGGCCTGGCAGGTCGCCGAGAGCTCGGCGATCCTGGCCGCATCGATCGGGGCCGGAGCCTGGGCTTCGGCGGCGGTCGCCGTCGAAGCGAGGCTGGCGGCAAGCGTGAGGGATGCGATCAGGTGCGGCAGCTTCATTCGGGCCTCGATCGGTGTCAGGCGATGTCCAAACCGCGGAATTTTACAATGGACCATGACGAGCTCCTCGAAGCCCCACGCCGCCCCGGATTCCCCCGGTGCGCGCGCTGCGCTCGCCTGGCTGCACAGCGCGCGCTTCCTGGTCACCGCCAGCCGCTTGCACGAGCTGCCGGCGACCGAGCTGCCCGAGATCGCCTTCGTCGGCCGCAGCAATGCCGGCAAGTCGACCGCGATCAACACGCTCGCGCAGCACAAGCGCCTGGCCTTCGCCTCGCGCACGCCCGGGCGCACGCAGCATATCAACCTCTTCGAGCTGGGCCCGAAGGACGCCGCCGACGCCTTGCTCGCCGATCTGCCCGGCTACGGCTACGCCGCCGTCGAGCGTGCGGCCAAGCTGCGCTGGCAGGAGGTCATGGCCGACTACCTGCGCACGCGGCGCAACCTGCACGGGGTGGTGCAGATGATCGACTCGCGCCTGGGCTTCACCGACCTCGACCGCCAGCTGCTCGCGCTGATCGCACCGCGCGTGGCCAGCGGCGAGGTGCGCCTGCTGGTGCTGCTGACCAAGGCCGACAAACTCAACCGTCGCGAGGCCGACGCCGCGCTGCGGGCGGCGCAGGCCGTGCTTGGTGAATTGGCCGGCGAGCACAGCGACATCGGGCTGACGCTGTTCTCGGCGCTCTCGCGCCACGGCGTGGCCGATGCCGCGCTCGCGCTGCGCGAGTGGGTGGCAGGCATGCCGCCGGCGCCGGAGGCGCACGCGGACACGCCGCACTGAGAGGCCGGCAGCGCCAAATCCTCCGGCTTCGGGCGCGAAACCTCGCCCGCAGCGGCGGCCCCGGCGCGCCCGCGGCCCGCAGAATCCTCCTTGGTCCGCGCCCGTGCCCGCGCGCGCAACTGCTCTTCGAGGAACTTGCCGTGAAGACCCGATCCTCCCCGCCGCCCCCACCGCCTGCCCGCTCGCGGCGTTCGTCGTCCGGCGGCACCGGCCTGCGCCGTGCGGCGATCAGGCTCGGCGGCAGCGTGCTCGCGGCGGCGGCGGTCGGCAGCGCGATGGCGCAGGCCGATCCCAGGATCAGCGCCGACCAGTATTTCGACGACGCGCGCACGCTCTACGAGCGCAGCGACTTCGCCGGCGCCATCGTGCAGGCGAAGAACGCGCTGCAGAAGGACCGCCGGCTGCTCGCGGCTCAGCTGCTGCTGGGCAAGTCGCTGCTGGCCACGGGCCAGTACCGAAGCGCGCAGGCGACGCTCGAGGAGGCGCTGGCGATGGGCGTCAGCAAGGCCGAGCTTGCCCCTTATCTGGGTCAGATCTACCTGCTGCTGGGCGAACCGGCCAAGCTCCTCGACACCTTCGTGGTGGCCGGCGTCCCGGATGCGCTGCAGGCCGGACTGCAGACGATGCGCGGTTCCGCCTACGCCATGACGGGCAATTCGAGCGCGGCGCAGGCGGCGTTTGCCGAAGCGCGCCGGCTGGACCCGAAGTCGGCCGACCCGCTCGTGGCCGAGGTGCCGGTGCTGCTGCGGATGGGTGAGATCGAGAAGGCGCGCGCTCTGGCGCGCCGGGCGGCCGAGCTGGCGCCGGGCAACGCGGCCGCGTGGCAGCAGCTGGGCACCGTACAACAGGCTGCGGGCGAGCTGCAGCCGGCGCTGGCCTCGTTCGACAAGGCAGTCGCGCTCAACCCCAGACTGGTCGACGCCCTGATCGGACGCGCCGCGGTGCTGATGGGTCTGCACCGGAACGACGAGGCGGCCAAGCTGCTGGCCGAAATGGCGGCCGCGAAGGTGATCGAGCCGCGCGCCTCGTTCATGCGCGCGACCCTTGCCGCCGCCGCCGGCGACGAGAAGACCGCCAAGGCCGAGTATGCCGAGGCGGCCAACCGCGTCGATGCGCTGCCGCCGGGACTTCGCACGGCCAGCGACGCCGTGCTGCTGACCGGCGCGCTCGCGCACCGGGCGCTCGGAAACGGCGAGCGCGCGCGCGAGTACGTCGACGTGCTGCTGACGCGCAATCCGCGCCACTTGCAGGGCCAGCTGCTCCTGGCGCAGCTGCTGCTGGACGGGCGCGAGCTCGGCCGTGCCACGACGCTGCTCGACAACCTCGCGCGCATCGCGCCCAAGGACCCGCAGGTGCTGTACCTGACGGGCTCGGCTCAGCTGGCGAGAAGGCAGTACGCGCGCGCGGCCGAGTCCTTCGAGCGTGCGCTGGCTGCCGGCGGCGGCAACGCAGGCAAGGGCGCAAGCCTGGACGCGCGGCGCGAACTCGCCTTCGCGCAGTTCGGCCTCGGCCGTGAGCGCGAGGCGCTCGGCAACCTCGAGGCCGTGGTCGCCAAGCGCCCCGGCGACCCGCGCGCGGCGACCGAACTCGCGATCTACCACGCGCGCCGCGGCGAGGGCGCCAAGGCGGTGAAGATCGCCGAGGACCTGGTCAAGGCCAGCGGCGGCGACCTGGCGATGCTGAACTTCCTCGGCAACATCAAGGGGAGGCTGGGCGACAACGCCGGCATGCGCGCGGTCTACGAACAGGTGCTGGCGCAGGATTCGAAGCATCGGCAGACCATCATCAACCTCTCGATGCTCGACGTCGACGAAGGCCGCATCGACGCCGCGCGCGCGCGCCTCGCGAACTGGGTGAAGGACCAGCCCAAGGACACCGAAGCCTGGTTCCAGCTCGGTGCGCTCGAGCAGCGCGCGGGGCGGCCGCAGACCGCGCTCGAGCACTGGACCAAGGCCGACGGCATGCAGAACCGCGACCCGCGTCCCGGCCTGGCGCGGGTGAACCTGCTGCTGCAGCAGGGCCGCACACCCGAGGGCCTGGCCGCAGCGAAGTCGCTCGCCGCCACCTACCCCGAGGCGGTGCCGGTGCTGATGGCGCTGGCGCAGGCGCAGCTGGCCGCGCGCGACGCCGCGATGGCGGTGCAGGCGCTGCAGGAGGCGTCCAAGTACGCCGGCGCCGACGCCGCGGCGCAACTCCAGGTGGCGCGCATGCTGCTGGCCGCGGGCAACGCGGCCGCGGCGCGCCATGTGCTGGGCAAGGCCGAGCAGACGGCGCCGGACGACATCGCCGTGATGACGCTGCAGGTCGAGATCGCCGCGCGCGAGCGCGACGCCGCGGCGGTGGATGCGGCGCTGAAGCGGCTGCAGGCGCGCCATCCCGGCGCCGTGCCGACCCTGCTGACGAGCGGGCACGTGGCGCTCTCGCGCGGCCAGACGGCCGCGGCGATCGCCCAGTACAAGGCCGCGTACGCGCGCGAGGCCTCGCCGCCGATCGCGCTCCTGTTGGCACAGGCCTACCTCACCGACAAGCAGCCCGCTCAGGCGATCGCGGTGCTCGAGCAGGCGCGCAAGGCGGCGCCGGACGATGCCGTCACGCTGCAGGCGCTGGCTCAGTCGTACGCCGGCAGCGGTCGTCATGCGCAGGCGCGCGACGTCTACGCGGCGCTGGTGGCCTTGCGCCCGACGGACGCGCAGGCGCTGGGGGCCTATTCGGCGGCACTGCTGCGCAGCGGCGACCCGCAGGCGCTCGCCGTGGCCGAGCAGGCGATGAAGCTGCAACCCGAGAACGCGCAGCTGGCGGGCAACTACGGCTGGATGCTGGTGCAGAAGGGTGACCTCGAGAACGGCGTGCGCGTGCTGCGCGACGCCCGGCTGCGCGCCCCCGCCGACGGCGGCCTGCGCTGGGCGCTGGCCTCGGCGCTGGCAAAGGCCGGCCGCAAGGCCGAGGCCCGCGACGAGCTGCGCGCGGCGCTGGCGGCGACGCCGCCGCCACCGCCGGGGCCCGAACTCGACGCGCTCAAGGCCGAGCTGGGCTTGTGAAGGCTCGCATCAAGTGTCGGTGAATTTGACACTTGATGTGGGACGATGCCCGGACTGGAATTCACGATCGTTGCAAAACAATGGCTTACCGTTCTGGCATCGATGTTGCTTTGTCTTCGATGAGGGTGTTGAAGTGGTCGCCGGTTCCGCGTGTTGCGCGAGGCGGGTGGGCGGGATCCCGCGAATGCGGGTTCTCTGTCGATGCGGTGATCGCTATGCTGAATGGGTCAGCCTCGAGGTTTTCGCGCCCTTGGGGTTTTCAGGAACTCGAATCATGAAGATCAAAGTCCTCCGTCTCCCCACACTGTCGCTGGGCCTTGCGCTGGCATTGGGTTTGTCCGCCATCGATGCCTCCGCCGTCTCGCTGTCGAGCCCGTCGGTGTATCTGGGCAGTAACATGTCCATCAACAATCTCAATGGCGGTTCAGCGACGTCGTCGGCGTGGTCTGGCGCTGTGGAGACGAACGACGGAACGAGCACCTTCTGGGCCTATTGCATCGACCCGAAGACCACGGCTCAGTTCGGGGTCAATGCCTATACGATGGCATCGCTCAACAGCTTCCTGAACGATCCATTGCCGCCGCCGAGCGGGCCAACCGGCTACTACCAGCAGATGGTGCCGAACTACAACGGCCTGTCGTACGGCTATCAGAATCCCGCGACGGTCGAGAGCAAACTGACCACGCTGTTCGCGCATGCTTACAGCGACAGCCTGACGTCGTCAGTCAAGGCGGCAGCCTTTGGCTACGCGATCTGGGAAATCATGGGCGAGTCCGCCTACTCGCGGACGGGCGGAGCCCTGCGAGGCGCTAACGGGCCTGGTGGTCTCACGACGCAGATCGACGCCTATCTCACGGCCCTGAACAGCAATAGCTGGTCGAGCGTCAACGGCGCCGACCTCAGCGCGATCAAGACCTACCAGTACACGGTGTATTTCGATCCCAACCCGCATGCGACACAGAACTTCATCCGCGTCGAAGAGATGCCCGGCGGCGATGTGCCGGAGCCGGCTTCGCTCGCGCTGATCGGTGTTGCGCTGGCGGGTGCGGGGTGGGCGCGCCGGCGCGCGGCGGTTCGGGCCTGAGTTGAGCTGAGCGGTCGCGAGGCCAGATCCTGCCACGAAGCGGCGCCTTTGGGCGCCGCTTCCTTTTCAGCCGCCGCGGTCGCCGTCGCGGCGCAGGACGCGCTCGGTGGCTTCGCGGATGAGCGAGCGCGGGGCGAGGGCGGTGAGCAATTGCGCTTCGAGCATGCGCTCGAGCGCACCGCGGCGAATGGCCCAGGTGCTGGCCGAGGCGCCGTCGGCGAAGAGCCAGTACTCGCGGTGGTGGCCGTACCACAGGAGCTGGGCGTTGACCCAGGCGCCCTGCATGAACATGTGCACCCAGTCGCCGCTGCGCAGGCCGGTCAGCCAGCGCGCGCCGTCGGCCGGGTGGTCCTTGCCCGGCCCCGCGAGCGACAGGTCGTCGAGCAGGTCCGCGGGCACGGTATCGAGCTGGCCGATGTCCAGCGCGCCCGGGCTGGTGGGCGGCGGGCCGCCCGCGACCACCTGGTCCTCGAGCGCCTGCAGGCTGTGCAGTTCGGCGTCGACGGCGCCGCGGCGCATCTCGAAGCGGCTGCGCTCGAAGGCGAACAGGCGCTCGCGCGCCCAGCGGAAGGGGTCGGCGTCGCGCGGCGACTCGCTCGTCAGCGCATCCAGCAGCCCATGGGCGAAGCGCAGCATCTGCGCGCGCTCGGCATCGGGGGGCGACGCGTGCAATTCGCCCTGCAGTGCAAGCCGGTCGACGAAGAGCCACAGCGGATGCGTGGGGTTGTCGGGCAGGCCAGGGTCGCGCGAGGCCAGGCGCAGCGCCGTTGGCTGCAGCCGCGCGAGCAATTGCTGCAGGTCGGCGTCCAGCCGGCGGTCGCCGAGCAGCGTGTCGAAGAGCCGGCCGACGAGTTCGACGCGCGCGCGCTCGGGTGCGGCGCTGCGGCCTTCGCCCGCTTGCCCAGGCGCGCGCGGGGCCTGCTGCTGCGTGCTTGCGGACCCGGGGTGCCGCAAGGGCATCGCCGTCGTGGTCGCCTCCACGGCTGCCGTTGCCGTGGCACGCATGGCCGGCGGCGGCAGCGTCACCGGGGAATCGATGCGGTTGGCCCGCGGATCGAAGAAGGAATCCTGTTGCCGGCGCCCGCTCTGGCTGCCGAAGATGATCACCGTGCGGTAGGTGGCGGGTTCGACACCCTGGGCCTCCAGGCGCGCGCAGGCACCGGCATAGGCCTTGCGCATCAGCTGCGCCAGCGGCTGGCCGGCGTGGCGCATGAAGGCCAGCTGGAAGGCCTTCGCCAGTGGCAGCGCCTGCGCCGCCTGCCACAGCACCTGGCCCATCACTTCCGGGCGCAGCGGGTTGTAGTCGCGCGCCACGTCCATGTCGCCGACGAGTGCCGAGGTGAAGCTCATCACCTCGCGCAACTCGTGCTCGGCCACGCTCCTGACGGCCTCGATCGCGCGCGAGATCTCGACGTCGACCTCGACTTGCGCCTCGTCGACGAGCGAAAGACCGCCCGGCCCCGAGGGCAGCGTCGGGCGGTGCGGTGCCGCCTGGGCCAGCTCGCGCCGCGTCTGCTCGCGCAGCGCGCGCACGAACTCGCGCACGACGAGCTGACGGTGGTCGTTCAGCGCGCGCAGCACGTCGGCGGTGAGCTGGCGTTCGTGCAGGCTGCCCCCCGCACTCTCGCGCTTGATCGCCAGCAGGGTCTCCTCGACCAACTGGTCGGCGAGCATGGGGGCGCGCAGCAGTTCGTCGTCGACGAAGCGCTGCAGGGCGGGTTGTGTGCTCAAGGTGCTGCGAAGGAGTGCGGCAAGGGCTCGATTTTCCGGCGCGACACCGCATCCGCAAGGGCGGAAGTCCAATGGAAAAGGCCCGCGTCTTGCGAGGACGCAGGCCTTTCGCTGGCGTGGGCTGCGGCCGCGCGTGCCGCCGCTGCCCGCGTGAGCCGGGACTTACATGTCCATGCCCATGCCGCCCATGCCGCCCATGCCGCCGCCGGGCATGGCCGGGGTTTCTTCCTTGGGCGCCTCGGCGACCATGCACTCGGTGGTGAGCATCAGGCCGGCGACCGAGGCGGCGTTCTGCAGGGCGGTGCGCGTGACCTTGGTCGGATCCAGGATGCCCATCTCGATCATGTCGCCATAGGTGTCGTTGGCGGCGTTGTAGCCGAAGTTGCCCTTGCCATCGATGACCTTGTTGATGACCACGCTGGGCTCGCCGCCGGCGTTGGCGACGATCTCGCGCAGCGGCTGCTCGATGGCGCGCATGACGATGCGGATGCCCGCGCTCTGGTCGTCGTTGTCGCCCTCGAGGTTGCCGATGGCCGCGCGCGCGCGCAGGTAGGCCACGCCGCCGCCGGCGACGATGCCTTCCTCGACCGCGGCACGGGTGGCGTGCAGCGCGTCCTCGACGCGGGCCTTCTTCTCCTTCATCTCGACCTCGGTGGCCGCGCCGACCTTGATCACCGCCACGCCGCCGGCCAGCTTGGCCACGCGCTCCTGCAGCTTCTCGCGGTCGTAGTCGCTGGTCGCTTCCTCGATCTGGATGCGGATCTGCTTCACGCGCGCCTCGATGTCGGCGGCCTTGCCGGCGCCGTCGATGAGGGTGGTGTTCTCCTTGGCGACTTCGACGCGCTTGGCCTGGCCGAGGTCGGCGAGCGTGATCTTCTCGAGCGTGAGGCCGACTTCCTCGGCGATCACCTTGCCGCCGGTGAGGATGGCGATGTCCTCGAGCATGGCCTTGCGGCGGTCACCGAAGCCAGGCGCCTTCACCGCCACGACCTTGAGGATGCCGCGGATGGTGTTGACGACCAGTGTCGCCAGCGCCTCGCCCTCGACCTCCTCGGCGACGATCAGCAGCGGACGGCCGCTCTTGGCCACCGCCTCCAGCGCCGGCAGCAGCTCGCGGATGTTGCTGATCTTCTTGTCGTGCAGCAGCACGTAGGGGTTGTCGAGGACCGCGACCTGCTTGTCGGGGTTGTTGATGAAGTAGGGCGAGAGGTAGCCGCGATCGAACTGCATGCCCTCGACGACGTCGAGCTCGTTGTTCAGGCTCTTGCCGTCCTCGACGGTGATGACGCCTTCCTTGCCGACCTTGTCCATGGCGTCGGCGATGATCTTGCCGATCGACTCGTCGCTGTTGGCCGAGATCGAGCCGACCTGGCCGATCTCCTTGCTCGTGGTCGTCGGCTTGCTGGCCTTCTTCAGCTCGTCGACCAGCGCGGTGACGGCCTTGTCGATGCCGCGCTTCAAGTCCATGGGGTTCATGCCCGCGGCGACGAACTTCATGCCCTCGCGCACGATGGACTGCGCCAGCACGGTGGCGGTGGTGGTGCCGTCACCGGCGTTGTCGCTGGTCTTGGAAGCGACTTCCTTGACCATCTGCGCGCCCATGTTCTGCAGCTTGTCCTTGAGCTCGACTTCCTTGGCCACCGAGACACCGTCCTTGGTGACGGTGGGGGCGCCGAAGGAGCGCTCGAGCACCACGTTGCGGCCCTTGGGGCCGAGTGTGACCTTGACCGCGTTGGCCAGGATGTTCACGCCCTCGACCATGCGGGCGCGGGCGTCGGAACCGAAGACGACGTCTTTGGCAGCCATGTTGTATCTCTCCGAATTCAATGTTGGGGTTCAGCGAGGAGCCGAGCCCGATCCGGGTCGCCCGGTCGGGCGAGAGCACCTTCGGGGGGTGGCGGGCATCGCGGCAGCGCCGCGATGCGCAGCCTGGGGGTCTCGTTTACTTCTCGACGACGGCGAAGAGGTCTTCCTCGCGCATGACCAGCAACTCGTCGCCGTCGACCTTCACGGTCTGGCCGCTGTACTTGCCGAACAGCACGCGATCGCCGACCTTGATGTTCAGGGCGACGAAATCGCCCTTGTCGTTGCGCTTGCCGGGGCCGACGGCCAGCACTTCGCCCTGATCGGGCTTCTCGGCCGCGTTGTCGGGGATCACGATGCCCGAGGCGGTCTTGGTTTCGTTCTCGAGGCGCTTGACGATCACGCGATCGTGCAACGGACGAAGCTTCATCAACATCTCCTGTGGGTTCAACTCAGGCGGGGCGGCGCAAAGAAGTGGGCGCCTATTAACTCTCTTGCGACCGTTCCATCGACCGGCGGTGGAAGGTCAGTTAGCACTCAAGCCTTGTGAGTGCTAGCAGCGAGATTATAGGGTTCGACCGGCGCACTTCAAGGGGTTCGGCAAATGGGCGTCGGTGATCCGGCTCGCCGCTCGGGTAGCATCGCGCGCCCCTGTTGCAACCCTGGCCGCCGGCCCTGGAAGCCTCCCGTGATGCCCACCCCGAGCTTTCCCCGCCGCAGCGCCGGCACCTTGCTTTCCATCCTCGCCGCTGCGCTCGCGCTGAGCAGCTTCTCCCCCAAGCTGGCGGCGCAGCCGGCGGCCGCGGCGTCGGCGGCCTCCGCCCCGAGCTTTGCCGTGCGGGCCGAGGTCGGCGCTGCGCTCAACAAGGCGATCGAGCTCTTTCGTGCGGGCAAGGCCGCCGAAGCGCGCGACACGCTCGAGCAGGCGCAGGCGACGCTGAAGGATCTGCAACCGGCCGAGGCCACGGTGCTGCATCGCATTCGCGGCCTCGTCGAGATGCAGCTCGAGCAGTACGCTGCGGCGCTGCAGTCCTTGCAGGCGGCCTTGGCGTCGGGCGCCCAGAGTGCGCAGGACGCCCTGCAGTGCCGGGAGATGCTTGCGCGTGCGCACTTCAACCTCAAGGCCTATGCCGACGCGGCCAAGGCGGCGCGCGAGGCCCAGGCCGCGGGCAGCAAGGCGCCTGCGGTGCAGGCGGTGCTGGTGCGTGCGACCTACCTGCAGGACGACTTCAAGGGCAGCGCCGAACTGCTCGAGGCGCAGCGCCAGCGGGACGGCAAGCTGGCGCTGGACGACCTGCGGCTGCTGGCGTCCGCGTACGGGCACTCGAAGGATGACGCCAACTATGTTCGCCTGGCCGAGGAGTTGCTGCGCGAGCATGGACGCCAGGAGTACTGGCCCGACCTGTTGTCGCGCGTACAGCGGCAGCCCGGCTGGCAGGCGCGCTGGGACATCGACGTCTATCGCCTGCGCCTGCAGCGCGGCATGATGGAGGAGGCCGACGACTACCTCGTGCTGGCCGAACTGGCGCACAAGGCCGGCTTGCCGGAGGAGGCCAGGCAGGTGCTCGACACCGGCTTCGCCAAGGGCGTGCTCGGCAAGGGCCAGGGGGCGGCGGAGCAGGAACGCCTGCGCGCCACCGTCACGCGCCAGGCGCAGGAGGATCGTGCGAGCCTCGAAGCGGCGGCGGCGCGGCCCGCGGCACTCGGCAATGCGCGCGCGGCGGCGAACACCTTCAACACCGGCGCCGCGCTGGTCTCGATCGGCCAGACGTCCCCGGGGCTGGCCTTGATGCAGGCCGCACTCGGCGCCGCGCTGCCCGATGCGGAGCAGGCGCGGCTGCAGTACGGGCAGGCGCTGGCGCGTGCGGGCCGTGGCGACGAAGCGGCAGCGTCCTTCCGGCAAGTCGCCGGGCACCCGCAGCTCGGCCTGCTGGCGCGGCTGTGGGCGCTGGCCGTGGTGGCGCCCGGCGCGCGCTGAATCCGCGCGCGGAAAAGCATCCATGCGCAAGGCCGGCGAAGCGTCCGCCGCGAACACCCTGCGCGCCGCGGCGCTCGTCATCGCCGCGGGCGTGGTCGCGGCGCTGCACCTGGGCAAGCTGCCGCCGGCGATTCCGGCGCTGCAGCAGGCGCTGGGCGTGACTTTGGTGCAGGCGGGCTTCCTGCTGTCGCTGGTGCAGCTTGCCGGCATGAGCCTGGGTCTGGTCTTCGGCGTGCTGGCCGACGGACTGGGCTACCGGCGCAGCATGCTCGGCGGCCTGGCCTTGCTCACGCTGGCCAGCGCCTTCGGCGGCGGCGTCGCGGACGTGACGCCGCTGATGCTGCTGCGTGCGCTCGAAGGCTTCGGCTTTCTGCTCGTCGTGCTGCCGGCGCCGGGCCTGCTGCGTCTGCTGGTGAGCCCTGCTCAGCTGGGGCGCACGATGGGCACCTGGGGCGCCTACATGCCGCTGGGCGTGGCGATGGCACTGCTGCTGGGGCCGCTGGTGATCGAAGCGCTGGGCTGGCGCGCCTGGTGGTGGTGGCTGGCGCTGCTCTCGGGGGTGATGGCGCTGGCGCTCTGGCGCTTCGTCCCCGACCCGGGCAGGGGTTCCGGCCCCCGGCCGGCGACGCTGCTGCCCTGGAGCCAGCGCCTGCGCCATACGCTGCGCGCGCCCGGTCCCTGGCTGCTCGCGCTGAGCTTCGCCTGCTACTCGGGGCAATGGCTCGCGGTCATCGGATTCCTGCCGACGATCTACCGCGACGCGGGCATGGCGCCCGCGCTCGGAGGCGTGCTGACGGCGCTGGTGGCGGGGGTGAACATGGGCGGCAACATCGGCTCGGGCTGGCTGCTGCACCACGGCTGGACGCCGCCGCGCCTGTTGGCGCTCGGGTTCACGGTCGCCGGACTGGGGACCGTGGTCGCCTTCGCCGCGCTCGGGCAGCCAGCGTGGCTGCGTTACCTCGGCGTGTTGTCGTTCTCGCTCGTCGGCGGACTCATTCCAGGGACGCTGTTCGCGCTCGTGGTGCACGCCGCGCCGGGCGAGCACACCTTGTCGTCGACGGTCGGCTGGATGCAGCAGTGGTCGTCGATCGGCCAGTTCAGCGGCCCGCCGCTGGTGGCCTGGCTGGCCAACGCCGTCGGCGGCTGGCAGTTCACCTGGCTGGCCACCGGGGCCGGCTCGCTGCTGGGGCTCTGGCTGGTGACGCGCATCGCACGCCACCTGGCCGCGCGCGCGGCCGTGCGCTCAGCCGGGTGAACCGTCCGTGCCGGGCAGACGCGTCGGGGCGCTGCCCCTCTCGACCGCACCGGTGGCACCGGGAACGGTCGGCGCGAACTCGGGCATGGCGGCGTCGGGCCGCGCCGGCGACAGCGCCGCCAGCGCGAGCGCCGTGCTCACCAGCGCGACGAGGAGGAAGAGGACGCGAAGAACGGGCGGGCGGTCGCGGCGATCGGCCATGGGGAGTCGGTGTGGGCGTGGCGCGTGAAGAGCGTGAAGAGGGCGGCGGAAACAGGACTCGTTCGGGCGCGCATTGTTCCAGTGTCGGCGCGACTTGACAGCACCCGAAGATGAAACATCGGTCAGACTTTCCCTCCAGCGTCGTTCCCGTGCCACGTCTCGAATTGCGCCCCGGCCTCATGTTGCCCCCATCTTCCTGTTCCCGACGCCAGGCGCTGGCGACCCTCGCCGCCCTCGGCGGATCGCTGCTGCAGGCCTGCGCGCTGGCGCCGCCGTGGCGTGACGACATCGTCGATGCCGCCAGCGGCCAGGCGCTCACGCGCGCAGGACTGCTGGCACAGGCGCGTGCGGCCGACTGGGTGCTGCTGGGCGAGCAGCACGACAACGTCCACCACCACGCGCGCCGAGGCGAATTCATCGCCGCGCTGGGCACCGGGGCGGTGGTCGTGAGCGAGCATCTCGAGCGCGGGCGCCGCGTCGAAGCGGGCAGCGATCTGCTGGCGCGCCTGCAGGCTGCGGGCTTCGACGCGCGCAACTGGCGCTGGCCGCTGCACCGGCCGCTTTACGAAGCCATCCTCGACGCCGGGCTGCCGGTTCGGGGCGGCAACGCACCGACGGCGATGGCGCGGCAGGTGGCGCGCGACGGACTTGCCGCGGCGGCACCCGAACTGCGCGCGCTGATCGACGCCGCGCCGCTGACCGCCGCTGCCGCGGCGACGCTGGATCGTGCGCTCGAAGAGAGCCATTGCGGCCACCTCGCTGCGGCGCGCGTGCCGGCGATGCGGGCGGCGCAGCGCTTGCGTGACGCCGCGCTCGCCCTGGCGCTGCAGGGTGCGGGTGGGCGCCCGGGGGTGCTGGTGGCGGGAAACGGGCATGTGCGGCTGGACTACGGTGTGCCGGTGCTGCTGCGACACCTGCAACCCGCCGCGCGCGTGCTCGTCGTGGTCTTCGGGGAGCCGGGCTGGCGCGCCGATGCCGGCATCTGCACGCATCTGTGGCGCACGCCCGGCGTCGAGCGCGGCGATCCTTGCGCCGACTTCGGGCGTGCTCGCCCGGCGTCGCAGGCGGCGGGCCGCTGAGCCGGGCGATCGCGCCGCGCGGCTACGCGTGATAGAAGGCGTAGGCGACGAGGATGGCTCCGACCAGTCCCACGGCGTCGGCGAAGAGCCCGCAGGCCAGCGCGTAGCGCGTCTTCTTGATGTTCACGCTGCCGAAGTAGACCGCGAGCACGTAGAAGGTGGTCTCGGTCGAGCCCTGGATGATCGCCGCGAGGCGCCCCTGGAAGCTCTCGACGCCGTAGGTCTTCATGACGTCGATCATGAGTCCGCGCGCGCCGCTGCCCGAGAGCGTCTTCATGAGCCCTACCGGCAGCGCCGGCACGAAATCCGCGTTCAGGCCCAGCGCCGCCACACCCCAGGCGATGGCGCCGATGAGCACGTCCATGCAGCCGGTGCTGCGAAAGACCGAGATCGCGGCGAGGATGGCGATCAGGTAGGGGATGATCGTCACGGCGACGTCGAAGCCCTCCTTGGCGCCGTCGACGAAGGCCTCGTAGACGTTGAGACGCTTCCAGGCGCCCGCGGCCACGAAGAGCACGATGATGCCGAAGATGACGAGGCTGCCGAGCAGCCCGACGGCATCGGCCATCGCCTGCGGGGGAAGGCCGCGCAGCCCGAGGACGAGCAGCGCCATGAGCGCCGCGAAGCCGCCGAACAGCAGCAGGAAAGGCGCCTGCAGCAGCCGGATGCGCTGCATCCAGGCCACCGCCGCGAGCCCGGCGGAAAAGCTGATGAAGGTGCCGATCAGCGTCGGCAGGAAGATGTCGGCGGCGTTGAAGCCGCTGGTGAGTCCCTGCTCGATCGCCACCGCCTGGCGCATCGCGATGACCGAGGTCGGGATGAGCGTGATGCCCGCGGTGTTGAGCACCAGGAACATGATCATCGGGTTGCTGGCGATCTCCTTGTGCGGATTGATCTCCTGCAGTTCGCGCATCGCCTTCAGGCCCAGCGGCGTGGCGGCGTTGTCCAGCCCCAGCATGTTGGCGCTGAAGTTCATCACGATGCTGCCGCCGGCGGCGTGGCCTCGAGGGATGTCGGGGAACAGGCGCTGGAACAGCGGCGCCATCGCGCGCGCGAAGAGCCCGATCACGCCCGCCTGCTCGCCGATGCGCATGATCCCGAGCCACAGGCTCATGATGCCCACGAGCCCGAGGCTGATGTCGAAGCCGGTGCGCGCGGTGTCGAAGAGCGCCGTCAGCACGCGCGAGAAGATGTCGAGCTCGCCCTGCGCCAGGCGCACGAGCGCGACCGCGAAGCCCACCAGAATGAAACCGACCCAGACCCAGTTCAGGACCATCGGGCGAACAGGCCCAGAGGCTGCTTGGTGAAGGCGATGGCGACGATGTGCGCGAAGACGAGGATGCCGGCGATGCCGGCGACCATGCGCCGCCGCGGCGGCTGCGTCGGGCGCAGCGCCACCACGCCCAGGCCGATGTAGACCAGCAGCAGCACGATCTTGGCCGTCATCCACGGCGCGTTCTCGGGCGTGAAGCCCGCGCCCCAAGCCATCGCCAGCGCCGAGAGCAGCAGCAGCGTGTCGACCACGTGCGGCAGGGACTTGGCGATGCGCCCCTGCGTCCAGTGCTGCATGGCCATCACGCCCAGCCAGCGCGCGACGAAGCCGAGGATCGAGAGGGTGGCGAAGGTGCGGTGGGCGTGGCGCAGGAGGACGTAGGTCTCGGGGCTCATCGTCGGTCGGTTCAGCCGAGGCTGCGCATCATCCCGAGCAGCCGGTCGAACGCGGCACCGAAGGGCGGATACAGCAGCTTCACGGCGCTGTAGGGGCTTTGATGGTAGACGCCCGTCTCCTTGCTGAAGGTTCGAAAGCCCCACTCGCCGTGGTAGGCGCCCATGCCGCTGGCGCCGACGCCGCCGAAGGGCAGCTCCTCCTGCCCGATGTGCATCAGCGTGTCGTTGACGGTGACGCCGCCGGCCAGCGTTCCGCGCAGCACGCGCTCGCGCTCGGCCTCGTCGTTGCCGAACCAGTACAGCGCCAGCGGCCGCTCGCCGGCATTCACGTGCGCGATCGCCTGCTCCACGCGCTCGTAGGTCACGACGGGGAGGATGGGGCCGAAGATCTCCTCGCGCATCACGCGCAGCGTGGCCGGCGCGTCGAGCACGAGGTGCAGCGGCAGCTTGCGCGCGGCGTCCGACGGCGGTTCGGCGTGCAGCGGCAGCACCTGCGCGCCGGCCGCGCGCGCCTCGTCCAGCATGTCCAGCAGGCGGCGGTAGTGGCGCTCGGTGGCGATACTCGTGTAGTCGGGGTTGGCCGCCACCGTCGGATACTGCGCGGCGTGCGCGCGCCGCATCGCCTTCACGAAGGCGTCGCGGCGGTTGCGCGGCAGCAGCACGTAGTCGGGCGCGATGCAGGTCTGGCCGCTGTTGAGCAGCTTGCCGAAGAGGATGCGGGGCACCGCGAGCGCGAGGTCGCAGTCCGCCGCGAGGATGGCCGGCGACTTGCCGCCGAGCTCGAGCGTCACCGGCGTCAGGTTCGCGGCCGCGGCCAGCGCCACCTCGCGGCCCACGGCGGTGGAGCCGGTGAAGAGCAGGTGATCGAAGGGCAGCGAGACGAAGGCGCGCCCGACGTCGGCGCCTCCGGTGACGACGGCCATCTCCCCGGGCGCGAAGTGCGTCGCCACCTGCTCGCGCAGGAGCTCGGAAAAGCGAGGGCCGATCTCCGAGGGCTTGATCATGACGCGGTTGCCCGCGGCGAGCGCGGCGACGGCCGGCGCCAAGGCCAGCATCCCGGGGTAGTTCCAGGGGCTGACGATGCCTACCACGCCCAGCGGCTGGCGCATGAGGCGGTTGTGGCCGGGGCGATGCACCAGACCGGTGGGCACGCGCCGCGTCTTCATCCACTGCGCCAGGTGCTTGCGCGCATGGCGCGCGGCGAGCTGCACCGGAACGATGTCGGCGAGCTGCGTCACCTGCTCGGGCCGGTGGCCGAAGTCCTCGCTGATCGCCGCGATCATCGCCGGCGCCATCTGCTCCAACATGGCCTCGAGCCGCCGCAGCCTTTCGATGCGCACCGCGCGCGAGGGGTCGCGTTCGGATTCGTAGCCCGCACGCAGGCGCTCGAACGCGGCACGCAGCGCGCCGGCGGGCGCTGGCGTCGGCGCATCCTCCTGGACGGGCGCGCTCTCGGCGGTGGACGGGATCTCGCGCGCGGGCGCTTCGGATTCGAATTTCGGCAGGGCGCTCATCGGCATGAGGGCCGCAACGGGGCGGCTGGGGCAGGTCGAGCGCATCATAGGTCAGCCCCGACCCGGCCCGGCCGCGCGCACAATGGCTTTGGTGAGGGCACTCCATTCTCGATGTCCTCCCATCCGGGAGCTCCAGCATGCCATCCGGTCGCATCCTCGTCGCCCAGGGCGGCGGACCCACCGCCGTCATCAACCAGTCGCTCGTCGGCGTCGTGCTCGAGGCGCGGCGCTTTCGCGAGGTCACGCGCGTCTACGGGGCCCGCCACGGCGTGCGCGGCGTCGTCGACGAGGACTTCGTCGACCTCACGCAGGAGACCAGCCACAACCTCGAGCTCGTCGCCGGCACCCCGGCCGCAGCCCTGGGCAGCACGCGCGACAAGCCCGACCTGGCCTACTGCCGCGCCATGTTCGAGGTGTTGCGCGCGCACGAGATCGAGCACTTCTTCAACATCGGCGGCAACGATTCGGCCGACGTCACGCGCATCGTCGCCGAGGAGGCGCTCGCCGCGGGCTACCCGCTGCGCTGCATCCACATCCCGAAGACCATCGACAACGACCTCGTCGAGAACGACCACACGCCGGGCTTCCCGAGCGCGGCGCGCTTCGTCGCCCAGGCCTTCGCCGGTGCCAACCTCGACAACGCGGCGCTTCCAGGCGTCTACATCGGCGTCGTCATGGGGCGCCACGCGGGATTCCTCACCGCGGCGAGTTCGCTGGGCAAGAAGTTCCCCGACGACGGTCCGCACCTCATCTACCTGCCCGAGCGGCCGTTCGAGATCGAGCGCTTCCTCGCCGATGTGCGCGCCATCCACGAGCGTCTCGGGCGCTGCGTCATCGCCGTCAGCGAGGGGGTGCGGGACGCCACGGGAGCGCTGGTCGCCGAGCCGATGTCGCGCGATCACGAGCGCGACGCGCACGGCAATCCGCAGCTCTCGGGCAACGGCGCGCTCGCCGACCTGCTGTGTCATTGGGTGCGCGAGCGCCTGCGCATCAAGCGCGTGCGCGCCGACACATTCGGCTACCTGCAGCGCAGCTTCGTCGGCTGCGTCAGCGACGTCGACCAGCGCGAGGCGCGCGAGGTCGGCGAGAAGGCCGTGCAGTTCGCGTTCTGGGGCGACGCCGGCGGCTCGGTGACCATCAAGCGCACGGGCTTCTACTCGGCCGATTTCCAGCTCGTTCCGCTGCCCGTGGTGGCCGGCAGGACGCGGCTGATGGACGACGCTTTCATCGCCCCGTCGGGGACCGACGTGACCGATGCCTTCCGCCTCTATCTGCGTCCGCTGCTGGGCTCGGGCATGCCCGACGCCTACCGGCTGCGCGGCGTGAAGGTGGCGCGCCGGCTGAAGGGGAGCTGATGGAGCGCCGATGGGGCGTTCTCGCCCTGTGCGAGAATTGTGCAGTGCAGCATGATTCCTGCGCGAGCGTGGGCCGGCAGCGCCGCAACGCCCTCCACGGCGTGCGCTCCTGGCCTATGCTCCTCTCCGACTGAGCCAGCGCACCCGGGGCCGCCATCGTGGACCGCCACTTTCTCAACGCCCTCTTCGTCCCCCGCTCGATCGTCGTCTTCGCCGGCGATCCGGAGGCCGAGCACGCGCCCACGCCCATGGCCGCGACGCTTCGGCGCCACCTGCGCGAAGGCGGGTTTGCCGGGCCGGTGACCTGGCTCGACGTCGAGATGACGGGCACGCTCTCGGAGCTGGCGCACTCGCGTGCCGACCTGGCGCTGCTGGCGCTTCCGGCCGATCAGGCCGTCGCGGCGATGGAGATCGTCGGCCGCATCCGTTGCCGCGCGGCGCTGGTGTTGTGCACCGGCATGTCGGCCGCGCTGTGCAGCGAACTGCACCAGATCGCGCGGCACTACGGCATCCACCTGCTGGGGCCCAACAGCCTGGGCTTCCAGCGTCCGGAACTCGGCCTCAACGCCAGCGCCCTCGGGCCGCTGGCGGCGCCCGGTCAGCTCGGACTGGTGTCGCAATCGGGCGCGCTCACGGCGTCCATCCTCGATTGGGCGCGTACCAGCGGCGTGGGCTTCTCCACCGTCGTCTCGCTGGGGCCGAACTCCGCCGTCGAGCTGCCGCAGGTGCTGGACTACCTCGCGCACGATGCACAGACGCAGAGCATCCTCGTCTACATGGAGGGAATCCAGAGCGCGCGCCGCTTCATGAGCGCGCTGCGCGCGGCGGCCTACACCAAGCCGGTGGTGGTGATGAAGGCCGGCCGCCGCGCCGCCGGCAGCCGCGCGGCCTTGACGCACTCGGCGGCGATCGTCGGCAGCGACGACGTCTTCGACGCCGCGCTGCGCCGCGCCGGCGTCGTGCGCGTGCGCGTCTTCACGCAGCTCTTCTCGGCGGCGCAGTGCCTGGCCTCGCGCTTCCGACCCGTGGGCCCGCGGCTGGCCATCGTCAGCAACGGCGGCGGCCCCGGCGTCCTGGCCGCCGACTGGACGAACGAGGTCGGGCTCGACGTGGCTCAGCTCGGCGAGGCCGCGGCGCAGGCGCTGCGCCCAGTGCTGGGCGCCGGGGCCAGCTTCGACGGCATCATCGACCTCGGCGAGGAAGCCAGCGGCGAACAGTACCGCGCGACGCTGCGCGCCTGCCTGGACGATCGCGCGGTCGACGGCGTGCTGCTCATCCACAGCCCCAAGGCCGAAGGCGATCCGACCGCGGTGGCGCAGGCGGTGGCGGGCGCGTTCTCGCCGCGCGGCAAGCCGGTGCTGGCGTGCTGGATGGGCGAGGCGACGACGCGCGAGGGGCGCAGCGACCTCGCCGGGGCGGCGCTGCCGACCTTCCGCACGCCCGAAGCCGCGGTGGACGCCTTCCACAGCATCGCCAGCTTCCACCGCAACCAGCAGTTGCTGCAGCAGACGCCGCCGCCGCTGACGGAGCTCGCCGCACCCGATGCCGAGGGCGCGCGGCTTCTCATCGAAGGTGTGCTCGCGGAACGGCGCAAGGTGCTCACCGAGATGGAGAGCAAGGCGCTGCTGGCGGCGTTTCACATTCCGGTGACGCGAACCATGCTCGCGCGCAGCGCCGGCGAGGCCATGCTCATCGCCAGCCAGCTGGGCTATCCGGTGGCGCTGAAGATCGATTCGCCCGACGTGAGCCACAAGTCCGACGTGCAGGGCGTGGTGCTCAACGTCGGCAGTGCGGCGCAGGTGCGCGATGCCTACAACGACATGCTGCAGGCCGTGGCCAAGGCGCAACCGGGCGCGCGCATCAACGGCATCACCATCCAGCCGATGGCCGGCTTCAAGCGCGGGCGCGAGGTCTACGTCGGCCTCATGACCGACGATCCCTTCGGCCCGGTCATCACCTTCGGTGCCGGCGGCACGATGATCGAGCTCGTCGCCGACCGGGCGATGGAGTTGCCGCCGCTGAACCAGTTCCTCGCGCGCCAGCTCATCGAGCGCAGCCGCGTCTTCGAGACGCTGGGACCCTGGCGCGGGGCGCCCGCGGCCGACGTGGCGGCGCTCGAGCGCGTGCTGCTGCGCGTCTCCGAGATGGTGTGCGCGCTGCCGCAGCTGCGCGAGATGGACATCAACCCCATCATCGTCGACGAAAGCGGCGTGCTCGCGGTGGACGCGCGCGTCGTCGTCGAGCACGCGCCGCAGGCGCCGGGCGCCTACAACCACCTCGCGATCCTGCCCTATCCGACGGCACACGAGCGCGAGTGGCCGATGAAGGGCGGGGGGATGTACGCGATCCGCCCCATCCGCCCCGACGACGCCGAGATGCTGCAGGCGCTTGTGCGCGGCCTCTCCGACGAGAGCCGCTACTTCCGCTTCGCGAGCACGCTCACCGAGCTGCCGGCGCGCATGCTGGCGCGCTACACGCTCATCGACTACGACCGCGAGATGGCGCTGGTGGCGGTGCATACCCCGCGCCACGCCGCCGAGGACGGCGGCAACGGCGAGCGCGAGCGCGAGCGCATCATCGGCGTCTCGCGCTTCATCACCAACCCCGACCAGACGAGCTGCGAGTTCAGCCTCGTCGTCGCCGACGACTTCAAGGGCCAGGGCCTGGGCACGCGGCTGATGCTCAGCATCATGGACGCCGCGCGTGCCAAGGGCCTGACCGAGATCGACGGCCTCATCCTCGCCAACAACCTGGCGATGCTGCGCCTGATGAAGAGCCTGGGCTTTGCCATCACGCCCTTCGTCGACGATCCGGACTTCAAGCTCGCGACCAAGGCCCTGTAGCCGCGGCAGGCCGCAGGCGCGCACGGCGAAGCGGCACGCCCTCGAGGTTCGCCTGCGCCGCCGCTATTCCCGCGCGCGCGAAGTCCGTGCCCGATGCGACGTAGGATGCTCACCTTCGACAGCCACGAGGAGCTCCCATGCAAGGCGACGCCAAGGTCCTGGACTACCTGAACCGGCAGCTCAAGAACGAGCTGACGGCCATCAACCAGTACTTCCTGCACTACCGCATGCTGAAGAACTGGGGCTTCGAGCGCATGGCCAAAGGCGAGCACGACGAGTCGATCGAGGAAATGAAGCATGCCGACCGGCTGATGGACCGCATCCTGATGCTCGAAGGCCTTCCCAACCTGCAGGACCTGGGCAAGCTGCTGATCGGAGAGAGCGCGGTCGAGATCCTGCACTGCGACCTGAAGCTCGAGCTGGCATCGCAGGCGACGCTGAAGGAGGCCATCGCACACTGCGAGAGCGTGCGCGACTACGTCTCGCGCGATCTCTTCGTCGAACTGCTCGACGACACCGAGGAACACATCGACCACCTGGAGACCCAGATCGAGCTCGTCGCGAAGCTGGGCCAGGCCAACTGGCTGCAAAGCCAGATGGGGGGCTCTTCCTGAGCGCCGACTCTTTCTCGGGAGTTTCCTTGTCGGCGTGAAGGTAATTGATAAGGATTCGCGTTAGCGATACCATGCGGGCCATCGGTTCTCGAACGGGCCTGCGCCATGATCGTCTGCCTTTGCCATCGCGTCTCGGACCGTGACATTCAGGTCGCGGTGAAAAGCGGAACGGCGTCGTTCGACGCCCTGCAGGACGACCTGCGCGTGGGGTCGGCCTGCGGCTGCTGCCAGGACGACGCGCGTAGCGTGTTCGACGCCGCCTGTGCTTGTGCGGCACGCGAACCCGCGCGCGCCGCAGCGGCCTTGGCGTACTGAGCACCCCCAGGGCCGGGGAACTGGGCCTTGCCGACCGCCGCACGACCGCCTCACGGCGGCGTGGGCTGCGGCGCGGCTACGATGCCGCGATGAGCATCAAGGTCCTGTTCGGTTTTCACGCCGTCACCGTGCGTCTGAAGACGGCGCCGCAGTCGATCGTCGAACTGCACGTCGATGCGTCGCGGCGCGACGCGCGCATGCGTCAGTTCGTCGAGCGCGCGCAGGCGGCCGGCGTGCGCCTGCTGGACAGCGATGATGCGCGTCTCTCGCGCTTGGCGGGAACCGCGCGCCACCAGGGTGTCGTGGCGCGCGTCGTGCCGCTGGTGCAGCCGCATTCGCTGGACAGCGTGCTGGAGGCGCTGCCGGCGCAAGGCCGCGGCCCGGCGCTGCTGCTGGTGCTCGACGGCGTCACCGATCCGCACAACCTCGGCGCCTGCCTGCGCGTGGCCGACGGGGCCGGTGCGCACGCGGTCGTCGCACCCAGGGACCATGCTGTAGGGCTCAATGCCACCGTCGCCAAGGTGGCCAGCGGAGCCGCGGAGACCGTTCCCTACCTCATGGTCACCAATCTCGCGCGCAGCCTGGACGACATGAAGGACTACGGCCTCGAAATCGTGGGTACCAGCGACGACGCTGCGCAGACGCTCTTCGAGGCCGATCTGCGCGGGCCGCTTGCGCTGGTGCTGGGCGCCGAGGGGCGCGGCATGCGCCAGCTCACGCGCAAGCGCTGCGACCGGCTCGTGCGCATCCCCATGGCCGGAGCGGTGGAGAGCCTGAACGTCTCGGTGGCCGCCGGCGTCTGCCTCTACGAGGCGCGGCGACAGCGCCTGATTGCGGCCTGAGGCTTTAGCGCAGCACGCGCAGCGCCTCCGGGTTGACGATGTTCGTCGGCCGCTGCTCGATGAAGGCGATGACGTTGTCGAAGGCGGCGTCGAAGTACTGCTCGTAGCTGTCCTGCTCGACGAAGCCGATGTGCGGCGTGCACACCGCGTTCTCCAGGCGCAGCAGCGGATGCCCCTGCAGGATGGGTTCGGTCTCGAAGACGTCGACCGCGGCCATTCCGGGGCGGCCACGGTTGAGCGCGGAGACGAGCACCGTCTCCCCGACCAGTTCGGCGCGCGAGGTGTTGACGAAGAGCGCGGTCGGCTGCATCAGCGAGAGATCCTCGAGCGTGACGATGCCGCGCGTCGATTCCTCCAGCCGCAGGTGCAGGCTGAGCACGTCGCTGCTCTCGAACAAGTCCTGGCGGCTGGCGCATGCCCGGTGTCCGTCGGCGAGGGCGCGCGCGCGCCCGGCCTCGCTGCCCCAGACCTGCACCTGCATGCCGAAGGCGCGCCCGTAGCCCGCGACCAGGCGGCCGATGCGCCCGTAGCCCCAGATTCCCAAGGTCTTGCCGTGCAGCCGCATGCCGATGCCGAAGTTGGGCGGCATCGAGGCCGCCTTCAGCCCGCTCTGCTGCCAGGCGCCGTGCTTGAGGTTGCCGATGTACTGCGGCAGCCGACGCATGGCCGCCATGATCAAGGCCCAGGTCAGCTCGGCCGTCGCCACCGGCGAGCCGCCGCCTTCGGCGACGGCGATGCCCAGGCGCGTGCAGGCCTGGACGTCGATGTGCCTGCCCACGCGCCCGGTCTGCGAGATCAGCTTCAGCCGCGGCAGCTTCTCCAGCAGCGCGCGCGGGAACTGCGTGCGGTCGCGGATCAGCACCAGCACGTCGGCGTCGCGCAGTCGCACCGAGAGCTGGCCGATCCCCTTCACCGTGTTGGTGAAGACCTTGGCGTTGTAGGGTTCCAGGCGCGCCGCGCAACGCAGCTTGCGCACGGCGTCCTGATAGTCGTCGAGGATGATGATGTTCATGGCGGGTCCGCCCGCCGATTCTGCCGCGTGCCGCCGCTGCGGCGCGGCGGCTGTTCCTATGGTTGCAAAGCCGGCAGCGGTGCCGGGGGCAGCCCGTCGACGTGGCGCTGCATCATGCGCAGCAGCAAGGCCTCGAAGTCGCGCGTGAAGCGCAGGCTGTCGAACAGCGGCGAGTCCGCGCGCGCGGCGATCAGGCGCTGCCGCAGCGCCGCGCGCCGTGCCGGGTCGCGGACGAGTCCGGCCACTGTGCGAACGTAGTGCGGCACGTCGTCGCAGACGAGCTCCGCCATCCCGACGGCGTGGTTCAGGCTCGCGGCCACGCGCGAGGCGAAGGTGCGGCCGGCGAAGGTCACCACCGGTACGCCGGCCCAGAGCGCGTCGCTGGCCGTGGTGTGCGCGTTGCAGGGCCAGGTGTCGAGGAAGAGGTCGGCCAGCTGCATGCGCGCCATGTGGGCGGCCGGCAGCTTGCGCCTGGCCCAGACGATGCGCGCGGGGTCGATACCGCGCGCGGCGGCCTCGCGCTCGAGGTTGGCGCGCGCCTGCCCGTTCCAGTCGAGCAGCCAGAGCAGCGCCTGCGGCAGCTCCGTGAGCAGCGCGCACCAGGTGTCGAAGACCTCGGGCGAGATCTTGTAGGGCTGGTTGAAGCCGGCGAGCACGAGCGCGTCCTCGGGCAGGCCTTCCTCGATGCGTGCAGGCGGCGCGGGCAGCGCGCGCTGGCGGTCGTTGGGCTGGTAGCACGTCGGCATCTGCGCGATCCGCTCGCTGTAGAAGGCCTGGTGCGACAGGGGCGTGACCACGGGATCGCCGACGAAGTAGTCGATGAAGTCGGCGCCGGTCGTGCCCGGAAAACCGAGGAAGCTCGCCGTCACCGGCGCGGGGCGCCAGCCGAAGATCGCGAAGCGGTTGTGCGCCGTGTAGCCCTTGAGGTCGATGAGGAGGTCGCAGCCGTCGGCGCGGATGCGCTCGGCGGCCTCGCGGTCGGTGCTGCCGCGCAGGTCGACGAAGTGCTCGCACGCGGCCTCGATGCGTCGGCGCATGGCCGTGCCGTCGTCCTTGCCGTGCGAATAGAGCGTGACCTCGAAGCGCTCGCGATCGTGCTGCTCCAGCATCTCGGCCAGCAGGATGCAGGTCGCGTGCTGGTGGAAGTCCGCGGAGAGGTAGCCCACGCGCAGGCGCCGCCGTCCCGGCTGCCAGTCGCTGGCGCGCGGCGGCAGCGGCCGTGCGCGCTGCGCGAGCTGATTCGAGAGCATGCGGGCGGCCTTCAGCAGGTCGGCGGGATCGTCCTGCAAGGTGACGTGGGCGAAGGGCGCGGTGGCGAGCGCCGCGTCGTCCGGCGTCGCCTGCAGCGTCCGGGCGAGCTCCTCGAGGGCGCGCGCGGCGCCGCTCCAGTGGCAGGCGTCGCGCGCGAAGTAGGCCAGCAGCGCGCGAACGCCGAGTTCGTGCGGGCCCGCGCCCAGCGCCAGTGCGGTCTCGAAGCATTGCGTGGCCTCGGTCTTCAGCACCAGGTCGTTGAAGCACAGGCCGAGCTGGTAGTGCGAGTTGGCGTCGGTGATGTTCAGTGCCAGCGCGTTCAGGTAGGCGTCGATGGCCTCCTTGGGCTGGTGGGCATGCTGCAGCGCGCGCGCCAGCGTCGACCAGTAGTCGAATCCGCGCTCCATGTCCTCGGGCAGGCTTTGCAGGCAGTGCGCGGCGTCGCGGAAGCGCCTGCCTTCCATCAGGCAATGCGCGGTGTAGGCGCAGGCGACGGGATCGCGCGGGTTCATGTCGTAGGCGCGCGCGGCCGCTGCGGCGGCCTCGTCGCAGCGGCGCTGCGCCATCAGCGCGCGCGCCAGATTCAGCGCGATCACCGGATCGCGCGGGTCATGGCGTGCCGCGCTTTCGAAGCTGCTCGTGGCCAGGTCCCAGGCGCCGCGCTTGGCGTGCGCCTGCCCCGCCTGCCAGGCCGCGCGGGCACGCGCCTTGACGGCCGGATGAAGCGAGGAGACTGTGCCGGATTTGGCATGACGCAGGGCTTGTCGCATGGTGGCGGTCGGACTCGATGGGAGCGATCGGATGCGCCGCGCGTGCCGGTGTGCGGAGTGCGGCCTCGTCGCGACGAGTCTAGGCAGGGCAGCCCTCAAGCCATGCGCCGAACTGACCGAAAAGGACCGGCCTGTTCCTCGCCGCCCTGCCTGCCGCAGCTTGTGCGGACGCAAAGGCGAGAAAAGATCCCCCTCAAGTTCCCAATTCCGCCCGTCGATAAGCAGCCCAACGGGGCACGCGATGCGGCTCCGCGGTCCGGTTGGCCCTCCGATGGCCGAGCAGCCCAGCTGCGCGACAGAAGGTGGCCGGCGTCGGGCGCTGCAGACCAGCCGACCGGCAGCGGGCGGCGGGCCTGCGGGCTAAGGTGCGGTGGGCGATGAGCCTGCCCACCGCATTGGAGTCACGCCGGCATCGGGCCGGGTCGTCTGAAACGCGAAGGAGTGCAACATGCCTGCCATCATCAACACCAACATCGGAGCTCTGACGGCGCAGCGTAACAACGCCGCCTCGCAGAACTCGCTTTCCATTTCCATGCAGCGCCTGTCTTCGGGCCTGCGCGTCAACTCGGCCAAGGACGACGCTGCCGGCCTGGCCATCGCCGAGCGCATGACCGCGCAGATCCGCGGAATGAACGTGGCGATGCGCAACGCCAACGACGGCATCTCGATGGCGCAGACCGCCGAAGGCGCGCTCTCCAAGGTCGGCGACGCGCTGCAGCGCATGCGCGAGCTGGCCATCCAGGCGCGCAACGGCACCAACAACGGGAAGGACAAGGACTCGCTGAACAAGGAGTTCGCCGAACTGCAGAGCGAGATCAAGCGTGTTCTCGGCGGCACCGCCTTCAACGGCACCAAGATCCTGGGCGCCGATGCCGGTGCGGGCACGACTTTCGTCTTCCAGGTCGGCGCCAATACCGGGGCCGAGGACACGATCGGCGTCCGGTTCGAGGACATGACCTCGAACGCCGACATTGCGTCGATCACCGCGGCCGCCGCGAGCATCGGCAGCGGTGTCGATGCCACCGCGATCGGTTCGGTGATCGACGACATCGACGACGCCATCGACTTGATCAACGACAAGCGCGCGGTGTTCGGCGCCACGCAATCGCGCTTCGAAGCCGTGATCAGCAACTTGCAGGTGGCAGTCGAGAATCAATCCGCCGCGCGCAGCCGCATCCTGGACGCCGACTACGCCGCGGAGACGGCCAACCTGTCACGGGCGCAGATCCTGCAGCAGGCCAGTACCGCTATGATCGCGCAGGCGAACCAGCTGCCGCAGCTGGTCTTGCGGTTGCTGCAGTAAGTTCACGGCCGCGCCGGGCGCAGACCCGGCGCCGACACCCGCAGGCCGCCCCGCGTTGCGCGAGGGCGGCTTTTCGCATTCATGCGGCGTGCCGGGAGGTGCTGAGCCTGGCCACGCGGCGACAATGCGCGCCCTTGAAGGCCGCGGCTTCGCACCCATCTGCGGTCGGCGCCGTCGGCGGGCCGGCTCCACGGCGGCATGTTCGCAACCCTCATCCGATCCGCATGGACAAGCAAACCCTGTCGTTCCAGGCCGAGGTCAAGCAGATCCTGCACCTGGTCACGCATTCGCTCTACTCGAACAAGGAGATCTTCCTGCGCGAGCTGGTTTCCAATGCCTCCGACGCCTGCGACAAGCTGCGCTTCGAGGCGCTGGACCGGCCCGAGCTCTACGAGGACGCGCCCAATCTGGAGGTGCGCGTCTTCCTCGACGCCGCTGCCAGGACGCTGACCATCCGCGACAACGGCATCGGCCTGAGCGCCGACGAGGCCGTGCAGCACCTGGGCACCATCGCCAAGAGCGGCACGCGCGAGTTCATGGCGCGGCTGGAGGGCGAGCAGAAGAAGGACGCCAACCTGATCGGCCAGTTCGGCGTCGGCTTCTACTCGGGCTTCATCGTCGCCGACCGCATCACGGTCGAGAGCCGCCGCGCCGGGCTGCCGCCCGGGCAAGGCGTGCGCTGGAGCAGCGAGGGCAGCGGCGAGTTCGAGGTCGAGACCATCGAGCGCGCCGCGCGCGGCACCGACGTCATCTTGCATCTGCGCGAAGGCGAGGACGATTTCCTCTCGGCCTGGCGGCTGAAGTCCATCATCTCCAAGTATTCCGACCACATCTCGCTGCCCATCCTGATGCGCAGGACGAAATGGGACGAGGAGAAGAAGGCGCAGGTCGACACCGACGAGTGGGAGACGGTGAACAAGGCCGCGGCGCTGTGGACGCGCAGCAAGAACGAGATCACCGCCGAGGAGTACGAGGCCTTCTACAAGCAGATCAGCTACGACAGCGCCGCGCCCTTGGCCTACACGCACAACCGGGTGGAAGGGCGCAGCGAGTACACGCAGCTGCTCTACGTCCCGGCCAAGGCGCCCTTCGACCTCTGGAACCGCGACAAGCGCGGTGGCGTCAAGCTCTACGTCAAGCGCGTCTTCATCATGGACGACGCCGAGGCGCTGATGCCGGTCTACCTGCGCTTCGTCAAGGGCGTGATCGACTCGGCCGACCTGCCGCTCAACGTCAGCCGCGAGCTGCTGCAGGAGAGCCGCGACGTGAAGGCCATCCGCGAAGGCAGCACCAAGCGCGTGCTCTCCATGCTCGAGGACGTGGCCGAGAACCAGAAGGACAAGTACGCCGAGTTCTGGCGCCAGTTCGGCACCGTGCTGAAGGAAGGCGTGGGCGAGGACTTCGCCAACCAGGAACGCCTGGCGAAGCTGCTGCGATTCGCCTCCACGCACGCCGACGAGGGCGTGTCGCTGGCCGACTACGTTTCGCGCATGAAGGAGGGGCAGGAGGCGATCTACTTCATCACCGCCGACACCCTGGCGACGGCGAAGAACAGCCCGCAGCTCGAGATCTTCCGCAAGAAGGGCATCGAGGTCCTGCTGCTCGTCGACCGCGTCGACGAGTGGATGCTTTCGCACCTGTACGAGTTCGAGGGCAGGGCGCTGACCAGCGTCGCCAAGGGCGCCGTCGAGCTCGGCAAGCTGCAGGACGAGGAGGAAAAGAGGGCCGCCGAGACCACCGCCGAAGCCTTCAAGCCGATGCGGGAGCGGCTGAAGACGGCGCTCGAGGGGCGCGTGAAGGACGTGCGCGCGAGCACGCGACTGGTCGAGTCTCCGGCCTGCATCGTCGTCGACGAGGGCGAGATGAGCCCGCACCTGGCGCGTCTGCTCGAGCAGGCCGGGCAGCAGGCTCCCGCGACGCTGCCGGTGCTCGAGGTCAACCCCGAGCATGCGCTCGTCAAGCAGTTGCAGGACGATGCCCGTTTCGACGATCTCGCGCACCTGCTGTTCGAGCAGGCGCTGCTCGCCGAGGGCGGCAAGCTCGAGGATCCGGCCGCCTATGTCCGTCGGGTGAACCGCCTGCTCGCCGCGCCGGCGTGAGGTTTGCACCCGGGCGGCCGGCTGCCGGGGGTGCAGGCTGGGGGCGATCCCTCCCTAGAATCGGGGGGCGCAGTTGCAAGCCCTTTCCTCATGCATCCTGCGGATTCTCCGCTGCCCTTGGACGTGCTGGTCATCGACGACCACGATGTCGTGCGCCTTGGCGTGCGTCACGTGCTGGGCGACCTCGAGCGGCCCTGCACGATCCGCGAGGCTGACAACCTGCGCGACGCGCTGGCGGCGCTGCGTGCGCGGCCGGCCGACCTCGTGATGCTCGATCTGGGGCTGGGCGACGAGTTCGCGCTGGCCTCCCTGCCCCGGCTGCGCGACGCGGCGCCGGCGGTCCGCATCCTGGTGCTGAGCTCGATGCCCGAGGGCATGTACGCCGAGCGCTGCCTGCGCGCCGGCGCCGACGGCTTCGTCGCCAAGAGCGCACTCGGCGCGGAGCTGCTCGACGCGGTGCGCAGCGTGCTCGACGGGCAGATCTGGGTCAGCACGGCGCAGCGCGACGCGCTGCTGCGCCGCGCCGCCGGCCGTGCCGGTGCCGAGCTCGCGCAGCGCGAATTCTCGGTGCGCGAGCTCGAGGTGCTGCGCCTGGTGGCGGCCGGGCGCAGCACGCGCGAGATCGCCGAGCAGCTCAACCGCAGCGTGAAGACCATCGAGACGCACAAGCAGTCGCTGAAGGTGAAGCTCGACGCCGACACACCGGCGATGCTGGTGCGCAAGGCGATCGCCTACCTGGGCGATGAGCGCGGATGAGCAAGCGCGCCACCCCCTGCCGCCTTGCCGTCCTCGTGCCGCTCGCATCGCTCGCTGCGCTGGGCCCGGCCGGCGCGGCGCCGACGACGGCGGGAGACGACGAGTACGTGCACGTCGTCGCCGCCGGCGACACCTTGATCGCCCTGGGGCGGCGCTACCTTGCCGATCCGACGCAGTGGCCGCAGTTGCAGCGCGTCAACCGGGTGCGCGAGCCGCGGCGGCTGCCGATCGGCCTGGACCTGCGCATCCCGCTGCGGCTCATGCGCCTGGAGCCGGTGCCGGCGGCGCTGCTGGCGGCCAGCGGGGGCTTCAGCGGCACGGAGCCTGCGGCGGCCGGCGGGCGGACCCTCGCCACCGATGGCGAGCTCGTCACCGACGGCGACGGCAGCGTCACCCTGCGGCTCGTCGACGGCACCGAGCTGCGGCTGCGCGGCAGCAGCCGCCTGCGCCTGCAGGACTCGCACCGCCTGTCCGGAACCGGGCAGGTGCGCAGCGGCGTGCGGCTCGAGCAGGGCCGCGCGGAGGTGAAGGCTCAGCCCGCGCGTGCCGGCCAGCCGGGCTTTCGCATCCAGACGCCGCAAGGCGTGCTCGCCGTACGCGGCACCGAGTACCGGGTGACGGTCGATGCCGCGCGCACGGTCGGCGAGGTGCTCGACGGCAGCGTCTCGATGTCGGGCCACGGGGCCGTGCCGGGCGCGGCGCCGGTGCGTGGCGGCTTCGGCGCGGTCATCGATGCCGGCGGCCGCGTCACGGCGCCGCGGGCGCTGCTGGAAGCGCCGAGCCTGGCCGGGCTGCCGGCACGCCATGAGCGCCCGCTGGTGCAGTTGCAACTGCAGCCGCAGGCTGCGCTGCAGGGGCAGGCGCATGGCTGGCGCGTGCAGGTGGCGCGCGACGGGCAGTTCGACGAGTTGCTCGCCGACGTGCGCGCCGCGGCGCCCGAGCTGCGCATCGCCGGCCTGCCCGATGGCCGCTACCGGATGCGCGTACGCGCCATCGACGCCCAGGGCATGGAAGGGCGCGATGCCTCGGGCTGGCTGGAGCTCAAGGCCCGGCCCGAGCCGCCCCTGCTGCGCACGCCGCCTCAGGCGGCCGTGCTGCGCGGCAGCAGCGTCGAGCTGACGTGGACCGCAAGCCGCGAGGCCGCCCGCCACCATCTGCAGCTTGCGCGGGCCGGTGCCGCGGAGCCCTTCGCCGAGCCCATGGTGGACCTGAAGGACGTGCAGGGTCAGGGCTACCGCGTGGACGACCTGCCGCCGGGCCGCTACCTGTGGCGCGTGGGTGCGCTGCGCGCCGACGGCGATGCCGGCCCGATGGGCGAAGCGCAGGCCTTCGAGCTGCGCGCGCTGCCGGCTCCGGCCGCGCCGCCGGCGAGCCGGGTGGACGAGAGCGGGGTGCGCCTGTCCTGGCCGGCGGCGCAGGCGGGCCAGCGCTTCGAGCTGCAGCTGGCACGCGATGACGCCTTCGCGCATCGGGTCGCGGAGACGATCCTCGAGGACACCCACTTCGAGCTGCCCCAGCCTGCCCCTGGACGCTACTTCGTGCGCATGCGCCGGCACGAGGCCGACGGCTACGTCGGGCCGTGGTCGCAGACCCAGTTCTTCGACGTCGCCGACTGCGTGCGCGATGCGTCGTCGGGCTGCGTGCGCACCGAAGGCGGCCTGTTGCAGCGGCCGTGACGGCGACCTGGCCGGCGGCACGGGCGGGCCGGCGGCTCGACGAAGCCGCGATCGCGCTGCTGCTGGCGCTGCTCGCCTTCGTGCTGGCTGCCGGGGGCTGGCTGTGGCGGGCGGACAGGCTCGTCTACGACACCGGGCTGCTGCTGTGGCAGAAGCCGGCGCCACCGGAGGTGCTGGTCGTCGCGATCGACGATGCCAGCATCGACGCCATCGGCCGCTGGCCCTGGCGGCGGGCCGTGCACGCGACCCTGCTCGAACGCCTGGCGGCGGCCAAGCCGCGCGCGATCGTGCTCGATCTCTTGCTGAGCGAGCCCGACCCCGACCCGCAGCAGGACCTGCTGCTCGCTGCGGCCCTGCACCGGGCATCGCCGGTGGTGATGCCGGTGGCATGGCAGTCGGTGCCGGGGCTGCCGCTGCAGATCCTGCTTCCCGTTCCCGTCCTTCGCGACGCCGTCGATCTCGGCGCCGGCGAGGCCGTCGTCGATGCCGACGGCGTGCTGCGCCACGCCTTCGTCGCGGCAGGCCCGCCTGGTCAGGCCTATCCGCACCTGGCCTTGGCTGCCCTGCGCGCGGGCGGCGAGGACATGGCGCCCTCGACCTGGCTCGAGCATGCCGAGCATGCCGAGCAAGCCGGCCAGCCGCAGCCCCGCGGCTGGCGGCGCCAGGGGCGGCTGCTCGTGCGCTACCGCGGCCCGCCCGGGCACCTGCAGCAGGTCTCCTACGTCGACGTGCTGAGCGGGGCGGTTCCGGCCGAGGTGCTCCGCGGTCGCTATCTGCTGGTCGGGATGACGGCCCAGGGCCTGGGCGACACGCTCGCCACGCCGGTCAATGCCAGTCGCCACGCCATGCCCGGCGTCGAAGTGCTGGGCCACACGCTGGCCACGCTGCGGCAGGGTGATGCGCCGCGCCCGCTGCCGCCGTCGCTGGCGGGAGCCGTCTCGGCGCTCGCGGTGCTCGGCCTCGTGCTCGCCTTCGTGCTGGCGGGCACGCGGCCGGCGCTGCTGATCGCGCTGCTCTCCCTGCCGCTGGCCCTGGCGGTCAGCCTGGCGGCGCTCGCGCAGGGCTGGTGGTGGAGCCCGGTGCCTTTCCTCGCGGCGGCGGTGCCGGCGTACCCGCTGTGGAGCTGGCGGCGCCTGGAGCGCGGCGTGGCCGAACTCGACCGCGAGATCGACCGTCTGGCGGCCGAACCGGACGCGCTGGTGGCGGTGTCCGCGCGCACCCACGTGCGCGGGGCGGACCGGCTGGCGGTGCGGCTGGCGACGCTGCACACCGCGGCGCAAACGCTGCGCGCAGCGCGCCGCTTCCTGGCCGACGCGCTGACGGGGCTGCCCACGGCGATGCTCGTCGACGACGGCGGCGGCCGTGTGCTGCTGGCCAATCCGCTGGCGGCACGGCTGTTCGGCGAGGAGAGCGCAGAGGACATGCGGGGCCTGGACCTGGCGCGGCTGCTGGCCGAGTTCGAGTGCGCGCCGCCGCTCGACTGGCCGCGGGCGCTGGCCGAGGTGCGCCGGACGCGCCGCGGGCTGGCGGCGCAGGCGAGCCTGCCGGGCCAGGGCGACCACGTCATCCACGCCCACGGCGTCGACATGCACGGCGGCACGCGGCTGATCATCGCCATCGCCGACGTGGCGCCGATCAAGCAGGCCGAGCGCGCGCGCGACGAACTGCTGGCCTTCGTTTCACACGACCTGCGCGCACCGGCGACCTCGATCGCGCTGCTGGCCGAACTCGAACTGGCGGGCCGCGGGCGACTCGAGGGGCGGGCGCTGATGCTGGAAATGCAGCGCCTGGCGCAGCGCACGCTGGCGCTGGCCGACGACTTCGTGCGCATCGTGCAGGCGACGCAGCGCCCGCTGCAGCCGGAGACCGTCGATGCGGGCGAACTCGCCGCCGACGCGCTGGCCGACTTCGCTCCGCAGGCGCTGGCCGCCGGCGTGGAACTGCAGCGCGTGCAGCCCTGGACGCCGTTCCCGCTGTGCGTCGACCGGGCGCTCGTGCTGCGCGCGCTCGGCAACCTGCTCTCCAACGCGATCAAGAACAGCCCGGCCGGCGCGACGGTGCGCCTGGCCCTGCTGGCGCCGGGGACCGAGGGTGCAGGCTTCGCCGTCAGCGACGAGGGCCCGGGGCTCGAGGGCGCGGCCATGCAGCGCCTGATGCAGCAGCACGAAGGCCTCGTGCCGCGAGCGCAGGACGGGGTCGGCTTCGGCCTGCTGTTCGTGCAGCGCGTGGCGCAGCGGCACGCGGGCCGCTTGCGCGTGCGCCGCGGCGAGGGTGCGCGCGGCGCGGTATTCGAGCTGCTGCTGCAGCGGCCATCGGGGAACCCCTGAGTCTCCCTCCGGTCTTGCCTTGACCCGCCGCACGCCGCCGCCGATGCCTTCTCAACCGCGCATCAGTTCGAGCTGCTCGCGCAGCTGCGTCGTCTGCTGCGACCAGTACGCGGGCGTGCCGAAGAACGCGAAGGCCGCCGGGAAGGCCGGGTCGGCCCAGCGCTGGGCCAGCCAGGCGCTGTGCCGCAGCATGCGCAGCGTGCGCAGCGGCTCGATCAGCTGCCGCTCGCGCACGTCGAAGTCGCACCACGGCAGGTAGCCTTGCAGCAATTCGGCGAACTGCGCGTCCATCGTGGCGGCGTCGCCGCTGACCAGCATCCACAGGTCCTGCACCGCCGGCCCCATGCAGGCGTCGTCCAGATCGACCAGCTGTGGTCCGCCATCGACGTCCGCGTCGCGCCAGAGGATGTTGCCGAGGTGGCAGTCGCCGTGCAGGCGCAGTTGCCGCAGCGGACCGTGGCGTTCGAAGGCCTCGGACAGGGACTGTTGGGCGCTTCGTGCCGCGGCAAGCCATGGCGCCGCCTCGTTGGTCGTGAGCCGGTCCAGCCCGAGGATGGCGTCGATCGCCGCCGCGGCGTCGCGCGCCGGATCCATGTGCAGGCGCTGGCTGAAGGCGGCGCGCCGCCCGACGGCGTGCAGGCGGCCGATGAAGCCGCCCAGGCGCTGCAGCGTGCCGGTGCGCTCGAGCTCGGGCTCGCGTCCCGCGCGCCGGGGGGTCACGGAGAACCGGTGCAGCACGCCGTCGACATGCCAATGCGCAAGCGTCGGCGGCTGCCCGAGCAGCCGCAGCGCGGGGTCGGCGCGAGCGTGCAGCGGCATCGGCGCGGCGACGGGCACCTCGGCGTCCGCCAGTTCGAGCGCAAACGCGTGCTCCTCGAGGATCTGGGCGTCGCTCCAGCGGCCGGGGCGGTAGAACTTCGTCACCACGGCGCGCCCGTCCTCGAGCATCACCTGGTGCACCCGGTTCTCATAGGAATTGAGCTGCAGCAGGCGGCCGTCGGGGCGCAAGCCGAGCGCGTCGAGCGCGTCGAGCACGCGCGCCGGAGTCAGCTCGAGGTAAGCGGCTGCGGGATTCGCGCTCAATGCCGCACCGGGGGCAGCCCCGAGGGGCGGGACGGGCGCGACGGCGGGCCTTCGGCGCCCCCTTCGTCGTCGCGCGGCGGGAAGCCGCGCAGGGCGCCGAAGTCGCTGCCGGCGAGCTCGGCGCCCCGGCTCTCGACGCCGAAGAACGAATCATGGAAGAAGCCGGAGTCCTGCCACAAGGTCTCGCGTCCCCGGCGTCGGCCGGAGAGGTCGGCGTGGCCGCGGTCGGGCGCGTACATCGGCGCCGGGGCGGCTTGCGGGCCGCGCGTCTGGCTGCCGCTTTGCGGCACCAGCAGCTGCAGTTCGGGAATCGAAGGCAAGTGATCGACCGGGCAACGAAGGTAGCGGATGCGGCAGGCGCCGAGCACCGACTGCTTGATCTGCATCGTGCGTCGCGAGCCATGGCGGTCGTTGTCGAGGTCGATCGCCGCCAGCACGCGGCCGTTGGCACTGCAGATCGCAAAGGTGACGTTGATCGCGCCGAGGAGCTGGTACCAGTAGCGCGTGCGCTGCGGATCCAGCGGCTGGCAGAAGCGAACGAGCGGCAGCTTGGAGAGCACGATGTGGTGCGGCAAGGCCTCGCGCAACTGGCGGTAGACGCGCCGCTCGTCGGTGTTGAAGACGGGCCGCGGCGCCAGTGCCCAGTCGTCGGGCAGTGCCGCTGGCTGCCTGCGGCGGCGCCCGAGCCACCACAACAGCGTCGCCGCGATCAGCAGGATCGCCGACAGTGACGCCAGCAGCCAGGGCAGCAATTCCAACATCTGGGGCGGGAGAGGCTCGCGGAACGGCTGGGTGCCGCGGCCCGCGGACGGTGCGGATGGTCGTGCCATTGTTGCAGCCCGCGCAGGCCCGGACCACCCCGTGTCCCGGTGCAAGCGGCCCCCGGCGACCCCTCGATCCGCGGGGTCCGGTGCCGCAGAGGGGTGCGCTTCTCAGCGCGGCGAGCGAGCCCTGCGGCTCGCCGACGAAGCCGCGCGTGCCACGCGCGCAAGAAGGCGCGCCTGGCGCTTCACGTCGTAGTCGATCTCCGCCGCGCGCTCGGCCAGACGCTGGTTGAGGTGCGAGAGCAGATCCTGTGGCGGCAGGTGAAGGACGGCCGTCGACTCGGCGCCTTCGAACGTGACCTGCGCGCCGGCGCTGCGGGCGAGGGCCAGCATCGCCGTGTTCTCGCGCGAGGCATGGACGAGCAGCCGATCGACGCCCCGGTTGCGCGCGTGCAGCGCGGCGTACGCGAACAGCTGCGTGCCGAAGCCGCGCCCGCGATGACGCCGCGACACCGAGACGCCGAACTCGGCCGCGGCCATGTTTGCGGCATCCGACGTGGACGGGCAGGGCGACTCGGGGTCGGGCTCCTCGAAGGCGAGGTGCGCGAAGGCCACCAGGACGAGGCGACGGCTGAAGACGCCGAACAGCAGGTCGCGCTCGAAGTCCAGACCCTCGACGTAGTGCTCGATGTGGGGGTCGGCGGCGGCGAAGCCGAAGCGCAGGAGGCGGTCCGCCTCGTCGAGCGCGAGCAGATGTGCCCGGATGCGCGGCCGGTGCTGCGGCGCCAGGGCCCGGATCGGGAGCCAGCGCGGCGCGTGTTCGGATGCCGTGGTCGCCTCCGCTGCGCGGGGGGAGTCACTCATGCGTGTCTTGCGATGGGAGCTTCGACGTTTGGTTGGTGTCCGGCGATGGTAGGCGAAAACCCAGGGGTTAACCCTTGGTCGATTGGAGGGTGCGGTCGAATTCCGACGGCGATGAATCGGTCGTGGACTGCCGAACGCGTATAGAATGGCGGGCTTTCCCCGAAATCGGCGGGGGAAACGCGCCCGAGTGGCGCCAGGGTTCGAGCGGCCGCAGAGCGACAAGCGGCACCGAGAATCGGGCGTGCACCGGGGCGCGCCGGGCGGCTCGCCCGGCCACAGCCGGACCCGCCGCGCGCGCCATCGGGCCAACCGATGGCCGGCGGCTATTCGAGAGACCCTCATGAAGACCTTCAGCGCCAAGCCGGCCGAGGTGAGGCACGAGTGGTATGTGATTGACGCCACCGACAAGGTGCTCGGACGTGTCGCCAGCGAAGTGGCACTCCGTTTGCGCGGCAAGCACAAGGCCATCTACACGCCTCACGTCGATACCGGCGACTACATCGTCGTCGTCAACGCCGACAAGATCCGCGTCACCGGCTCCAAGGCCACCGACAAGATCTACTACCGCCACTCCGGCTACCCCGGCGGCATCACCGCCACGCCCTTCAAGGACATGCAGGCCCGGCATCCGGGCCGCGCGCTCGAGAAGGCGGTCAAGGGCATGCTGCCCAAGGGCCCGCTGGGCTACGCGATGATCAAGAAGCTGAAGGTCTATGCCGGCGCGACGCATCCGCACGCCGCGCAGCAGCCCAAGGCGCTGGCAATCTGAGGAGCGGCTCGTGATCGGACAATGGAACTACGGCACCGGCCGCCGCAAGTCGTCGGTGGCACGCGTCTTCATCAAGAAGGGCAGCGGCCAGATCGTCGTCAACGGCAAGCCCATCGACAGCTATTTCGGGCGTCAGACCTCGATCATGATCGTCAAGCAGCCGCTGCTGCTGACGGCCAACGAGACGGCCTTCGACATCAAGGTCAACGTGCACGGCGGCGGTGAATCCGGCCAGGCCGGCGCGGTGCGGCACGGCATCACGCGCGCCCTCATCGACTACGACGCGGAGCTCAAGGGCGAGCTCGGCCGCGCCGGCTTCGTCACCCGCGACGCGCGCGAGGTCGAGCGCAAGAAGGTCGGCCTGCACGGCGCGCGCCGCCGCAAGCAGTTCAGCAAGCGCTGATCCGTCGGGCTCGCCGGGTCGACCGCAGGCGATGCGGCCCGACCCGTGGCGGCGGGCCGCGACGAAGCCCGGCATGCGTTGGAAGCTGCTGCGCCGTCGCCTCTCGGTGAGTGCGCCGAGGGTGATCGTGCGCAGCCATCTGCCCTGGCCGCTGCGTTGGGCGGTGATTGCCCTGAGCCTGGGTTTTTCGGCCGCGCTGGCCTTGTGGGCGTTCGAGTTCGGCAAGGAGATCGCCGGGCTCGACCGCAGCTCGCGCCAGGAGCTGGCGCAATTGCGGCAGGAGGTGGCCGCGCTGCGCAGCGCCAACGAGCGAGCACGCGCCGTCGCCGATACCGCCGAGAGCCTGCTGAAGGCGGAGAAGGTGGCGCAGGAGCGACTCGCACTGCAACTGCGCCAGCTCGAAGCCGACAAGCTCGCGCTGCAGGCCGACCTCGGCTTCTTCGAGGGCCTGATGCCGGTGGTCGGGCAAGGCGTGCAGATCCGCGGGCTGAGGCTCGACACGGGAACGCCCGGGGAGTTGCGCTATCAGCTGCTGCTGATGCAGCCCGGACGCGCCGCCAGCGACTTCAGCGGCCGCTGGGAGCTGACGCTGCAGGGCACGCGCGATGGGCGCACATGGACGGCGACGCATCCCGGCGAGCGCCTGCTGCAGTTCCGCCAGTACCTGCGCCTGGAAGGCCGCGTCGAGATCCCGGAGGGCGCCGTGATAAAAACGGCGCGCGCCCGGGTCTACGATCCCAAGGGCAGCATGCGCGCCGAGCTGAGCGCAAGACCCTGATGCACGCAGGCGCCGAGTCCGCGTTCGATCGCCGTCCAGAGGAGAATCGCCCCATGTGGTCGAGCCGCAGGAAGCCCCCCCCGATCCGCAACCTGGTGGGCGAGGGCGCCGTGCTGCACGGCGACCTGCGTTTTGCCGACGGCGTGCGCATCGACGGTGAAGTGCACGGCGACGTCGTCGCCATCCAGGGCCGGGGTCTGGTCGTGATCAGCGAGAAAGCCCGAGTGCATGGCGAGGTCAAGGCCGCGCATGTGATCATCAACGGCGAGGTCGAGGGGCCCGTGCAGGCGACCGAACTGCTCGAGCTGCAGCCCAAGGCGCGCGTGGTCGGAGCTGTCCGCTACGAAGTGCTGGAAATGCACCCCGGTGCGATCGTCGACGGCGAGCTCCGGCCCTTGAAAGCCGGCGAGAAACCCGCATTGGTCCTGGCAGCGTCCAACGACGCCTGAGCGCCCGGATGCGCCAGCAGCCCGCCCCTCGATTCGCCAGACCGCTTACTTGGAGTCGTGATGAACGCCATCGCCCAGCCCCTGTCCCCATCCGCCGACGAAATGCCGCCGCCGCTGGTCTTCACGGACAACGCCGCGGCCAAGGTGGCCGAACTGGTCGCCGAAGAGGGCAACCCCGATCTCAAGCTGCGCGTCTTCGTCCAGGGCGGGGGCTGCTCGGGCTTCCAGTACGGGTTCACCTTCGACGAGGAAGTCAACGAGGATGACACGCAGATGGTCAAGAACGGCGTCACCCTGCTGATCGATGCGATGAGCCTGCAGTACCTCGTCGGCGCGGAGATCGACTACAAGGACGAGCTGCAGGGCGCCCAGTTCGTGATCAAGAACCCGAATGCGGGAACGACCTGCGGTTGCGGGTCCTCGTTCTCCGGTTGAAGCCTACGCGCGCGCAGGTGCGGCGTAAACCGCACCGAGCACGCGCGCCGCGCGCGCGCCGGTGACCGACGGCAGGCTGGCGCTGCGCCCCGACAGGCGGCAAGCCGCCAGCCAGGCAAAGGCCAGGGCCTCGACCTGATCGGGTGGGATGCCGTCGGCGGCCGTCGATTCCGGTTCCACGCCCGGCAGCAGCGCGCGCAATCGCGCCATCAGGTGCCGGTTGAAGGCGCCGCCGCCGCAGATCCGCAGCCGACGCACCCCCGGCATCTGCGCACGCAGGGCGCGGGCGACGCCGACGGCGGTCAACTCGGCCAGCGTGGCCATGATGTCGGCCGCGTCCGCATCGCCGCGCGCCGTGCGGCGCAGGGCCCGGTCCAGCCATTCGGCGTGGAAATGGTCGCGCCCGGTGCTCTTGGGCGGCGGCTGCTCGAAGAATGGATCGGCAAGAAGCTCGGCCAGCAGGTCGGGGAGCACGGCGCCGCTGGCCGCAAGCACGCCATCGACATCGTACGGGTGCGGGCCGCAGCGTCGGCTCCAGAGATCCATCAGCAGGTTGCCGGGACCGACGTCGAAGCCGCTCACGCCGCCGGCTGCGGGCAGCAGCGTCAGGTTGGCGATGCCGCCGAGGTTGAGGACGGCCACGTCCTGCCCCGGGTGCGTGAAGCAGGCGGCATGAAAGGCCGGCACCAGCGGTGCGCCCTGCCCCCCGGCGGCGAGGTCGGCGCTGCGGAAGTCGCACACCGTGGCGATGCCGCTGCGTTCGGCCAGCAGTGCGCCGTTGACGAGCTGCAGGCTGTAGCCGATGCCATCGAACGCCAGCGGGCGGTGGCGCACGGTCTGCCCATGCGCGCCCAGGGCGAGCACGTCGTCGGGGGCGAGCCCGGCCTCAGCCAGAAGGCGGGCGACGACATCGGCATAGAGCCGCATCAGCGCGTTCGCGGCCAGCGCGGCCCGGTGCAGTTCGTCAACGCCGCTCCGGTTCAGCGCCAGCATCTCCTCGGCCAGCGCCTCGGGCATCGCGGCATGAATGTGAGCCCGCAGGCGTGTCGGACGCAGTGTCGCCGCATCGAAATCGGCAAGCACGCCATCGACACCGTCGAGCGAGGTGCCCGACATCAGGCCGATGCAGGTCGGCATGGCGCGCAGCCAGACGCGGGCCGCGCTGCGGCTATTCGAAGCTCGCGCGCGCGCCGCCCCCGAGGCTGCCGGCGAGCGCCAGCTGGCCGAGCGCCAGCTGTGCCTGCCCGCCGAAGCGGCTGCGATCGGCGGCGCTCAGTTCCTGCGCCTGCGAGGCCCTGGCGACGAGCAGCGGATCCTGGTGACGGCCGTCGATGCGGAACTCGAAATGCAGGTGCGGCCCCGTGGCCCAGCCGGTGGCCCCGACGCCGCCGACGGTCTGGCCCTGTTCGACGCGTTCGCCCTTGCGCACGTCGATGCGGCTCAGGTGCGCGTAGAGCGTCGTATGGCGGGCATCGTGGCGGATCTCGACGACGTTGCCGTAGCCGTTCTGGCGCCCGGCGAAGGAAACCGTGCCGTCCCCCACCGTGCGAACGTCGGTCCCGGTCGGCGCGCCGTAGTCGACCCCGAGGTGCGCACGCCAGGTCTTGAGCAGCGGATGCATGCGCATCTTGAAACCCGAGGTCACGCGCGAGAAGGCCAGCGGGCTGCCGAGGAAGGCGCGCTTGCGGCTCGCGCCATCGGGGCTGAAGTAGCCGCCGCGCCCCTGGGCGTCGACGAACCACATGGCCTGATGCCTGCGGCCGGCGTTGACGAACTCGGCTGCGAGCACGCGGCCGCTGCCCTCGTTCCAGGGCACGGCCTGCCCGTCGGCGCTCAGGGCTTCGTAGGCGACCGCGAAGGTATCGCCCTTGCGCAGCTCGCGGTGGAAATCGATGTCGGGGGCGAACACCTCCACCAGTTGCGCCGCCACAGCGTCCGCAAGCCCGGCCTCGTCGGTGGCGGCGAAGAGACTGCTGCGGATCGTGCCGCTGCTCAGGCGCACGCTGGCTTCGAGCGCGGCGACTTCGACGCGCGAACGCCACTGACCGCCGGCGCGGCTGAGCGTGAGCCGCGTGAAGTGGGTGCGCCGCTGCGTCGCGTCCTCCGTCGGGTAGCGCGCCACCAGCCGCTCGAGCGTGCCGTTGCCGTCGGCAAGCGCTTGCACCAGCTTGCCCCGGCCCTGGAGCAGGCGGCGCGCCAGCGGATCCTGGCGGATGAAGGCCGCCGCAGACGCATCCGAGACGCCCAGGCGTTGCAGCAGCGCGTCGACGCTGTCGGTGCCGCGGGTGACGGTGCTGCGCGTCAGGCTCAGGTTCTGCGCAGCCAGCGCTTCGAGCTGGGCGTCCAGTCCATCGGGCTGCACACGCTCGCGGATCTCCTGCAGCGGCAGATCCGCGGCGTCGGGCATCAAGGGGGCGATGCCGAAGGCGGTGACGGTAAAGCCACCCAGGCCGGCAACGACGGCGGCGATGATGCGGCGGCGGTTGCGGGTGGAGAACTGCAGCGCCGCGGTACGCCAGGAAGCGAGGGATCGATGGGACAACGAGGGACTTCCGAAGCGGGGGGCAGGCGGACCAGGAGTCCGGCGCGGGTCTCGGGAGGCCGGCCCATCCTCGGACCGTCCACTAAAATCCATTCCTTTGGCGAGCCGCAGGCGCAACCCCCTCGGATGGGTGGCCGGAGTATAGCCAAGCTGCCCGCCGCGACTCAACCGCGAAACAGTTCACTTTCCGCCCCGATTCCCATGACCGACGCCCCCGGTGCCGCGCCCGAGCACCCGATCACCGACCGCGTGCGCGAGGCGCTGGCGATTTCGCTGCGCGGCTGCAACGAGTTGCTGCCCGAGGCCGACTGGGTGCGCAAGCTGGCGCGCGCCGAGGCCACCGGCACGCCGCTGCGCATCAAGTTCGGCATGGACCCGACGGCGCCGGACCTGCATTTCGGGCATACCGTGGTGCTGAACAAGTTGCGCCAGTTGCAGGATCTGGGGCACGTGGTGATCCCGCTGATCGGTGACTTCACCACCACCATCGGCGACCCTTCGGGCCGCAACAGCACGCGCCCGCCGCTCACGCGCGAGCAGATCGAGGCCTACGCCAAGACCTACTTCGACCAGGTCGGGCTGGTGATCGATCTCGCGCGCGCCGAGGTGCGCTGGAACAGCGAGTGGAGCGACCCGCTGGGCGCGCGCGGCATGATCCAGCTCGCCGCCAAGTACACGGTGGCGCGCATGATGGAGCGCGACGACTTCAGCAAGCGCTTCCGCGAGGGCACGTCGATCAGCGTGCACGAGCTCCTCTACCCGCTGATGCAAGGCTACGACTCGGTGGCGCTCAGGAGCGACCTCGAGCTCGGAGGCACCGACCAGAAATTCAACCTGCTCGTCGGGCGCACGCTGCAGCAGGAGTACGGGCAGGAGCCGCAGTGCATCCTCACCATGCCGCTGCTCGAGGGGCTGGACGGCGTCGAGAAGATGTCCAAGAGCAAGGGCAACTACGTCGGCATCACCGAGCCGGCCAACACGATGTTCGCCAAGGTGATGTCGATCAGCGACACGCTGATGTGGCGCTGGTACACCCTGCTGTCGTTCCGTGCCGAGGCCGCGATCGCCGCCCTGAAGGCCGAGGTCGAGGCCGGTCGCAACCCCAAGGACGCGAAGGTGATGCTGGCCAAGGAACTGACCGCCCGCTTTCACGGCGCCGCCGCGGCCGACGCCGCCGAGGTCGATTTCCACAACCGGGCAGCCGGCGGCATTCCCGACGAGATCCCGGAGCTTGCTCTCGGCGGCGCGCCGCTGGCCATCGGCGCCGTGCTCAAGCAGGCCGGGCTCGTGCCCTCGACGAGCGAGGCGATGCGCATGATCGAACAGGGCGGCGTGCGCGTGGACGGCAGCGCGGTGGCCGACAAGGGCCTGAAGCTGCCCGTCGGCACGTTCGTGGTCCAGGTTGGCAAGCGCAAGTTCGCGCGCGTCACGCTCGGCGCCTGAGAGCGATCGACCGTCCTGCGCCGTGCAGGTCGCAAGCTACCTCAAGCTCTCGATCGCGGTCGCGCTGGCGACCATCGCGCTGAAGGCCGCCGCCTGGTGGGTCAGCGGCTCGGTCAGCCTGCTCTCCGACGCGCTGGAAGCACTGGTCAACCTCGCCGGCGCGTCCTTTGCGCTGGCGATGGTGGTCATCGCCGAGCGGCCGCCGGACGACGATCATCCCTACGGCCACCACAAGGCCGAGTACTTCTCGAGCGGCTTCGAGGGCGTGCTGATCTTCGTCGCCGCGCTGGCGATCATCGGCGCGGCGGTGCACCGCTTCCTCAACCCCCGGCCGCTGCAGGACCTCGGGCTCGGCCTCGTGCTTTCGGTGCTGAGCTCGGTGCTCAACGGCGCACTTGCCTGGGCGATGCTCGGGAAGGCGCGCAGCCATCGCTCGATCGCCCTCGAGGCCGACGCGCGCCACCTCTTCACCGACGTCTGGACCTCGGCCGGCGTCGTCGCCGGCCTGCTCGCGGTGATGGCCACCGGCTGGCAGTGGCTGGACCCGGCGATCGCGATCGCGGTCGCGCTCAACATCCTGCGCGAGGGCGCGCGCCTGGTCTGGCGCTCGGCGCAGGGGCTGATGGACCGTGCGCTCGAGCCCGACGTGTGCGCCGAGATCGACCGCACGCTCGCGGGCTTCGCGCGGCCCTCGGTCCGCTTCGACCACGTCGTCACGCGCCGTGCCGGCCAGCGGCGCTTCGTCGATCTGCACATGCACCTGCCCGCGGGCTGGACGCTGGGCCGTGCAGCGGCGCAGCGCGCCTCGGTGGAGCAGGCGCTGATGCGCGCGGTGCCGGGGCTGCGCGCGAGCATCCAGCTGCTGCCGACGAACGTCGAGGCGCATTTCGACGATCCGGACGAGCAGCCATGATCGCCTTGCTGCAGCGGGTGCGCGAGGCGCACGTCGAAGTCGGCGGCGCGCTCGTCGGCCGCATCGGCCAGGGCCTGCTGATGCTGGTATGCGCCGAGCCCACGGACACCGAGGCGCAGGCGGCGAAACTCGTCGACAAGGTGCTCAAGCTGCGCATCTTCGCCGACGAGCGCGGCAGGATGAACCGCAGCCTGCAGGACGTGGGCGGCGGCCTGCTCGTGGTGTCGCAGTTCACGCTGGCGGCGGATACGCGCGGCGGCAACCGGCCGAGCTTCAGCGCCGCGGCGCCGCCGGCCCGGGGCGAGGCCCTCTACGAGGCCGTGCTGCGCCTGGCACGGGAGCGCCACCCCGTCGTCGAAGCCGGGCGCTTCGGCGCCGACATGCAGGTGCACCTGATCAACGACGGGCCGGTGACGATCCCGCTGCAGCTGCGTTGAACCGCAGGCCGGATTCAGGCGAGCTGGCGCAGGTCCTCGATCACCTTGCCGTCGTTGGGAAGGCTGCCGGGGGCGCAGAGTTCGATCTCGCCGCGCAGCTTGGTGATCTCGCGCACGCTCGCGGCGATCGCTTCGGACAGGCCCTCGGCGCGCCGGTCCACCTCCACGCGCAGCGTCATGCGGTCGGCGGCCATCTCGCCTTCGATCACCAGGCGCGCGCGCGCCACGCCTGGGTGGCGACGGACGACCTCGGCGATCTGGCTCGGGTGCACGAACATGCCGCGCACCTTGGCCGTCTGGTCGGCGCGCCCGAGCCAGCCGCGGATGCGGGTGTTCGTGCGCCCGGTGGGGCAGCGTCCCGGCAGCATGGCGGTCAGGTCGCCGGTGCCGAAGCGCACCAGCGGATAGTCGGGGTTGAGCACGGTGACGACGAGTTCGCCGACCTCGCCCTCGGGCAGCGGGTCGTTCGTGCCCGGACGCACGACCTCGACGATCACGCCCTCGTCGACGACCAGGCCTTCGCGCGCCGCGGTTTCGTAGGCGATCAAGCCGGCGTCGGCCGTGCCGTAACTCTGGTAGGCGTCGATGCCGCGCTCGCGCAGCCAGTCGCGCAGCGACGGTGGAAACGCCTCGGCGCCGACCGAGGCCTTGGTCATGGAGGCGATCGCGGTGCCGCTCTCCAGTGCCTTCTCGACCAGGATCTTGAGGAAGCTCGGCGTGCCGATGTAGCCGTGCGGGCGCAATTCGGCGATGGCCTGCAGCTGCAGTTCGGTGTTGCCGACGCCGCCGGCGAAGGTGGTGCACCCGACCGCGTGCGCGCCCGACTCCATCATCGCGCCCGCCGGCGTGAGGTGATAGCTGAAGCTCACGTGCGCGAGATCCCCGGGGCGAAAGCCCGCGGCGAAGATGGCGCGGCCCATGCGCCAGTAGTCGGCCGCCACGCCTTCGGGTTCGTAGATCGGCCCCGGCGACTGGAACACGCGCAGCGCGCGGCCGGGGGCATGGATGCCGCGCCAGCCGATCGCCGCGAAGCCGCCGAAAGGGTTCTCGGACCGCAGGGCCTTCTGGCGCTCGAGCAACTCCTGCTTGCGCGTCACCGGAAGCGCTGCCAGCGCATGGCGACTGGTGATCGCGCCGGCATCGACGTGGGCCAGGCGTTCGGCGAAGGCCGCAGTCGTGCCCTTGGCGTGCGCGACGTGCGCGGGCAGCGCCTGCATCAGCGCCGCCTCGCGCGCCTCGGGCTCGCGTGTCTCCAGCGAGTCGTAGTGTTCGGGCCTGCTCACCACGTGCTCCTCAATCCTCGTCCTGCCAGCGTCGCAGCCGGCGCTCGAGCTCGTCGAGCAGCTTGCGCTGTTCGGCCGCCGAGCGCAGCTGCCGCCGTTCCCAGGTCGGCGTCAGGGCCGGGCGCTGCGCGAGCAGCGCGGCAATGGCACCGTCCTCCACCTTCAGCCGCAGCACCGCCTTGCCCCGCAGCTCGAAGCCGTCGCCGCGCTCGCCGAGCTTCAGGTCGCGCAGCGCGCGCTTCAACTGCACGAGCGCGGCGTCGGCGTCGAACGCGGGCAGGGCCCAGCCGATGTCGTCGCCGTTCACGACAGCCACCGCTTGCGGCGTTTGTAGCTCTTCACGTCGCGGAAGCTCTTGCGGTCGGCGCCGCCGATGCCGAGGTAGAACTCCTTCACGTCCTCGTTCTCGCGCAGGTCGGCGGCCTTGCCGTCCATGACGATGCGGCCGTTCTCGAGGATGTAGCCCTCGTCGGCGTACTTGAGCGCGATGTTGGTGTTCTGCTCGGCGAGCAGGAAGGTCACGCGCTCCTTGGCATTGAGGTCCTTGACGATCTCGAACACCTCCTCGACGATCTGCGGCGCAAGGCCCATGCTCGGCTCGTCGAGCAGCACCATCTTCGGGTTGGCCATCAGCGCGCGGCCGATCGCGCACATCTGCTGCTCGCCGCCCGAGGTGTAGGCGGCCTGGCTGCCGCGGCGGGTCTTCAGGCGCGGGAAGTAGGTGTAGACCTTCTCCAGCGTCTGCGCCACCGCCGCCTTGCCGTCGCGGCGCGTGTAGGCGCCGGTGAGCAGGTTCTCCTCGATCGTGAGGTGCGCGAAGCAGTGCCGCCCCTCCATCACCTGGATGACGCCGCGCTCGACCATCTGTGCCGGACTGAGCTTCTCGATGCGCTCGCCGCGCAGCTCGATGCTGCCCTTGGTGACCTCGCCGCGCTCGCCCGCCAGCAGGTTGCTGACGGCGCGCAGCGTCGTCGTCTTGCCCGCGCCGTTGCCGCCCAGCAGGGCGACGATGCCGCCCTCGGGCACCTGCAGGCTCACGCCCTTGAGCACCAGGATGACGTGGTTGTAGATGACCTCGATGCCGTTGACATCGAGCAGCAGGCTGCTCATGGGCGCGCGCTCCGCTTGCCGGGATCCGGCCTCAGCTCTGGCACTCGGCCGCCGTGCGCGGCGTGATCTTCTTCTCCGTCGCGTACTTGGCGGCGGTGGCCTTGACCAGCGGCTTGAGGATGGTCTCGTCGGCCTGATACCAGTCGGAGCTGAACTTCCAGGCCTTGCCGTCCCAGGTGTGGATGCGCGCCCAGGCCGGACCCATGTGGTCGGCGCAGGTGGTCGAGACCGGGCGCATCACCTCGCCGAAGCCCAGCGCGTCGAGCTTCTTCTGGTCGAGGGCGAGGTTCTCCAGGCCCCAGCGCGTCTGCTCGGAGCTCATCCACTTGCCCTTGCCGTAGCGCTCCTGCGCGCGGCGCACGCCTTCCACGCCCAGCATGGCGCTCATGACGCCGCGCATGTAGAGCACCGAGCCGACCTCCTCCTTGGGCCCCGTGCCCTGGCCCTTGTCGTGCACCAGGGCGAGGATGTCCTTGGTGACCTTGGCGCTGGGGTGGGCGCCGTGCTGCATGGCCAGGCCGTTGTAGCCCTTGGCGCCCTCGCCGACGTCCTTCACGTCGGGCTCGGCGGCCGACCACCAGACGCCGTACATCTTCTCGCGCGGGTAGCCGGTGGCCTGCGCCTCCTTGAGCGCCACCGAGTTCATCACCCCCCAGCCCCACAGCAGCACGTAGTCGGGCCGGCTCTGGCGCACCTGCAGCCAGGTCGACTTCTGCTCGACGCCGGGCGCGGTCACGGGAAGCAGCTGCAGCTCGAAGCCGTGCAGCTTGCTGCGCTCCTGCAGCAGCGGGATCGGCTCCTTGCCGTAGGGGCTGTCGTGGTAGACGAGCGCGACCTTCTTGCCCTTGAGCTTGTCGAAGCCGCCCTCCTTCTTCGCGATGTGCTGCACCAGCACGTCCGCGCCGACCCAGTAGGTTCCCGCCAGCGGGAAGTTCCAGCCGAAGACCAGGCCGTCCTGCGACTCGCTGCGCCCGTAGCCGGCGGTGATGAGCGGGATCTTGTCCACCGGCGCCTTGTCGGTGAGCGCGAAGGTGATGCCCGTGGACAGGGGCTGGAAGAGCGTGGCGCCGCCGTGCTTGCCCTTCAGGCGCTCGTAGCACTCCACGCCCTTGGCGGTGTCGTAGCCGGTCTCGCACTCCTCGTAGACGATCTTCACGCCGTTGATGCCGCCCGTGGCGTTGACGAGCTTGAGGTAGTCGGCATAGCCGTTGGCCCAGGGCGTGCCGTTGGGGCCGTAGGCGCCGGTGCGGTAGGGCAGACCGGGGAAGAACTGCTCCTTGGCCTGCGCAAAGGCCGCGCCGCTGGCCAGCAGCGACGCGGCGGCGGTGATCGCGGCCGCGGCCGCAAGGGTCTTGACTCTCATGTCTGCCTCCAGGGGTGAAAAGCGTCGTGCGCCGGGTGGTGGGAACTGCGATGGGTGCGCGCTCAGTGCGGGAAGGGCCACAGGCGCAGCTTCTCCTTGCCGATCGACCACAGGCGTGCCAGCCCGTGCGGTTCGACGACGAGGAAGAAGACGATCAGGGCGCCGAAGATCATGTAGACCACGTGCGAGACCGTCGCCGTGTCGACCGGGATCCCGATCGCGCCGCCGAGCGCCGGCAGCAGCTGGTCGAGCACGATGGGCAGCAGCACGATGAAGGCGGCGCCGAAGAAGCTGCCCATCACCGAACCGAGGCCGCCGATGATGATCATGAACAGCAGGTCGAAGGAGCGGTTGATGTTGAACGCCGCCGGCTCCCAGGAGCCCAGGTAGATGAAGGCCCAGAGCGCGCCGGCCACGCCGACGATGAAGCTGCTCACCGCGAAGGCCGAGAGCTTGGCGTAGACCGGGCGGATGCCGATCACCGCCGCGGCGACGTCCATGTCGCGGATGGCCATCCACTCGCGGCCGATATGGCCGCGCACGAGGTTCTTCGTCAGCAGCGCGAACAGGCACACGGTGGCCAGGCAGAAGAGGTACTTCTGCAGCGGCGTCTCCACCGGCAGGCCGAGGAAGCCCAGTCCGGCCACCGACACCGAGCCCGAAGGCGTGTGGTTGGTGAACCAGCCGATGCGCAGGAAGGCCCAGTCGATGAAGAACTGCGCGGCCAGCGTCGTCACCGCCAGGTAAAGGCCCTTGATGCGCAGCGAGGGCAGGCCGAAGAGGATGCCCACGAGCGTGGCGCAGGCACCGCCCAGCAGCAGCGCCAGCGGCATGGGCATGCCGTCCAGGCGCACGAAGAAGTTGTAGGCCGCGTACGCCCCGACCGCCATGAAGGCGCCGGCTCCCAGCGAGATCTGGCCGCAGTAGCCCACGAGCACGTTCAGCCCGAGCGCGGCCAGCGACAGGATGAGGAAGGGGATGAGGATCGCGCGCAGCAGGTATTCGTCGGCCAGCAGGGGCACGGCGACGAAGGCCGCGGCCAGCAGCAGGCCGATGGCGACGCGGTCCTGCAGGATGGGGAAGATCTGCAGGTCGGCGCGGTAGCTGGTCTTGAACTGGCCGTTCTCGCGGTAGATCACGTTCTCTTCCCCCGGCTGGCTTGCACGCTTACACGCGGTCGATGATCTTTTCGCCGAACAGGCCCTGTGGCCGCACCAGCAGGACGAAGAGCACGAGCACGTAGCCGAACCAGATCTCGATGCCGCCGCCGACCATGGGGCCGATGTAGATCTCGGCCAGCTTCTCGCCCACGCCGATGAGCAGGCCGCCGACGATGGCCCCGGGCACGCTGGTGAGCCCGCCGAGGATGACCACCGGCAAGGCCTTCAGCGCCACCAGCGAGAGCGAGAACTGCACGCCCAGCTTGCTGCCCCAGATGATGCCGGCCACCAGCGCGACGAAGCCGGCCACGCTCCAGACGATGATCCAGATGCGCGACAAGGGGATGCCGATCGACTGCGCGGCCTGGTGGTCGTCGGCCACCGCGCGCAGCGCGCGTCCGGTGCCGGTGTACTGGAAGAAGAGCGTGAGCAGCAGCACCAGCCCAGCGGCGATGGCCGCCGCGTAGAGGTCTTCCTTGTTGATGAGCACGCCGCCCTGGAACACCGACTCGAAGAGGAAGAGCGGGTCCTTGGGCAGGCCGATGTCGATCTTGTAGATGTCGCTGCCGAACACGGTCTGGCCGAAGCCGTCGAGGAAGTAGGCGATTCCCAGCGTGGCCATCAGCAGCGTGATGCCCTCCTGGTTGACGAGCCTGCCCAGCACCAGCTTCTCCACCAGCCAGGCCACGAGCACCATCACCAGGAGCGCCCCGCCGAAAGCCAGCAGGTCGGCGAGGATCTTGTTCTCGAAACCCAGCAGCCCGGGAATCCACTCGGAGAAGCGCGCCATCGCCAGCGCCGCGAACAGCACCATCGCGCCCTGCGCGAAGTTGAAGACGCCGCTGGCCTTGAAGATGAGGACGAAGCCCAGCGCGATGAGCGAGTACAGCATGCCGGCCATGAGGCCGCCGAAGACGGTTTCGATGAAGAAGCCCATGCTGCGCCCTCAGTGGCCCGTGCCCAGGTAGGCGGCGACGACCTCGGGGTTGGCGCGCACCTCCGCGGGCGTGCCGTCGCCGATCTTGCGGCCGTAGTCGAGCACGACGACGCGGTCGGAGATGTCCATCACCACGCCCATGTCGTGCTCGATCAGCACGATGGTGGTGCCGAACTCGTCGTTCACGTCGAGGATGAAGCGGCTCATGTCCTGCTTTTCCTCGACGTTCATGCCGGCCATCGGCTCGTCCAGCAGCAGCACCTGCGGCTCCATGGCGAGCGCGCGGCCGAGGTCGACGCGCTTCTGCAGGCCGTAGGGCAGGCGTCCCACCGGCGTCTTGCGCCAGGCCTGGATCTCGAGGAAGTCGATGATGCGCTCGACGAACTCGCGGTGCGCGGTCTCCTCGCGCTCGGCGGCGCCGATGCGGATCGCCTGCTGCAGCAGGTTGGTGCGCATCTTCAGGTTGCGCCCGGTCATGATGTTGTCGAGCACGCTCATGCCCTTGAAGAGGGCCAGGTTCTGGAACGTGCGCGCGACACCCATCTCGGCGACCTGGCGCGAGTTCATGTGGCGGAAGCTGCGGCCGCGGAAGCTGATCTGCCCCTCCTGCGGCGCGTAGACGCCGTTGATGCAGTTGAGCATGCTGCTCTTGCCCGCGCCGTTGGGGCCGATGATGGCGCGCACCTCGTGCTCGCGCACGTCGAAGCTGATGTCCGAGAGCGCCTTCACGCCGCCGAAGCGCAGCGAGATGTTCTTCACCTCGAGGATGACCTCGCCGATCCTGCGCCCGCTCATGCCGCCTTCCTCGCCTGCGCAGGGAAGACCTTCGCATCGACGATGGCCAGCGTGGCGCTGACGTTGCCGCTGCGGCCGTCCTCGAACTTGACGGCGGTCTCGATGAACTGCTCGCGCTTTCCCTCGTAGAGCGCGTCGACGAGCACCTTGTACTTCTCGTTGATGAAGCCGCGCTTGACCTTGCGCGTGCGCGTCATCTCGCCGTCGTCGGCGTCGAGTTCCTTGTGCAGCACGAGGAAGCGGCTGATCTGGCTGCCGGCCAGGCGCTCGTCCTGCGCGAGGTCGGCATTGACCTGCTCCACGCACTCGCGGATGAGCTCCAGCACCTGCGGCTTGGCTGCCAGGTCGGTGTAGCCCGCGTAGGGCAGGTTGCGCCGCTCGGCCCAGTTGCCCACGGCCTCGAAGTCGATGTTGATGAAGGCGCAGACGCGTTCGCGGCCATCGCCGAAGGCCACCGCCTCCTTCACGTGCGGGAAGAACTTGAGCTTGTTCTCGACGTACTTGGGCGCGAACATCGCGCCGTCGTTGGCGCCGCCGACGATGCGCCCGACGTCCTTGGCGCGGTCGATGATCTTCAGGTGCCCGCTGCCGTCGAGGAAGCCGGCGTCGCCGGTGTGGTACCAGCCGTCGGCGCCCATCACCTCGGCGGTGGCGGCGGGGTTCTTGTAGTACTCCTTCAGCAGGCCGGGCGACTTCACCAGGATCTCGCCGTTGTCGGCGACCCTGATCTCGACGCCCTCGATGGGCACACCGACGGTGTCGGCGTGGACCTCGTCGTCGGGCTGCAGGCAGACGAAGACCGCGGTCTCCGTGCTGCCGTAGAGCTGCTTGAGGTTGATGCCGATCGCGCGGTAGAAGGTGAAGAGGTCGGGGCCGATGGCCTCGCCCGCGGTGTAGGCCACGCGCACGCGCGAGAAGCCCAGCGAGTTTCGCAGCGGGCCGTAGACGAGCAGGTCGCCCAGCCTGTAGGACAGGCGCTCGCGCCACGAGACCGGCTTCCCGTCCAGCAGCCGCGGGCCGACGCGCCGGGCCACCGCCATGGCGCGATGGAAGAGGCGGCGCTTGAGCGCGCTCGCATCCTCCATGCGGATCATCACGCTGGTGAGCAGGCCCTCGAAGATGCGCGGCGGCGCGAAGTAGTAGGTGGGACCGATCTCCTTGAGGTCGATCGTCACCGTGCTTGCCGACTCCGGGCAGTTGACGACGTAGCCGCAGGCCAGCCATTGCGCGTAGCTGAAGATGTTCTGTCCGATCCAGGCCGGCGGCAGGTAGGCCAGCACCTCCTCGCGCTCGGTGAGGCGGTCGAAGTCCGCGCCGGCGCGGGCGCGGTCGAGCAGCGTACGGTGGCTGTGGACGACGCCCTTGGGGTTGCCGGTGGTTCCCGAGGTGAAGAACATCGCCGCCACGTCGTCGGGCTGCGCGCGCGCCACTTCGGCGTCGAAGAAGCCCGGCTGCGCGGCGTCGAAGGCGCGGCCGGCCTCGAGCATGGCCTCCAGCGACGCCAGCCCCGGCTCCTGGTAATTGCGCAGGCCGCGGCCGTCGTCGTACCAGATGTGCGCCAGCCGCGCGCACTGGGGACGGATCTCGAGCAGCTTGTCGACCTGCTCCTGGTCCTCGACGATCGCCAGGCGCACCTCGGCACTGTCGATCGGGAACACGTATTCGGTGGCGACCGCGTCCTGGTAGAGCGGCACCGGGATCGCGCCCAGCGACTGTGCGGCCAGCATCGCTGCGTACAGGCGCGGGCGGTTCTCGCCGATGACCACCACGTGCTCGCCCCGCACCACGCCCTGCGCGGCGATCGCACAGGCCATCGTGCGCACCAGTGCGGCGAGCTGCGACCAGCTGAAGGTCTGCCAGATGCCGTACTCCTTCTCGCGTAGCGCCGCGGCGTCGGGCCGTGCCTTCGCGTGATCGAGCAGCAGGCGGGGGAAGGTGGTCTGCACCGAGGTCGGCTCCGCATCAGGGGTGTCGGCCGCGCATCGGTCATCGCGCCCGTGCCACATTGTCCGAAAGGCTTTGACGCCAACTTGTCGTTGTGGCGACAATTTTCGGGTCATCACCAAGAGGTATTTCCCGATGGTCACACCGGCTTTCCCGTCGGCGCGGCAGGCGGCAACGGTGCGCGCGTCGCGCTCGCGCGCGATCCTGCCCGAAGAGCTGCGCGCGATTCCCTGGCTGGGCCGCCTGGACGCGCAGGAGCGCCAACGCGTCGTCGACGACCTGCGCGTGGTGCAGGTCGAGCCCGGTGAGCTGGTCTGCCGTGTCGGCCGGCCGGTGACCTACTGGTTCGGAGTCATCGACGGCCTCCTGAAGATGAGCAACGACACTGCATTGGGCATGCCGATCACCTTCACCGGCCTGCCGCCGGGGGGGTGGTTCGGCGAGGGGACGGTGCTCAAGCGCGAGGCCTACCGCTACAACATCCAGGCGCTGCGCAGCAGCCTCGTGACCGGGATCACGGGAGACACCTTCCACTGGCTGCTGGACCGGAGCATCGGCTTCAACCGTTACGTGATGATGCAGCTCAACGAGCGCCTGGGGCAGTTCATCGCGGCGCGCGAGATCGACCGCATGACGAGCGCCAACGCGCGCGTGGCGCGCAGCCTGGGCTCGCTCTTCCACCCGGTTCTCTACCCGGGCGTGGGCGGCTTGCTTCGCATCACGCAGCAGGAGCTGGGATACCTGGTGGGCATGTCGCGCCAGCGCGTCAACGAGGCCTTGCAGGCCCTGCAGGCGGCGCGGCTGATTCGCATCGAGTACGGCGGGCTGCGCGTGCTCGATCTCGATGGGCTGCGCCGCTACCTCGATCCCGGGCCCGCGGCGCGTGCGGCTCAGGCGCGCAGCGCGCCGCGCGCGGCCTCGAGCGTGGCCTCGATCTCGGCGTCGCCATGCGCGGCGCCGACGAAACCGGCTTCGTAGAGCGCGGGCGCGAGGTAGACGCCGCGCTCGAGCATGGCGTGGAAGAAGCGGTTGAAGCGCTCCTTGTCGGTGGCCATCACGCTCGCGTAGTTCCGCGGCAAGGCTTCGGCGAAGAAGAAGCCGAACATGCCGCCTTCGCAGTCGCCGACCAGCGGCACGCCGGCCTCGCGGCCGGCGGCGGCGAGACCGTCGACGAGTCGCCGCGTCTGCGCCGAGAGCGCCTCGAAGAAGCCGGGCTTGACGATCTCGCGCAGCGTCGCCAGCCCGCAGGCGGTCGCCACCGGGTTGCCGCTGAGCGTTCCCGCCTGGTAGACGGGTCCGAGCGGGGCGAGCTGGCCCATCACCTCGCGCGTGCCGCCGAAGGCCGCCAGCGGCATGCCGCCGCCGATCACCTTGCCGAACACGCTCATGTCGGGGCGAAAGCCCGGCAGCGCCTGCGCGTACAGGCTCTGCGCGCCGCCGAGCGCGACGCGAAATCCGGTCATGACCTCGTCGAAGACGAGCAGCGCGCCGTGTTGCGTGCACAGTTCGCGCAGCCGCGCGACGAAGGGCAGGCTCGGGCGCACGAAGTTCATGTTGCCGGCGATGGGCTCGATCAGGGCGCAGGCGATCTCGTCGCCGTGCGCCGCGAACGCCTCGTCGAGCTGCGCCAGGTTGTTGTACTCGAGCACCAGCGTGTGCTGCACCACTTCGGGCGGAACGCCGGCGCTGGTCGGATGGCCGAAGGTCGCCAGGCCCGAACCCGCCTTGACCAGCAGCGCGTCGGCGTGGCCGTGGTAGCAGCCCTCGAACTTGATGATCTTGGCGCGTCCAGTGGCGCCGCGCGCGAGCCGCAGCGCGCTCATCGCCGCCTCGGTGCCGCTGCTCACCAGTCGCAGCTGCTCGACCGCGGGAACGAGGGCGACGATGGCCTCGGCCAGCTCCGCCTCGGCCTCGGTCGGCGCGCCGAAGCTCAGGCCATCGCGCGCCGCGCGCGTCACCGCCTCCAGCACCGCCGGATGGCCGTGGCCGAGGATCATCGGACCCCAGGAGCCGATGTAGTCGATGTAGCGCCGTCCCTCGATGTCCCACAGGAAGGGGCCCTCGGCGCGGCGGATGAAGCGCGGCGTGCCGCCGACGGCGCGAAACGCGCGCACCGGCGAGTTGACGCCGCCCGGCGTCACGCGCTGGGCGCGCGCGAAGGCAGCCTCGTTGCTGTGACCCGCTTCAGTGGACACGGCGCGGGCTCCCCGAGGTCGGCGGTTCGTCGGGCGGAGCGTCGTCTTCGTCCGGGGCAGATCCGGGCTCAGCCTCCTCGTCCGGAGGCGGCAGCGCCCAGAAAAAGCGGTCCGGAACGACGTTGCCCATGCCGGGCCGGAAACCCGCGTCCAGACTCTGGTCGAGGAAGGCCAGCGTCTCGCCGACCGCGGCCTGCAGCTCGCTGCCCGCCGCCAGCAGCGCCGCCAGTGCGGCCGCCAGGGTGTCGCCGGCGCCGATGAAGCCGATGTCGAAGCGCTCGAACTTCTCGCCCGTGAGCGCGCCCTGCGGCGACGCGAGCACGTTGTCGATGTACTGCTCGGCGCCCTTGGCCGGCAGCATGACGCCGCTCACCAGCACGTAGCGCGTGCCGTGCTCGCCCGCGGCCACCGCGAGCTCGCGCGCCGACGGCGGGCGCTCGCTGTCCCATTCCGGCAGCAGGAAGTCGGTCAGCGTCTTGTGGTTTCCCACCAGCACCTCGGTGGCCGGCAGGATGAGCTCGCGAAAGGCGTCGAGATAGGGCTGCAGTTCGTCCTCCTCGAGCCAGGGCAGCGGCGGCAGGTAGCTCACCAGCGGCACGTCGGGATAGTCCGAAAGCACCTCGGCGACGGCGCCCACGGTCTCGGCGCTGCCCAGGAAGCCGACCTTCCAGCCCGCGATCGTCACGTCCTCGAGGATCGAGCGCGCCTGCTGCGCCACGAGGTCGGCGTCGAGCGCGTGCTGGTCGAAAACCTCGGCGGTGTCGCGCATGACGATCGCGGTCACCACCGGCAGCGCGTGCGCACCCATCGCGGCGACGGTGGCGACGTCGCCGGCCAGGCCGCCGGCGCCGCTCGGGTCACTGCCGTTGAAGCACAGCACGCAGGGCGGGGCCGGCGGCTCGGCCGCGGCGAGTTCGGCGTCTTGGGCCGTTGCGGGGGAGGGCTTCATGGCGCTCGCTGAAGGGGCGTGGCTGCGGCGGGAGCCGGACCTCCGGGGTCGGCGAACCGGGCTTCGCGCAAGGTGAGAAGAAACCTTAGGATCGCGGCGTATGTGCGCACAAATCCTTGCTTTTTCGGCAATTGCCGTGGCTACAATCGTGGACCATTGTAGTGATCCGACGGTAGCAACGTGAGCGAGCCCGATTGCTGGATGTGCCTGACCTGTGGGTGGATCTACGACGCGGCCAAAGGCGACCCGGAGCACGGCGTGGCACCCGGTACGGCCTGGGCGGACGTGCCCGCGGACTGGACTTGTCCGGAATGCGGCGCACCCAAGCACGATTTCATGAGGGTGCCGGACTGAACCGCGCGGCCGCCCGCGGTGTCGAGGAGGGCAACTCGTGGTAGATGGCAGCACCGAGACCAGCGGCGGGACCAAGGTCCTCGTCATCGACGACAGCAACACCATCCGGCGCAGCGCCGAGATCTTCCTGCGCCAGGGCGGGCACGAAGTGGTGCTGGCCGAGGACGGCTTCGACGCCTTGTCCAAGGTCAACGACCACGACCCGCAGCTCATCTTCTGCGACATCCTGATGCCGCGCCTGGACGGCTACCAGACCTGCGCCATCATCAAGCGCAACCCGCGCTTCGCGCACGTGCCGGTGATCATGCTCTCCTCCAAGGACGGGCTGTTCGACAAGGCGCGCGGCCGCATGGTCGGCTCGGAAGAGTACCTGACCAAGCCCTTCACCAAGGAACAGTTGTTGCGCGCGGTCGAGACCTTCCGCCCCGCAGCCTGAAGCGGCCCGTCGAATCCGCCTGCGTCGCATCCCGAAGGACCCCGTCATGGCCATCCACAAGATCCTCGTCGTCGACGACTCGAAGACCGAGCTGCACCACCTCTCCGAGATGCTGGGCAAGCGCGGCTACAGCGTGCGCACGGCCGAGAACGGCGAGGAGGCGCTGCGTCGCCTGGCCGAGGACAAGCCCGACCTCATCCTGATGGACGTCGTCATGCCCGGGCAGAACGGCTTCCAGCTCACGCGCACGATCACGCGCGACCCGCGCTGGGCCACGGTGCCGGTCATCATGTGCACGAGCAAGAATCAGGAAACCGACAAGGTCTGGGGTCTGCGCCAGGGCGCCCGGGACTACATCGTGAAGCCGGTGAGCGCCGACGAGCTGATGAGCAAGATCCGCGCGTTCGACGCGGCCTGAGGCGGGTGGGGCAGCGATTCCCATGGCCAAGCGCGAAGCCCTGAGGGAACTGCAGAGCCGGCTGGCGGCACGTCTGCAGGCAGCGATGACGGAGGTGCCCGGGGCGTCCTGGCTGGCCGTGAATTGCGCCGGGCAGGGCCTGATCTTTCCGCTGCACACCGCGGGCGAGATCTTCACCGCCGCGGGCGTGCTGCCGGTGCCGCATACGCAGTCCTGGTTCCTCGGCGTGGCCAACCTGCGCGGCGGGCTGCATGGCGTCGTCGATCTCGGCGGCTTCCTGGGCCTGCGCGGCAAGCCGCCGGCGCTCGACGGCCTGGGCGAGCAGGCGCGGCTGCTGGCGCTCAACCCGGCCGGCGGCGCGCACTGCGCGGTCCTCGTCGACCGCCTTGCCGGACTGCGCAATCCCGGGCAGTTGTCTCGCCTGCCCGACGAGGGCGGTGCGCGACCCGGTTTCGCCGGCGGGCGCTACCGCGACGAACAGGGCGCCGTCTGGCAGGAGATCGACCTCGCCGCGCTCGCGCGACAGGAGCAATTCCTGTCCATTGCCGCCTGAGCGTCTTCCTGCTCCGCTGTCGAATCGATGGACTGCCGCGAACCGATGAGGACCTCATGAGCTTCCTGGACAAGATCGGCGCATCGCCGCGCAAGCATGACGACTCGGGGACGGAGGGCGCCTTGCCTTCGATGCTGCCGGAGAACGCGATGGAGCGCACGATGCGCCTGGGCTCCGGAAGCGTGCTGCCGGACTCGGCGCTGCCGCGGGAGGATTCGTCCATCATCTCCGAAGCGGCGCCGTCGGAGTTGACGGCCGACTTCAGCGAGTCCCGGCTGTCGGCCGAGTTGGACGAGGTCGCCGCCTCGGGTCTGCCCTTCATCGCCCACTGGGCGACGGCGCGCCAGCAGCGGCTGCTGCTGCTGCTGTTCGGCGTCGGTCTGGTGGCGCTGATCCTGGTCGCCGTGGCGGCGCTCACCAGCACCGGGCGCAGCGCGCTGCAGGTCACGGCCGCCGGACAGGCGCAGTTGCAGTCGCAGCGGCTGGCCAAGTCGGTCTCGCAGGCGCTGCAGGGCAATGCCTCGGCGTTCGCCGAGGTCAAGGACAGCGCCGAAGCGCTGGCGCGCAACGTGCGAGGCCTGAGCGCGGGCAGCGACGAGGTGCCGGCCGCCCCGGGTGCACTGCAGGCGCAGGTGCAGGAACTGCTGCCGATGGTCGAGCGGGCCGAGAAGAATGCCGCGACCGTGGTCGCGCAGCAGGCCACCCTGACGCAGGTGGGCCAGTCGCTGCGCAACATCAACCGGCAGTCGGGCGACCTGCTCGAACTGGCGGAGTCGATTTCGGCGATGAAGCTGCAGCAGGGTGCGGCGGCGGCCGAGCTCTCGGCGATCGGGCAGGTCGTCATGCTGACGCAGCGCATCGCGCGCAGCGCGACCGAGTTCCAGGCCGCCGAAGGCGTCAGTCCGGAGGCGGTGGTCCTGCTGGGCAAGGATCTCGACACCTTCAAGATGCTGGTGCAGGGCCTGCTCGACGGCAGTGCCGAACTGCGCCTGCCCGGCACGCGCGACGCGACGCAGCGCGAACGCCTGCAGGAACTGAGCAAGCAGTACGAGGAGACGCGCGCCCAGGCCGGCGCCGTCCTCGGCAACGTGCAGGGGCTGGTCGCCGCGCGTGACGCCAATGCGACCATCGCCAAGGACAGCGAACCGCTGCGGCGCGCGCTCGGCAGCCTGCAGCAGGCCCTGGCCGAGACCGGCGGCGTCGGCCCCTGGTCGCTGCTGGCCGCGCTGCTCGCGGTGCTGCTGATGCTCGTCGGCGGCCTCGGGCTGCTGCGGCTCTTCGTCGTCGATCAGACCGCGCGTTCGCGCCTGGCCGAGTCGCAGCGGCAGGAAGCCGAGCGCCAGGAGTACGAAGCCAAGCGCGTCAACGACGCCAACCAGGCGGCGATCCTGCGGCTGATGAACGAGCTCCAGATCGTCGCCGAGGGCGATCTCACGCAACAGGCGACGGTCACCGAGGACATCACCGGCGCCATCGCCGACTCGGTCAACTACACCGTCGAGGAACTGCGCTCGCTCGTCGAGGCCGTGCAAAGCACCGTCTCGCGCGTGACCGACACGACGCAGCAGGTCGAGCAGACCTCGATCGAGCTGCTGGCGGCGTCGACCGAGCAGTTGCGCGAGATCCGCGAGACCGGCGAATCGGTGCTCGAGATGGCCGGCCGCATCAACGAGGTCTCGGCGCAGGCGCAGCAGACGGCGCAGGTCGCGCGCCAGTCGCTGGAGGTCACCGAGTCCGGCCTGACGGCGGTGCAGAACACGATCGGCGGCATGAACTCGATCCGCGACCAGATCCAGGAGACCGCCAAGCGCATCAAGCGCCTGGGCGAGTCGTCACAGGAGATCGGCGAGATCACCGAGCTGATTTCGGACATCACCGAGCAGACCAACGTGCTTGCGCTCAACGCCGCCATCCAGGCGGCATCGGCGGGCGAGGCCGGGCGCGGCTTCTCGGTGGTGGCCGAGGAAGTGCAGCGCCTGGCCGAGCGCTCGGGCGACGCGACGCGGCAGATCGCGGCGATCGTGCGCACCATCCAGACCGACACCCAGGACGCGGTGGCGGCGATGGAGCGTTCGACGCAAGGGGTGGTCGACGGCGCGCGGCTGTCCGACGCCGCGGGCTCGGCGCTCGCCGACATCGATCGCGTGACGCGCCAGCTCTCCGACCTCATCGCGCAGATCTCGGAGCAGGCGTTGCGCGAAGCCGATTCGGCCAACGTGGTGGCGGCCAACATCCAGCACATCTTCGCCGTCACCGAGCAGACCGGCGAAGGCACGCGCTCGACCGCGCAGATGGTGCGCGAACTCTCGCGCACGGCCGATGATCTGAAGGCCTCGGTGGCGCGCTTCAAGGTGGCCTGACCCGCCCCGGCGCGCGCTTCCGCCCGTCCCTCCTCACCTCATTCGCAGGACTGCCGTGGCCGATACGCTGGACAACAAGCCGATCGACGACCTGAGCGCGCTCGCCTGGGTCCAGGCCGAGCTGCGGCGCTCGCTGGAGAGTGCCAACAAGGCGCTGCGGCGCTGCCTGCGCGATACCGAGGCTGCGGCGCAGTCCGATGTCGATGCCCTGGACCCGGCGGCGCTGCGCAGTGCGCGCAGCCAGCTGCACCAGGGTGCGGGCGCGCTCGAACTCGTCGCGCTGCCGGCCGCGGCGCGCGTGCTGCGGGCGGCGGAGGCCGGCGTGCAGCGCATGCTCGTGCGGCCCGCGCTCGTCACCGAGGCGGCGGTGCACACGATCGAGCGCGCCAGCTATGCCGTGATCGACTACGTCGGGCGGCTGCTGGCGGGCAAGCCGGTCTCCCCGGTGGGCTTGTTCCCGCAATACGCCGCCGTGCAGGCGCTGGCAGGGGCCGACCGCGTCCATCCTGCGGATCTGTGGGAAGCCGATTTCTCCTGGAAGGCGCTGCCCGGCGAGACGGCGGTCGTGCCGCGCAAGGCCGACGACGCCGCACGCGGCATCATGGAAGCGGTGGTGCTGCGGCTGATGCGCCGCGGGGACGCGGCGGCGTGGCGCCGCCTGTCGGACCTGTGCGCCGAACTCGCCGCCGGTGCCGATGCGCGCAGCGCCGCGCTGTGGCAGCTCGCCGCGGCCTTCGCCGAGGCCGAGGCGGCGCGCCTGCTGCCGCAGGGCGACGTGCACACCAAGCGCATGGCCGCGCGGCTGCTGGCGCAGCTGCGGCTGGCCTCGCGCGGCGAGGACGAACCCTCCGAGCGCCTGGCGCAGGATCTTCTTTTCTATTGCGCCCATGCGCGCGCGACCGGCGAGGGCGGCGAGTCCGAGCCGCCGACGCCGCGGCTGGACGCGGTGCGGCGCAGCTGGCGGCTGCTGCCGCAATCGCCTCTCGACTACGAGCAGGAGCGACTCGGGCGTTTCGATCCGGCCTGGATCGCGCAGGCGCGCAAGCGCGTCGCCGGTGCCAAGGACGTCTGGTCGGCGGTGGCCGGCGGCGAGCAGCACCGGCTGCCGGGGCTGTCGGAGCAGATGGCGCTGCTCGGCGAATCGGTGGAGCGGCTGTTCCCGGGCGGCGCGCGCCTTGCGCGTGCGCTGCAGGAGACGGCGGCCCAGGTGCAGGCCGGCGACGGCGACGCGCCCGCGGCGCTGGCGATGGAAGTCGCCACCTCGATCCTCTATCTGGACGCCACGCTCGAGGACGGCGAACTCGACCAGCCCGAACTGGCCGCGCGCGTGCAGCGCCTTGCCGAGCGCATCGAAGGCGTGCAGCGCGGCGCCGAACCGCAGCCGCTCGAAGCGTGGATGGAGGAGCTCTACCGTCGCGTCTCCGATCGCCAGACCATGGGCAGCGTGGTGCAGGAACTGCGCGCCTCGCTCTCCGAGGTCGAGAAGCAGATCGACCAGTACTTCCGAGACCCCTCGCATCGCGAGCTGCTGATCCCCGTCCCCGGCCAGTTGCAGGCCATGCGCGGCGTGCTCTCGGTGCTCGGCCTGGACCAGGCCTCCGCGGCGGTGCTGCACATGCGCGACGACATCGATGCGCTCGCGCAGACCGAAGTCGATCCGGATTTGGCGTCCAAGGCCGGCACCTTCGATCGCCTCGCCGACAACCTCGGCGCCCTGAGCTTTCTCATCGACATGCTCAGCGTCCAGCCGGCGCTGGCGAAGTCGCTTTTCCGATTCGATGAGAAGGAAGGCAGCCTCACGGCGGTGATGGGTCAGCGTCCGCGTTCGACCGTCTTCGCGCCCGCCGAACCGGACGACTCGAGCGAGCCCAGCGGCGCGATGGACGCGACATCCCCCGTGGCGAGCCCACTGGGGTCCGCGCCGGCCGCGGCGCCGAATCCTCTGGCCGACGAGGTGCGTGCAGTGCTCGACCAGGTGAGCAGCGCGCCCGAGGCCGACCATGGTCCGGCGCTCGAACGCCTGAGCCAGCGCGCGCTCGCGGCCGACCTGCCCGGCGTGGCGGGTGCGGTCAGCAGCGCGCGCCAGGCGCTCGACCGAAGCAGCGACGAGCAGGAACGCCAAGCCGTCGGCGCCCGACTGGCGCAGACGGTCGACAGCCTGTTGCCGTCGTCGCCCGTCCCCGAACCCGCCGTCGCGCCGGCTCCGCTGCCGCCCCCGACGCAGGCGATCGAGGACGACGCCGAGATGCGCGCGATCTTCCTCGACGAGGCGCGCGAAGTCGTCGCCACCGCACGCGCCGCGCTGCAGTCGCTGGCCGAAGCGCCGGACGACCTGGGTGAGCTGACGACCGTGCGTCGGGCCTTCCATACCCTCAAGGGCAGTTCGCGCATGGTCGGACTGCGCGACTACGGCGATGCCGCCTGGGCCTGCGAGCAGCTCTACAACGTGCGCCTGGCGAGTGCGCCGAGTCTGGATGCCGACCTCGACGCCTTCACGCGCGACGCGCTCGATCACCTGTCGTCCTGGATCGAGGCCATCGACTCGGGGGACGCCGCGGGATGGCACGCGGCACCCGTCGTCGCCGCCGCGGATGCGCTGCGCTTGCACGGGCAGCGCCTGCCGATCGCCGTCGCGGCGGCGCCGCCTGCGCCGCCCTCGCTGCAAGACAAGGCTCCGGAGACGCCCGCTGCGTTCGACCTCTTGCCCGTGCTGGATGAACCGGCGCTGCAGGAGCCGGACGCGAGCATGGCCTTGGGCGAACTCGTTCCCGGGCTGCCGCTGGCCAGCGATCTCGATCTCGGTGCGCCGGCGCCCGTCGACGCGCCAGCAGCCGCGCCCGACTTCCAACTCGATCTCGGCGAGATGGAGGCCGTCGAGCTCGATCCGACGGGCGAGACACCGGCCATCTTCGATCCGGAGCCCGAGCCGGAGCTGCCGCAGGCAGCGGACCTCGCCGAGGTGCTCGAGGTCGATTTCGCCGCGTTCGACGACTGGCCGGTCGATGCCTCCGGCGCCGTGCCGGCGCCCGTGCCGGCGACCGACGCGCCGCTCGAGGGGACGGAGGCGGTGCATGAGGAGCGGCCGGATGAGACGGTCGCCGAGGCCGATGAACAAACGCGCGTCATCGGTCATTTGCGCATTCCGATTCCGCTCTTCAACATCTACCTCAACGAGGCCGACGAGCTTTCGCGACGGTTGTCGACCGAGCTGGCCGAGTGGAGCGTCGAGCACGATCGGCGGCCGCCGGGGCAGTCGACGGTGGCGCTGGCGCATTCGCTCGCGGGCAGTTCGGCCACGGTCGGCTATGCCGAACTCTCGAGCCTGGCGCGCGCGCTCGAGCACGCGTTGCTGCGCGCCGTCGACCTGGCGCGGGGATCGGCGACCGACGCCGAGCTCTACTGCGAGGCGGCCGAGGAGATCCGCCGCCTGCTGCACCAGTTCGCCGCGGGCTTCCTGAAGCCGATGACGCCCGACCTGCTCGATCGCCTGATTCGCGCCGAGCAGCAACTGGCGCATGCCGCGCCGGCGCCCGAACCGGAGTCCTGCGCCGCGCCGGAAGCCGAGGCGGAAGCCGAAATCGAGACGCAGACCGAGCGCACGGCGCCGCCCTCCGTGCTGGCGACGAGCTTCGCGGCACTCGATGCCCGCGCGGCGACGCCGCTCGCTGCGTCGGTGGTGCGCGACGATGCGTTCGACGACGACGAGGATCTCGAGGCCGTCGATGCGATCGACCACGACCTCTTCCCGATCTTCGAGGAGGAGGCCGAGGAGCTGCTGCCGCAATTGCACGCGCGGCTGCGCGACTGGCTCGGCGACCCCCACGGCGCCGACGCGCCTTCGGCCTGCATGCGCACGCTGCATACCTTCAAGGGCGGCGCACGCCTGGCGGGGGCGATGCGCCTGGGCGAGATGGCCCACCGGCTCGAGACGGCGATCGAGCACTCGAGCGCGGCAACCGCCGTCGATCCCGGACGGATCGAATCCCTGCTCGCCCGCGCCGAGGCGATGCAGGCGGCTTTCGAGGCCCTGCGCGGCCCGGGCCGGGGCGCATCGGTTGCGCCCGCCTTGCCCGCGATCGCCGAGCCGGTGGCCTTGCCGCTGGCGCTCGCCGAGCAGGCATCGGAGGAGCCGCAGGCGACGGCCGCGGCCGCCGGGGATCGGACGGAGGCCGGCGCGCCGCCGGCCGAAGGCGCAGGCGCTGCCCAGGCGGCGGATGCCGTCGTCGCCGCGAGTGCCGCCGCGTTCGACTGGTCACGCTTCGCGGATGCGGGCGCCGGCGACACGACGAGCGTCGACGAAGCGCCTGCCGTGGCGCCCGGCGGCGGTCACGCGGTGCGCGTGCGCGCGGCGCTGCTGGACCGGCTCGTCAACCAGGCTGGTGAGGTCAGCATCACCCGCGCGCGCATCGACGCCGAGATGCGCCAGATGCAGGGCGCGATCAACGACCTCACCGACAACCTCGAACGCATGCGCAGCCAGCTGCGCGACATCGAGCTGCAGGCAGAGACGCAGATCGGCTCGCGCATCGAGGCGGCGAAGGCGGCTTCGCAGGCCTTCGACCCGCTGGAGATGGATCGCTTCACGCGTTTCCAGGAACTGACGCGGATGATGGCCGAGTCGGTCAACGACGTCGCCACCGTGCAGCGCGCCGTGCAGCGCACGCTGCAGTCGACCGAGGACCAGCTCGCGGCGCAGGCGCGACTCACGCGCGAGCTGCAGGATGACCTGCTGCGCACGCGGATGGTCGAGTTCGAGAGCCTGGCCGACCGCCTCTACCGCGTCGTGCGCCAGGCGGCCAAGAGCAGCGGCAAGCAGGTGCGGCTGGACATCCTCGGCGGCTCGATCGAAGTCGATCGCGGCGTGCTCGACCGCATGGTCGGCCCCTTCGAGCACCTGCTGCGCAACTGCGTCGTGCACGGCATCGAGGACGCGGACGCGCGTGTGGCCGCCGGCAAGGAGGCGGTGGGCGGGATCAGCGTCATCGTCACGCAGGAGGGCAACGAGATCGGTGTCGAGTGCAGGGACGATGGTTCCGGCCTGGACCTCGCCCGCATCCGCGCCCGTGCCGAGGAGCGCGGCCTGTTGAAGCCGGGCGATGCCGTCGATGACGGTGCGCTCGCCGACATGATCTTCCGCCCGGGCTTCAGCACCGCCGCTGCGGTGACCGAGCTCGCCGGGCGCGGTGTCGGGCTGGATGTCGTGCGTGCCGAGGTGAATGCGATGGGCGGCCGCATCGAGACCGCCAGCACGCCGGGGCAGGGCACGAGCTTCAAGCTCGTGCTGCCGCTGACGACGGCGGTGACGCAGGTCGTGTTGCTGCGCTGCGAGTCCATGCAGGTGGCGGTGCCGTCGACGCTGGTCGAGGTCGTGCGCCGCATCCCGAACGAGGAGATCGAGCGCGCCTATGCCGATGGCGGCCTCTCGATCGGCGGCGAGCGTGTCCCCTTCTTCGCCTTCGGCGCCCTGCTTCAGCTGGGCGCGCGTGCCCGCACGCCCGGGCGCGCCCAGGTGGTGGTGGTCGTGCGCAGCGCGGCGCAGCGCGTGGCGCTGCACGTCGACGAAGTGATCGGAAACCAGGAAGTGGTCGTCAAGCACGTGGGTCCGCAGCTCGCGCGGCTTCCGGGCCTGGCGGGCGTCACCCTGCTGCCTTCGGGCGCCGTGGCGCTGATCTACAACCCGGTCGCGCTGGCGGCACTGTTCGGCGACGAGGCGCGCGCGCGTGCCAGGAATGCGCCGAGCGCGCTCGACGCGCCGACGCCGGCCGAGCCGGTGCCGCAGGCGCCCCTGGTGCTGGTCGTCGACGATTCGCTCACCGTGCGCCGCGTGACGCAGCGCCTGCTCACGCGCGAGGGCTACCGGGTCGCACTCGCCAAGGACGGCCTGGAAGCCATCGAGCGCCTGGCGCAGGAGCGGCCGGCCATCATGCTCAGCGACATCGAGATGCCGCGCATGGACGGCTTCGACCTCGTGCGCAACGTGCGCAGCGACCCGGCGCTGGCGGGGTTGCCGATCGTCATGATCACGTCGCGCATCGCGCAGAAGCATCGCGACTACGCTGCCGAGCTGGGCGTGGACCACTACCTCGGCAAGCCGTATGGCGAGGAAGAGCTGCTGCGCCTCGTCGCCGCGCACGTGGGCGTGGTCGCCGCCGCAACCTGACCGACCGCGTCGCCGCCCGCGCCGTGGACGTGCGGAAGTGCACGCATCCTGGCGCGTCCACAGTCAGGAGACCCATGGTGCGGCCGATGAATAGGCCAACAGAAGCTCCAGCCCGCGCGCGGCCATGCCTGAAGTCGTCGATCATCTTGCCGAACTGACGGGATTCCGGGACCGGGATGTCGTCGACGTGACGCTGGTGAGCGCGTTTCGGGACCTGCTGCAGCCCGACAGCGTGGCCATCTACCGTCCCGTGGGCGACCCGGACGCGCAGCGCTGGCTGACGCGGGCGCGGCTGCGCGCGCACGAGACGACGCCGGCCGCCGACTCGGCCTGGGCCGAGCTCGACGACCTGCCTCCCCTGGCAACGATGCCGCACCATGAGCGCTGCCTGCGCGAGCAGGCGCCCTTGTCCGTCAGGAGCGCCGGCGGCACGATCAGCCTGTTCCCGCTGGCCAGCGATCGCGAAGTCGCTGCCGTGCTCGACATCCGTACGCAAGGGGCGCTCAGCGACGAGCAGCGGCGCCTGGTCTGCAGCATCCTGCGCGTCTACCGCAATTTCCAGGGCTTGCTGGACTACAGCGAGCGCGACACGCTCACGGGGCTGCTCAACCGCAAGGCCTTCGACGGTGCCTTCCTCGATGTCGCCGCCCAGAGTGCCGCGACTCCGGTTGCGCAAGCCCGCGACGCCACCGGCGCGTCGGTGCGTGCCAGCTGGCTCGGGGTGATCGACATCGATCACTTCAAGGCGGTCAACGACAGCCACGGCCACCTGATCGGAGACGAGGTGCTGCTGCTCATCGGGCGCCTCATGCGCAGCAGTTTCCGCTACCGTGACCAGCTCTACCGCTTCGGCGGCGAGGAGTTCGTCGTGCTGCTGCGCGGCGGCATCCTCGAGCAGGCGCACATGGCCTTCGAGCGCCTGCGCAGCAACGTCGCCGCCTACGTCTTCCCGCGCGTGGGCCGGATCACGATCTCGATCGGCTTCACGCAGATCCGCGCGGGGGACTCGCCCGCGGCGGCCTTCGAGCGCGCCGACAAGGCCGTCTACCACGCCAAGCAGTCGGGCCGCGACCAGGTCGTGCACCACGGCGACCTGCTCGAACGCGGCCTCCTCGTCGAGCAGTCGCACACCGGGGCGATGGAGCTGTTCTGACCTGGTCTCGGGGCGCGCCGCGGCTGCCGTGCCGTGGTCGGCCGCGCGGAACTAAAATTCGGCCATGGCCAGCGCCACCCGCATCGACCTCACGAACCAGTTCCTGATCGCCATGCCGGGCATGGCGGACGACAACTTCGCCGGTTCGGTGGTCTACCTGTGCGAGCACAGCGAACGCGGCGCGCTCGGGCTGGTGATCAACAAGCCGATCGACATCAAGCTCAAGAACCTGTTCGAGAAGGTCGAACTGCCGCTGGCGCGCGCCGAGCTCGCCGAGCAGCCGGTCTTCTTCGGCGGACCGGTGCAGACCGAGCGCGGCTTCGTGCTGCACGAGAAGCAGGGCGAGGGCCAGAGCCCCTACACCTCGACGATGTCGGTACCCGGCGGCCTCGAGATGACGACGAGCAAGGACGTGCTCGAGGCCATGGCCGGCGGCGCCGGGCCGCGCCGCGTGCTCGTGACGCTGGGCTGCAGCGGCTGGTCGGCCGGGCAGCTCGAGGAGGAGATCGGGCGCAACGGCTGGCTGACCGTGGGCGCCGATCCGGCGATCATCTTCGACACGCCCGTCCCGCAGCGCTACGAGCGTGCCGTTTCGCTGCTGGGTTTCGATCCGCGCATGCTCTCCAACGAGGCGGGGCATGCCTGAGCCGGTGCCGGCCGCCTCGCGCCCGCGCTCCTTCCTGGCATTCGACTACGGCACGCGCCGCGTCGGCGTGGCCAGCGGCAACACCTTGCTGGCGCAGGCGCGCGCGCTGCGCACCATCGCCGCCGAGGGTGACGCCCGCTTCGCCGCCATCGGCGAGCTCATCGCCCATTGGCAACCCGACGCGCTGGTCGTCGGCGTGCCCTTCCACCCGGACGGTGCCGAGCACGAGAACACGCGCCGCGCGCGCCGCTTCGCGCGCCGGCTGCAGGGGCGTTTCGGCTTGCCGGTGCACGAGGTCGACGAACGCTACACGACCACCGAGGCGCTGGCCGCGGGTGCGCGCGACGCCGACGCCGCGGCGGCGGCGCTGATCCTCGAGCAGCACCTGCGCGGCCTCGGGCCCGCATCGCCGCCGTGACCGCGCTGCAGCTCGACGCCGAGGCCCTCTACGCCGAGCTGCGCGCGGGCGTGCGCGGCCTGCTGCAGGCGGACGCGGCGCTGGTGGGCATCTGGTCCGGCGGCGCCTGGCTGGCCGAGCAGCTGCACGCCGACCTGGCGCTGCCCGGACGGCCGGGCGTCATTTCGAGCGCGCTGCACCGCGACGACTTCGGTTCGCGCGGCCTCGCGGCGGCGCCGGCGACCCACCTTCCCTTCGAAGTCGAGGGCCGCCCCATCGTGCTCGTCGACGACGTGCTCTACACCGGGCGCACCATCCGCGCCGTCGTCAACGAGCTCTACGACTTCGGCCGGCCCGCGAGCGTGCGCCTGGCCGTGCTCGTCGACCGCGGCGGGCGAGAGCTGCCGATCGAAGCCGCCTACGCCGCCGCGCGCCTCGTGCTGCCGTCGACACAGTCGCTGCAGCTGGCGCGAGACGAAGGCGGGCGCTTCAGCTTCAGCGTGCGGGAGCGCCGCTGATGGCCGCGCGCCGCAACCCGCAGCTCAACGTCCACGGCGAGCTCATCCACCTGCTGTCGGTCGAGGGCCTGCCGCGCGAGGTGCTGGTGCAGATCCTGGACACCGCCGGCACCTTCCTGAGCGTGAGCGAGCGCGAGGTCAAGAAGGTGCCGCTGCTGCGCGGCAAGAGCGTCTTCAACCTCTTCTTCGAGAACAGCACGCGCACGCGCACGACCTTCGAGATCGCCGCCAAGCGCCTCTCGGCGGACGTCTTCAACCTCGACATCGCGCGCAGCAGCACCGCCAAGGGCGAAAGCCTGCTCGACACCATCGCCAACCTCTCGGCGATGCACGCCGACATGTTCGTCGTGCGCCACAGCGAGAGCGGCGCGCCGCACCTGATCGCGCAGCACTGCGCGCCGCACGTGCACGTCGTCAACGCCGGCGACGGGCGGCATGCGCATCCCACGCAGGGCCTGCTCGACATGTACACGATCCGCCACTACAAGCGCGACTTCACGCGCCTTTCGGTCACGGTGGTCGGCGACATCGTGCACTCGCGCGTGGCGCGCAGCGACATCCACGCGCTGGTGACGCTGGGCGTGCCCGACATCCGCGCGGTCGGTCCGAAGACGCTGGTTCCCGGCGACCTCGCGGCGATGGGCGTGCGCGTCTGCCATGACATGACCGAGGGCATTCGCGACGCCGACGTCGTCATCATGCTGCGGCTGCAGAACGAGCGCATGAGCGGCGCGATGCTGCCCAGCGCCAGCGAGTACTTCAAGACCTACGGCCTGACGCCCGAGAAGCTGGCGCTGGCGCGGCCCGACGCGATCGTGATGCACCCGGGGCCGATCAACCGCGGGGTCGAGATCGACTCGGCGGTGGCCGACGGCGCGCAGAGCGTGATCCTGCCGCAGGTGGGCTTCGGCATCGCGGTGCGCATGGCGGTGATGTCGATCATCGCGGGAAACCCGGCATGAGGATCACGATCCACGGCGGCCGCGTCGTCGATCCCGCTTCGGGGCGCGACGAGATTGCCGACGTCGCCATCGCCGGCGACCGCATCGTCGCCATCGGCGCCAAGGCCGCCGAGCTCGAGGCCGAGCGGCGTATCGACGCCCAGGGGCTGGTGGTGGCGCCGGGCCTGGTGGACCTGGCGGCGCGGCTGCGCGAGCCGGGGCAGGAGCACGAGGGCATGCTGGAGAGCGAGCTCCAGGCGGCCGCGGCCGGCGGCGTCACCAGCCTCGTCTGCCTGCCCGACACCGACCCGGTGCTCGACGAGCCGGGCCTCGTCGAGATGCTCAAGTTCCGCGCGCGCAAGCTCTCGCGCTGCCGCGTCTTCCCGCTGGGCGCCCTCACGCGCAGCCTGCAGGGCCAGGCGCTGACCGAGATGGTCGAACTCACCGAGGCCGGCTGCGTCGGCTTCTCGCAGGTCGAGGTGCCGATCGTCGATACCCAGGTGCTGTTGCGCGCGCTGCAGTACGCGGCCACGCACGGGCTCTCGGTCTGGCTGCGGCCGCAGGAGGCCTGGCTCGGCAAGGGTGTCGCCGCCAGCGGCGCCGTCGCCACGCGCCTGGGGCTTTCGGGCGTGCCGGTGGCGGCCGAGACGATCGCCTTGCACACCCTGTTCGAACTCGTCCGCGCCACGGGCGCACGCGTGCACCTGTGCCGGCTCTCGAGCGCCGCGGGCGTGGCGCTGCTGCGCGCGGCCAAGGCCGAGGGCCTGCCGGTGACCGCCGACGCGAGCATCAACTCGCTGCACCTCATCGACGAGGACATCGGCTACTTCGACGCCGACTTCCGGCTGGCGCCGCCGCTGCGCCAGGCCGCCGATCGCGAGGCACTGCGTGCAGCGCTCGCCGATGGCACGCTGGACGCGCTCGTCTCCGACCACAATCCGGTCGCCGCGGACATGAAGGTCCTGCCCTTCGGCGAGGCCGAGCCCGGTGCCAGCGGCATCGAGATGCTGCTGGCGCTGGCGCTGCGCTGGGGGCGAGAGCTGGGGCTGCCGCTCGTGCGCACGCTGGCACCGGTGAGCTGCGCCCCGGTGCGCGTGCTCGGCGACGCGCTCGGTTCGCTGGCGTCCAGCGCGGGGCGCCTCGTCGAGGGGGGCGTCGCCGATCTCTGCCTCTTCGATGCCGACGCCGAGTGGCCCGTGACCGCGGCCACGCTGTGCAGCCAGGGCAAGCACACGCCTTTTGCGCAGGCGAGCAGCGGTGGCATGCTGCAGGGGCGCGTCGTCACGACGCTGGTGGCCGGCACGATCGCGTTCGACCGCCGTTGAGGCGGCGCTCGACCGCCGACACTCCGCTCCATGACGACCTCCCTCTCGGCCCTGCGCATCCGCCGTGTCGGCATCGACACCTGGCGCGAGAACGTCGCCTTCCTGCACCGCAGCTGCCCGGTGGTGCGCGCCGCGGGCTTCCAGGCGCTGGCCAAGGTGACGGTTCGCGCCAACGGGCGCTCGATCGCCGCCGTGCTCAACGTCGTCGACGACGACTGCATCGTCGGGCCGCTGGAGCTGGGCCTGAGCGAGGAGGCCTTCGACCGCCTCGCCGTCGAGGCCGGCCGCGAGGCCTTCATCGAGCACGCGGAGCCGCCGGCGTCGATCGCCGCGCTGCACCGCAAGATCGCGGGCGAGCGGCTCTCGCGCGAGGACCTGGCGGGAATCATGCGCGACATCGCCGCGGCGCGCTACTCGAAGATCGAACTGGCGGCCTTCGTCGTCGCCACGCACCATTCGGAGCTGGACCGCGACGAGGTGCTGCACCTCACCGAGGCGATGATCGCCGTGGGCCGGCGCATCGACTGGCGTCACGACGTGCTCGGCGGCCCCATCGTCGACAAGCACTGCATCGGCGGCATCCCGGGCAACCGCACCTCGATGCTCGTCGTGCCCATCGTCACCGCGCACGGCATGCTGTGCCCGAAGACGAGCTCGCGCGCGATCACCTCGCCTGCGGGCACGGCGGACACGATGGAGGTGCTGGCCGAGGTCGAGCTGCCGCTGGCGCGCCTGCAGCAGATCGTGCGCCAGACGCGCGGCTGCCTCGCATGGGGCGGCACGGCCGATCTCTCGCCGGCCGACGACATCCTGATCTCGGTCGAGCGCCCGCTGGCGATCGACTCGCCGGGGCAGATGGTGGCATCGATCCTCAGCAAGAAGATCGCCGCGGGCTCGACGCACCTGGTGCTGGACATCCCGGTGGGCCCGAGCGCGAAGGTGCGCAGCATGGCGGAGGCGCAGCGCCTGAAGCGGCTCTTCGAGTACGTCGCGCAGCGCCTGGGGCTGCAACTCGACGCGGTGATCACCGACGGCCGCCAGCCGATCGGGCGCGGCATCGGCCCGGCGCTGGAGGCGCACGACGTGATGCAGGTGCTCGCGAACCACCCGGAGGCGCCGCAGGACCTGCGCCAGAAATCGCTGCACCTGGCGGGGCGCGTGATCGAGTTCGATCCCGACGTGCGCGGCGGCGACGGCTGGCGCATCGCGCGTGACATCCTGGATTCGGGTCGTGCGCTGGCGCAGATGAACGCCCTCATCGAGGCGCAGGGGCGCCGCGGCCCCATCCCGCCGCCGGCGCCGCTGGCGTTCGAGCTCGAGTCGCCCGCGGACGGTGTCGTCGTCGGCATCGACAACCTGCGCCTGGCGCGCATCGCGCGCATGGCCGGCGCGCCGCAGGTCAAGGACGCGGGCGTCTGGCTGGCGCGCAAGCTCGGCGAGCCGGTGCGCGCGGGCGAAGTGCTCTACCGCCTGCACGCGCGCCACGAGGTCGACCTCGGCTTCGCGCGCCGCCTGGTGATGCAGGACAGCGGCTACCGCATCGGGCGTGCCGACGAACTGCCGCAGGCCTACACGCGCAACGGGGGCATGTCTTGAACGCGCTGCTGCTGGCCTTCGACGACGAGTGGCCGCTGGCCGAGCGCCTGGCCGCGGCGCTCGCCTGGCCGCTGCAGCCGCTTGCGCGACACCGCTTTCCCGACGGCGAGACGCGGCTGCGCCTGCCGCCGCGCCTGCCCGCGCGGGTGGCGCTGCTGCGCGGCCTGCAGCAGCCCAACGACAAGCTCACCGAGCTCTGGCTCGCCGCCGCCGGCGCGCGCGAACTCGGCGCGGCGCAGCTCGCGCTGGCCAGCCCCTACCTGGCCTACATGCGGCAGGACATCGCGTTCACGCCCGGCGAAGTCGTCAGCCAGCGGCACGTCGGCCGGCTGCTGGCGCTGGCCTTCGATGCCGTGGTCACGATCGACCCGCACCTGCACCGCGTGCGCACGATGGATGAAGTCGTTCCCGGCCGGCGCGGCGTCGCGCTGAGCGCGGCGCCGCTGCTCGGACAGTGGATCGCGGCGCAAGTCCCCGGTGCGCTGCTCGTCGCCCCGGATGAAGAGGCCGAGCAATGGGTCGCCGCCGCGGCGCACGCGCACGGCCTGCGCTACCTGGTGGCGCGCAAGCAGCGCCTGGGCGACCACGAGGTGCGCGTCAGCCTGCCGCCGGCCGACCTGCAGGGTCGCGCCGTGGTGCTGCTGGACGACGTCGCCAGCACCGGCCGCACGCTCGTCGACGCGGCCTCGGCGCTGCGCGCGCGCGGTGCGGCCAGCGTCGACGTCGCCGTCACGCACGGCCTCTTCGTCGGCGACGCCGTCGCGCGCCTGCACGCTTGCGGCGTGCGTCGGGTCTGGAGCACCGACAGCGTGCCGCACCCAAGCAACTGCGTCAGCGTCGCGCCGCTGCTGGCGCAGGCGCTGGCGGAATGGGCCGCAGGCTGAGGAGTCCGCGGCCCCTCAAGCGCCCTTGCCCTGGCTCGCGACCGCGGCGGCGGCCTGGGCCGCAGCTTCGGCGTCGCCGAGGTAGTAGTGGCGCAGCGGCCGCAGTTCGTCGTCCAGTTCGTAGACGAGCGGGATGCCGTTGGGGATGTTGAGGCCGACGATCTCGGCGTCGCCGATGCCGTCGAGGTACTTCACCAGCGCGCGCAGGCTGTTGCCGTGCGCGGCCACCAGCACGCGTTGTCCGCTGCGGATCGCCGGCGCGAGCTGCTCGTGCCAGCAGGGCAGCACGCGTGCGACCGTGTCCTTCAGGCACTCGGTGAGCGGGATCTGCGCGCGCGCCAAGCCGGCGTAGCGGCGTTCCCCGTGCTCGCAGCGCGCGTCGCCGGGCTCGAGCGCGGGCGGAGGCGTGTCGTAGCTGCGGCGCCAGAGAAGCACCTGCTCCTCGCCGTACTCGCGCGCGGTCTCGGCCTTGTTCAAGCCCTGCAGCGCGCCGTAGTGGCGCTCGTTGAGGCGCCAGTCGTTGACGACCGGAAGCCAGACGCGGTCCATCGCGTCCAGGCCGTGCCACAGCGTCCAGATCGCGCGCTTGAGCACCGAGGTGTAGGCGAGGTCGAACTCGAAACCCGCAGCGGCCAGCAGCCGGCCGGCTTCGCGGGCCTGCTGCACGCCGGTTTCCGTCAAGGGGACGTCGGTCCAGCCGGTGAACCGGTTCTCGAGGTTCCAGGTCGATTCGCCGTGGCGGATCAGGACAAGCTTGTGCATGGGGTCGCGCGCCGCGCTCGGGGTTCTGCTGGATGCGCGATTCTATAATTCGCGGTTTCCCCGCCCTGCGGGCCCTGCGCCCATCCGCACCGTGAGCTTCATCCTCGAGAACTGGCCCCTGATCCTGCTCGCGCTGGTCTCCGGCGGCATGCTGGCCTGGCCGGCACTGGGCAAGGGTGGTGGCGCCCGCGTCACGCCGGCCGAGGCGGTGCAGCTCATCAACCGCGAGAAGGGCGTGCTGATCGACGTCAGCGAGCCCGCGGAATTCGCGGGCGGCCACGCCGCGGGGGCGCGCAACGTGCCGATGTCGGCACTGCCCGGGGCCAAGGAATTGCCGAGCAACAAGGCGCTGCCGGTGATCCTGCTGTGCACATCCGGCGTGCGCGCCGGACGTGCCGCGGCGATGCTGCGCAAGGCTGGCCACGAGCGGGCCGTGGCGGTGGCCGGCGGCAATGGCGCCTGGCGTGACGCGAACCTGCCGATCGAGAAGTCGACGCGGCCGGCCTGAGCGCCCGACGGCGCGCAAGGGCATGGCGTCGCCGTGAAAATGCGGCCACCCGAGCAGCGCGAGGATCCCGGCATGAACGCCGTCCGCATGTACACGACCCAGGTCTGCCCCTACTGCCAGCGCGCCAAGGCGCTGCTGCGCCAGCGCGGCGTCGAGCAGATCGAGGAGATCCGCATCGACCTCGACGCGGCACAGCGCGACCACATGATCCACCTCACCGGGCGGCGCACGGTACCGCAGATCTTCATCGGCGAGACGCATGTCGGCGGGTGTGACGACCTGATCGCGCTCGACCGTGCCGGCGGCCTGCTGCCGCTGCTGGGCGCGGCACCATAATCGCGCGCTTGCCCGCCGCCTTTCCCTGGCGGGCTTCTTCATCCCGAGAGACGACCGATGGCCGACGAAGCGAATCCCGTGTTCAACATCCAGCGCATGTACCTGAAGGACTTGTCGCTGGAGCAGCCCAACTCGCCGCAGATCCTGCTCGAGCAGCAGCAGCCGCAGGTCGACATCCAGCTTGCCGTCGGCGCAGGGCAGATCGCCGACGGCGTGTACGAGGTCACCGTCACCGCCACCGTGACGACCAAGGTCGCCGAGAAGACGCTCTTCCTCGTCGAGGCCAAGCAGGCCGGCATCTTCGAGATCCGCAACCTGCCCGAGGACCAGATGCAGGGCATCATCGGCATCGTCTGCCCGCAGATGATCTACCCCTACCTGCGCGCCATCGTCTCCGACGTCTGCACGCGCGCGGGCTTCCCGCCGATCCTGCTCAACGAAGTGAACTTCCAGGCGATGTTCCAGGCGCAGCAGGAGCAGGCGGCACAGCAGGGCAACGGCTCGCGCATCATCACGGGCCTGAACTGAGGTTCTGAACGCGTGAGGCCGCGCGCGGTGTCCGTCTCCCCGCAGCGTTCCCTGCAGCGGCGAACGCGATGAGAGTCGCGGTCCTCGGTGCCGGGGCCTGGGGCACGGCGATGGCCGTGGCCCTCGCGGCCCGCCACGACACCCTGCTGTGGGCGCGTGACGCGGCGCAGGCCGCAGCGATGACGCAGGTGCGCTGCAACGCGCGCTACCTGCCCGAAGTCATGCTGCCGCCGGCCTTGCGCATCGACGCCGACCTGGCTGCCGCCTGCACGCATGCCGCGGGCGGGATGCTGCTGCTGGCAACGCCGATGTCGGGCCTGCGCGGGCTCTTGCAGGCGCTGCCCGGGCGGCAGCCGGCGCTATGGCTGTGCAAGGGATTCGAGGCCGGCAGCGGCCTGCTCGGGCACGAGATCGCGCGCGAATTGCGGCCGGAAGTCCCCTGTGGCGTGCTCTCGGGCCCGAGCTTCGCGCTCGAGGTCGCGCGCGCGCAGCCGACCGCACTGGTGGTGGCGAGCGCCGACGAGGCGCTGGCGGCGGCCGCAGCGCAGGCGCTGCACGGCGAGGCGCTGCGCGTCTATACCGTTGCCGATGTCGTCGGCGTCGAGGTCGGCGGCGCGCTGAAGAACGTGCTCGCGATCGCCACCGGCATGCTCGACGGCCTGGCGGCGACGGGGGAGCCCGGAGCGCCCGGCCTGAACGCGCGCGCCGCGTTGATCACACGCGGCCTGGCCGAGATGACGCGCTTGGGCGTGGCGCTGGGAGCACGGGCCGAGACTTTCATGGGGCTCTCGGGTCTGGGCGACCTCGTGCTCACCGCCACCGGCGACCTCTCGCGCAACCGCAGGCTCGGCCTGCTGTTGGCGCAAGGCCTGGCGCCTTCCGCGGCGCTGGCGCGCCTCGGGCATGTCGCCGAAGGCGCGTACACGGCACGCACCGCGGCCGAGCGCGCGCAGCGCCTGGGCGTGGAGATGCCGATCACGCAGGCGGTCGTCGCCGTGCTCGAGGGCCGCCTGCAGCCGCGCGCGGCGATGGCGCTGCTGATGTCGCGGCAGAGCCGGGCCGAGAGCTGAAGCCGTTCAGGTCGCGCCGTCGAAGCCGTTCTGGCGCCAGGCCTCGAACACCGCCACCGCGACTGCGTTGCTGAGGTTGAGGCTGCGTTGCCGCGGCCGCATCGGCAGGCGCACGCGGCGTGCCGAGGCGAAGCCCTGGCGCAGCGCCGCAGGCAGCCCGGCGCTCTCGCTGCCGAAGACCAGCCAGTCGCCGGCACGCCAGTCGATCTCGTGGTGCGCGCGCGTTCCCTGCGTGGTGAAGGCGAAGCAGCGTTCCGGGTCCGGTGCGGCGTCGGCCAGCCAGCGCTCCCAGTTCGCATGCCGATGCAGCGTTGCGTACTCGTGATAGTCGAGCCCCGCGCGGCGCAGCAGGCGGTCCTCCATCGCGAAGCCCAGCGGCTCGACGAGGTGCAGTTCGCAGCCGGTGTTGGCCGCCAGGCGGATGACGTTGCCGGTGTTGGGCGGAATCTCCGGCTGCACGAGCACGATGCGGAACATGCACGCGCCTACCGATCTTCGCGCGGCGCCGGAGTGCGCGCGACGATCCACAGATCGACGCGAGCGGCGCCGGCCTCGAGCAGGGCGCGCGCGGCTTCGCCTGCGCTGGCGCCGGTGGTCATGACGTCGTCGACGAGGGCCAGGTGCCGTCCCTCGACCTGTCGCCGCGCGTGCGCGGGCACGGTGAAGGCGCCCTTCAGGTTGCGCATGCGCTGCGCGCGCGCGGAGCGCGCCTGCGGCGGCGCGTCGAAACCGCGCTCGAGCATTCTTGCATGCGCCGCGCGCCCGGTCTGGCGGCCGAGTCGACGCGCGAGCTCCCAAGCCTGATCGTAGCCGCGCTCGGCCAGACGGCGCGGCGACAAGGGCAGGGCGGCGAAGGCTTGCGGCCGCGGCGCGCGATCGCGATCCGCGCTCGCCAGCATGGCGGCGGCGAGCAACGCCGCCAGTTCGGGCGCCTGCCCGTACTTGAAGCGCGCGATCAGGCCCTGCCAGGGATAGCCGTAGTCCGCCACGCAGACGCAGTGCGCGAACGGCGGCGGTTCGCGTGCGCAATCCGTGCAGACTTGGAGGCCATCGACGAGCCGCAGCGCGCAGCGCCGGCAGCGATGCACGTGCGGCGCGAAGCGCGCGCTGCAGGCGGCACAGAGCCCGTCGCTCGACCAAGTGCCGCACACCTCGCAGCAGCCCGGCAGCCGCGCGCGCCGGCGGTTCGCAAGCCCCTCGTTCGCGGCTCCCTGCATCGGCTCAATATACTTCTCCGCATGCAGCCTGGACAGCGCGACGACCGGCAAGGCGCCGCGCTCGACCGCATCGCGCTGGCACGCACCGCCCGGCGGCTTTGCGCCGCGCCGGGCGTGCCCTGGTTGCATTCCGAGGCGGCGCGACGCATGGCCGAGCGCCTGCCTCTGATGCGGCGACGGCCCGAGCGGCTGCTCGACTGGAGCGGGCCGCTGGGCGGCAGCGCCGAGCTGCTCCGCGCCGCTTATCCGAAGGCCCGGCACGCGGTGGTGCGCGTCGAGGGCGCACCCACGGTGCGCGCGGCCGCTGCACCGCCGTGGCGTCGGCTCTGGCCGGCGAGCCGGCGCGACGCCGGATCGGTCGCCGAGGCGGAGATCGAGCCCGGTGGCGCGCAGCTGCTGTGGTCCAACATGCTGCTGCAGGCCTGCGCCGACCCGCGCGCGCTGCTGGCGAAGTGGCAAGAGGCGCTGGCGGTGGAGGGCTTTCTGATGTTCGCCACGCTGGGGCCCGGTTCCCTGCCGGAACTGCGCTCGATCTACCGCGCGCAAGATTGGGGCGAGCCCATGCAGGCCTTCATCGACATGCATGACCTCGGCGACATGCTGGTCTTTGCCGGGTTCGCCGACCCGGTGATGGATCAGGAGATCGTCACGCTCACCTGGCCCGACGTGCCGGCGCTGATGCGCGAATTGCGCGAGCACGGATCCAATCTTTCACCTCACCGCCATCAGGGTCTGCGCACGCCGCGCTGGCGCGAACGGCTGATGCGGGCGCTGGCGGAGACGGCGCGCGACGGGCGACCACGGCTGAGCTTCGAAATCGTCTACGGTCACGCGTTCAAGGCCGCGCCACGAGCGCCGGTGCAGATCAGCAAACGCAAGCCGGGCCCGTCGTGAGGGCCTGCCACGCGTACGGGCGACATGCGCCCGGGGCCACAACGGCCATGGGGTTGCCATTAGGCAAAACACTATCCCAGGCAAACGCCCAATCGGGGCATCTTGTAGCCGAGCTAGAATTTCGCCGTTTTGAGCCTGCGCAGATTCGAGGCGAATCGGCGGCCCGGGCGTCAAGCCCACACCTCCGCATCCGAAACCACTTGCCGTGAACCCCGCTGCCATCCCTCGCGCCTGGGGCCTGGAACCGCTGAACGCCCCGCCGCAGGGGGGCGAGTGTCGGGACCAGGGCGCCGTTTGCGGAGTTCCCGGCATGGCGCCCGCGCCGACCTGGCGCCTGCAGCGACGGTGCGCGCTCTCGCCGTCCCAATTCGCCGCCTGCCTGGGCTGCGTCGTGGCCTTGTCGATCGTGCTCGCGCTGTTCTTCTGGTCGCTGGGCGTCCCCTTGATCAGCGGATTCCTCGCCGTCCAGGTGCTGCTCGTCGCCGCCGCGTTCGCGCATCACGCCGTGCACGCGGCCGATGGCGAGACACTGAGCATCGACGGCGATCGACTGCATGTCGAGAACCGCGAGGGTCTGCGGCAGTGGCGCGAAGGTTTCGACCTGTCGTCGCTGCGCATCGTGCGCGCCGACGACGATCTCATCGAATTGCGCGCACCGGGTCGTTGCGTCAGGGTCGGGCGCCATGCGCAGGCCCCGCAGCGCCTGCGGGTACTCGCCGAGTTGCAGCATCTCGTGCCGGGCTGGTCGGTGCGCGGATGCGAGCGGGCACGAATCGAAGTGGAGCAGACGTGACGATGAAGACGAAGAGCAGCCTGCAGTCGCGCCTTGTCGCAGGCGCGGCGATGCTGGGTTCGGCCCTGTCCGCGCCCTGGGCGCTGGCCAAGGTCAACGACCTTCCGGGCGGCCCCGGGGTGAACCAGCTCAACCTGACGCCGGGCGCAACGGCGATGAGCCTGCACCTCTACGACCTGCACAACTTCGTGATGTGGGTCTGCCTGGTGATCTTCGTCGGTGTCTTCGGGGTCATGTTCTATTCGATCCTCAAGCACCGCAAGTCGCTCGGCTACAAGGCCGCGAACTTCCACGAGAGCGTGACGATCGAGATCCTCTGGACGCTGGCGCCCTTCCTCATCGTCGTCGCCCTGGGCGCGCTGGCCACGCGCGCCGTCGTGGCGCAGAAGGACACCTCCAACGCCGACATCACGATCAAGGCCACCGGTTACCAGTGGAAGTGGGGTTACGACTACCTCAACGGCGAGGGGCAGGGCATCCAGTTCCTCTCCACGCTCGATCCGGCGCACCGTGCGATGTCCGACGCCGGCGCGCCCGAAGGTGACGACTACCTGCTCAAGGTCGACAACCCGCTGGTGGTCCCGGTCGACCGGAAGATCCGCATCGTCACCACCGCCAACGACGTCATCCACGCCTGGATGGTGCCGGCCTTCGGCGTCAAGCAGGACGCCATTCCCGGCTTCGTGCGCGACACCTGGTTCCGCGCCGAGCGCACCGGCGACTTCTACGGCCAGTGCGCCGAGCTCTGCGGCAAGGAGCACGCCTACATGCCGATCCACGTGAAGGTCCTGAGCCAGGAGGACTACACCAGGTGGGTCGACGAGGAACTGAAGAAGATCGCCGCGGCCGCCGACGACCCGAGCAAGGTCTGGGAACTGGACGCCTTGATCGCCCGCGGCGAGAAGGTCTACGCCGCCAACTGCGCCGTCTGCCACCGCAACGACGGCAAGGGCGCGGCACCGATCAAGCCGCTGGACGGCTCGGCCATCGTGCGCGACGACGACCACAGCAAGCAGATGGCGATCGTGCTCAATGGCGCGGCAGGTGGCGCGATGCCCGCCTGGAAGCAGCTCAGCGACACCGAGCTCGCCGCGGTCATCACCTACACCAAGAATGCGTGGAGCAACAAGACCGGTCAGCTGGTGCAGCCAGCCGAACTGTCTGCGGCCCGCGGCAAGTGAGATCCTCGTCCCGAAGGAACCCGACATGAGTGCTGTTCTCGACCACCCCGGCGGTCACGCACACGAGCACGATCACGCGCAGCCGCATGGCTGGCGGCGCTGGCTCTTTGCCACCAACCACAAGGACATCGGCACGCTCTACCTGCTCTTCAGCTTCACCATGCTGATGGTGGGCGGCCTGCTGGCGCTGGGCATCCGCGCCGAGCTGTTCCAGCCCGGGCTGCAGTTCGTGAACCCCGAGCTGTTCAACCAGTTCACGACCATGCACGGCCTGATCATGGTCTTCGGCGCCATCATGCCGGCCTTCGTGGGCTTCGCGAACTGGATGATCCCGCTGCAGATCGGCGCTTCCGACATGGCCTTCGCGCGCATGAACAACCTCAGCTTCTGGTTGCTCATCCCCTCGGCCATCATGTTCGTGGGCTCCTTCTTCGTGCCCGGCGGCGCGACCGCCGCGGGCTGGACGCTCTACGCGCCGCTGACGCTGCAGATGGGCCCGGCGATGGACATGACCATCTTCGCCATGCACCTCTTCGGCGCCAGCTCGATCATGGGCGCGATCAACATCATCGTCACCGTGCTCAACATGCGCGCGCCGGGCATGACGCTGATGAAGATGCCGATGTTCTCGTGGACCTGGCTCATCACCGCCTACCTGCTCATCGCCGTCATCCCGGTGCTCGCCGGCGCGATCACCATGACGCTCACCGACCGCCACTTCGGCACCAGCTTCTTCAACCCGGCCGGCGGCGGCGACCCGGTGATGTACCAGCACATCTTCTGGTTCTTCGGCCACCCCGAGGTCTACATCATGATCCTGCCGGCCTTCGGCATGATCAGCCAGATCGTGCCGGCCTTCGCGCGCAAGAAGCTGTTCGGCTACACCTCGATGGTCTACGCCACCGCCTCGATCGCGATCCTCTCGATGATCGTCTGGGCGCACCACATGTTCACCACCGGCATGCCGGTGACGGGGCAGCTCTTCTTCATGTACGCGACCATGCTGATCGCCGTGCCCACCGGCGTGAAGGTCTTCAACTGGGTCGCCACGATGTGGCGCGGTTCGATGACCTTCGAGACGCCGATGCTCTGGGCCGTGGGCTTCATCTTCGTGTTCGTGATCGGCGGCTTCACCGGCGTGATCCCGGCGATGGCGCCGATCGACATCCAGCTCCAGGACACCTACTACATCGTCGCGCACTTCCACTACGTGCTCGTCGCCGGTTCGCTGTTCGCGATGTTCGCCTCGGTCTACTACTGGGGGCCGAAGTGGACCGGCGTGATGTATTCGGAGGCGCGCGGCAAGTTCCACTTCTGGGGCAGCATCATCACCTTCAACATCACCTTCTTCCCCATGCACTTCCTGGGTCTTGCCGGCATGCCGCGCCGCTATGCCGACTACCCGATGCAGTTCGCCGACTTCAACGCCATCGTCTCGGTCGGCGCGCTGGGCTTCGGGCTGATGCAGGTCTATTTCTTCTTCTTCGTCGTGCTGCCGATGATGCGCGGCCAGGGCGAGCCGGCGCCGCAACGTCCCTGGGAAGGCGCGGAAGGCCTGGAGTGGGAGGTGCCTTCGCCCGCGCCCTGGCACACCTTCGAGAACCCGCCCAAGCTCGACGCCAGCGCCACGCGCGTCGTCGGGTGACGGGCGGCGCGGTGCACAAAGGCCGATCGATGGCGCCCGATCCCGGTCAACGCAAGTCCAACCTGCGGCTGGCACTCGTGCTGGCCAGCGTGGCGCTGGCCTTCGCGCTCGGTTTCGTGGCCAAGATCTGGCTGCTGGGGCCGTACTGAAGCCGCGAGAGGAGGTCGAGCAAGCCATGTTGTCGCCCCTTGGCGCGATTCCCAACCGGCGCCTTCTGGGCAAGCTGCTGGTGATCGTCGCGCTGATGTTCGCCTTCGGCTACGCGCTGGTGCCGATGTACCGCGCGATCTGCCAGGTACTGGGAATCAACGTGCTCTCGATCACCGAGCAGCGCACGCAGTCATGGCTGGGCCTGGCGGGCTCGGCGCGTAACACGCAGGTCGACAGCACGCGCACGATCACCGTCGAGTTCGACGCCAACGCGCGCGGGCCCTGGGACTTCAAGCCGGCCCAGCGCTCGCTGCAGGTGCACCCGGGCCAGATGACGACAGTGATGTACGAGTTCAGGAACGTCCAGAACCGTACCATGTCCGCGCAGGCGATCCCGAGCTACGCGCCGCGCCAGGCGCAGCCGCACTTCAACAAGCTCGAGTGCTTCTGCTTCAGCGAGTACACGCTGGCGCCGGGCGAGAGCAAGCAGTGGCCGGTGGTGTTCGTCATCGACCCGCGCCTGCCCAAGGACGTGACGACGATCACGCTCTCCTACACCTTCTTCGAGGTCGGCGGCAAGGTTCCGGCGGCGCCGGCCGGCGCGCTCGGACGCAGCGCTGCGCTGGCCGATCGGGGAGGAAAGGCGTGACCGCGCCGCCGCCGCTCGGCGGGCAACTGCCGCCGCGCAAGGCGACGGCGCTCGAGGCCTTGCGCGCCGTGGTGTGGTCGTTCTGCGGCATCCGCGGCGGTGCGGCCTACGAACAGGACGTGCAGCGCCTGAGTCCGCTGCAGGTCATCGCCGCGGGAATCGTCGCCGCGCTCGCCTTCATCGGTGCACTGGTCCTGCTGGTGCGCTGGGTGGTGGGCAGCGGCGTGGCCGGGTGAGGGCCGGCCGGGACCTCTCACTCCAAGCGCAATCACTCGAACCGACCCAGGAGACTTCTTCCGATGTCAGCCGCAACGAAAGCGGGCAGCGCGCCCTACTACTTCGTCCCGTCGCCGTCGCGCTTCCCGGTGCAGGCGGCATTCGGCCTGCTGCTGGCCATCGTCGGCGCGAGCGCGTGGTTCAACGACTACGCATGGGGTCGATGGGTGTGCTTCGCCGGCATGGCGGTGTGGCTGGCGGTGCTCTACCAGTGGTTCGGGCAGGCGATCCGCGAGAGCGAGGGCGGGCTCTACTCCGAGCGCATCGACCTCTCCTACCGCTGGAGCATGAGCTGGTTCATCTTCTCGGAGGTGATGTTCTTCGCCTCCTTCTTCGGCGCGCTGTACTACGCCCGCGTGCATACGCTGCCGATGCTGGGCGACATCGACCACCAGCTCCTGTGGCCCGACTTCAAGGCCATCTGGCCCAGCGCCGGCGGCGGACACACGGCGTCGCCGACGAACACGGTCGAGCCCTTCGCGACGATGGGCCCGTTCTGGCTGCCGACGATCAACACCGCGCTGCTGCTGACCTCGGGCGTCACGCTGACCATCGCGCATCACGCGCTCATCGACAACCGCCGCGGCACGACGGTTTTCTGGATGTGGATCACGGTGATCCTGGGCGCGACCTTCCTGTGCGTGCAGGCCTACGAGTATGTCCACGCCTACCGCGACCTCAACCTCAAGCTCAGCTCGGGGATCTACGGCTCGACCTTCTTCATGCTCACCGGCTTCCACGGCTTCCACGTCTTCGTGGGCATGTTGATGCTGCTGTTCATCACGCTGCGGCTGATGAAGGGGCACTTCACCCCGACGCGGCACTTCGGCTTCGAGGGCGCGGCCTGGTACTGGCACTTCGTCGACGTCGTCTGGCTGGGCCTGTACATGCTCGTGTACTGGCTCTGACGCCAGGGGCTCTGCCTCAGCGGCCCATCGGCAGCCCGGTGGGCGCGATCCAGCCCATCTTCCACGCCAGCAGAACGAGCAGGAAGACCGCCACCGACAAGCCCACGCGCAGCGCCAGCGCGTGCGCCATGCGGCGCTCGGCGGCGGCGCCCTCGGGCCGCTTGCGCAGCATGAAGACGCCGGCGCCGGCCAGCGCCGCGACCACCAGCGCGAGCATCAGCACGATGACGATCTTCATGGCGTCGAGCGTACCGCATCGGCCCGCGCGCGCAGACGTGCACCCGGGATGAGCGCGCGCGAGAGCGTCTTGCTCACGGCCGTGCTGCTGCTGGCAGCGCTCACCGCGGGCCTCGGCGTGTGGCAACTCGGACGGGCGGCGCAGAAGACGGAGCTCGAGCAGATGCGCGAAGCGCGCGCGCAGCTGCCGCCGCTGCCGGGCGAAGCCTTCGCCGCAGCCGAGCAGCCCGACGCCGCTTGGTGGCAGCGGCGGGCCGTCTTCGAGGGTCGCTGGCTGCAAGCCGAGACGGTCTACCTCGACAACCGGCCGATGAATGGCCGTCCAGGCTTCTACGTCGTCACGCCGCTGCTGCTGGACGACGGCCGCGCCGTGCTGGTGCAGCGGGGCTGGCTGCCGCGCGACGCGCAGGAGCGCACGCGCATCGCCGCCTACGACACCGCGGCGACGCGGCTGCGCGTGGCCGGGCATATCGCCCCCGAGTTCGCGCGCCTGTACGAGCTGGGCGGAGCGGGCACCGGGGCCATCCGGCAGAATCTGGACTTGACGTCCTACGCCCGCGAGACGCGTCGACGGCTGTTGCCGCTGGTGCTCGTGCAGGACGAGGGCGACGACGACGGCCTGCTGCGCCAATGGCCGCGGGCCGCCTCCGACGTGCACAGGAATTATGGCTATGCGCTGCAGTGGTTCGGCCTGTGCGCGCTGGTGATCGGTCTGTATGTCTGGTTTCGAATCATCCAACCGCGACGCCGCGCCGGCCGTTGATCCGCTGGCCTTGACGGTCTACGAACTCGACGGGTCGCGCAGCAGGGAGGATCAGCGCCGCGTGCGCAGCGGCCGCATCAAGCTGCTGCTGGTGCTGCTCGTGTGCGCGCTGCCGGTCATCGCCTCCTACTTCACCTACTACGTCGTCCGGCCGCAAGGACGCACCAACTACGGCACGCTGATCGAGCCCTCGCGTGCCCTGCCGGACGTCACCCTGACCGCGCTCGACGGTGCGCGCGTGCCGCTGTCCTCGCTGCGCGGGCAGTGGCTGCTGCTGGCCGTCGGCGCGGCGTCGTGCGACGCGCCTTGCGAGGCACGGCTCTATGCCCAGCGCCAGTTGCGCGAAATGCTCGGGCGCGAGCGCGAGCGGCTGGACAAGGTGTGGCTGGTGACCGACGGCGGCATGCCCGGCGCCGCGCTGCAGCAGGCGCTGCGGGCGGAGCCTGCGGTCACGGTGCTGCGCTACCCCGAAGACGAGCTGGCGCGCTGGCTCGCAGCCGAGCCCGGGCGCGCACTGCAGGAACACCTGTACCTCGTCGATCCGGTCGGGCAGTGGATGATGCGCTTCCCGGTCGATTTCGACCCTTCCAAGGTCAAGCGCGACATCGATCGGCTGTTGCGCGCGTCCGCGGCCTGGGATCGCCCCGGGCGCTGAGCCGCCACGGGAAGCACGCGCTCCGCGCCCTTGAACCGCCACCCGATGAGCACTGCCGCCACCGCTTCTGCTGCCCCGGCGTCGCGCCTTGCCCAGTACTACGCGCTGACCAAGCCGCGCGTGGTGCAGCTGATCGTCTTCTGCGCCGTCATCGGCATGCTCCTGGCCGAGCCCGGCGTGCCAGACTTCGCGCTGCTCGTGCCGGCGACGATCGGCATCTGGCTCGTCGCCGGCGCCGCGGCCGCGTTCAACTGCCTCGTCGAGCAGCACATCGACGCGCGCATGCAGCGCACGGCCTGGCGACCCACCGCCAAGGGCGAGTTGAGCCCCGCACAGGCGCTGCTCTTCTCGGCGCTGCTGTGCGCGCTGGGCAGCGCGATCCTGTGGCGGTGGGTCAATCCGCTGACGATGGCGCTGACCTTCGCCACCTTCATCGGCTACGCCGTCATCTATACGGTGGTGCTGAAGCCGCTGACGCCGCAGAACATCGTCATCGGCGGCGCCTCGGGCGCCATGCCGCCGGTGCTGGGCTGGGCGGCGATGACCGGCGAGGTCGGCGGCAAGGCGCTGATGCTCTTCCTCATCATCTTCCTGTGGACGCCGCCGCACTTCTGGGCGCTGGCGCTCTACCGCGCCGAGGACTACCGCAAGGCCGGGCTGCCGATGCTGCCGGTGACGCACGGTTCGGAGTTCACGCGGCTGCAGGTGCTGCTCTACACCGTGCTGCTTTTCGCCGCCTCGCTGCTGCCCTTCGTCTACCGGCAGAGCGGCTGGATCTACCTCGCCGCGGCCGCGCTGCTGGGCCTGCGCTTCATCCAGTACGCTTGGCACCTCTGGCGCGACTACAGCGATGGCCTCGCGCGGCAGACCTTCCGCTTCTCCATCTGGCATCTCTCGCTGATTTTCGCGGCGCTCCTGCTGGACCACTATCTCGAGCCATGGCTTCACCGACTCGTCGCCTGATCCTTGCCACTGCCGCGGCGAGCGCGCTGCTCGCCGCCTGCGACCGCCCGGGCGGAGGCGACAAGCCCCGGTTCCAGGGCGTGGACATCACCGGAGCCGATTTCGGGCAGCAGCTCGCGCTGCACGACGGCGACGGCAAGCTCTACACGCTGGCCGATTTCAAGGGCAAGGTCGTCGTGCTCTTCTTCGGCTATACGCAGTGCCCCGACGTCTGCCCGACGACGCTGCTGGAGCTGGCCGAGGTGCGCAAGCTGCTCGGCGCCGACGGCCAGCGCGTGCAGGGCGTGTTCGTGAGCCTCGATCCCGAGCGCGACACGCCCGAGGTGCTCAAGGCCTACGTGGCCAGCTTCGGCGCCGACTTCATCGGCCTGCGCGGCAGCGAGGAGGAAACGCGCGCCGCCGCCAAGGAGTTCAAGATCTTCTACAGCAAGGTGCCGGGCAAGACCGAGAACAGCTACACCGTCGACCACACCGCGGGCTCGTACGTCCTCGATGCGCAAGGGCGCATCCGCCTCCTCGAGCGCTACGCGATCGGCGCGGACAAGCTCGCCGCGGACCTGAAGATCCTGCTCGCCGAAGGGGCGAGCTGATCGGCGCTCCGGAAGGCGCGCCGAGGCCCTCCGACGACGTGCGGCAGAGCGGCCGCGTGCCCGTCGGGCCTTTCAGGCCGCAACCGCCTCCAGCGCCTTGCGCATCTTCTTCATCGCCGCGACCTCGATCTGGCGGATGCGCTCGGCCGAGACGCCGTATTCGGCGGCCAGCTCGTGCAGCGTCATGCCGCCGCTGCCGTCGTCGTTGACGGCCAGCCAGCGCTGCTCGACGATGCGCCGGCTGCGCGCATCCAGCGCCTGCAGCGCCTGCACGATGCCGTCGCTGGCCAGCCAGTCGCGCTGCCGTGCTTCGAGCGCCCGCGTCGGCTCGTGCGTCTCGTCGGCAAGGTAGGCGATGGGGGCGAAGCTCTCCTCGCCGTCGTCGCCGGTCTGCGGTTCGAGCGCGACGTCGCCGCCGGCCAGCCGCGTCTCCATCTCGACGACCTCGGCGGGCTTCACCGCCAGCTCGGCGGCCACGGCCTCGATCTCGGCTGCGGTGAGCGTGCTGCGGTGCGTTTGCCCGTCGGCGCCCTCGCCCTTGAAGCCCTGCTTCATCGAGCGCAGGTTGAAGAAGAGCTTGCGCTGCGCCTTGGTCGTGGCGACCTTGACCATGCGCCAGTTCTTCAGGATGTACTCGTGGATCTCGGCCTTGATCCAGTGCAGCGCGTAGCTCACCAGGCGCACGCCCTGGTCGGGATCGAAGCGCTTCACCGCCTTCATGAGGCCGACGTTGCCTTCCTGGATCAGATCCCCCTGCGGCAGACCGTAGCCCAGGTACTGGCGCGAGATCGACACCACGAGGCGCAGGTGCGAGAGCACCAGCCGCCCCGCAGCCTCGATGTCGCCGTGCTGCTGCAGCCGGCGGCCCAGATCGGCTTCCTCGCCCGCGCTGAGCATCGGCAGGCGGTTGACGGCCGAGATGTAGGCGTCCAGATTGCCGAGTGATGGCACCAGCGCCCAGGGGTCGCGCAGCGTCAGAGCAGTCGATGAGGTGTGGTTCATGTCCCTTGGGATCAAGAGGCAGCCTTGAAGTTCCGGAATGTTAGCACTCTCGGTCTTCGAGTGCTAAGAATCTCGGTCGATGCGCTCCATACCTCTTGTACGTGCGCGCTTACATCTGATGCAAGGCTCAGTCAGCAGCTTCGACATGCCGCGCCAGCGCCTGGCCCAGGGTGGTGGTGTCGGCGTCGCCGCCCAGGTCCGGCGTGCGCGGCCCGTCGCGCAGGACGATCTCGATCGCGCGCAGAATGGCGTCGTGGGCCTCGCGGTGGCCCAGGAAGTCCAGCATCATCGCCGCGCTCCAGACCATGGCCACGGGGTTGGCGATGTTGCGGCCGTAGATGTCAGGGGCCGAGCCGTGCACCGGCTCGAACAGGCTCGGGAAGCGGCGCTCGGGGTTGAGGTTGGCGCTGGGCGCGATGCCGATGGTGCCGGTGCAGGCCGGTCCCAGGTCGGAGAGGATGTCGCCGAAGAGGTTGGTCGCCGCGACGACGTCGAAGCGCTGCGGCTGCAGCACGAAGCGCGCGGCGAGGATGTCGATGTGCTGCTTGTCCCAGCCCACGTCCGGGTGGCGTGCCGCGGCCTCGGCGGTGCGTTCGTCCCACCAGGGCATGCTGATCGCGATGCCGTTGCTCTTCGTCGCCACGGTCACGTGCCGGCGCGCGCGCTTGCGCGCAAGCTCGAACGCGAAGTTCAGCAGTCGCTCGCTTCCCGTGCGAGTGAACACGGACTCCTGCAGGACGAATTCGCGCTCGGTGCCGGCGAACATCACGCCGCCCACCGTGCTGTATTCGCCTTCGGTGTTTTCGCGCACGATCAGCATGTCGATGTCGCCGGCGCGGCGCCCCGCCAGCGGACACGGCACACCGTCGAAGAGCCTTGCCGGGCGCAGGTTGACGTACTGGTCGAATTCGCGCCGGAACTTCAGCAGGCTGCCCCAGAGCGAGACGTGGTCGGGCACCGTCGCCGGCCAGCCCACGGCCCCGAAGAGCAGGGCGTCCATGCCCTGCAGTTGCGCTTTCCAGTCGTCGGGCATCATCTGCCCCGTCCGTGCGTACCAGTCGCAACTCGCCCAGGCGATCGGCGTCACCTCGAGCGCGATGCCGAAGCGCCGCGCCGCCACGTCGAGCACGCGCAAGCCCTCGGGCATGACCTCCTTGCCGATGCCGTCGCCGGGGATGACGGCGATGCGGTGGGGTCTGTTCATCGCCGCACCACCGTCAGACGTTGAAGAGGAAGTTCATCACGTCGCCGTCCTTCACGACGTACTCCTTGCCTTCGGCGCGCATGCGGCCGGCGTCCTTGGCGCCTTGCTCGCCGCCGTGGGCGATGAAGTCGTCGAAGGCGATGGTCTGCGCGCGGATGAAGCCGCGCTCGAAGTCGGTGTGGATCACGCCCGCGGCCTGCGGCGCGGTATCGCCGGCGTGGATCGTCCAGGCGCGCACTTCCTTGACGCCGGCGGTGAAGTAGGTCTGCAGGCCCAGCAGCTTGAACGCGGCGCGGATCAGGCGGGCGAGGCCCGGCTCCTCCTGCCCCATCTCGGCCAGGAACAGCGCCCGGTCCTCTTCGGAGAGGTCGGCCAGCTCCGCCTCGGTCTTGGCGCAGATCGCGACCACGGGCGCGTTCTGCGCGGCGGCGTAGGCCTGCAGGCGGTCGAGCAGCGGGTTGTTCTCGAACCCGTCCTCGCTGACGTTGGCGACGAACATCGCCGGCTTGGCGGTGATCAGGCACAGGGGCCTGAGCACCGCCAGCTCTTCCTTGCTGAAATCGATCGAGCGCACGGGCCGCGCCTCGTTGAGCGCCGCCTCGCACTTCTGCAGCACGTCGACGAGGCGCTGCGCCTCCTTGTCGCCGCCGGCCTTGGCCACCTTGGTGTAGCGCGCCAGGCTCTTCTCGACGGTGGCCAGGTCCGCCAGGCAGAGCTCGGTCTGGATGACCTCGATGTCGGCCACCGGGTCGACGCGGCCGGCGACGTGCACGACGTTGTCGTCCTCGAAGCAGCGCACGACGTTGACGATGGCGTCGGTCTCGCGGATGTGGCTCAGGAACTGGTTGCCCAGGCCCTCGCCCTTGCTCGCCCCGGCCACCAGGCCGGCGATGTCGACGAACTCGACGATCGCCGGCACGATGCGCTCGGGCTTGACGATGGCCGCCAGCTGCGCCAGCCGCGGGTCGGGGAGCTCGACCACGCCGACGTTGGGCTCGATGGTGCAGAAGGGGTAGTTCTCGGCCGCGATGCCGGCCTGGGTCAGAGCGTTGAAGAGGGTGGACTTGCCGACGTTGGGCAGGCCCACGATGCCGCACTTGAGGCTCATGGCGTGCTTTCGCGGGGATGCGCGCGGGGACGGTGGAGGAGGGCGCCGATTGTCCTACAGCGTTCCTTCGTTCCCCGGTGAGCGCCCCGGGGTGCCGACCCGGGCGCAAGGGCGCTGCGGCGCGTCTACCATCGCCTCACATCACGAAGCTGCGTTGCGGGAGCACCATGAACGAGCGAGTCACGCTGCGGCAAAGCATGCCGCCTGTGCGCGAACTCGAGAGCACCTCGGGTCGCGTCGTGCAGGCGGGTGCACGCCCCTTGCCCCAGACCGAATTGAGCAACCAGTTGCCCAATCTGGGGCCTTACCGCATGGGCGGAACGATCTACTACGAACTGCAGGTCTATCCCGGGCCATTGCTGAAGATGGTCGGCGCGCCGGCACGCACGCCGGCGCTGGACACTTCGGCCTGAGCAGGTGCGCGGCAGCGATCAGGCGACCCGCGCAGCGCTCGCCTGCTGCCCCGGACGCAGCACGCGATCGATGCCTTCGAGGATGACGCCGTTCATCGCGAAGCTGATGCCGCCCTGCACGCGTGCGTCGGCCCGGTAGGTCGACAACGTCTGCCAGGGTTCCCTGCCGACTTCGGCGTTGCCGGGGTCGACGTTGGGGATGACGCAGCGCACGCAGGGCTTGACGAGCCGGATCCGCACCGGGCCGCCTTCGGCGTCGATCGTGATCTCGTCGATGCGGTCCTCGTCGTGTGCCTGCAATCCCTCGAGCCAGAGGTTGGCGCGAAAGCGCTCGGCCCCGACGGCGGCATTCCCGCCCTCGACCAGGCGCCGGTTGAGCTCGGCGAGCGACGCCGTCGAAGCCACGAGCAGCGGAAAGCCGTCGACGAAGGCGACCTCGGCCTCGACGTCGCCCGTCCAGGCGCGATCGGCCAGGCGCTTCTCCTCGGGGTCGAAGCGCACGAGCCGCGCCGGCGTGCCGAGGAAGTCGCTGAACCACTGCGCAGCCAGGGCCCCCATGTCGTAGGCCTTGACCTCGTCGCGCCAGACGCGGACCTGCGCCGGCGCTTCCACCGCGTCGAGCGAGACGTGCAGCGCCAGCATGCCCGGCGCACGCAGCACCATGTCGTCCTCGCGCAGCCGCATCTGCACCAGCGCCATGCGCGGGAGCGCCCGCTGCGTGAGCATGACCCCCTTGGCATCGACCACCATCCACGCCCGGTCCAGTTGCAGCCCGGTTTCGATCAACAGCGCCTCGTCGACCGGAACGGCAGCGCAGGACTTGATCGGGTGCAGGTTCACTGCGGCGAGGCGGCAGTCGATGCGTTCGGTCACGGAAGTCGGCTCGGCTCTGGGGTTATCGGCGCAGGGCGGTGATTGTGCCCGTACCCGCCCCCGATCGATCCGGCCGCATGAAGGTCGAGTGCCGCGTGACCGATGGGGTCGTGGCGTCATGGACGAGGAAGGCGCTCGATGCGGCGGGGTGGCGCACCATGGCGCGACGTTGCTTGCGGCCGGCTCTGCCGCCGCGACAGGCGACGGGAACGACAAAGGGCGACCACCGGTCGCCCCGTCTCGGCGGCGGCGCCGGCATGGCCGGCGCGCGGCTCCTTGCTCAGGCGCGGCGGCGCGCAGCCGAACCGGCGGCCAGCAGCGCCGTGACCACGAGGGCCAGCGACACCGGTTCCGGAACCTGCGTCGGCGGCTCAACGGTGCCGTTGCGAACGTTGAAAATGTAGCGGCCGGCGACGTTGCTGTTCAGCGAACCGCTGATCAGCGCGTTCGGACCGCCGTCCAGGAAGGCCCCGTTGATGGCGGAACCGGCCAGTTCGAACGTGGCCGCGCCCCCGTTGGACCAGCCCACGCGCGCCGAGCTGCCGCCCAGACCGTTGGCGTTGCCGCCGCTGGCCGTACCGGCCTCCCACTGGATCTGGTCGTAGTTGAACTCGAAGTCGAAGTCGCCGGCCGCGATGTCCGAGCGGTCGGTGATGATCAGCTGGAAGCTGTTCAGATTCCCGTAGTACTGGCTGTAGTAGCCGACATCGATCCAGTTGACGCCGAAGACGCTCCGGCCGCCGATCGTGGCCTGACCGAAGCGGACCACGTCGCTGCCCGAGCCGCGGGTATCGACGTCGGCGAAGAACGGCGCCAGGATCTCGCGGCTCGTCGTCGACAGGCTGAACGGAGTGTAGGTCGACAGCGGTGCGTCGAAGGTGACATTGCCATTGTTGTTGACGAACAGTTGGCTGAAGCTCTGCCCGAAGAAGTTGATCGTGAAGCCCAAGCCCTGTGCGGCGGTCGAACCGTCGTCGTTTGCGGCCAGCACGTTGGTGAACAGTGCCGCATCGCGGATGGCCGCCGCCTGCACGTCGCCCGCCGGCGTCGCCAGCACCAGCGCCAGCGCGGCGGCGGACACCGAACCCATCAGCGCCTTCGTCATTTCTTCAATCTCCATTTCATGTTGCCGCTGCGTGCAACACCGCGTCGCACACTGCCAAAATGACAGGCAAATCCCGCGCCAATCATCGTAAGTCTTTGATTTTCTTGGTTATCTCTAGCGGCGCGCGGCAAGAGTGTCAGAAATCTCGACAGCCCGGCCGGGGCGCCCCCGACTTCAAGCGCCGACCGGCCCGCCTGCACCGGCCGGCCGGTATGCACACCGCCCGAGGTGCGCGATGTTGACCTTCGGGTCCAGCGCGCGGTCTGCACGCTGGCGTCGTCGCCGTCGTCGATGGGTCGCCATTCGACGCTGCGGACGTTCATCTCGAGCCGACCTGATCTGCGAGGCATCTCCGCCGGTCCGGGCTGTGGAGCTACACCACCAGCCGGGACACGACCCTCCCTGCCGCAGCGTGAGGACTTCAGGTTGTCGGATCAATAGAATGGCCGCATGGCGGCTTTCGACGTCTGCGTGCGCGGCTCGGGCTCCGTGGCGATGGCCGCGGCGCTCGCGCTTGCGCGCCTGGGGCTGTCGGTGGCGTGGACGGGCGCGCATGCCGCAGGCGCCGCGGCCGACCTTCGCACCTATGCGCTCAACGAGTGCTCGGTGCGGTTGCTGCAGACGCTCAAGGTCTGGGACGGCCTGCCCGTCGATGCGCGTACCGCGGTGCAAGACATCCGCGTCGAAGGCGACCGTCCCGGAGCGACGCTGCACTTCGACGCCGGCAGCAGCGGCGTCGGCGCCCTGAGCTGGATCGTCGATGCCGCCGAACTCGATGCCGGTCTCGGCGCGGCGCTCCGCTATGCCCCGCACGTCAGCCACCTGCCCGACGGGGCCGACGCCGCGCTGCAGGTGCTGGCCGAGGGCCGCGACTCGGCGGCGCGCAGGCGCCTGGGCGTGGCGATGCCGTCGCACGCGTACGGCCAGCGCGGCCTGGCGGCGCGGCTGCTCGCCGACCGCGCGCACGAGGGCGTGGCGCGGCAATGGTTCCGCGCGCCGGACGTGCTCGCCCTGCTGCCTTTCGACCGCCCGCAGGCCGGACATGGCTACGGCCTCGTCTGGTCGCTGCCGCAGGAGCGTGCGCTCGCGCTGCAGCAGTGCGACGCCGCGGCCTTCGAGGCCGAGCTCGCGCAGGCCACCGGCGGTGCGGCAGGCACACTGCGCCTGGCCAGCGAGCGCGCGAGCTGGCCGCTCGCGCTCGCCCAGGCGGAGGCCGTCTGCGGCCCCGGCTGGGTGTTGCTGGGCGACGCCGCGCACCTCGTGCACCCGCTCGCCGGGCAGGGGCTCAACCTCGGTCTGGCCGACGTCGCGGTGCTGGCCGAGCAGCTCGCCGCGCGCGAAAGCTGGCGCGGACTCGGTGACGAGCGCCTGCTGCGCCGCTACGCGCGTGCGCGGCGGCTGCCGACGCAGGCGATGGGCCTGGTCACCGACGGCCTGCTGCAGCTCTTCGCGCATCCGAACCCGGTGGCGCGGGAACTTCGCAACCGCGGGCTCGGTCTCGTCGAGCACCTGCCGCTGCTCAAGCGCGCGCTGGTGCGCCGGGCGATGGGCGCCTGAGCGCTGCCTTCAAGGACTCACCCGTGATGACCGTCTTCAAGCTCCGTATCGCGGCGTTCGCCTCTGTGCTTGCGCTTTCGGCGCCGCTGGCCGTGCAGGCCCAGGCGACCGCGCCGGGTCAGGCCGCGGCCAGCGCCGCGGGGGTCGAGGCCACGCTGCGCAAGAACCTGGCCGAGCGGCTGCCGGGCCTGCCGCCGATCGACGAGATCTCGAAGACGCCGATCGCGGGCCTCTACGAAGTGCGCATCGGCCACGAGCTCTATTACGCCGACGAGCAGGGCGATCACCTGATCGTTCAGGGCTCGATCGTCGACACGCGCACGCGCGTCAACCTTACCGAGGAGCGCATCGACAAGCTCACCGCGGTGGCCTGGGACGCATTGCCGCTCAAGGACGCGATGGTCATCAAGCAGGGCAACGGGCAGCGCAAGCTCGCGGTCTTCGTCGACCCCAACTGCAGCTACTGCAAGCGCTTCGAGCGCGACCTCGCGGCGGCCAAGGACATCACCGTCTACGCCTTCCTCTACCCGATCCTCGGTGCCGATTCGCAGGCCAAGTCGCGCGACATCTGGTGCGCCAAGGACGCCGCGAAGACCTGGCGCGCCTGGATGCTGGACGGCGTCACGCCGCCGAAGGTCATGGGCCGCTGCGACACCGCGGCGCTCGAGCGCAACCTCGAGTTCGGCCGCAGGCACCGCGTGCAGGGCACGCCGGCGCTCTTCTTCGAGGACGGATCGCGCCGGCCCGGGGCGATCCCGGGCGCCGAACTCGAACGGCTCCTGGCCGCCGCAGCGCGCAAGAACTGAACGGCCGGCGGCGACCGGATCGAGGGGCAGGGGAGCGCGCGGCCGGCGCCCGTATAGTGGCGCGCATCGACGCCCGACGGAGCTTCATGCCATGACCGAACCGCTGATCCTCACCGAAATCCACGGCGACGGCGCGCGCCGCACCGCGCTCATCCGCATCAACCGCCCCAAGCAGCTCAACGCGCTCAACGACGCGCTGATGGTCGAGATGGGCCAGGCGCTGATCGGCTTCGACCGCGACGACTCGATCGGCTGCATCGTCATCACGGGCAACGAGAAGGCCTTCGCGGCCGGTGCCGACATTGCCGCGATGGCGAAGTACGACTACATGCACGTGCACCAGACCGAGTACATCACCCGCAACTGGGAGACGCTGCTGCAGGTGAGGAAGCCGGTGATCGCGGCCGTCGCGGGCTTCGCGCTCGGCGGCGGCTGCGAGCTGGCGATGATGTGCGACTTCATCATCGCCGCCGACAACGCCAAGTTCGGCCAGCCGGAGATCAAGCTCGGCATCATTCCCGGTGCCGGCGGCACGCAACGCCTGCCGCGCGCGGTGGGCAAGGCCAAGACCATGGACCTCGTCCTCACCGGCCGCATGATGGACGTGCAGGAGGCCGAGCGCTCGGGCCTGGTCTCGCGCGTCGTGCCGGCCGACAAGCTGCTCGAGGAGGCGCTGGCCGCCGCCGCCGCCATCTGCGCCTACAGCGGCCCGAGCCTGGCGCTGGCCAAGGCCTGCGTCAACAAGGCGTTCGAAGGCGGCCTGCGCGACGGCATCGACCACGAGCGCCGCATCTTCCACTCGCTCTTCGCCACCGAGGACCAGAAGGAAGGCATGGACGCCTTCCTCAACAAGCGCGCGCCGCGCTTCAGGCAGCGCTGAACGCAGCCCGTTGCCGCGGCCGTTGCCCGAGGCCGCGGCTCACCGGGCCGTGTCGCCGGGCAGCGCCCATTGCGCGTCCAGCCAGGCCGCACGCTGCTCGAGCCAGTCGCTGAGGTAGGCGACCTCGCCCGCGTACGAGCCGGCGAGCGTGCGGTTGTGGGGCCAGCCCGGTTCCTCCCCGATGTTCCAGATGGCGTAGTTGCGCGTCTGGGCTGCGTCCAGCGCGGCGGCGCTGTCGTGCACGAAAGCCAGCAGAGCCGGGACGCGGCTGCCGAGGAACTGCCAGCGCGCCGCCACCTGGCGCGCGAACCCCGGGTCCTTGAACAACTGCGACATGTAGCCCAGGTCGTGCGCCCACCAGCCCCCCGGGCTTTCGTGCCCTTCGGGGTTGATGTTCCCGGCAGCGAGGTCGAAGTCCCACAGCGGCCCGAACACCAGCTTGCCCTGGTCCTTGCGATGCACGAAGGTGCTGGAGAAGAACACGTCGTTGTTGCGCATCAGCTCGTTGATCAGGTAGTAGTCCACCAGCGCTTCGACATCCAGCCGGGCCGCATAGCCGGTTGCGGGGTCGGTGAAATCGGCCCCGAAGAGGCGTTGCTCGAAATCGTCGATCACCGCCGCGATGCGCGCGGTCTGCGCGGCGTCGGTGTCGGACTTCACCGTGTACGGCATGTTCAAGGGTTCCCTGCCGTAGAACCAGTAGTCCTCGTCCAGTCGCGCGTCGATCTCCAGCAGGAAGCCGCCGGGGTCGTCCGCCGTGGCGGCCGAGGTGCCGATGTCCACCCGCTGCGGGCCGACCTTGATGTGCTCGGTGAGTTCGTACACGCCGCGGTACTGGCCGTTGAGCCGCAGTTCGACGAAGCGGGATGCCGGTGTGTAGTCCATCCCCAGTTGCCGGCCCATGCAGAAGGCGAGCGCGTTGCGCAGCATCGTCTTGTCAAGGTAGTTGGCCAGCAAGGCCCAGTCGCGCTCGGCCGGCAGGCCCAACAGGGAGGAGGCCTGGCCGAGCTTGATGCGATAGGGCTTCTTCGGCAAGGCCCAGGTGGCGTTGCCGCGGCCGCGGATGGACAGCGGCAGCGCCTCGGCTGCCGCCTCGCCGGGCGCTTCGATGCGCAGCCGGCCCTTGACGTAGTCGGTCTTGGTCAGGATGGGTGCGGCGTCGTCGGTATCGATCTCCATCACCACCGGGCTGGCAGTGGTGCAGCTCGACGGATCGAGGGTTTGCGCCACTTCCCAGCCCAGCGTGCGCGCCGTGACACCGGGCAGCAGCCGGTGGCGCTCGGGGTCGAGGTAGCGCGCTGTCGTTCCCATCAGTGCCGCGGCCAGTGCCAGCGCCCCTTCGCCGTCCGCGCCGCGCCGGGCCAGCGCGGCGTTGCCGGCCTGCCAGGCGCCATGGAGCGCACGGGCCGTGGTCTGCAGCGCCGCGTCGTCCGACCAATTGGCGGCGTCGAGCAGGTCGACGTGCTCGTCGAGGCCGAACAGTTCGCGCAGGGGCCGCTGCGCCGCGTCCACGCCCTCGTCCGGGCTGATCTGCCATTGCAGAGCGACCAGCGTGCTGAAGACGCTCATGCTGGCGGCCGTTGCCGGCGCCGCCAGCCAGCTGCGCTGCGTTCCTTCGCCGCGTTCGGCGACCAGCAGCGTGTCGTCCGGGCTGGAACGACGGGGGAGCGTGAGCCGGTAGTGGCCGCTGACGTCGGCCTGGGCGCGAACGACTTCGTCGTCGTTGCAGGCGAAGTCACGGTTGGCGTCGGCGCAGACGGTCCAGGGCCCGTCGCCGTCCGTGGGCAGGATTCGACCTTGCACCTCGACGCCGGATCCGCCGCCGCAGCCGGTCAGGCTCATCGCGGCCAGGCTGAATGCGATCGCCAGCAGCGCGTGCGCGCCCTGCAGCGGATGAACTTTGCTCGTCATCGGTTCTCAAGCCTCGCGCCGCAGCGCCGGGAAGAGGATCACGTCGCGGATGCTCGGGCTGTCGGTGAGCAGCATCACCAGGCGGTCGATGCCCACGCCGCAGCCGCCGGCCGGCGGCATGCCGTACTCGAGCGCGCGCACGAAGTCGGCGTCGTAGTACATCGCCTCCTCGTCGCCGGCGTCCTTGTTCGCCGCCTGGGCGGCAAAGCGCGCGGCCTGATCCTCGGCGTCGTTGAGCTCGGAGAAGCCGTTGGCCATCTCGCGCCCGGTGACGAAGAGCTCGAAGCGCTCGGTGATCTGCGGATTGGCGTCGCTGGCGCGCGCCAGCGGGCTGACGTCGACGGGGTAGTCGACGATGAAGGTCGGCTGCCAGAGCTTGTCCTCGACCGCCGCCTCGAAGAGGCCGAACTGCAGCTCGGCGAGCTTCCAGTGCGCGGGCGGCTCCTGCCCGAGCGCGCGCAGCCGCGCCTGCAGCTCGGCTGCATCCTCGGCCTGCGCGGGCGTGAGGCCGGCGTGCACGACCAGCGCCTCGCGCACCGACAGGCGCGCAAAAGGCTTGTCCAGGTCGACCGCGCGCCCGCCGTAGCTGAGCGCGGCGCTGCCCGTGGCCATGCGCGCGGCGTGGCGCAGCAGCTGCTCGGTGAAGTCCATCAGCTCGTGGTAGGACCAGTACGCCGCGTAGAACTCCATC
>JAIXKR010000062.1:0-2093 GCA_026932235.1 Burkholderiales bacterium
TCCGAACACCGCCCCACAGTCACGGGGGCTTCCGACTCTCCCGATCCTCACCGGCGAAGAGCTGCGGGACTGGCGCTCGCCGTGTGCTTTTCACCTTCTGCGTCCGTTCAGCTGGCCAGGGCAGGACGTCGAGGCTCCGCCGGCTCTCCTCAATCACCTCTGGCCTTGGCGACGCCTTCTTCAGACACGAGTTGTCTCTGGTACCACCAGCATGGATACGACCTCGAAGAAGTGGTTCGAGGTTCAGCGACTGTCTCGTGCCAAGCACCTGTCGCCCTGGTCGATCTCGTTCGCCGAAATCTCCACCCACAATCACGCGGTCCTGAACCGCGGTGGGCGCGTCTACAAGAAGACCACGCCGGTCATTAATCTTGCTGACCACCTCACTGAAGCAGACCACCAGGGCGTAGTTGGCTACCTGAACAGCTCGACCGTGGCGTTTTGGTGTCGGGTCACGATGTTTCCGAAGGGCGGCGATCAGATGGGAGCTGGTGGGCGCGTTTCACCAACGCCCTGGCAGGATCGCATGCAGTACGCAGGCAACCTGTATCAGCAGCTCCCGCTCACGAAGCTCGAAGACCTGCGCGCCAAGCTCCTCGATCTCGTCGCAGCGATCGAAGAAACAGTGCAACAGCTCGGCGAGCACGCGGCGGAAAAGGTCGTCGCGGCTACGCTCGCCAAGACGACGTCCACGCTCGCCGCGCTTCGCGAAGCACGCGCGAAGAGCCTCGCCGAGCGCGCGCGGCTGCGCGGCATCCTCGTCTCGCTGCAGGAGGAGATCGACTGGCGGGTCTACGGCCTGTTCGGTCTTCGGACTGTCGAGGCGCCTTCGGTTGACGTGGTGCGCGTCCCGGTAGAGCCGAATCACCGCCCCTTCGAGGTGCGCCTCGCTCGCGACATCGCGACTGACATCTCTGCGTCCGAGTGGTTCCGCGTTCACAAGCGCGAGGCTCCGAAGGACGTTGCCGGCCCCCTCGCCGAGCTCTACCGCCAGCGTCTGCGTCTGCTCGATGACCTCGAGCACGGCAAGCAGCTTCGCCTGCTGGAGACGCCCGAGACCAAGCGCCGCTGGTCCCCGCCCGACGACCAGAAGGCGTTCTCGGACGCCGTGCGTACGTGGCTACTCGAGCGCATCGAGCAAACCTTCCGCGAGCAGAGCCAACCCGAACTGCGCACCGCGCGTCAGCTGGCACTCGACCTGATGCGCGATCCTGCCGTCGCCGTCGCCCATGAGTTGCTCACCGAGGAGAGCGGCCTCGACCCTGTGAAGCTCCTCTCGGACCTGGTTGACGCGGAGGGCGTGCCATTCCTCGCGGGCTACCGCTACGCCGAGACCGGGATGGAGAAGCGCGCGAGCTGGGAGGAGACCTGGCGGCTGCAGCGCATCGAGGACGAGGACAAGAAGAAGCTGGAGGCCGAACTCAAACGGCTGAACCTCAGGTCCATTCCGGTGCCGGACAAGTACGGGCCAAAGGACTACCTCCACCACTACTGGGCATTCCGAGGCACACTCGACGTGCCGAAGGAGCGCTTCGTCACCGTGCCCGGTGGCAACACCGACGAGGACACCACGCCGCTCGTCGGTTGGGCAGGCTGGGACCACCTGCAGGTCGCGCAGGCGCTCTCGGGCCTCTACCAGCGACGCAAGGCCGAAGACGGCTGGCAGAAGGACCGCCTCGTGCCGCTTCTGGCGGGTCTCGATGAGCGCGTGCCGTGGCTGCTCCAGTGGCACAACGAGCCCTCGGCGGCCTTCGGCGGCATGAAGCTCGGCGACTTCTTCCGCGACTTCGTGGCCGGCGAAGCGCACGCACTCGGCGTCGCCGTCGGAGATCTCCGCAAGTGGACGCCGCCCGCCGCGCCGAAGCGCGCGACCATCGACCCGAGCGAAGTACTCACGGCGCTCGTGGCCTGGAGGCCCGAGGTCGAGGAGGACGACGAGGACGACGGCGAAGACACCGAGCAGCCCGAGGGCCCCACCGACATCGAGCTCGCCAGCGCCGTCGGCGCGACCAAGGCGCTCGTCGCCAAGGCGCTGAAGAAGCTCATCGCCGACGGGCTCGTTGAGAAGCTCTCCGGGCGCCCTGCTCGGTACG
>JAIXKR010000062.1:2103-15442 GCA_026932235.1 Burkholderiales bacterium
AAGCTCATCGCCGACGGGCTCGTTGAGAAGCTCTCCGGGCGCCCTGCTCGGTACGTGGCCACTGGAGACCAAGCATGACGACACGCATCCACGATCTGCTCGACCTACCGGAGGCCGTTCGCAAGGGCGACTTCGTTCAGGACCTCACCGGCGGCATCGGTAACCCCGACCGCACGGTGCGTGACTACGCGATTACGCCAAAGATCGTGCAGACGTTCGAACACGCGCTGTCGATCATCGGCAGCGCGCTGCGCGATGGACGCAGCCAGGCCGCGTATCTCCACGGCTCGTTCGGCGCCGGCAAGAGCCACTTCATGGCGCTGCTCGATCTCATGCTCGCCGACCACCCCGCCCCCTGGAGTCGTGGTGAGCTCCACGCGCTGCGCGGGAAGAACGACTGGATCGGCAAGAAGAAGCTCCTCCAGCTCCCGATCCACATGCTCGGCGCACAGGACATGGAATCGAAGATCCTCGGCTCCTACGTCGCGTGGGCGGCGAAGAATCACCCCGACGCACCCACGCCCGCCCTCTACGCCGACCAGGGACTGTTCGACGACGCGCGCCGACTGCGCACCACGCTCGGTGACGACGCGTTCTTCGGCAAGCTGAACGGCGGTGTCCAGCAGGCCGCGAGCGGCTGGGGCAAGCTCGCCGAAACGCGCAAGTGGGATGCGCCCTCGTTCGATGCTGCGAGCGCGGCCAGTTACGTGGGCGAGAGCGATCGCGACGCACAAAGCCCGCGCGCCAAGCTGTTCAGCGATCTGGTGCGGACGTTCTTCACGTCGTGGACCGCACAGCAGGGACGCTTCGTTGACTTAGACACCGGCCTTGGCGTCATGAGTCGCCATGCCAAGTCGCTCGGCTTCGACGCCATCGTGCTCTACCTCGACGAGCTGGTGCTTTGGCTCGCCGGCAACTCGAGCGATCTGCCCTTCGTCGGCCGCGAGGTGCAGAAGATGGTGAAGCTGAAGGAGGCGCAGGATGCCGACCGCGCCATCCCCATCGTCAGCTTCATCGCGCGCCAGCGTGACCTCTCGCAGTTCCTCGGCGAGCAGGCGCAGGGAGCCGTGCGCAACGAGCTGTCGCGCAACCTCTCGCACCACGACGGGCGCTTCGAGACCGTCACGCTCGCCGACTCGAACCTCCCGGCGATCGTCGCCCACCGCGTCGTGCGCCCCAAGGACGAGTCCGCAGCGCAGCGCCTCGCCGACGACTTCGCCAAGACCTGGCGCGCTGCGGGGCAGGCGCAGAGCGTGCTCATCGGCAGCGAGGGCGACGAGGCTGACTTCAAGAAGGTCTACCCGTTCTCTCCCGCGCTGGTCGAAGCGCTCGTCGCGCTCTCGGACTGCCTGCAGCGTGAGCGCACGGCGATCCGCATTCTGATGGAGTTGCTCGTCAACCACCTGCCGGACCTGGAGACCGGTCGCGTGGTGCCGGTCGGTGATGCGTTCGACGCGCTCGCGGAGAGCGAAGATCCCATCGACGACCCGGTGATGAAGGCGCGCTTCGACCGCGCGCGCGACCTGTACCGCGAGAGCTTCCTGCCGATGATTCGGCGGCAGCACAACACGGACAACCCGACCGCGTGCCAGCGTCTGCGCGAGGATCACGACCGTCGCCTCGGCTGCAGCGGTTGCCAGCAGCGCATGTGCCGCAACGACAACCGTCTCGCGAAGACGCTGCTGATGGCGGCGCTCGTGCCCGAGGCCAAGCCCTTCAAGGGGCTGACGGTGAAGCGGCTCGCACACTTGAACCACGGCACCATCGCGTCGCCCATTCCCGGCGCCGAGATGCAGGTGGTCGCGCAGCGCTTGCGTGATTGGGCAAGCCAGGTCGGTGCTCTTCGTCTCGGCGAACAGGCCGATCCCGAGGTGAACATCCACCTCGCGGGCGTCGACCTCCAGCCGATCCTCGCGCAGGCCGCAGAGGCCGACACGGCCGGCGCGCGCAAGAACGCGATGCGCCGTCTGCTGTTCCAGGCGCTCGAGCTCGACAGCGAAGGCACGGTCGTCGAGACCGAGCTGCCCTTCCACGGCACGCGCCGGAAGGGCCGAGTCCGCTACGGCAACGTCCGCGAGATGGACGACACCACGCTCACGTGCCCGCGTGACTTCGAGTGGCAGGTCATCGCCGATTATCCGTTCGACGAGCGCGGTCACGGTCCCGATGAGGACCTCCGCACCGTCGAGCGCTTCCGCGACTCGCGCCCCGCCGATGCGCCGCCGAACCCCACGGTGGTGTGGCTGCCGACGTTCTTCTCGCACTCGCTCGAGCGCGAGCTTGGCGACCTCGTGGTCCTGGAGCACATCCTCGACGGAGAGCCGCGCAAGTACCTCGGTCACTTGCGTGTCGAGGACCAGTCGACGACGCGCGCCGACTTGGCGAGCCTCCGCGCCCAGAAGGAGGCATTGGTGAAGCGCACGCTGGCGCAGGCCTACGGGCTCGCGATGGCGAACGACAGCTCGTTCCTCGACCAGTCGCGCACCGTCGACGAGCACTTCATCCCGCTCCTCGGCGATCTCGACATCCGTGCGGTGCTCGCCGGCACGATGAAGGACGGCTTCCGCCAGGTCGTCGACACGGTGCTGTCGAAGAAGTACCCGCACCATCCGCGCTTCGACGGAACGGTTTCGGCGACGCGCATGGAGAAAATCGGCGCGCTCGTCGAAAAGCTCCTCGACGAGCGTGACCGCCGCATGAACGTCGAGAAGGCCGAGCGCAACGACCTTCGCGCCTACGCTGATCCACTCGGCATCACCGAGACAGGCGACGTCGCTGTGCTCCTGCGCGAGCGCCCCTTCCAGGACATCGAGCAGCAGCGTCAGCAAGCGGGCATCGACACGCCGACCGTCGGCAACGTGCGCGGTTGGCTCGATCCGCAGCGCACGCGCGGCCTACCTGCCGAGGTGCAGGACGTGCTCATCTCGCTCTACGCCTCGTGGAGCGGGCGCACGTTCCGCCGCGACGGCAAGAGCTACTCGCTGCCGCGCCCGGGGCAGCTCCCCGACGACGTCGAGCTGTTGCGCCCTGAGCTGCCCACGCAGGCCGAGTGGACCGAGGCGCTGAACCGCGCGGGCGAACTCTTCGGCGTGGCGATCGGTGGTCGCTCGCTCGGTGCGCGCAACCTCTCAGCCTTCGCCGACAAGGTGAAGGAGAAGCTGGCCGAGGTGCGTGACGCGGCCGAGCTACCCGCAGCGCTGGAGCCGAAGGTGCGCGACTGGGCCGAGCCCGAGGACGCGCCCCGCCTTGCCACGGCACGGGCTTCGGCGGCGCTGCTCACGCAGCTCGCGCGTGGTGACGGCGCATCCATCGTGCGCGACCTCGCGAGCTTCACGCCGAAGACCTCCGTCGCAGCGATGGGGCGCAACTTCACGACGGCGGCCGCGAGCAAGCGGCTGCTCCAGGAGGACGCGCGCTGGATCGTGCTGCGACAGGTGAAGGGGCTCCTGGGCGACGCGGAGCGCGGCGAACGCGCCAAGCTGCTCTTGCAGGACCTCGCCGCGTTGCTCACCGCCGACGAGGTCAACAAGATGCTCGCCGACGGCCTGGCCGACCTCACACGGCGCGCCGACGAGCTGCTGCGCGTGCCCACCAAGCCGCAGCCGCCGAAGCCTCCCGTGGGTGAGGAGATCGTCCTCGAAGCATCGAACGATCTCACCTCAGCTTCGTCGGCGGCCGCGACGCTGCGTGAGCTAGCCGAACGTCTCGAGGCCGAGGGCAAGGACGCTTCACGCATCACGATTCGCATCACGGCCTGGAAGCGGAGGCCGGAATGACCGAGTCCCCGGTGCTGTCGGAGGCCGATGTTCGCCTGGAGGTGGAGCGTCTCTTCCGGCGCGACCACCGCTCCAAGCTGCTCGCGCTCTTCGGTCGAGGGCAGCCCGGGCGCTTCGAGCTCGATGGCCTCAAGTGGGAGATCATCCCGACGGCGTGCGAGTTGGAGCTGCGCTCGAAGCTGCCGGCCCCCGGCGAGCCGTCGACGACGGGCAGCGTGTATCTGGTCGACTGGGCCGAGGACGCGCTCCCGCTCGATGTCTCGTGCCGCCTCGCGGGCGGGCGCATCTATCACGTCGCGCGCGATGCCCGGCTCGCCGCCCTCTTCGGCGCGCGCCAGGTCGATCCTGGTCTGTCGTCGACGGCGCTCGCGCGGCTGGTGCTCATGGGCGGCGCCGCCGGGCTTCGGAAGATCACGGGCCTTCGGCTCACGGGCGACGACCTCTGGAAACGCGTGCTCGAAGCTCGGTTCGGGATCCCCGAAAGCGCGCTCGAGACCGGGCCTTCGTTCTTGCGCTGGGTGCGCAGCTCCGACGCGGGGCCAGCGTTTGCGCGTGCATGCGAAGGCGACGACCTCCTGCGGGCGGTGCGACGCGAGCTGCTCGTCTGGCTCGAGCAGCGGCTCGGCGCCGTCGCGGTGCTCGGCTTCCGCGCCTGGGAGCTCGGCCTCGTCGACCGCGCCATCCAGGCGCTCCTGTTGCTCGCGGCCGTCGAGCAAAGCGAGGACGCGTACCTGCGGGGGCTCGTGAACGGACAGCTCGCCAGCATCGCGCCCGGGCTCGCCAACGAGGTGCGTGGCGCCCACGTGGGTGGGGCAACAGAGGCGCTGCTCGAGGCGGTACTGTCGGTGGAGGACGAAGCGGACCGCCGCCTCCTCGATGCTGCCCAGCAGCATGCAATGAGCGGTGGGGCTTCGGCCCTCGCCACGGCGAGCGACTGGCTACCCGCGGGCCACGCCGCACGGGAGGCCGCCGTCGCCGCCGCGCTGAGCAAGTTCGTCGATGAGCCCAGCCCCGAAGCACTGGAGGCAGTGCTCGCAGCTTTCGACCATCTGGGCGCGCACCGACTGGACCGAGCGATCCGCCGCTCGGAGCACGTCGAGGCACGAAAGATGGCGGCACGCCTCTCCGCGTGGCTGCTCGCGCGACGTGTGCGTCCGCAGCTCGCGGAGCACGGTACTGCGTGGCAAGCGGCAGTCGACCTCGCGCGTCGCTACGCCGAGGAGGGCGGCTTCCTCGACTGGGCGCGCCAGAGCCTGCGCGGGATGCGCGGCGCGGGCGACGCGCTGATGGCAGCCGTGCGTCGGCTGTACGGAGCGGTCGATGCGGTGGCACGGGCCGACGATCAGCGCTTCGCGAAGGGCTACGTGTCCTGGGTCGAAGCCGGGAAGCCTTCGAGCGAGGTGCTCCCCATCGAGCACGTCACGAAGCGCGTCGTCGCCCAGTTCCTCAAAGGCGGCGAGCATCGGCGACTGCTCCTCGTGCTGATGGACGGGATGAGCTACGCGGCGGCGGTGCAGGTGCTGCAGCGCCTGCGCGATCAGCGGCGGTGGAGCCCCATCGCCTGGCGTACGCCGGGCTGGAACGGGCAGCTCCCGATCCCGCCCGTGCTGGCGGCGGCACCCACTCTGACCGAGGTGAGCCGCGCCGCGCTCTTCGCGGGCGTGGCCGATCCGCGCTTCGGAGACCAAGGCACCGACAAGGACGACGCTCGCTGGGCCTCGAACCCGCACATCCGGGAGTTGGTCGGCGAGGAGCCCCTCAAGGTGTTCTTCAGGCGCGATGTGCACGCCGGCCACGAGCTCATCGACGAGGTGAAGCAGGCAGTAGCGGGCGACCAGCGCGTCGTCGCGGTGGTCGTGAACGCCATCGACGAGCAGCTCAAGGGCAGCCTCCAGGTCGCCGTCGACTACAGCAAGACCCCCATCCTCCCACTCGAAGCGCTGCTGAGCGCGGCAGATGGCGCCGAGCGCGCCGTGCTGCTCGTGGCGGACCATGGGCACGTCGCGGGTGACGCGATGCGCGTTGCGGGCGGTCGCATCCCGCCTGGCCGTGAGGGTGGTGCTCGTTGGCGCGCGCTGGCCGAAGGCGAGCAGCCGCAGGACGGCGAAGTGCTCCTGCCTCGGACATCGTGGAAGCCACGCGGCGCGGCAGGCATCGCGGCGCTGTGGGACACCGCGCTCGCGAACCGCGCACCTCACTATGGCGAACACGGTGGCCTCTCGCTTGCCGAAGCGGTCGCGCCCGCATTCCTCATCGGCCCCGAGTGGCTCGATCGTGTCGCGGGCGAGGACGTGGAGCTGTCGTGCCGCGTGCTGCCGGAGCCCGACTGGTGGGCGCTCAAGATCGCACGCCCGGCGGCGACGCCCGTCGCGGCCGAGGAGCCGAAGGCGCCCGCGAAGGCACAGCTCCAGCTCCTCCCCGTCGAGTCCGCGAAGACGCCGACGGCGCCGCCACCTGCGTCGACAGAGCCCGCGCTCGTCGCGCGGCTGCGCGCGTCCAAGCTCTTCACGCAGCAGATCGCGGGCGTGCCCAAGCCTGACGTCGAGCGCGTGCTCACGTGGCTCGCGGTGCTCGTCGAGGCGGGAGGCAGCCTAACCGCCGCCGACTTCGCGCGGCAGTGCGGCGTTCGCCCCCACCAGGTGGGCGGCGTCGTCGCCCGCATGGGTGTCTTGAACGCTGACGGCTTCGCCATCGTCGAGCACGACGTTGCGGGCCGCCGCGTCGTTCTGCACAAGGCGAGGCTGCTCTCGCAGTTTGGAGTGTCGGAATGAGCGAGCCGAGCGGCCCGAGCTTACTGCTCCGCAAAGACGTCATCGAGGCGCTGCGCCGGGGAACGGTTCCGCGTCGCGGCCTCGATCTGTTCGCGGTCGGCACCGACCGCTTCTCCGTTTCCCTGAAGGAGGAGCTCGACCGGTGCGCGACGGGCGGCGCGGTGTTCAAAGCGCTCCGCGGCGACTTCGGTTGCGGCAAGAGCTTCACCGCGCGCTGGTATCAGCAGCAAGCACTCGCGCGCGGCTTCGCCGTCGCCGAGGTGCAGATCTCCGAGAACGACACGCCGCTGCACCGGCTTGAGACGGTCTACCGCCGAGCGACCGAAGGCCTGCGCACGGCCGAGTGGGACACGGGCGCCTTCCGCGCCATCATCTCGCAATGGCTGATGGGCCTCGAAGAAGAGGTCTCGCGCACGCTCCGTGATCCCGACGACCTGAAAGCGCTCGCGGAAGGCGTTGGCAATCTGCTCGAGGCGCGCCTGAAGGACGTGAGCGCCGTCCAGCCCCAGTACGCGGCGGTGCTTCGCGCCTACCACGCAGCGGAGGTCGCTGGTGACCACGCGCTCGCAGAGGGCCTCATCGCGTGGCTGATGGGACAGCCGAACGTCAGCGCAGACATCAAGAGGCAGGCGGGCATCAAGGGCGAGATCGATCACACCGGAGCGCTCGGCTTCCTGCGCGGGCTACTCGCGGTGCTGCAGCAGTGCGGACGACCTGGCCTCTTGCTCGTGCTCGATGAGGTCGAGACCATCCAGCGCGTTCGCTCCGACAGCCGCGACCGAAGCCTCGAAGCTATCCGCAAGCTCATCGACGACCTGTACGGCGGGCGCTTCTCGGGGCTCTACATCCTCATCACGGGCACGCCCGCGTTCTTCGACGGACCGAACGGCGTGAAGCGCCTGCCGCCGCTTGCCCAGCGCCTGCACGTCGACTTCACGGGCGACGCGAAGTGGGACAACCCGCGCGACGTCCAGGTGCGCCTGTTCCCCTTCGACCAGCAGCGGCTGATCGAGGTGGGCCGGCGCGTCCGGGATCTGTACCCGACGGAGCATGCGGACCGCATGAAGGCGCGCGTCGGCGACGCGGTTCTCACAGCGCTCGCGAACGAGGTCGCAGGGAAGCTGGGCGGCAAGGTCGGTGTGGCTCCACGCATCTACTTGCGAAAGCTCGTCGCAACCATCCTTGACCGCGTCGACCTGTTCCCCGACTTCGACCCGGCCAAAGACCTCGACATCCGCATCGATGCCGAGGAGCTCACGCTCGAAGAGCAGGCGGCGGCCGCCGGGAAGAAGCCGGACGACATCGAGATCGACCTGTGACGACGCGCCCGGACGCCATCGACCGCCTGAGCCCCGCCGTTCGCTACCAGATCGCGAACGGGCTGGGCTGGAGCGGTCTGCGCCCGGTGCAGGCGCTGTCGACCGACGCGATCCTCGACGGCGCGAACTGCGTGGTGCTCGCGCCCACCGCAGGCGGTAAGACGGAGGCGGCGTTCCTCCCGCTCTTGTCGAAGATGGATGCCGAGGACTGGCGCGGCGTCTCGGTGCTCTACGTCGCGCCGATTCGCGCGCTTCTCAACAACCAGGAGTCGCGGCTCTCGACCCTCACAGGGCTGATCGGCAGGCGCGCCGGCAAGTGGCACGGCGACGTGAAGGCACCCGCGCGCCGTCGCATGATCGACGAGCCGCCCGACGTTCTGGCCATCACGCCCGAGTCGCTCGAAGCGATGCTGCTCTCGACGCGCACGCCCGCGCGTCGCTTCCTCGCGCACGTGCGCGCCGTCGTCATCGACGAGGTACACGCCTTCGCAGGCGATGATCGAGGCGCACACCTCGTGGCACTGCTCGAGCGCGTCACGCGGATCGCGGAGAACGACATCCAGCGCATCGGTCTGTCGGCGACCGTCGGAGATCCCGAGGTCATCGTCCAGTGGCTCAGCGGCAGCAGTCTACGGCCGCAGCGAGTCGTCGATCCCGGCGGCCCCCGCAAGCCGCCGGAACTCGCGCTCGACTTCGTCGGCACACTCGACAACGCAGCGCTGCTCATCGATCGCCTCTACCCGGGCACGCGACGGCTGGTGTTCGTCGACAGCCGCAGGCGCGTCGAGGAACTCGGTCACCGTCTCTCGCAGCGAGGCGTCGACGTCTACCTGTCGCACTCGTCGCTGGCTCTCTCGCAACGCACGGCCGCCGAGAAGGCCTTCGAGGAGGGCACCAACTGCGTCATCGTAGCGACCTCGGCGCTCGAGCTCGGCATCGACGTCGGCGACTTGGACCACGTGATTCAGATCGACGCCCCGAGCAGCGTCTCGTCGTTCTTGCAGCGCATGGGGCGGACGGGCCGACGCGCGGGCTCAACGGCCAACTGCACCTTCCTCGCGACCGATGACGACGCGCTTCTGCGCGCCGCCGCCATCATCGACCTGTTCAGGAGGGGCTACATCGAACCTGCTGCACCGTCGGCCTGGTCGCCGCATGTGCTCGCGCACCAGGCCATCGCGCTGGCGATGCAGGAGCAGGGCTCGGCCACTCACGCATGGTGGAACTGGATCGAAGGCTGCGCCGCCTTCCGCAACGTCTCGGCACCAGAGCGCGAGAGCATCGTCCGCCACATGGTCGACAACGACATCCTCGTCGAGGCCGACGCGCGCCTGGCCCTCGGCGCGCGAGGCGAGAAGCTCTACGGAGCGAAGAACTTTCTGGAGCTCTACGCGGTGTTCTCGACGCCGCGCGTGCTCCGCGTGATGCACGGCCAGTCGGAGGTCGGCGTCGTCGACGCGTCGTTCCTTCAGGACAAGGAGCAGAAGGTTCCGAACTTCGTGCTCGCCGGACGCCCGTGGCGCATCGTCGGCGTGGACTGGAAGGGCGGCACGTGTTCCGTCGAGCCCGCCGAGGTGGGTGGCTACCCGCGCTGGTTCGGTCTGCCCGTCAGCCTCGAACGCTCGCTCTGCCAGGCCATGCGCCGCGTCCTTGCGAGCAAGGACACCGACCCCTCCTGGTCCAAGCGCGCCGTCACGCAGCTCGAGCTGCAGCGCGAGTCCCATGCATTCCTCGAGGACAGCTCGCTGCCCCTCGAAGAAGATCCCGACGGCCGCTGCCGCTGGTGGACCTTCGGCGGCGGGGCTGGCAACCGCGTCCTGGCGGGCCTCCTCGAGCTGGAGCTCGGCGAGCGCGTCTCGCCCAGCAACACCTTCATCACGTTCTCGAACGGCGCCGCCGAGAGCGCCGTTGGCATCCGGCAGGCCATCGACGCGCTCGCGACCCGTCCCCTCACGTGGGACGACGCCGCGCGCCTCGTCGACCCCGGCCAGCGCTCGCGCGTCTCGAAGTTCCAGCCGTGCCTCCCGCCCGAAATCGAGCACGGCCTCATCGCCCGCGAGACGATGAACGTCGACGACGCCAACGCGACGCTCGCGCAGTGGAAGCTCGGCGGCGACGAGGGCGCTCGGCGGTGACGAGGCCATCTGCCAACCCGACCATCGCCGACCTCTACCTGGCGTTCCGCCAGGCGAAGACTGCGCTGTACTTTGAGAAGCGCGGCGTCGGCCTCCTAGAACTCGCCGAGTACGAGCAGAAGCTCCCCGAGAATCTGAAGGCGCTGAAGAGCAAGGTCGCCAACGGCAAGTGGTTCGACAAGGTCGAGCTCGGCGAGACGTGGATCGTCCCCAAGCGCCTCCGCGCGACGGACGAAGAGGACGATGGCGTCGTTCGCATCGGCGTTCCGAAGCAAGTCGCATCGGGGAGGCCTGTCGACGTCCAGCTTCGCCTTAGCCCGCATCCTGACTTCGCGACGGTTGAGGTGCTCTACCTTTGGCGCTTCGGCGGCATGCTCGACGCGCTGCTCTCGAAGAAGGAGGTGCTCGGGTACCGGCTCGACCTTCGCAAGGAGCAGGTGGTCCCGCATCGACGTTGGCTCTTTGAGTACTGGCCGAAGCAATACCAGGCCTTCCGCACCGCGCCGCTCGATGCCGCGAAGACGGCCCTCAAGCACGGAGCGCAGACGCTGGTCATCAGCGGCGACTTGGCGAGCTTTTACGACACCGTCGATCCGGCGTTCATGCTCAGCGATGCGCTACTTGCCGAGCTGGAGGGGCACGCGGCATCGAAGTCTGACATCGACGAGTACAAGCGAGCCACGGATTCGTTGCTGAAGGCGTACGCGCGGTTTCAGAAGGACGCGTCGAGTCGCGCCGCGCTGTCCATCGAGGTCGGCGTGCCGATCGGAGCGCTCACGAGTCGGGTCGTCGCGAATCTTTCGTTGGCCCCGCTGGATCGGCACATCGCCGCGCAGCCCGGCATCCTCTGCTACCGCCGCTACGTCGACGACCTGGTGATCGTCGCGCATGCGCGTGAAGGCGACCAAGGGCTCGTCGACACCATGCGGCGGTTCCTGCCATTGCTGCCTGGCAACGACGCGGTGCTGAAGCTGGACGTTGAACGGCTTGGACGGCCGGGGTCCGAGTTCCAACTGCAAACGTCGAAGGTTCGCGCTCATCACCTCGCGGGCGTTCCGGGCACCGACTTCGTGGAGGCCGTGGCGTCGGACTTCGCGAAGGCGGTGAGCGAGCGTCGCGCATTCGTCGACTCTTCCACGCTCGTCGGTGATGGTGTCACGCACCTCATCCGCGCTGGGGAAGCCGCGGGCTCTCCGCTTCGCGTCCTGCGTGACGCGGATCGCGCGCGACTCGAACGATTCGCGCTCTCTACAAGTCTGCAGTCGTTGGAGCGCGTGTCGAGCCTCATCGGTCATGACGAGGCCCGCACGTTGGTGAGAGACAGCCTCGAGCGCGTCGGCCGCGTGCTCGATGCCGAGGACGACTGGGTCGCCGATCTCGACGTCTCCCTGCGTCTCCTCAAGCTCGCCATCAGCACCGGTGATTGGAAGTCGGCCACCGAGCTGCGCGAGCGCATGGATCGCGTTTGGGGGACCACCGACGCGCTCAAGACGACGACCGCGAAGCTCTACTACCGAGGTCAGGAGATCAGCCCGGGAAGGGCTGCTCCATGGACCTCGCTCCGCAACTATCTTCACGAGCGGCGGCTTGAGGCGATCAGCTCGGCGCTTCCGATCGGCATGGATGCCGAAGCGATCGAAGACCGCATTCCGAAGGGGCTGATCTGGCAGACCAAGCGAGTCGGGGCGACGACGCTGCGTCGACGTGCAGAGCAACTCGCGTCCGCCGATCTGCGCTCTCGCGACCGCGAAGACGACGCGCTCCTCAACGGCCACGAGAGCGACGTCGATCGGGACTGGCTACGCGCCGAGGTGAAGACCGACGCTGAACTCTCGGCGCGCTTGGCGACGGTCGACGAGTTCGTGCAGCGGTGTGCGGAGCTTGGTGACCGTCCGTGGCTAATGCCAGCCGCGCGCCTCTTCCTCTGCACGCGCCCGCCGTCCTACTTCGACATCGCGCGACGCTGGCTATATCGCGTCGAAGAGACTGGGTTCGAAGACAACGTCTTTGAAGGGCTACTCGCGATTGTGAACGCCGTGCGAGGGACCGAGTACAAGGACCCCGTCGGCCAGGTCATCGACCGCAGCACCGTATCCATCGACTCTTTCTGGGCCGAGGAGCCGCCCGACGGTGCGCTCTCGCTGGTCGACCCGCGCATCATCCTGGGGAACCTGGTGGTCGATGATGCAGCTTGGAAGGGGGCCGCGACGCGCGTGCATGCGACGCCGTTCGGCGAACCGGTTCTCACGAAGAAGCGTCTCGAAGGACTCACCGATGTTCTCGAGAAGGCGACTCGCGTTGCGCGTGGGAAGGCTGCCGCTGTGCTCGTCTTGCCCGAGCTGTCGGTCCCGCGCCGGTGGTTCAGGACCGTTGCGAACCACGTGGTGAAGGGCAGTCGATTGGGGCTGGTCCTTGGGCTCGAGTACCGGCACAGCACCGCCCAGCCGTACGTGGCGAACCAAGTCTTCGCGGTCCTCCCTGGGCCCCTCATGTCGGTGGCGACCTGGCCGTGGACGAAGCGTCTGCCGGCGCACGAAGAGGGGAAGCTGCTGGCGAGCCTACCGGCGCCGGTTTCATTCCGACCCGTACCGCACGATCCAAAGAAGCAGCTCGCGCGAACTGTGGTTCGCTCGGCGTGGGGCGACTTGTCCGTGCTCATCTGCAGCGAGCTGTTCGAGGCGCGCCGCGTCGCCGACCTCCTTGGGCGCGTCAACGTGGTGCTCTGCCCAGCATGGAACACGGACACGGCGTCCTACGATCACCTGATCCAGTCCGTCGGCTTCGAGCTGCACTCGATCATCGCCATCGCGAACAACGGCCACTACTCGGACTGCCGCGCGTGGGCCCCTCGCACGCAGCGCTGGGAGCGGGACCTCTGTCGACTCATCGAGCGCGGTGTCAACGACGTCGTTCACGTCGACATCCCGCTCGCGAGTCTGGTGGCGTTCCACGCGGGCAGCAAGCAGGCAAAGGACAAGTACGCGCGCTTGCGGGAAGCGCTCAATGGGCGTGACTTCAAGGCGGCTCGCGCCGCGCTGAAGAAGCTGACCGACGAGCTGCCCGGTGCGTGGCGGCCGCTTCCGCCGGACTGGTCATGAAGCCCAGTCCTTCAACGGTCGCGCCCTACGGCGCCCACATGCGCGCCGCAGCCCTCGACCGCGCCCACGCCCCGGACCAGCGCGCTCGGCGCACCACGCGCCAACGTGGGCGCTCGTTCGTCGCTCGCGCGGGACAGCGCCCCGATGATCAACAGTCCCACCCGGCGCGGGACAGTTGATCGCCCGGTCACGGTCCCGGAAACCGAGGGTCGGCTGTTAACCGCGTCTCGGCTTCTCTCT
>JAIXKR010000018.1:0-3011 GCA_026932235.1 Burkholderiales bacterium
CGCCCTCGAAGGCGCCGCAGCCGTAGTGCAGCGTGTGCGTGAGCACGTGGATCTTGGCGTCGCGCCATTCCACGAGCTCGCCGTCCATCCAGATCTTGCCGTCGCGGTCGGACATCGACATGGGGTTTCCTCGAAAGCGTCCAGGGCAGACCCGGATTCTAGGGCGCGCCCGCGGCGCGCTCGAGCCGCACCGCGGTGCAGCGCCCGCGCCGCAGCTCGACGCGGACACGGTCGCCGCCGCCATCGGTCCAGACGAAGGTCTCCGGATCGTCGGCCACCTTCTCCCCGAGGCTCCCGGCCAGCGGCAGGATCTGCAGCAGCCGCATCCCGGGGCGCAGCTGCGCGTGCAGCATCACCGCGTTGTCGATCGCGCCCACCGGGCGCGCCGCGGCGTCGCGCATCGTGCGCAGCGCGCGCCCGAACTGCAGCAGCAGCCAGAACACGACCATCGTCACCGCGAGCAGCACGCCCTTCCAGCCAAAGCGCGCGTAGCCGATCGCGACCGCCAGCACCGCCAGGCTCCAGCCGACGATCGGGTTCATGCGGGGCTCCGTTCACTGCAGCCCACGCACGATCTCCATCGCCTGCTCGATACGCTCGACCGCGTGCACCTCGAGCCCCTCGAAGAGCGCCTTCCTCGGCGCGTTGGCCTTGGGCACGACGGCGATGCCGAAGCCGAGCTTGGCCGCCTCGCGCAGCCGCTCCTGCCCGCGCGGCGCCGGGCGCACCTCGCCGGCGAGTCCCACCTCGCCGAAGGCGACGAAGCCGCGCGGCAGCGGCTTGCCGCGCAGGCTGCTCTGGATCGCCAGCAGCACCGCAAGGTCCGCCGCCGGCTCAGCGATGCGCACGCCGCCCACCGCGTTGACGAACACGTCCTGGTCCATGCAGGCCACGCCCGCGTGCCGGTGCAGCACCGCCAGCAGCATCGCCAGGCGGTCGCGGTCCAGGCCCACCGAGAGCCGCCGCGGGCTCGCGCCGCCGCTGTCGACCAGCGCCTGGATCTCGACCAGCAGCGGCCGCGTGCCCTCCAGCGTCACCAGCACGCAGGAGCCCGGCACCGGCGCCGCGTGCGTCGAGAGGAAGATCGCGCTCGGGTTGCCGACGCCCTTCAGGCCCTTCTCGGTCATCGCGAAGACGCCGATCTCGTTGACCGCGCCGAAGCGGTTCTTGATCGCGCGCACGAGGCGAAAGCTGCTGTGCGTGTCGCCCTCGAAGTAGAGCACCGTGTCGACGATGTGCTCGAGCACGCGCGGGCCGGCCAGCGCCCCCTCCTTGGTGACGTGGCCGACCAGCACCAGGCTGCAGCCGCTGCCCTTGGCCACGCGCGTGAGCTGCGCCGCGCATTCGCGCACCTGCGCCACCGAACCCGGCGCCGAGGCGAGCTGCTCGGTGTAGAGCGTCTGGATCGAGTCGATGACGCAGAAGGCCGGCTGCTCGGCGGCGATCGTCGAGAGGATGCGCTCGAGGTTGATCTCCGCCTGCACGCGCACGCCGGCCCCCGAGAGGCCCAGGCGCCGCGCGCGCAGCGCCACCTGCGCGCCGCTCTCCTCGCCGGTCACGTAGAGCACCTTGATCGTGCCGGACAGCGCATCCAGCGCCTGCAGCAGCAGCGTGCTCTTGCCGATGCCCGGGTCGCCGCCGATCAGCACCACGCCGCCGGGTACGATGCCGCCGCCGAGCACGCGGTCGAGCTCGGCCAGGCCCGTCGGCGTACGCTGCACGTCGGCGGCGTCGATCTCGCTGAGCGTGGCCACCGGCTGCGTGCGCGCCAGCGGCCGGAAGCGGTTCTTCGCGCCCGCCGCGGGCTCGGCCGGGCCCTCGTCGAGCGTGTTCCAGGCCTCGCAGTGCGGGCAGCGCCCGAGCCAGCGCGGGCTCGTTCCGCCGCATTCGCGGCAGGTGTAGATCGACTTGGCCATCGCGCGCATTGTCGCGGCGGCGGCGCGCCGGGCCCGCCGCCGCGCTGTCTCCCTATGCGTCCACCCGGCTGCGCGCGGCCTTGAGCTCGGCGCGCTCGCGCTTGGCCTGCAGGCGCCGGCGCTTGGACGCCAGCGTCGGTTGCGTCGCGACGCGCCGGCGCGGCACGACCGCCGCGGCATCGACCAGCGCCTGCAGCCGCGCGAGCGCCGCGCGCCGGTTCTGCACCAGGCTGCGCTGGTCCTGCGCCTTGATGACGATCACGCCCTCGGCGCTGATGCGGGCGTCGGGCCAGGCGAGCAGCCGCTGCTTGATCGCCTCCGGCAGAGCCGAGGCGCGGATATCGAAGCGCAGCTGCGCCGCGTTGCTGACCTTGTTGACGTTCTGGCCGCCCGCGCCCTGCGCGCGCACCGCGCTCCACTGCACGTCGGCCTCGGTCAGGCGCGGCGGCTTCACGGCCGGGGCCGCCTCACTTGCCGCCGCGCAGCTTCTGCACGATGAAGAGCAGCACGAGGGCGCCCGCGACCGACGCGATCCAGCCCGCGCCCTGCCCAGGCTGGTACCAGCCCATCGCCTGCCCGGCAAGGCCGGCGAGCAGCGAACCGCCGACGCCCAGCAGGATGGTCGCGATCCAGCCCATCTTCTGCTCGCCCGGCATCAGGAAGCGCGCGAGCGCCCCGACGATCAGGCCGACGACGATGGTTCCGATGATGCCCATGATGTTCTCCTTCGCTCCATGCACACTTCTCAGCGCACTCTCAGCGCAATACCGATTCGATCGACCGCCCGCAGCGGCCTTGCCGACGCCGGTGCCCCATGAGCTCCCGAGCCAATGGGCGCAGCCGCTTTCCGTGATCCCCCGCGGGTAGCGGACTGGACGCAGCCCGGCCCCTGGGGCGCCTGGCAGCGATCCTAGATCGGGTCGCCACCTCCTCGGCGATTCCGGGTTCCACCCGAGTACGGGATGGCATGCGTCTTGCAGCGCGACGGAACCGCGCCCCGTGCTATAAACCGCGCGCCTCAAATTCGGAGTGTGGGCGCCGCGAAGCGGGCGCTGCGCCAGGGTTGCGCGCGACAGGATGAAAAAGGGCTTCTCG
>JAIXKR010000018.1:3021-12195 GCA_026932235.1 Burkholderiales bacterium
GCGAAGCGGGCGCTGCGCCAGGGTTGCGCGCGACAGGATGAAAAAGGGCTTCTCGACCATCATGTCGGCGCAGTTCTTCAGCTCGTTGGCCGACAACGCGCTGCTGGTGGCCGCCGTCGAACTGCTGCACGCGAGCCAGGCACCGGCCTGGCAGACGCCGGCGCTGGCACCGATGTTCGCGCTCTTCTACGTCGTGCTCGCGCCCTTCGTCGGCGCCTTCGCCGACAGCATCCCCAAGGGCCGGGTGATGTTCATCTCCAACGGCATCAAGATCGTCGGCTGCCTGATGATGCTGCTGGGCGCGCACCCGCTGCTGGCCTACGCGGTCGTCGGGCTCGGCGCCGCGACCTACTCGCCGGCCAAGTACGGCATCCTCACCGAGCTGCTGCCGCCCTCGCAGCTCGTCAAGGGCAACGGCTGGATCGAGGGCCTCACCGTCGGCTCGATCATCCTGGGCATCCTGCTCGGCGGCCAGCTCGTCGGGCCGCGGCTGGCGCCCTGGCTGCTGGGCATCGACCTGCCGCTGATCGACACCGGCATCGACACCCCGCCCGAGGCGGCGATCACCGTGATCGCGGTGATCTACGTCGTCGCCGCGATCATCAACCTCTACATCCCGCGCACCGAGGCGCCGCTGATCCCGATGAAGGGCAGCGTGCCGACGATGATGCGCGACTTCTCCGCCTGCAACGCGCGCCTGTGGGCCGACAAGCTCGGGCAGATCACGCTCGCGACGACGACGCTGCTGTGGGGCATCTTCGGCAACCTGCGGCTGATCGTCTTCGCCTGGGCGGCGGCGGCGCTGGGCTACGGCACGACGCAGGCGTCGAACCTGGCCGGCGTCGTCATCATCGGCTCGGTGGTCGGCGCGGTCGCGGCCTCGGTGATGACCCGGCTCGAGCGCGCCACCGACGTGCTCACGCTCGGCATCCTCGTCGGCTTCGTGATGATCGGGCTGAACCTGATCCACAGCGCGCAGGCGGCCGCGCCCTTCCTCGTCGTGCTGGGCGCGCTCTGCGGCTACCTGATCGTGCCGATGAACGCGCTGCTGCAGCACCGCGGGCACAACCTGATGGGCGCCGGGCGCTCGATCGCGGTGCAGAACTTCAACGAGCAGGCCTGCATCCTGGGCCTCGGCGCGCTCTACACCGGGATGACGCGCGTCGGGCTCTCGGCCTTCGGCGCGATCACGATCTTCGGGCTGATGGTCGCCGGCGTGATGGCGCTGATCCGCCGCTGGCACCGCTACAACACGCAGCAGCATCGCGACGAGCTCGAGCGCCTGCTCGCGATCGCGCGCACCGACGGCGGGCACTGATTGCCCGGCGCCGGCATCCCCCGCGGCGCGGCACTGCCGGTGCTGGCGCTGGTCGCCAACGCCTTCACCTGGGGCGTTTCGTGGTGGCCGCTGCGGCAGCTGCAGGCGCTCGGGCTGCACCCGCTGTGGTCGACGACGCTCGTCTTCGCGCTCGCGACCCTGCTGATCGGCCTGCGCCGCCCGGCCGCCTGGCGCGAACTGGCGCGCACGCCGAGCCTCTGGGTCGTGCTGCTGGCCGCCGGCGCCACCAACGCCTGCTTCAACTGGGCGGTGGCGATCGGCGACGTCGTGCGCGTCGTGCTGCTCTTCTACCTGATGCCGCTGTGGGCCGTGGTGCTCGCCTACCTGCTGCTCGGCGAGCGGCCCGGCGCCGGCGCGCTGCTGCGCGTCGCGCTCGCGCTGGGCGGCGCGATGATCGTCCTCTGGCCCGAGCAGGGGGCGGGCTGGCCGCTGCCGCGCACCCTGGCCGAGGGGCTCGCGCTGCTCGGCGGCGCGACCTTCGCGCTCAACAACGTGATGCTGAGGCGCGAGGCCGGCCGGGGCGCCGCGGCGCGGGCGCTGGCGATGTTCGTCGGCGGCATGCTCGTCTCGGCGCTGCTGGCGCTGGCCGGCAGCCACGCGCTGCCGCCGCCGGCCTGGGGCTGGATGCTCGGCATCGGCGCACTCTCGCTGGCCTTCCTCGGCGGCAACCTGGCGCTGCAGTACGGCGCGGCGCACCTGCCGGCCAACGTCACCGCGGTCGTCATGCTGACCGAGGTGCTGTTCGCGTCGGTCTCGTCGCTGCTCCTCGGCGCCGGACAGCTGACGCCCGCGCTCGTCGGCGGCGGGGCGCTGATCATCCTCGCCGCACTGCTGGCCGCGCGGCGCTGAGCGGGGCCCATCCTGCCCCCTTCGAGCCCGGCCTCGGCCCGTCATTGCTCGGCCCGTCATTACCCCGCGATTGCTAAGATCGCGGGGTAGCCACGACGCCGGCACGGGGCTGTCGGACCGGGAGATGCCTGCACGCACCCTCTACCAGCGCCTGGAACTCAACTTCCACACGCAGTACGCGGAGCTGAAGGAGCGCTCGCGCAGCGAATTCGAGCTGCTGCCCGGCAGCCCCGGCAGCCTGACGCTGCGCACCGGCACCGGTCAGGCGTACTGGTATCGGCGCTACAAAGCCGTGGCCGGAAAAGAGGTCGAGGACTACGTCTGCAGGGAGGGCGACGCACCGGCGCGGGAGGCCATGCAGCAGCGCATCGACGCTGCGCGCTGGACCCGGTCTCAGGTGAAGCAGTTGCGCGTCCTCGGCATGCAGGTCGCCGACAAGGAGGTCGCGCGGCTCCTGGTCGAGTTGCACAACCGGCGGCTCTTCGAGGGAGGCCTGGTGCTGGTCGGCACGCTCGCGTTCATGTCGCTGCTCAACGAGCTGGGGGCGGTCGCGATGGCCGCACGCACGCAGGACGTCGATCTCGCGCGCCGCCAGGCGCTGAGGCTGGCAGCCCCCGTGTCCTTTCTGGAGGCCGTCCAGTCGACGCTGCTGCAGTTCTTCCCGGTGCCGGGGCTGGGCCCTCTGGCCCCTTCAACGTCCGTGAAGCGGGCCGGCGCGGCGGGCTTGCGAGTCGACGTCCTGGCGCCGGGCCCCGAGATCGGGAAGATCAAGCCGGTGCCGGAGCTGGCCTGGCACGCGCAGACGGTGCCCTTCTTCGAGCACCTGCTCGACAGCCCCTGGGAGGGCGCAGTGCTGGCCGGCGGCCACTGCATTCCGGTCCGGCTGCCGCAGCCTGCGCGCTTCGTGTGGCACAAGCTCTATTCGAGCACGCAGCGCCGCTCCGACGCGGCGAAGGCCAGGAAGGATCTGGAGCAGGCCGCGGTGCTCGCGGCCGTGCTGGCCGAGTCCGACGAGGGGGCGTTGGAAGCGACGGCAGCCGGGACTCCGCCGGAAGTGCTGCGGGCTGCGGGAACGCGGCTGGCGCTGGCCAGGGAACGGCTCGAAGCACACCCGGCTGCGGTCGAGGAACTCGAGCGCGGGCTCGAGCGGGTGAAAGCGAGACGAGGCTCGCGTACACGCTGAGCCTCGGATCCGTAGCGGGCGGCCCCGTATTGGACCCGCATGGAGCGGATTTCATGGGCATGCCGGTGCCCGCGGCCCGTCCGCGCTACGCTTGCGCCGACAAGCGTCCGGCCGGCGCGCTGAAATCAGCCGCAGCCGGCCCACGCATCCACCGGCGTACGCGGAGGTTCCGATGTCCCACCCCATGCTTCAAGGCAAGACCGTCATCGTCACCGGCGCGGCGTCCGGGATCGGTGCGGCCAGCGCCGCCTACGCGGCCGCGCAGGGCGCGCGCGTGATCGCGGTCGACCGGCAGGAACCGGCGCAGCCGGTTGGTGAATTCATGCAGGCCGACCTCTCCGACAAGGCCTCGATCGACCGCCTCGTCGCCGCGCTGCCCGCAGGCGCGAACGGCCTGGCCAACATCGCCGGCCTGCCGCCGACGCGGCCCGCCGAGGCGGTGCTGGCGGTCAACCTCGTCGGGCTCAAGTACCTGACGACGCAGCTCGTTCCCCGGCTCGCCGACGGCGCGTCGATCGTCAACCTCGCGTCGCTCGCGGGCCTGGGCTGGACCGCGCCCGAGGCCAAGGCGGCGATCGACGCCAGCGCCGCGCTCGACTTCGACGGCATCGCCGGCTTCTGCCGCGCGCACGGCATCAGCGGCGCGCGCAGCTATTTCTTCAGCAAGGAGGCGCTGATCGTCTGGACGATGCAGAACCGCTGGACCTGGCGCGAGCGCGGCATCCGCATGAACGCGATCAGCCCCGGGCCGGTGCAGACGCCGATCCTGCCCGACTTCCTCGAGACCCTGGGCGCGCGCGCCGAGGAGGACATGCGCACGATGGACCGCCCCGGTCGCCCCGAGGACATCGCGCCGGTCGTCGCCTTCCTGCTCTCCGACGGCTCGGGCTGGATCCGCGGCGCGAACCTGCCGGTGGACGGCGGCATGTTCTCGAACGTGCTCTGCGAGCAGCACGGCTTCTGACGCATCAGTACAAGCACTGACGGCCCCGAAGCGGGGTAGGCGGGCGCGCGGACATCGGCGCGGGCGCCGCCGGCGCACCGGGTGGCGGGCGTATGCTTGACGCCTTCCGGCGGCGGCTGCGCGCCCCGCGGACGCCCCTTCCGATCCCGCCGCCCCTCCCCCCAACCCTCCTGCAGCACCGATGTTCCAGCACCTCGAGCCCTATGCCGGCGACCCCATCCTCGGCCTGAACGAAGCCTTCCAGAAGGACCCGCGGCCGGGCAAGGTCAACCTCTCGATCGGCATCTATTTCGACGATGCCGGGCGCATTCCGGTGCTCGAGTGCGTGCGCCGCGCCGAGGCGCAGATGCTCGCCGAGTCCGGGCCCAAGCCCTACCTGCCGATGGAAGGCCTGGCCGCGGCGCGCAGCGCGGTGCAGGAGCTGCTCTTCGGCGCCGATCACGAAGCGGTGAAGAGCGGGCGCATCGCGACGCTGCAGACCATCGGCTCGAGCGGCGGGCTCAAGGTCGGCGCCGACTTCATCGCGCGCTGGTTCCCCGGCGCCGAGGTCTGGGTCAGCGACCCGACCTGGGACAACCACCGCGCGATGTTCGAGGGCGCGGGCCTGAAGGTCCACAGCTACCCGTACTACGACCCCGCCAGCGGCGGCGTGCGCTTCGACGCGATGCTGCAGACGATCTCCGGCCTGCCGGCCGGCAGCGTCGTGCTGCTGCACGCCTGCTGCCACAACCCCACCGGCGTCGACCTCTCGCGCGAGCAGTGGCAGGCGCTGATCCCGGTGCTGCGCAAGCAGCGGCTGCTGCCCTACCTCGACCTCGCCTACCAGGGCTACGGCGACGGCATCGACGCCGACGCCTTCGCGCCGCGGGCGCTGGCCGACGCCGGCATCGCCTTCTTCATCGCCAACTCGTTCAGCAAGAGCATGAGCGTCTACGGCGAGCGCTGCGGCGCCTTGAGCGTCGTCTGCACCGACGCCGCCGAGGCCGCGCTCGTGCTCGGCCAGCTCCAGGCGACGGTGCGCCGCAACTACTCGAGCCCGCCGATCCACGCCGCCGGCATCATCGCCCGCGTGCTCGGCGACCGCGAGCTGCGCGCGCTCTGGGAAGCCGACGTCGCGGCGATGCGCGAGCGCATCCTGTCGATGCGCCGCAGCCTGCACGCGATCCTCGCCGCCAAGCTGCCCGGGCGCGAGCTCGGCTACTTCCTCAGCCAGCGCGGCATGTTCAGCTACACCGGCCTCTCGGCCGCACAGGTCGACCGGCTGCGCGAGGAGTTCGGCGTCTACCTGATCCGCTCGGGCCGCATCTGCATCGCCGGGCTCAACAGCGGCAACGTCGAGCGCGCCGCCGAGGCCATCGCCGCGGTGATGCGCTGAGCGGCGCACTGCAGCGGGCAACAGCGCACAGCAGCGGGCAGCAGCGGGCGGCATCGGCGCTGCCTCGCGCCCTGCGATGAGCCATCGCAGGGGCCGTCGACCCGATGACCCTGGCCGCCAGTAGGAATTGGGGTTTACCCTAGGATACTCGGGTAAACCCTAGTCGAGCAATCAATCCCTACTGGAACCGTCATGAGTCTCTGGGCCACCCTTCCGATCTCGTCCGCCCCGGTCGCGGCCAAGCCGCGCGTCAGCCCCGGCATCGCCTGGGCCTACGACGCGGTCGCCGGGGCACTGCGCCAGGTTCGAGGCGCACTCCGCGGCGTGCTGGGCCGCGCCGGCGATGAAGCGCCGCTCACCAGCGACGCCCTCATGGTCCGCCGCATGGCGGATCGCCTGATCTACTCCGACCCTTCGCTGGCCGCCGACCTCTACGCCGCGGCGAGCCGCCACGAGCGCTTCAACGAAGAAGCATTCCGCGACTGAGGTCACCTCCCCGGCCTCGCCGCACCCGGCGTGAACGCCGCGCAGCGGATGGCCGGGAGCCGCACGTTCAGCCGCCTTCGGGCGGCTTTCGCGTTTTTTCGAACCGCGAATCGGCGGCGCCAGCCCCGGTCACGCTGGCGGCGCGCACGGCCATCGACCCCTCTGCGCCCCTTCGAGCGCCGCGATCTGACATTTCCTGTCAACCCCGGCGCTCCCGCGCCCCCGAAGCCTGACGCATCACGTCAGCCACCGTGATTTCTTCACGCGAGAACTGCCGCCACCCGCCGATAAGAGGCTGGCACGGCCCCTGCATTCAGGGGGAGTGTCCTCCACCCCACCTGTCCTGAAGGGAGCACCTCATGAAGCGAGTTCAACAAGGTTTCACACTGATCGAACTGATGATCGTGGTCGCGATCATCGGCATCCTGGCGGCGGTTGCGCTGCCGGCGTACAAGGACTACACGATCAAGGCGAAGGTTTCGGAAGTGATCTTGGCCGCAAGCCAGTGCCGCACGACTGTTGCGGAGGTCTATCAGACGGGTTCCACTGCAAACGCGCCCGTCGCCAATGGCTGGGGCTGTGAATCGACAACTGGCACGAAGTATGTCGCCTCTGTTGCGACTGATGCGGACGGCGTCATCACGGTAACGGCTAGCAGCGCTTCAGACTTGGGCGGCGCTGCCGGCGGCAAGATCGCATTGGTCCCAATGAATGGCACCAGCCCGGCAACGGCCAGTTCCATCGGTTCGCTGCAGGTTACCGGGTTTAAGTGTGGACCTGCATCCTCGGGCGGTATGGATAAAAAGTATCTCCCGGGATCCTGCAAGTAAGCGATCGACGCCTGTTTCAACGACGAAGGGTGCCCCTGCGGCACCCTTTTATCTTCATGAGCAGTGCAAATGCCATCTGCGTCGTCCAGCCGCCGAATCGCAGTTCCCGATGCCGAGCATGCGGCGCTCGGATTTTTCGCACTGCTCGTAACGTTCGCATGGACCTTCGTGGCAGGCAAAGACGCCAGCTGGGACGTCTATAATCATCACCTGTACCTGCCTTTCTCGCTGCTCTCGGGGCGCTATGAGACCGACCTCTTCGCGGCAGGGCCGCAGAGCTATCAAAATCCGCTCGGCTACATACCGTTCTATCTATTGGTCAAGGCGGAGCTTCCCTCGTGGCTCGTAGGTGCGGCGCTGGTAACCCTGCATACGGTACTGATCGCATGGCCACTCAGCCGAATCGTCAGCACCATCTGGTCCGACCCCGGCGACCGAGGTTGGCGCTGGATGGCTTTCGTCGCGGCTTGGTGCGCGCCGGTCTTTCTAATTGTCGCGGGCACTTCGTCGATCGACCCGCTCGGCGCCGGTCTTGCACTGATCGCCGCTGCCGCAGTCCTAGATCGCAAGCCCACCCGACGCATGCTGATCCTGGGTGGTGCGGCCGTGGGGCTAGCGGTGGCGATCAAGCCGACCAGTGCGGTGTTCGCAATTGCCTCCGGGACATTGCTGCTCTTTCGCTACGGCCTTAACCAGGTCCGCTTGCGCGACTTCTGGCTGTTCTGCGCAACCTGCATTGTCAGCCTTGTGATCAGCAATGGTTTCTGGGCCTCGTGGCTGTGGCTCGCCTTTCATAACCCGATCTTCCCACTCTACAATCATATCTTTAACTCGCCTTTCATTCCACCCAATGCCGCCGCCGCCAGCCGTTTCGTGCCGACCGAAATCACTGGTTTCGTTTCGCGCATTTGGCAGATGGTCGAGTTTCGCTCGTATGTGACCACTGAGGCTTTCGTACCTGATCTGCGGCCTATCGCTGCCGCGCTCGCTTCGTTGGCGCTCGCTGGGCTGGCGATCGTCCGTCGTGGCCCCCGCGCCTTGTTGCAAGCCAGGATGTGGACGAGAGCCGACGCACAACTCGGTATCTTGATCGTCGTTTCATACCCATTATGGATGGCGATCACAGGCAATGCTCGGTACGCGGTTGCCTGGTTCATATTGATCGGTATCGCGATGGTGCGGGCGTTTCAACTCGTATTGCCATCACGTTACGCCAAAATTGCTCTAGGGGTCGTGCTGAGCATTCAGATCCTTGTCTATACCGGTGTTGGCCAGCGTCGCTATGTGGGCGAGCCGTGGGACTCTGAGCCGTACTTCGCGGTGGCAGTCCCGCCCATGCTGCGTGACCAGCCATTCCTGCATCTGAGTCTCGGGGTTCAGACCTTCGCCAGCGTGGCAACCTATCTCAACCCGCGCGGTGCCTTGATCAACACATCCGGACAGTTCACGCTGCCGGCGGAGGGCCCGTTGGGAGAGGCCGTGAAGGAACGGCTAGCGAAGTGGCAAGGTCGCACGCGAGTCCTGTTTCAGGCGCCGCCGCACTTTGAGGACTCAGAGACGATGGAAACGGTAAGGCAGCGTATGCGCAATTTGCTCTACCGCTTCGGTCTCGCCATCGACTGGACAGACTGCGAAGTGATCTGGATCGGCTATGACCGCAAACAGTTGCCGTCGTTGACTGTGCCTCAAACCGAGAAGGCGTCTAGCCCATTGCTTAGTTGTAATGCTGCTCCACGACCGCAACGAGACCTTGAACTCGAGGCTCAGTTGGCTCGTGCCGATCAGGTTTTCGACTTGCTGCAAGCGCACTGCCCCGCCGTCTTTGGTCCCCCGCCGCTGGCAAGCGACATCGGCGATGGCGTTGTTCAACGCCGATACGTCAACACGGATGTGCGGGTCAATGTGTCGCCAAGCAAGGGCGTCTCGCTGGCGCATTTCAGATCACTCAATACCGTGACCCTTGGCACCATCGATGAAGTCATCGCTTCCGAGGGAAGAGATGCCTGCTCAGCGTGGGAGAAGCTATGGCAGCAGTGACGGTAATGCGGGCGGATGCTGTTCGCGCGAGTAGACCGGTCGAATGCTCCTCGCCCGAACTCACCATCCTCATGCCCTGCCTGAACGAGGCGCGCACCTTGGTGACCTGCA
>JAIXKR010000018.1:12205-15257 GCA_026932235.1 Burkholderiales bacterium
GAACTCACCATCCTCATGCCCTGCCTGAACGAGGCGCGCACCTTGGTGACCTGCATCGGCAAGGCGCAGGCCTTCTTCCGGCGCAGTGGCGTCGTCGGCGAGGTGGTGATCGCCGACAACGGCTCGACGGACGGGTCGCGTGAGATTGCCCGGGAGGCGGGTGCGCGTGTGGTCGAGGTGCCCACGCGCGGCTACGGAGCGGCATTGATCGCCGGGATTCGCGAGGCGCGCGGGCGCTTCGTCATCATGGGCGACAGCGACGACAGCTACGACTTCTCGGACCTGCAAGGCTTCGTCGACGCGCTGCGCGCGGGCGGCCAGCTCGTGATGGGCAACCGCTTTGCCGGCGGCATCAAGCCCGGCGCGATGCCGGCGCTGCACCGCTACCTGGGCAACCCGGTGCTGAGCTTCGTCGGGCGGCTCTTCTTCCGCAGCCCGGTGCGCGACTTCCACTGCGGCCTGCGCGGCTTCGACCGCGCGGCCATTGCCTCGCTTCAGCTCAACTCGACGGGAATGGAGTTCGCAAGCGAAATGGTCGTCAAGGCCACGCTGGGCGGCCTGCGCGTGACGGAAGTGCCGACCACGCTTTCGCCCGACGGGCGCGATCGGCCGCCGCATCTGCGCAGCTGGCGCGACGGCTGGCGGCACCTGCGCTTCCTGCTCGTGCACGCGCCGGCCTGGCTCTTCATGTACCCGGGCCTGCTGCTGCTGGCCATAGGGCTGCTTGGGTCGACGGCACTGGCGCTGGGCCCGGTGCCGATCGGCATCGCCACGCTGGACGTGCACAGCCTGGTCTATGCCACCGCGGCCGCCTGCCTGGGGCTGCAGATGGTGATGTTCGCTGGCGCCTCATCCTTCCATGCGGTGCAGGTGGGCGTGCTGCCGCGCCTGCCGTGCAGTTGCGCCTGGGTGCGCCAAGTGACGCTGGAGCGCCTGCTGCTGCTGGCGCTGGCGCTGGCGCTGGCCGGCCTGATACTGGCCGGCATCAGCGTCTGGACCTGGTGGTCGCGCTCGCGCCTGGGCGCAGTCGATCCGCGGATGATGATGCGCATCGTCAGCCCGGCTGCCGCGCTGCTGCTGGCGGCCGGGCAGGTGGCGATGAGCGCCTTCATGTTCGAGGTGTTGCGGCTGCGGCCGTGTTCGGGCTCATCGGCTGCGACGCCGCAACGATGACCGCGCCACGGCTGCACCCGCCCTTCTGGCAGCACGACGCCTATACGCTGCGCCGTCTTGCGGCGGCGCTGCGCGAGTGCATCGCGGCCTTGCCCCGCCATCTCGGCTCGGCGACCGGCCGGCCGCAGGCGGTCGACCTGGGCGCGGGTGAGGCGCCCTACCGCCCCCTGTTCGAGGCCGCCGGCTACACCTACCTGGCCTGCGACATCGACGCCAGGGACGAGGCGCTGCGCATCGTCGCGGGGCGGCCCTTGCCGCTGGCCGCGGGCAGTGCGGCCCTGCTGCTGTCCTTTCAGGTGCTCGAGCATGTGTGGGACCTGGACGAATACCTCGGCGAAGCGCGGCGCCTGCTGGCCGACGACGGTCGCATGCTGCTGTCGACCCACGGGACCTGGCTCTACCATCCGCATCCGACCGACTTCCGGCGCTGGACGCGCAGCGGCCTGCAGGCCGAGTTGCAGCAGCGGGGCTTCGTGATCGAGCGCATGGTCGGCCTGGTGGGGCCCCTGGCGTGGACGACCCAGTTCCGCGCCATCGGTGCCGCCCTGTTGCTGCGACGGCTGCCGCTGCTGGGCAGCGCGCTTGCGGCCGTCTTGTCCAGCCTCTATCACCTGCGCATGATCCTCGAGGATACCCTCACCCCCGACCGGTGGATAGCCGACAACGCAGCCGTCTATCTGGTGCTGGCGCGCAAGGCAGGCACACGCTGATGGCCATCACCGCCTATCGTGATCGCACGCTGGCGCAGTTGCGCAGCGCCTTGCAGCCCGCGCTGCCGCTGGCCACGGCGCTGGATTTCGGCTCCGGCGACGGCTTCTTCTGCCACCACCTGGCGCAGCAAGGGCTGATCGGGTCGATCACGCCGGTGGACGTGGTCGAGCGTCGCGAAAGCCTGGTGCGGCCCCAGCTCTACGACGGCCATCGGCTGCCGTTTGCCGACGCCAGCTTCGACCTCTGCTACGCCATCGACGTCGTCCACCATTGCCCGGACCCTTTTCAGTCGCTGGCCGAGATGACGCGCTGCACGCGCCGCTGGCTGCTGCTGAAGGACCACAACTGCGACGGGCCGCTTGGCCACCTGACGCTGGCGGTGCTGGACGAACTTGGCAACCGCCGCTTCGGCATCCCGTCGCCGGGCCGCTATCAGCGCAACTGGGCCTGGACGCACTGGCTGCGGGGCCAGGGCTTCGAGCGCGTGCACTGGCTGCATCCTGCACCCAGCCATGTCGGCTGGCTCGGCCGCCTGACCAATGAACTGCAGTTCGTCGGCTTGTGGCGGCGGACGTGAGCACTTCCCACCGCCACTGGAACGACACGCGCGGCTTTGCGCGCTTCGTCGTTGTCGGCGGCACTTGCTTCCTGGCCGGCATGGCGGTGGTGTGGTTGCTGACCGAGCGTGCGGGGTGGCACTACCTCGTGTCCACCGCGGCAGCGACGCTGGCGGCCAATGCGCTTGGCTGGCTCTTGAACCGATCATGGACTTACCGCGTGCGCCGGGCCCGCGACACGGCCGAGTTCGCGCGCTACCTGGGCGTCAACCTCGCTGGCATGGCCATTTCGCTGGGCGCCGTGGCCGTGCTGGTGGATGGCTTGGCGATGCCCTACCTCGCAGCCTGCGCGCTGGTCGCGATCCTGATGGCGCTCGTCAACTTCCAGCTCCATGGCCGGGTGAGCCTGCGCGCGGGCGCAGCCGATGGCTGAAGCGACGCCCACCGCGCTGCGCGTCCTGCAGGTCAGCGCATTCTTTGCGGCCCACGGCGGCGGCATCGAGATCGTGGCGGGAGCGCTGGCGGATCGGCTTGGCGGCCCGGGGCTGCATGTGCATTGGCTCGCCAGCGGCAGGCCGGAGCACGCGCCACCCCAGCGACCCGGGCTGACG
>JAIXKR010000055.1 GCA_026932235.1 Burkholderiales bacterium
CGCAGCTTCGGCTACTACGCCCAAGGCGTAGGACCCGATACCGCTGTGCTGCCGCGCGACTGGATGACGCGGGTTCATCGGGTGCAGAACATGGCAACCGGTGGCCGCGTGGGCTAGTGCCTCGATCCCCTCGATCTCTTTCTATCGAAGGCCGTCGCCGGGCGCGACAAGGACCGTACCTTCTGCAAGGCCATGCTGCAGCACCCGTCCGTCACGGCCAAAGACCTGCTGGGCCTGGTGGGGACGATGCCGATCGACGAAGCAGCGCAGCGACGGCTGAAGTCGACCGCCGGGCGCCCTCACCCCCGCTCCTCCCCCCACTGCGTCGCCAGCAGCTTGCGGTCGATCTTGCCGTTGGGGTTGCGCGGCAGCGGGCCGCGCATGGGCTGGATGCCGTGCGGCACCATGTAGGCGGGCATCTGCTGGCGGCATTGGGCCAGCAGCGCCTGCACGTCCAGCACGTCCGAGCCGTCCGGCGCGGTGGCGATGACCTGGATCGCCTGGCCGAGCGCCGGGTGGTCGACGCCGAAGGCCACGCACTCGCCGACGAGCCTAGTCGCGTACAGCACCTCCTCGACCTCGGTCGGGCTCACGCGGTAGCCCGAGGTCTTCATCATCTCGTCGCGGCGGCCGACGAAGTAGAGGAAGCCCTCGGCGTCGCGCCGCACGGTGTCGCCCGAGAAGACCGCGACTTCGGGGAGCATCTGCCCGGCCTGGCGCCCGGCGATGCCCGCAGGCAGCAGCTTGTAGCGCTCGGCGGTCTTCTCGGCGTCGTTCCAGTAGCCCTGGCCGACCAGCGCGCCGCGGTGCACCAGCTCGCCCGGCTCGTCGGGGCCGCACTCGCTGCCGTCCTCGCGCAACACCAGGATCTCGGCGTTCGGGATCGCCTTGCCGATCGAGTCGGGCCGGCGGTCGACCTCCTCGGGCGGCAGGTAGGTGCTGCGAAAGGCCTCGGTCAGGCCGTACATCAGGTAGGGCCTGGCGCGCGGCACGCGCGCACGCAGCGCGTCCAGCGTCTCGCGCGGCATGCGCCCGCCGGTGTTGGCGAAGTAGCGCAGATGCTCGCCGATCGCCGCCGGCCACTCGAGCTGCGTGAGCTGGATGTAGAGCGGCGGCACCGCGGTCAGTCCCGTCACCTGCTCGCGCTCCATCGCGCGCAGCACGTCGCGCGGCAGCAGGTAGTTCAGCAGCACCACGCGCGCGCCGCTGTGAAAGGCGGTCGTCAACTGGCTGAAGCCGGCGTCGAAGGACAGCGGCAGCGCCGCCAGCAGCGTGTCCCCGGGCCCGTTGTCGAGATAGCTCGCCACACTCTTGGCGCCGGCCACCATGTTGCGGTGGCTCAGCACCACGCCCTTGGGGCGGCCGGTGGAGCCGCTCGTGTAGAGGATGGCGCAGAGGTCGGTGTCGATGACGCGATGCCCCGCGCGCGGCGGCGCATCGAGCAGCGCCGCCCAGTCGTGCAGCGCCACTCCCGGCGGCAAGGGCGACGGCGCAGCGGCCGGCTCGGTCAGCACGACGTGGCGCAGGTCCGGGCAGTCGGCCAGCACCGGCGCCAGCAGCGCCAGGCGCTCGGGCGAGGTCACGAGCACGCGCACATTGCAGTCGCGCGCGATGTAGGCGACCTGCTCGGCTTTGAGCAGCGGGTTCATCGGCACCATCACCCCGCCCGCGGCCGGCGCGCCGAAGCTCGCGACCACCGTCTCGAAGCGCTTCTCGAGGTAGATGCCCACGCGCTCGCTGCGCGCGAGGTTCAGGTGCAGGAGGCCAGCGGCAAAGGCGGCCGTGCGCTGCTGCAGGGCCGCGTAGTCCATGGTCGCGGACCCCATCGTCAGCGCAGCGCGCCCGGGCCCGATCGCGGCCGCGCGCAGGATCAGTTCGTGCAGCAGGGCGGCTTCGGCGGGCGCAGCATTCATCGCGTTGGGCAAGGCAGGATGGCGGTGGCGGGAATTCTCGCCTTGGGCCTGCCGGCCTCATGGACGATCCGGCCCGGGGAGACGACACAAAGCGTGACGACTTGCCGCGCGACCCCTTTCGCGCGACGGCGGGCCGTCCAGCGTACGCAGGGCGCCACCTAGAATGAATCGGTGATGTCAGCCGCTGCCGACCGCAAACCCAGCATGGACGTCGTCCAGGAGGTCATCCGCGCGCTCGACGAGGTACTCAGCCTCGGCGGCCGCAGCTCCGCGTTCACGCGCGAGACGCGACTGCTCGGCGCGGTGCCGCAACTCGACTCGATGGCCGTCGTCACGCTGATCACCACGCTCGAAGAGCGTCTGGACATCGCCATTGCCGACGACGAGATCGACAGCGACAGCTTCGCCAGCGTTGGCGCCCTGGCGGATCTGGTGGCCGCGAAAGTACGCTGAGCCACGCCCTCGGAGCGGGCACATCGTCATGCGGATCCACGACCTGCCCCACCCGAGCGCCTTGCCCGGCGTGCCGGATGCCGCGCCCGGCGCCTCCCTCCTGGCCCCGTTCGAGGCCCACGAGTCGCAGGTACGCAGCTACTGCCGCGCCTTCCCCACCGTCTTCGGCCGCGCCAAGGGTGCGCTGCTCTTCGACGCCGGCGGCCGCCGCTACCTCGACTTCTTCGCCGGGGCCGGCACGCTGGCCTTTGGCCACAACCCCGACTTCATCAAGCAGCGGCTGCTGGACTACCTGCAGGCCGACGGCATCACCCACGGCCTGGACCTCTACACCGAGGCCAAGGCCGCCTTCATCGACAGCTTCGTGCAGCGGGTGCTCGCGCCGCGCGCGCTTGACTACCGGTTGCAGTTCACCGGGCCGACCGGCGCCAACGCCGTCGAGGCCGCGCTCAAGATCGCGCGCAAGACCACCGGCCGGCACGGCATCTTCGCCTTCAGCGGCGCCTACCATGGCCTGTCGCTGGGCAGCCTGGCCGTCACCGCCAATCGCGGCAAGCGCGCGGCGGCCGGAACCGCCCTGCACGACGCGACCTTCGTGCCCTTCCCGGACGAGCACCTCGGTGCCGAGGCCGTGCTCGCGTGGATCGAGCGCCTCATCGTCGACACCCACTCCGGCGTCGAGAAGCCCGCGGCCGTGATCCTCGAGACGCTGCAGGCCGAAGGCGGCATCAAGCTCGCGCCCACCGCCTGGCTGCGCGAGCTGCACGCCCTGCTGCAGCGCCACGGCGTGCTGCTCATCGTCGACGACATCCAGGTCGGCTGCCACCGCAGCGGCCCCTTCTTCAGCTTCGAGCGCGCCGGCATCACGCCCGACATCGTCGTGCTCAGCAAGGCGATCAGCGGCTATGGCCTGCCGATGTCGCTGGTCCTGCTGCAGCCGCAGCTCGATCTCTGGCAGCCCGGCGAACACACTGGCACCTTCCGCGGCAACCAGCTCGCCTTCGTCGGCGGCAGGGCCGGGCTCGAGCTGGCCGCCCGGCTCGACCTGCAGGCCGAGGTCGAGCGCAAGGGCCGCCTGTGCGCGCAGCGGCTCGGCGAGCGCGTGGCAGGCCTCGACCCGCGTCTGGCCGTGCGCGGCCTGGGCCTGATCTGGGGCGTGGACGGCGCGGCCCTCGGGGACGCGTTCATGACGCGCGTCTCGGCGCGCTGCTTCGAGCTCGGCCTCGTCATCGAAACCGCCGGCCGGCGCGACACCGTGCTCAAGCTGCTGCCGCCGCTGACCATCCCGGATGCGGAGCTCGAAGAGGGCTTGGCCATCATCGAGCAGGCGGTGCAGGACAGCCTGCGTGGCTGAGCCCGAGGCCCTGGCGCAGACGCTCGCCGCCAGCGCCCCCACGCGCGACTTCCTGCGCCCGCCGCAGCGCAGCGGCCAGCGCCACACGCATGCGATCGCTCCCGCGCCTTTGCCGGTCGACGCAGCGCATCTGCTGGCGGCATTCGCCCTGCTCCTGGCCGTGCATGGCCGGCTCGACCGCGTCGCGCTGGCGCTGCGCCGACACGGGCGCGTGACCATGCTCACGCTGGAGCCCGCACCGACGCGGGCGTTCGGCGAGCTCGTCGCGTCCGTGCGCAAGCAGCTCGACGCCGCAGAGCACGACGCAGCCGCGTCGGCGGTGACGGTGGCGTTGGCGCAAGCAGCCTCGCTGCCCGGCGTCCTCGCCGACTTCGACGGCGACTTCGACCGCGACGCCGCCGCACCCGTCGCCGACCTCGTGCTGCGCGGCCGCGGGCTCCTGCTCGACGCCGACGCCGACCTCTACCGCGCCGACAGCCTGCCGCCGCTGGCGCGCCAGCTCGCGCACCTGCTGGCGTCGACCTCGGCGGACAGCGCGGTCCCCCTGGGCGAGCTCACGTTGTGCGACGCTGCCGAGCGCCATCGCGTGCTGCGCGGCTTCAACGCGCTGCGGCTTGCGGTGCCGCCTCGGGCGACCTTCGCCTCGCTGATCGACGAACAGCTGGCGTCGCAGGACCCGCGCGCGGTCTGCGCGGTGCACGGCGCATCGACCCTGAGCTGGGGCGAGCTCGATGCACGCAGCAAGCGCCTCGCCCACGCGCTCGTCGCCTGCGGCATCGGCCCGGGGCAGTACGTGGCACTGCTGGATCGCCGCGGGCTGGACTTCGTCGTCGCCCTGGTCGCCATCTGGAAGGCCGGCGGCGCCTACATCCCGATCGACCCCGGCTACCCGGGCGAGCGCGTGCGCACGATGCTGGAGGACAGCGGCGTCGCCGTGGCCGTCGTCGGTGCCGATGCGATGGCGCGCTTCGCACCCGCGCTCTGCGCCTGCCCGGCGCTGCGTCACCTGCTGTGCCAGCGCCCGCACCCGCTCCTGGCCGACGCCTTCCCGTGCACGCTGCTCGGACCGGAGGCGATCGCCGCGTGCCCCGACGCGGCGCTGCCGCCGCGTGCAGGCCCGCGCGACCCGGCCTACATGCTCTATACCTCGGGCTCCACCGGCCGACCCAAGGGCGCCATCGTGCGGCACGACGGCGCCGTCAACCATCTCTTCGCGCAGGCCCACGCCCTGGGGCGCAGCACCGTCGCGCATTTCCTGCAGAGCGCGCCATCCTCCTCGGACATCTCGGTCTGGCAGTTCGCCGCGCCGCTGGCGCTGGGGGGGCTCGTGGCGATCGTCGACGACGCCACCGACGTCGCGCGCCTGCTCGCCGAGATCCGGCATCACCGGCTGCAGCTCATCGAGCTCGTGCCCACGGTCTTCAAGTACCTGATCGACTACGCCGCGGCCCTGCCCGCCGCCGAGCGCGCGCTGCCCAGCCTGCGTTTTGCGATGGTCACCGGCGAGGCCGCCTCGGTCGAACTGGTCAACGCCTGGCTGGCGCTCTACCCGCACATCCCCATCGTCAACGCCTACGGCCCCACCGAGGCCGCCGACGACGTGAGCCAGGCGGTGATCACGCAGCCGCTGCCGCCGCGCCTGGCCAGCGTCTCGATCGGGCACCCGCTGGCCAACCTGGACCTGCACGTGCTCGACGCCCGCCTGCGCCCCCTGCCGGTGGGCGCCTGGGGCGAGATCTGCGTGGCCGGCATCGGCGTCGGCGACGGCTACTGGCGCCAGCCCGAGAAGACGCAGGAAGCCTTTGTCGCCAACCCCTTTGCCGACGATCCCGGCGCCGCCGGCCCGGTGCTCTATCGCACCGGCGACATCGGCCGCTGGCGCGACGACGGCAGCCTCGAATGCGCCGGCCGCCTGGACCACCAGATCAAGCTGCGCGGCCAGCGCATCGAGCTGCCCGAGATCGAGGCCGTGCTGCGCCAGCATCCCGGCGTCGTCGACGCCGTCGCCCAGGTCTTCCACGAGGCCGGCAACGCCGCCGGCCCGGGTCGCCGCCATGACCACGGCCGCCTCGTCGCCTTCGTCGTGCCGGCACCCGGCACCGCGAGCGACGCCGCCGGCTGGCGCGCCCATCTTGCGGCCGATCTGGCCGAGCACCTGGCCGCACGCCTGCCCGCGGCGATGCTTCCCGCCGCCTACGTCCCGCTGGCCGCGCTGCCGCTCAACCCCGCCGGCAAGGTCGACCGCCGCGCGCTCGTCGCGCCCGCACCTGCGCCGGAGCCGGCAGCCGTGACGGCCGCCGGCCGGGCGCCGCGCGACCCGCTGGAAACGCTGCTGGCGCGCCTGTGGGCGGAGGAACTGGGCCGCCCGGTCGTCGGCGTCGATGACGACTTCTTCGCCCTCGGCGGCGACTCGATGTCGGCGCTGGCCATCGCCGTGGCCGCGCGCACGGCCGGCTGGCACTTGCGCAGCGCCGACGTGCTCGCCCACCCGAGCGTCGCCCGGCTGGCCCGCGTCGCGCAGCCGCTGGCCGACGCGGCAGGCACGGCCGCGCCCGCAGCCGTCGATCACGCCGCCGACCCGCCGCCGCACGATGCCGACGCGGCGCCCGGCATCCCGCCCCCGCTGCTGCCGCTGGCCGCGGACGAGCGCGCCGCCTTTCTCGCCGCGCATCCGCAGTGGGCGGACGTGCAGCCGCTGCGCCCGGCGCAGCAGGGCCTGCTGCTGCACTGGCTGCTCGCGCGCGACAAGCGCTGCTACGTCGACCAGCTCGGCTACGCGCTCGACGGCGAGCTCGAGCTGCCCGCCTTCGCCGCGGCGTGGCAGGCGGTGGTCGACCGCCATCCCGCCCTGCGCGCGGGCTTCCTGCGCAGCGCGCTCGCCCAGCCGGTGCAGGCGACGGCGCGCGAGGCCCTCGTCGACCTGCCGCTGCTCGACCTGAGCGCGCTCGACGCCGACGCGCAGGCACAGGCCTGGGCGGCGCGCTGCCGCGCCGAGGTCGACGCCGGCTTCGACCTCGCCCGGCCGCCGCTGATGCGGCTCGTGCTCGCACGCCTGGGCGCGCGCCGCCACCTGCTGGCCTGGACGCACCATCACCTGCTGCTGGACGGCTGGTCGATCGCCCTCGTCTGGCGCGAGGTCCTGGCCCTGCACGCGGCGGCGCTGGCGGGCGTGCCGCCCGCGCTGCCGCCGGTGTGCGATGACGCCGCCTGCCGCGCGCTGCTCGCACAGGCCGATCTGCGGCCCGGCCTGCGCCATTGGGAGCAGACGCTGGCCGGCGCCCCCCCCGCACCGGCGTGGACGCTGCCCCCGCCGGTCGAGACCGCGCCGGGCTTCGGGGCGTTCGACCTCGAGCTCGCGCCGCCGGCCCGTGCCGCGCTGGCCGCGGTCGCCGCGCGCAGCGGCGTCACCCTGGGCACGCTGCTGCAGGCGGCGTGGGCGCTGCTCATCACGCGCCACACCGGCTGCACCGACGTCGTCTTCGGCGTCGTCGGCTCCGGGCGCGAACTTCCGGTGGCCGGCATCGACGAAGTGGTCGGCCTCTTCGTCGTCACGCAGCCGCTGCGCGTGGACACGCGCGAAACCCGGCGCGAGGGCAAGAACCTGCCGCAGTGGCTGAGCGCCCTGCAGCAGCAGGCCGCGCTCGCGCGGCAGCACGAAGCCGTCCCGGCGAGCGCAGCCGCCCGTGCCGCGGCGCTGCCGCCCGGGCAGCCGCTCTTCGAGACCCTCTTCGTGCTCTGGAACTTCCCCGGCCTGGACGAGGCGCCGCCGGGGCCGATCGCCATCCGGCCGACGCACTACCGCACCGTGCCGGCCTATCCCCTGACGCTGGTCGCCGTGCCGGGCGAGCAGCTGCAACTGCGCCTGGTGCACGATCGTCAGCGCTTCGACGAAGCGGCCATCGCCCAACTGGCGCAGACCCTGCAGGAGCTGCTGCTCGCGCTGGCGCGCGGGCAGGACCCGCGCGCCGCGGCGCAAGGCGCGACGCACGGCTGATCGGCCCCATGCTGCAGTACGACCGCTTCGACCCCTCGGCCTGCGCCTTCCCACGCCCGCGCGTGCCCGCGCTGCCGCCGCTGGACCGCCGCCAGCTCGGCCCCGCGCGCGCCGCGCCGCCCGTGCCGCGGCGACATTTCGCGCGCGGGCGCTACGCGCTGGGCGCGGCCTATCGCCTGACCGGCGTCGGCCCCACGCGTTCGCTGCTGGCCCCGGCCTACCACTGCCGCACCATGCTCGACCCCGCGCTCGTCCTGGGTGCGGAAGTCGCGCTCTACCCGCTCACGCCCGAGCTGCACGCCGATCTCGATGGCCTGCGTCGCGTCGTCGCGGCCTGCCGCACACCGCCCGCGGCGCTGCTGCTGACGCACTACTTTGGCCTGCCGCGCGAAGTCGAAGCGGTTGCCGCCTGGTGCCGCGAGCAGGGCATCGCGCTGATCGAGGACTGCTCGCACGCCCTGCCCTTCACCGGCGCCAGCGCCACGCGCGCGGCCATGGGCGCCCGCGGCCGCTACGCCGTCAGCAGCCCCTACAAGTTCTTCCCCTGCCCCGACGGCGGCTGGCTGTGGGCCGCAGGCGGCGCGCCCTTGCCGCCGGCATCGCCGCGCGGTCCCGGGGTTGGCGCCGAGCTGCGCGCCGCGCTGCAGGCCCTGCGCGCCTGCAGCCGCGGGCCGCGCCCCTCGCTCCTCGACGCCGCGGCCGCGGCGATCGACGCCGAGTTGACGGCCCTGGCCGTACAGCCGGCGCCGCCCGGGCGCGACTGGCGCGAGACCAGCGAGCAGCCCTCCGACGAATACCGGCCGCAGGAGCAGGCCATCCGGGGCCTGGCGGTCTCGCGCGGGATCGAGCGCCGCACCGACCTGCAGGCCCTGATCGCGCGCCGCCGCACGCGCTACGGGCAGTGGTTGCAGGCCGTGGACGCCCTGCCCGGCGTGGCCCCCTTGTTTCCCGAGCTCCCCGAAGGCGTGGCGCCCTACATGTTCCCGCTGCGCGTGTTCGATCCGGCGCCGCTGTTCCACCCGCTCAAGCGCATGGGCCTGCCGATCTGGCGCTGGGACGACATGGCGGTCAGCGCCTGCGCGGTGGCGCGCGCCTACCGACAGGGCGTCTTTCACCTGCCCTGCCACCAGGCGCTGGACGACGCGCAGATGGCCTGGATGACCACGCTCGTGCAGGCTGCCGCCCGCCGTGCCTGAGCGCGCGCACGCCCGCAGGCGCCGCCGCAGCGGCCGCGAGCGAGAATCCCGTCACCGAAACCGCCGCCCCGGCACGGCCCCGGCAGCCCCCGCTGCCGGCACGCCTACCTAGAATGACGCGTTCGCGCGCTGCCTGGCGAGCCTCTCGATTGCGCCGCGCAAGCCGCGACGCCCAAGCCCAACTGCCTCGAACCCGATGGACGTCACCCGCGAAGTCATCAACGTGCTGGACGAGGTGCTCAGCCTCGGCGGCCGTGCCGCGAGCTTCACGCGCGAAACCCCGCTGCTGGGCGCCATCCCCGAGCTCGATTCGATGGCCGTGGCCACGCTCATCACCACGCTCGAGGAGCGTCTGGGCTTCGTCGCCGACGACGACCTCGACGGCAGCGCCTTCGCCACCGTCGGCGCGCTGGCCGATTTCGTCAGCGCGCAGATCGCGCAGTGAGCCCGGCGCCCGCGGCAGGCAGCAGGCGGCCCGGGGCGGATGGCGATCAGCCGCCGCGCCTGCCCGTCGCCGCGCCCACGCTGCCGATGAGCTGCCGATGAGCTGCCGATGAGCCCGGCCTTCGAACCCCTCTTCCTGACGGTCGATGACACGCCGCTGGCCGCGCGGCTGCTCGTGCACCACCGGCCCGCGGCTAGGCCGCGCGGCCTCGTCGTCTACGTCCACCCCTTCGCGGAGGAAATGAACAAGTCCCGCCGCATGGCCGCGCTGCAGGCGCGTGCGCTTGCCGCCGAGGGCTTTGCCGTCGTGCAGATCGACCTGCTGGGCTGCGGCGACAGCGCAGGCGACTTCGGCGACGCGCGCTGGACACGCTGGGTCGACGACGTCGTCGCGGCCACCACCTGGCTGCAGCAGCAGCATGCGCAGCCTGCGGGGGACGCAAACGCGGACGCGGACGCGCCGCCGCTGTGGCTGTGGGGTCTGCGCGCGGGCTGCCTGCTGGCGGCCGAGGCCGGCGCCCGCCTGGCCGCACGCGGCCAGGCCTGCCACTTCCTCTTCTGGCAGCCGGCCCCCGTGGGCAAGCTGCTGCTGCAGCAGTTCCTGCGCCTGAAGGCCGCGGGCGAACTGCTCGCCGGGCAGGCCAAGGCGGCCATGGAGCAACTGCGCGCCGAGCTCGCCGCCGGTCGTCCGGTCGAGGTCGCCGGCTACCTGCTCGACCCCGCCCTCTGCGCCGGGCTGGACGCGGCGCAGTTGCAGCCGCCGCAGGCCATGCCGCCCGGCCATCTGGTGTGGCTCGAAGTCTCGACCCAATCCCCATCCAGCCTTGCCCCCGCGGGCGCTGCCGCGCGCGCAGCCTGGGCCAGCGCCGGCTGGCAAGTGCATGCCCAGGCCGTCCAAGGCCCGCCCTTCTGGCAGACCGCCGAGATCGAGGACGCGCCCGCGCTGATCGACGCCAGCACCTTGGCGCTGCGCGCGGGCGCCGCAGCCGCGCACGACCCTGCGCCCGAGGCGACTCCCGCATGAACGCCGCGCCGCCCGCACTGAATGCGTTGAGCGCACCGACCACGCCGCCCGCGCTGGACACCCCGCGCGAAGAGGCCTTCGCCTTCGGCTGCGAGGGCGAGCGCCTGCTCGGCATCCTGCATCGGCCCGCCGCGGGCGCAGACGCCGCGGCCGCAGCCACCGGCGTCGTCGTCATCGTCGGCGGCCCGCAGTACCGCGCCGGCAGCCACCGCCAGTTCGTGCACCTGGCGCGCGCGCTGGCCGCGGCCGGCCACCCGGTGCTGCGCTTCGACATGCGCGGCATGGGCGACAGCGGCGGCGCGCAGCGCAGCTTCGAGCAGATCAGCGCCGACATCGCCGCGGCCCTCGACGCACTCTTCGCCCGCGCGCCGGGCGTGCAGCGCGCCGTCCTCTGGGGCCTGTGCGACGGCGCCTCGGCGGCACTGCTCTACCTGCACGAGCGGGCAGATGCGCGCGTGCAGGGGCTTTGCCTGCTCAACCCCTGGGTGCGCTCGGAGGCGAGCCTTGCGCGCACACACGTGAAGCACTACTACGCGCGCCGGCTGCGCGAACGCGACTTCTGGCTCAAGCTGCTCAAGGGCGGCGTCGGCCTGCGCGCCGCGCGCGGCCTGCTCGGCAACCTCAGGCGCGCACGCGCCGAAGGCAGCGAAGGCGGCGGCACCAAGTCCGGCGCCGAATCGACACTCCGCTATCAGGACCGCATGGCCCGCGGCTGGCAGCGGTTTGCCGGGCCCACGCTGCTCGTGCTCAGCGGGGACGACTACACGGCAAGGGAGTTCGAGGAGCAGGCCAAAGCCTGCACCGACTGGCGGGCCCTGATCGAGAGCTCGCGGGTCCAAACGCTGGCGCTCTCGAATGCCGACCACACCTTCTCCGCGACCTCGGACAAGCGGGCGCTTGAAGCGCGGCTCACGCGTTGGCTGCAAGAGGCGTTCTGAACCATGACCTGGACCGTCTATCCCGCGCAAGAGCTTCGCCGTTTCGCCGACGAATGGGACGCGCTACAGCGTCGAAGCACCGATACGCCCTTTCTGGAGACCGGATTCCTCCTTCCGCTGCTCGACGTGTTCGGCAAGGGCATGGAGCGTCTCGCCGTCTTGCGGGAAGTCGGGACGTGGAGTGCCGCTGCGCTGCTGCAGCCCATCGGGAAAGGCCGTTGGGAGAGCTTCCAGCCGTCGCAGCTTCCCCTCGGCCCCTGGGTCGGCCCGCCGCAGGCGACACAGGGGCCGGAACTCGAAAGTCTCATGCGCGCCCTGCCGGGGCTGAGTCTGTCCCTTGGCCTCACCCAGCTCGATCCCCGGCTGAACCCGCGCCCGCCCGAGGACACCAGGCTGCGCACACTCGACTACGTCAGCACCTCCTGGGTCGACATCGAAGACGATTTCGAAAGCTATTGGAACGCGCGCGGCAAGAACCTGCGCCAGAACGCACGCAAGCAGCGCAACAAGCTGCAGGCCGACGGCGTCACAACCACCCTGGAATGCGTGACCGATCCTGCGGATGTCGCCCCCGCGCTCGTCGACTACGGCCATCTCGAGAGCGCAGGCTGGAAGGCCGGAACGGGCACCGCGATCCACCCCGACAACGAACAAGGGCGCTTCTATCGGCTCATGCTGGAGAAGTTCTGTCGCCTGGGGCGCGGCCGGATCTACCGCTACCGCTTCGACGACAAGGTCGTCGCGATGGATTTGTGCATCGACAACGGCCCGCTGGTGGTGATCCTGAAGACCGCCTACGACGAGAGCCAGCGCCAGGTGTCACCCTCCACGCTGATGCGACAGGATCAGTTCAAGGCCTGGTGGGAGGAAGGGCGCTACCGCCGCATCGAGTTCTACGGCAAGACCCTCGAGTGGCACACGCGCTGGACCGAAGCGTCGCGCTTGCTCTATCACCTCACCGCCTACCGTTGGGGGTGGGTTCGACGTCTGGCCGCAGGCACGAAACCCTCTGCCGCGACTGCCGTGCCGGCGGATGCGACGCCAGGCTAGGCCAGCCGCCGCAGCGAAGCGCGCGCTCACGCTGCGAAATCGTCCTCCAGCAGCGGCTGCGCCTTGACGACGGCGTCCAGCGACTGCAGTTGTTCGAGCAGCGCCTTCATGTGGCGCAGCGGCACCGCGTTCGGACCGTCCGACAGCGCGTGCGCCGGATCCGGATGCGTCTCCATGAAGAGGCCGGCGACGCCAACGGCCACCGCCGCGCGCGCCAGCACCGGCACGAACTCGCGCTGGCCGCCGCTGCTCGTGCTCTGGCCGCCGGGGAGCTGCACGCTGTGCGTCGCGTCGAAGACGACCGGCGCGCCGGTCTCACGCATGATCGCCAGGCTGCGCATGTCGGAGACGAGGTTGTTGTAGCCGAAGCTCGCGCCGCGCTCGCAGGCCATGAAGACGTCCTCGGGCAGGCCCTTCTCGCGCGCCGCGGCGCGGGCCTTGTCGATCACGTTCCTCATGTCGTGGGGGGCGAGGAACTGGCCCTTCTTGATGTTCACCGGCTTGCCGCTCTGCGCCACGGCGCGGATGAAGTCGGTCTGCCGGCACAGGAAGGCCGGGGTCTGCAGCACGTCGACGACCTCGGCCACCTCGGCGATCTGCGCGGCCTCGTGCACGTCGGTGAGCACCGGCACGCCGAGCTCGCGCCTGACCTTGGCGAGGATGGCGAGACCCTTGTCCATCCCGGGGCCGCGAAAGCTCGTGCCGCTGCTGCGGTTGGCCTTGTCGAAGCTGCTCTTGAAGATGAAGGGAATGGCGAGCGCCGAAGTGATCTCCTTCAACTGCCCGGCGACGTCCATCTGCAGGCCCTCGCTCTCGATGACGCAGGGGCCGGCGATGAGGAAGAAGGGCCGGGTGAGCCCGACATGGAAGTTCAGAAGACGCATGACGTGTATCTCAAGGGCCAGGGCCTCAGATGACCTTCGCCCGCATCAGGTCGTTGCTATTGAGCGCGCCCACCAGGCATCCCTTGGCGTCGACGACCAGGACGCTGGTGATGCGCTGCTGCTCCATCACGCGTGCAGCCTCCGCGGCCAGCACGTCGTCGGCGATGGAGCGCGGCTCAAGGTGCATCACGGCCGTGGCGGTCAGGCTGCGCAGATCGTTTCTCCCGCTTTCGATCAGCCGGCGAAGGTCGCCGTCGGTGAAGATGCCGATCGGGCGGCCGGCGTCGACCACTGCGACGAAACCCAGGCCCTTGCGCGTCATTTCCCGCAGCAGGTCCATGAAGGCGGCGTCCGGCGCCACGCTGGGCAAGGCCTCACCGGTGCGCATCAGGTCTCGGGCGTGAACGAGAAGCCTCCGCCCCAAGCTGCCGCCGGGATGCGAGCGCGCGAAGTCCTCCGCCTGGAAGCCCCGCGCGTCCAGCAAGGCCAACGCCAGCGCGTCGCCCAGGGCCATCTGCGCGGTGGTGCTCGCCGTCGGCGCCAGGTTCAGCGGGCAGGCTTCCCTGGAGACGGCACTCGACAGTACGGCGTCGGCCATGCGGGCCAGCGAGGACTGCACGCGACCGGTGATGGCCACCAGCGGCACGCCCAAGCGCTTGATCACCGGAAGAATGACATTGAGCTCATCGCTCTCGCCCGAGTGCGAGAGCGCCAGCATCACGTCGCTTGCCGTGATCATGCCCAGGTCGCCGTGGCTGGCCTCGGCGGGGTGCATGAACAAGGCGGGCGTCCCCGTCGACGCCAGGGTGGCTGCGATCTTGCGGCCCACGTGGCCGCTCTTGCCCATGCCGGTGACGACGACACGGCCGCGGCAGGCCAGCAGCAGGCGCACCGCAGTCGTGAAACCCGCATCCAGGGCGTCGCGAACCTCGATGAGCGCTTGCGCCTCGATGTCCAGGGCATGGCGGGCGAGCGCAAGAGCTTGGCTGGGATCGAATTCCACAGCGGATTGCATCGCAGAGCGGCAGTGCTGATCGACGAAGGTGGACAGCATACGGTGCGCGCCAGCTCAGGTCCCACTCCGCGGCGGAACCGCATCACGAAAACCCTCGAAGATCGCGGTCGGAGCGGTCTGCGGCAGCGGAAGACGCGGCGGGAGAGCGGTCATCCCAAGCTCTCTTGCCTTGGCGGTCAGACGGCGCAGGATTCGCGACGAATTGCCGGCCTTCATTCGTTTCCTGCCACCTCTTGCAGGCCTCGCCAGGGCCCTGCGCCATACTCCCCCGCTCGCAAGGCTTGAGAGGCTGCACCCCGCTGGCACCTGTATCGGGGCCTGTCCCATGGTGCGATGAGGCCGATCATCAAGCGCGTTCCCGCCCATCGCCAACGCCAAGTCACGGAATGCTCACGGGACTCTCGCCCTGGAAGAATGGCTCACAGCCCTCGACAGGCGGCGCCGGCCTGTGGCCCTTCCTGCTCGTCGCAGTGCTGCTGCTGTGCGGTCCGCTCGGACATGCGGCGCCGCCTTCCCCACAACTCTGCGGGCCGATGAAAGCCGGGTACGGCCCCTGGGACTATCGCAAGGATCGCGGCGAGCCGCTGCGGCTCGTCGAAGGCGCCCATTTCCCGGCCCAGGTCGAAGCGCTGATCCGCGGCAACCGCGGCTACTTGGGCGGCGATATCGACTACACACTTCGCGCCTTTCCCAACCATCATCGTGCACTGATCTCGATGACGCGTTACGCGGAGCGCACGAAGCAGGATCCGCCGCCACACATGCGATTCACGGTCGAGTGCTGGTATGAGCGTGCGATCCGCTTTGCCAAGGACGATCCGATCGTGCGCATGCTGTACGCTCAGTATCTGCAGAGCAAGGCGAGGCGCGAGGAAGCATTGGCGCAACTGGAGGTTGCCACCGGGCTGGCCGGGGACAATCCGATGACCCACTACAACGCGGGCCTCGTCTACGTGGAACTGAAGCAGTACGACAA
>JAIXKR010000118.1 GCA_026932235.1 Burkholderiales bacterium
TGCTCGTGCCGCCGCTGCCGGCCTTCTACCACCGGCCCAAGACGCTGGAGGAGGTCATCGACCAGTCGGTGAACAAGGCGCTGGACCAGTTCGGCATCGACTGCAGCCTCTTCCGGCGCTGGACCGGCAACGAAGAGCGCGAACATGCCCGCGCCCGCAGCGCCGAGCGTGGCTGAAGCCGCGCTAAGGGCGTCCACGTTCTCGGGCGTGGTCTGCAGCGGCGTCGGCGAGGCGGCCGGCTTCCTCGCCATCGACTGGGTGCGCGACGGAATGCGGCACGCCTTCGGTTTCGAACCCTGGCCGGGCACGCTGAACCTGCGCATGGACGGCACCGACTGGCAGCGCTGGCGCGCCCGCCTGTTCGAGCACCCGGCCATCGTCCTCGAGCCCGCACCGGGCTTCTGCCCCGCGCGCTGCTTCGCCGTGCGCCTGGCCGACCGCATCGACGGCGCGATCGTCTTCCCCGAAGTCCCCGGCTACCCGCAGGACAAGCTGGAAATCGTCGCCCCGCTGCATCTGCGCACCGCACTCGCGCTGCAGGACGGCGACCGCCTGCGCGTGCAGGTGAATCCCGCAGCAGCCTCATGAGCAAGACCACCCGCACCCTGGACGAGCCCACGCTCGAACTGCTCGCCGATGGCAGCCCGGTCCTGCTGCTGAGCGCCGACGCGAAAGGCCGCCCGCACGCCACCTACTCCTGGGCGATCGCGCTGACCGGCAAGCGCCTGCGCATCGCCGTCGATCGCGGCGGCCACACCAGCACCAACTGGCGCAAGAGCGGTCAGGCCGCGGTGCAGATCGTCGGTCAGGGCGGCCGAAACCTGCTCATCGACGGCCGCGCAAGGCAACTCGCCCCGGCATTGCATTGCGAAGCCGCGATGGAACCCTGGGAACTCGCCATCCGCGGCGTGCTCGACCAGTCCTGGCCCGGAGTTGCCACCAGCACCCTGCGCTACCGCTGGCCGCGCGAACGCGCCGCCGGGATGCGGCGCTTCGAGCGGTCGCTGTACCGCGAACTGCTGCAGGCTTTCGGCGAGGGACGCTCTTCGATGTGGAAGGAGTAACGGGTCGCGGTGTCGACATCCCCCGGCAGAAGCGGGGGATCGCTATGCGTCGCCGACCGCGGCAGCGCCGTCCGCGTCGGCCTCGGCCCCTTCGCCTGCGCGCACCAGGGTGACCGGCATCGTCGCGGTCGACGCCACCGCCAGCGCCACCTTGCCCAGGCCCACGCCTTCGGGATGGCCGGCGCCGCGGGCACCCATCACGACCAGTCCGCAGCCGTAGTTCTCGGCCAGTTCGACGATCAGGTTCTCGGGCGCGCCGCCGGCAACCTCGCTCTCGAAGCCGTGCCCGGCCGCCTCGAGCAAGGCCTCGGCCTCGCGCAGCAGGTCCGCCCCGGCAGAGCGGCGCACGGCTTCGATCCGCTCCGCGTCGTGCGCAGTCATGACCTCGTAGAGCGAGGCCGGCTCCTGCACGTTGGCGAGCACGAACTCGCACGGCAGACCGGCCGCGGCCAGTTCCATCGCCCAGCGCAGCGCCCGCAGCGCCCCCGCCGAACCATCGATCGCCACCAGCAGCTTCATCACGGACTCCCTCCACGGACCATCACCGCGCCGATGATGCCAGCGCGCCGGCCCACCCGCGCGGACGGCTTTGCAGGCATGATTGGCGCATGAGCATCCGCAACCTCGACGCCCTCTTCGACCCGGCATCCGTGGCCGTCATCGGTGCTTCGACGCGCCCCGGCCGCGTCGGCAGCACGGTGTGGCGCAACCTGCGCCACGGCGGCTACGCCGGCACGCTGATGGCCGTGAACCCGAACGCGACCGAGCTCGACGGCATCCCCGTCGCCGCTCGCGTGCAGGACCTGCCGCAGGCGCCCGAACTGGCCGTCATCTGCACGCCGCCGGCCACCGTCCCCGGGCTGATCGCGCAGCTCGGCGCACAGGGCACGCGCGCCGCGGTGGTGATGACGGCGGGCCTCACCCCGGCGCAGAAGCAGGCGATGCTCGACGCCGCGCGCGTGCACCTGCTGCGCATCGTCGGGCCCAACTGCCTCGGCCTGCTGGCGCCGCACGCGCGGCTGAACGCCAGCTTCTCGCACGTGGACGCGGCGCCGGGGACGCTGGCCTTCATCTCGCAATCCGGCGCGCTGGCGACCTCGATGCTCGACTGGGCGCGCGGGCGCGGCGTCGGCTTCTCGACGCTGGTGTCGCTGGGCGAGCGCTCGGACGTCGACTTCGGCGACCTGCTCGACTGGCTCGCCAGCGACGCGCGCACGCGCGCCATCCTGCTCTACATCGAATCGATCGAGGCGCCGCGCAAGTTCATGTCGGCGGCGCGCGCGGCCGCGCGCAACAAGCCGGTGATCGTCGTCAAGGCCGGGCGCTCGACGCAGGGCGCGGCGGCAGCAGCCTCGCATACCGGGGCGCTGGCCAGCGCCGACATCGTCTTCGACGCCGCCATCCGCCGCGCCGGCATGCTGCGCGTGGACACGCTGCAGGACCTCTTCGTCGCCGCCGAGGTCTTGTCGCACATGCGCGGCAACCTCATCGACGACGACACGACCGCGCCCGAGCGGCTGACGCTGGTCACCAACGGCGGCGGGGCCGGCGTCATGGCCGCCGACGCCGCGGCCGCTGCCGACCTCGACCTGGCCGAGCTGCCGCAGGCGACACGCCGCGCGCTGGACGCCTTCCTGCCGGCCAACTGGTCGCGCGCCAATCCGGTGGACATCATCGGCGACGCCCCGGTCGAGCGCTACGTGCAGACGCTGCAGGCGCTGCTCGAGTCGCCCGAGACCGGGACGCTGGTCTTCATGCATTCGCCCACCGCGATCGTTCCCAGCGCCGACATCGCCGCCGCGCTGCTGCCGCTGGCGGCGGCGCAGCCGCAGCGCATCGTCGCCGGCTGGATCGGCGGGCCCGGCGTGGCACAGGCGCGCGAGCGCTTCCAGGCCGCGGGCGTCCCGAGCTACGACACGCCCGAGCAGGCGGTGCAGGCCTGCGCCATGCTCGCCACCTACCGCCGCAACCAGGCCTTGCTGCGACAGGCGCCCTCGGCGCACACGGCCCCGGCCACGCCCGATCTCGCGCGCATCGACGCCATCATCGGCGCCGCACTCGCCGAGGGCCGCGAGATGCTCACCGAGCCCGAGGCCAAGGCGCTGATGGAGGCTGCCGGCATCCCGGTCACCGGCACGCGCGTCGTCGGTGCCGACGCCGACGAGGCCGTCGCCGCGGCCGCCGCGATCGGCTACCCCGTGGTGCTGAAGATCCTTTCGCCCGACATCAGCCACAAGAGCGACGTCGGCGGCGTGGTGCTGCGCCTGGAGGACGAGGCCGCGCTGCGCCACGCCGTGCAGGCGATGCTCGCGCGCGTGCAGCGGCTGCGGCCGGACGCGCGCATCGCCGGCTTCACCGTGCAAAGCATGGTCATCCGGCCGCAGGCGCTGGAGCTCATCATCGGCAGCCACGTCGATCCGCTCTTCGGCCCGGTGATCCTCTTCGGCCAGGGCGGCACCGCGGTCGAGGTCGTCGCCGACCGCGCGGTGGCGCTGCCGCCGCTGAACGAGCCGCTGGCCAAGGCCTTGATCGCGCGCACGCGCATCGCGCGCCTGCTCGCGGGCTGGCGCGACGTCCCCGCGGCCGACCAGGCGGCGGTGGTGCGCGTGCTGACGACGCTGTCGCAGCTGCTCGCCGACGAGCCGCGCATCGCCGAGATCGACATCAACCCGCTGCTGGCCGACGCCAAGGGCGTGATCGCGCTCGACGCGCGCGTGCGCGTCGCGGCCGCGGCGCCGGGCGGCGCGGCGCGCTTCTCGATCCGGCCCTACCCGAGCGAACAGGTCGAGACCCTGAGCTGGCGCGAGCAGATGCTGACGCTGCGCCCGATCCGCCCCGAGGACGAGGCGCAGCACCTGGCGTTCCTCGAGCGGCTGGAGCCGATCGACATCCGCATGCGCGTCTTCTACAGCCGCCGCAGCATCGAGCCCAGCGAGCTGGCGCGCCTGACGCAGGTCGACTACGAGCGCGAGCTCGCCTTCGTCGCCACGCAAGGCGGCGGCGCGGCAGAGGAGACGCTGGCCGTGGCGCGCGCGACCATCGACCCCGACAACGTCGATGCCGAGTTCGGCATCGTCGTGCGCAGCGACCTGAAAGGCGGCGGCCTGGGCGAGCTGCTGATGCACAAGCTCATCCGCCATCTGCGCGAGCGCGGCACACAGCGCCTCGTGGGCATCGTGCTGCGCGAGAACGCACGCATGCGCGACCTGGCGCGCGTTCTGGGCTTCGCCGAAGAGCACACCGCGGTCGACGCCGACAGCGTGCGCGTCGTGCTGCCGTTGCGCTGACGCGGCGCGCCGCCTGTCTCTTCCGCCCCTCTCTTCCGCCCCTCGAGCCTCTTGAAAGCGCGCGCGGCGGTCCCAGATCCGCTTGCATCGGGGCGGAATCGTGTCCGCCCGCCGACGACGGAGGATCCGCATGTACCGCAGCCTGTTTCCACGCGACCTGTTCGCCGAGTTCGACCGCCTGCAACGCGACCTGGGCGGCGCGTTCGAATACTCACCCGCCATCCGCGGCCTCGGTCGCGGCGGCTACCCGGCGCTGAACGTCGGCACCACGCCTGCCGGCGTCGAGGTCTTCGCATTCGCGCCCGGCCTGGACCCGGCGTCGGTCGACGTGCAGCTCGACCGCGGCGTGCTGACGCTCTCCGGCGAGCGCAAGGCCGCCGCCCCCGCGAGCAGCGACGAGAAGACCACGCTGCACCTGAACGAGCGCTTCGCCGGGCGCTTTCGCCGCGTCGTCAGCATGCCCGACGACATCGATCCGGCGAGCGTGAAGGCGACGTTCCGCGACGGCGTCCTGCGCGTGAGCGCCGAGCGCAAGGCCGCCGCGCAGCCGCGCCGCATCGAAGTGCAGTGAAGCCCGAAGGAGTCCGACCATGAATGAAGTCAAGCGCAACACCGAAACGCCCGCACGCCCGCTACCGGCGCTGCTGCCGCCAGTGGACGTGATCGAGGACGCCTCGGGAATCACCCTCTATGCCGACATGCCCGGCGTGCCGCGCGACAAGCTCGGCCTGCGCGTCGAGGGCGACCAGCTCACGCTCGAAGGCGACATCGACCTCGCCCTCGACGAGGGCCTGCAGTCCACGCACGCCGAGTTGACGCTGCCGCGCTACCGCCGCGCCTTCACGCTCAGCAAGGAGCTCGACGCCGGCCGCATCAGCGCCGAACTCGCGCAGGGCGTGCTGCGCGTGCGCATCCCCAAGGCCGAGCACGCCCAGCCGCGCCGCATCGAGGTGCACGTGGCCTGAGCGAGAACCGCCCCGGGCTCCGCCCGCGGGCGGCCGTGCCGTTCACGCCGGCGCTAGCATCGGCCATCGGACCTTCCGGTCCAGCGCCTCAGGGATCATGGCATGCGCATCGGACTTCGGCTGCGGCGATGGCCGCTCGCGGCTCTCGCCGCGCTCGCCGGCTGCGGCGGCGGCTTCTCGCTCTACTTCGGCGACGGCGGCTGGCCGCTGCAGCTCGAGGTGCTCGCGCCCAGGCGCATCGAGACCGGGCGGGACTTCACGGCCAGGCCAGGCGGCCTGGACAGCTACGGCGGGCTCCACTTCGAGTGGGACTTCGGCGACGGCAGCGGCACCGCGACGAACGCCGTCGCCACGCACCGCTACGACCAGGCCGGGAGCTACACGATCCGGCTGCGGGTCAGCGACCGCTGGGACAGCCTGCAGGCCAGCCTGAACGTCGAAGTCGGCAGCTGGTCCATCGTCGATGGTCGCCCCTGCACCGGCACCGGGAGCAGCGGCTGGTGCCAGCTCGAGGCGCCCGGCGGCAGCAGTGCGCGCTTCGATGGACTGTGGTTCTTCGGTCCCCGCGAAGGCATCGCGCGCGAGGAAGGCGGTGCCCTCTGGCGCAGCAGCGACGGTGGGCGGCACTGGACACGCGCAGGCACGAGCGCGCAGGCCGAGTTCGCCGGCGACGGCAGCGGCTGGGATCTGCGCGGCGGGCAACTCTGGCGCAGCCCGGGGCTCGATCGCGGCTGGCGGGCCGAAGGCACGCCGGATGGCACGCTGCAGGCGGCGCAGTTCGTCGACGAGCGGCACGGCTGGCTGCGCACGCGCGACTGCGACGGCTGCGCCGATCGCCTCCACCGCACGCAGGACGGCGCGCGCAGCTGGCAGCCGATGACGCTGCCCGCGGGCGCCGGCGCGGTGCATTTCGTCGATTCGCTGCAAGGCCTGGCCAGCGACGGCCGCAGCGCGGCCTGGACGACGCAGGACGGCGGCCTGAGCTGGACGCCGGCCGCAGTGAACTTCGGCGACCGCGGCGGCCGCGTGCAACGCATCGTCTTCGCCGGCACGCAGCAGGGCTGGATGCTGGTGGCCGACACCGCCGGCGCGTCGTGGCTGCTGCGCAGCAGCGACGGCGGGCGCAGCTGGACCGTGCCCGTGCCGGCACCCGTTGCGCACGTCGCCGACCTGGCCTTCGGCGACCCCAGCCACGGCTGGGCGGTGGGCGCGGACGGCGTGATCCTGGCCACGCGCGACGGCGGCCTGAGCTGGCAGGCACAGGCTTCGGGCAGTGCGCAGGCGCTGCGCGTGGTGGTCGCGCTCGATGCGCGCACCGCGTGGGCGGCGGGCGCCGGCGGTACGCTGCTCGCCACGGCCACCGGAGGACGCTGAGCGAACACGGAAGCGGCCGGCATCGCTAAGATCGCGCCATGGAAGTCAAGCTCGACAAGCGCTGGCCGATCGCCGTCGGCGTCGAACAGGCCTGGGCCGTGCTCTCGGACATCCGCGCCACCGCGGCCTGCATGCCAGGCGCGGCGATCACCGAGCAGGTCGATGACACGCACTACAGGGGCACGGTGCGCACGCGCATCGGCCCGGCGCAGATGCAATTCGGCGGCGAGATCGAGGTCAAGGCGCTGGACGCCGCGACGCGCTCGATGCAGATGCTCGGCAAGGGCGCGGACAAGTCGGGCTCCTCGGCGTCGATGGATCTGACGGCGCGGCTGGAACCCGCGGAGACGCCCGACACCTCGATCCTGACGGGGACGGCGACGGTTGTCGTCAGCGGCAAGCTCGCGCAGTTCGGCAACCGGCTTCTGGTACCGGTGAGCGACGCAATGCTGGCCCAGTTCGCCGACAACTTCCGCGCCGCCGCGGCGGCGGTGGCAGCGACGGCCGATGCTGCGGCCGGCGCGGGCGAGACCGTGGCCTCGCCCGGGCCGGCCGCAGCGCCGGCGCCGGTGCGCGAGCTCAACGCGCTGGCGCTGATGTGGCAGGTCTTCAAGGCCTGGCTGGCCCGACTCTTCGGCCGCAGGTCTTGATCCGCCGCGACCGGTCGCCTGCCGAAAACCCATGACGATCTCGCACGCTTGATGCAAGCGGTAGACCGCACGACCGCGACGCTGGCATGCTGCCGCGGACGAGCGTCCCGCTCGAAAGGGAGACGGCCATGAACGGCATCGATGTCGACGTCCTTCGCACCGCGATCGACTGGCAGGACCGTGGCCACCGGGTGGTGATGGGAACGGTCGTGCGCACCTGGGGATCGGCGCCGCGGCCGCCGGGCTCGCTGATGATCATCCGTGACGACGGTCAGGTCGCCGGCTCGGTCTCGGGCGGCTGCATCGAGGACGACCTGATCGGCCGCGTCGCGCGCGGCGAGCTCGCCGCGCAGCTGCCGCAGGTGACGACCTACGGCGCGACGGCCGAGGAGGCGCAGCGCTTCGGCCTGCCCTGCGGCGGCACGGTGCAGGTGGTGCTGGAGCCGCTTTCGGCGCGCTCGCAGCTGCGCGAGCTGCTCGCGGCGATCGAGGCGCACCGGCTCGTCGCGCGGCGCCTGGACCTGGCCACCGGCGTCGTCAAGCTCGAGGACACCGACGGCGGCACGACGCTCAGCTTCGACGGCGCGACGCTCGTCACCGTGCACGGGCCGCGCCTGCGCCTGCTGATCATCGGCGGCGGCCAGCTCTCGCGCTACCTCGCAGTCCTTGCGGTGATGCTCGACTACCGCGTCACCGTCTGCGAGCCGCGCCCCGAGTACCACGAGGGCTGGGAGGCGATGGAAGGCGTGACGCTCTCGCGCTCGATGCCCGACGACCTCGTGCTCGCGATGCACCTGGACGCCAACAGCGCGGTGGTCGCCGTCACGCACGACCCCAAGCTCGACGACCTGGCGCTGATGGAAGCGCTGCGCACGCCGGCCTTCTACGTCGGCGCCCTCGGCTCGCGCCGCAACAACGAGATGCGCCGCGAGCGCCTGCTGCAGTTCGACCTCACGCCCGAGGAGATCGCGCGCATGCGCGGCCCGGTGGGGCTGAAGCTCGGCGGCCTGACGCCGCCGGAAATGGCGGTCTCCATCATCGCGGAGATGACGGCGATGCGCCGCGGCATCGACCTCGCGGGCCCGCTGGCCGACTGGAGCGGCTCGACGACGAGCTGCGCCGTCAGCGCTGCCGCCACGGCAGCGGGGGCGACGCCCAGGCGCTGACGCCGTCCGCCCTCTTCGCGGCGGGCGGCCTGTGCCGAGGCGGCGGCGCTTCAGCGCCCGCGCAGGAAGAGCGCGTCGAGCTCCTTCATCGTCACCTGTCGCCAGGTGGGCCGGCCATGGTTGCAGTGATCGGCGCGCTCGGTGGCTTCCATGTCGCGCAGCAGCGCATTCATCTCCTCGACCGTAAGGCGGCGGTTGGCGCGCACGGCGCCGTGGCAGGCCATCGTCGCCAGCATGTCGTCGCGGCTCCTCTGCACGACGCGGCTCGCGCCCACCGCGTGCAGTTCGGCGAGCACCGCGCGCACGAGCTCGGTGAGATCGGCCTCCGGCAGCGCCGCCGGACGGCTGCGTACGGCCAGCGTCGCGGCGGAGAGCGGCGCCACGTCCAGGCCCAGGTCCATCAGCGCCTGCCGCTGCGATTCCGCGGTGGCGATCTCGGTCGGCGTCGCGGCGAAGCTGACCGGCACCAGCAAGGGCTGCGCCGGCATCGGCGCGCTGCCGCCATGCGCACGCTTGAGCCGCTCGTAGACGATGCGCTCGTGCGCCGCGTGCATGTCGACGATCACGAGGCCCTGCGCGTTCTCCGCCAGGATGTAGACGCCCCCGAGCTGGGCGAGCGCGCGGCCGAGCGGCCAGGCGTCGCCGGCCTCCGGCACGGCGGGCGCTGCGCCGGCGGACGCCCCTCCCGTCCAGCCCGGTGCCGGTTCGCGGGCGCGCACGAGCGACAGCGTGGACTGCAGGGGCTGCGGCATCGGCGGCAGGGCTCCGCGCTCGGGCGCCAAGGCTGGCGGCCCGGGGCCATCCGCGGCGCCGGCAAAGCCGTGCAACGGCACGGTCGCGCGACTCGTCGCAAGCGCCTCCTGCACCGCCGCGCGCACCGCCCCGTGCACGGCGCCGCCGTCGCGAAAGCGCACCTCGATCTTCGTCGGGTGCACGTTGACGTCGACGAGCTCGGGTGCGATCTGCAGCATCAGCACGTAGGCCGGCTGGCGGCTGCCGTGGAGCTGGTCCTCGTAGGCGGCGCGGATCGCGTGCGCAACGAGCCGGTCGCGCACGAAGCGGCCGTTGACGAAGAGGTACTGCTGGTCGGCGCGGCTGCGCGCGGCCTCGGGGTGGCCGATGCGGCCAAGCAGCGCCAGCGGCCCGCGCCGCGCGGCGATCGCCCGGCTCGCCGCGATGAAGTCGCCGCCCAGCACCTCGCCGATGCGCTGCGTCAGCGCGTCGTCCAGCAGCGGCGCGCGCAGCGCGCGCCATTGCGCGACGAGCCGCCCCTCATGCCAGAGCGCAAAGCCCACGTCCGGCCGCGCCAGCGCGTGCCGGCGCAGCGCCTCCAGCGCGTGCGCCAGCTCGGTCGCCTCGCTCTTGAGGAACTTGCGCCGCGCCGGGGTGTTGAAGAAGAGCTCGCGCACCTCGACCGTCGTGCCGACGCCGCGCGCCGCCGCCTGCAGTTCGCCGCCGCGGGCGTCGAGCCGCGTCGCATGTGCATCGGCCGCGGTGCGGCTCGTGATCGCGAGCTCGGCGACCGAGGCGATCGCCGCCAGCGCCTCGCCGCGAAAACCCATCGTCGCGACCGACTCCAGCTCACCCAAGCTGCCGATCTTGCTCGTCGCGTGCCGCTGCAGCGCAAGCGGCAGCTCAGCAGCCGGAATGCCGGTGCCGTCGTCCTCGACGACGACCGCGCGCACGCCCCCGCCGGCAAGCCGCACCGTGACCTGGCTCGCGCCGGCATCGAGCGCGTTGTCGACCAGCTCGCGCACGACCGAGGCCGGGCGCTCGACGACCTCGCCGGCGGCGATCTGGCTCACCAGCTCGTCGGGCAGGGCGCGGATCGCGCGGCGCGTGGCCGATGGCACGGCATTCATCGCGGGGCATTCTAGGAGTCGGGCCGCTGCGGGGCCGCCGGCCCGCGGCCGGGATAATCCGCCGCCATGGATTGGCTGCTCTGGCTCGTCGACTTCGTGCTGCACGTGGACGCACACCTGCGCGACTTCGTCGGCGCCTACGGCGCCTGGGTCTACGCGCTGCTGTTCGCGATCGTCTTCGTCGAGACCGGCGTCGTCGTGATGCCCTTCCTGCCCGGCGATTCGCTGCTCTTCGTCGCCGGTGCGCTCACCGGGCTCGGGCTGATGAACCTGCCGGCAACACTGGTACTGCTCGCCGCCGCGGCGATCCTCGGCGACCAGCTCAACTGCGCGATCGGGCGACGCGTGGGCCCGCGCGTCTTCCGCTGGGAACAGTCGCGCTGGTTCAACCGCCGCGCCTTCGACCAGGCGCACGCCTTCTACGAGAAGTACGGCGGCATCACGCTCGTGCTCGCGCGCTTCATGCCCTTCCTGCGCACCTTCGTACCCTTCGTCGCCGGCGTGGCGCAGATGTCGCGCGCCCGGTTCACGCTCTACAACGCCGCCGGCGGCTTCCTCTGGGTCTTCGGCCTCGTCGGCGCGGGCTACCTCTTCGGCAACCTGCCCTGGGTGCAGGCCAACCTTTCGAAGATCATCTGGGCGATGATCCTCGTCCCCGGCCTCATCGTGCTCTACGGCGCCTGGAAGGCGCGCGCGGCGGCGGCCACCTAGACTCGCGATGCCAACGCTCCGCCTGCAAACCATGAGCAGACCGACCATCCGCTTCGGACTCGAAGGCCGCGCGTACATCGTCACCGGCGGCTCCCAGGGCATCGGCGAGGCCTGCGCGCGACGCCTGGCGGCCGACGGCGCAGGCGTGGCGATCTGGGACGTCGCCGACGCGCGCGGCGAGAAGCTCGCACAGGCACTGCGAGGCGAAGGCGCCGACGCGCACTTTCGGCACTGCGACGTGTCGAGGAAGGCCGAGGTCGACGCGGCGCTTGCGGCCACGCTCGCCGCCTTCGGGCGCCTCGACGGCCTCGTGAACAACGCCGGCATCTTCAAGGCCTGCGACTTCCTCGACATCAGCGAGGCCGACTGGGACGCGGTGCTTGCCGTCAACCTCAAGGGCAGCTTCCTCGTCGGCCAGGCGGTGGCGCGCGTGCTCGCGGCGCAGGGGCGCGGCGCGATCGTCAACATGAGCTCGGTCAACGGCACGCTGACGATCCCGACGATTGCCAGCTACAACGTCAGCAAGGGCGGCATCAACCAGTTGACGCGGGTGATGGCTCTCTCGCTGGCCGAGCGCGGCGTGCGCGTCAACGCGGTCGCGCCGGGGACGATCGCCACGGAACTGGCCGCGCAGGCGGTGCTGACCAGCGACGAGGCGCGCCAGCGCATCATGAGCCGCACGCCGATGAAGCGCCTGGGCGAGCCCGCCGAGATCGCCGACGTCTGCGCCTGGCTGCTCTCGGACGCGTCCAGCTACGTCACCGGCGAGATCGTCGTCGCCGACGGCGGGCGCATGACGCTGAACTACACCATGCCGGCGTGAGCAGTCACCGACATCGACAGTGTCGGTCCGCTTTACACCTCGGCGCGGTGTCGGTCGCAGTCCAGCCATCCCCCTGATCGTGGGGTCAGCGGCGGATTCATCGGTTTTTGCCTCGTCGAAGGCGTGCAATGCGCCGAGAATCAAGCTTGTACAGGCGGTTGGCATCCCCTTGCCTGCCGCGCCGATGGCTTGCAGCAGCGCACTGAGCCACGCCTGGCGCGCAACTTGCTTGCAAACCCGCATAGATTGAAGAGGCCTGCGATGGACAACCCGACCCGCACTCCCGACGACATGTTCAGTGCCCGCCGCCGGCTGCTGCGGGGTTCGTTTTCGGCGCCGGCGGTGCTGACGCTTGCCAGCGGCAGCGCGCTGGCAGCCCAGAGCGCCACCTGTCTGGCCAAGGCGACGGCGAATTCATCGACGGCGCCGGTCACGACGACTGCGGGAGCGGATACCTTCATGCGCGTCCAGCTCATGGCGCGCCCGCCTGCGCCTTCTGGAGTCAATCCCAGGTACCTGGTCACCAAGGCCAGTTTCGGCTTGATTCCGGTCAGCACGTCGTTCTGGCCCGCGTCAACGGTGTGGTGGCGATTCGACATCAGCACGAACACCTTGATGAGTGGCGGACAAAGATTCAGCGCCGTCCCTGGCGATGCGACTCTCGTCAACTACTGGGTCGCGCTGAGGCTTGATGCCAACGGTCAGATCATTGGTCTGGGCGCTTCTGGCAGCGGCTCCGTCGTCGGCCAGAGTTGCTGGAACTCGATCGGGACTTCGCCCTGAACATGAACGCCGCGATGCGCACGCCTTCGGGCGTACGCATGATCGAACTGGGCGAGCTGTGGGGCGCGTTCAGCCCCTTGTCGGGCCAGACCGTGCTGCTCAACACGGAAGCGGTGGCCATTCTCGAAGTCCTGCGCGAGCAACCGGGCGATCTGGCGCGGGTGTGCCAGACTTTGGCCATGGACACCGACCTTGACGCCCGCGAACTGATGCAGCGCTGCGCGCCCGCCTGGCAACAGCTTCTGGACGCCGGTCTGCTGGAAGCTGCTGCCGCGTGAGCGCGCAAGCGGCCGGGCTGCGTCTGGGCCAGACCGATCCTGGAACGCTCGGCAAGGTTCTGCGCGAAGGCCGGCTGTGGCTGGACTTCGGCGCGACCAGCACGTGCCTGACCAGCGATTCATCCGCACTCGCGGCGCAGCTCCAGCGCGTCTACGCGCAGTTTCCGCTGCTGCCGAAGCAGGCGTGGGCCGATCACCACGTGCGCGTGCTGCGCGCGCGCGGCCTGCGGCGCTGGCTGCGGCCGCAGGTCGAGTTCGAATGCGACCTGAAGCGCCCCTTCGAGCCCTTCCCGGCCGACACCGCCCTGCCGCTCTTCGAGTGGGGCAGCAACTGGCTGATCGGCAAGCGCCTGGCGCATCTGCTGCTGCTGCACGCCGGCGTGCTCGAGCGCGACGGCCTGGCGCTGGTGCTGCCGGCCGTCCCCGGATCGGGCAAGAGCACGCTCACGGCGGCCTTGTCGCTGCGCGGCTGGCGGCTGCTGTCGGACGAGTTCGGCGCCTTCTGCCCCGTGCGGCGGTGCTTCATCGCGATGCTCAAGCCGGTGGCGCTGAAGAACGAGTCGATCGCGCTCATTCGCGGCTTCGCGCCCGAGGCCCCGCTCGGCCCGCTGTTCCCGAAGACGCGCAAGGGCACGGTGGCGCATCTGGGCGCCGACCGCGACGCCGTCGACCGCCGCCACCAGTGGGTCCGGCCCGGCGCCGTGGTGATGCCGCGCTGGGCCGCCGATGCGTCCTTGAGCCTGACGCGTCAGCCCGCCCACCTCGTGTTCGGCTCGCTCGCCTTCAACGCCTTCAACTACCAGGACAACGGTGAACAGGGCTTCGACGCCGCCTCGCACCTGGCCACGGTCTGCGGCGGCTGGTTGCTCGGCTACAGCCGCCTCGACGACGCCATCGCCGCGCTGGAAGATCTGTGGCCGCAGGTGCGCGAGGCGCACGCGCGCGCTGCCGCCCCGGAGCCGGCGCGATGAATCGACCCTGGCTGCAGGCCCTCGGCCGCCCGGAGCGGTGCACCGGATGGTCGCTCGACCAGTGGCAGGAGGCCACGCGCCAGTTGCGCCGCCTGCGCCTGCTCGCACGCCTGGCCGAAGCGGTCGAGGCGGCCGGACTCGGCCCGGCGATCCCCGAGCCCGTGGCCAAGCTGCTTCTCGCCGAGCGCCAGACCTCGCGCTACCGCCGACGCGTCGTCGCCTGGGCGGCCACGCGCATCGCGCGCACGCTGCAGGCTGTGGGTGCGCCACTCGTGCTGCTCAAGGGCTCGGCCTATCTGGCCCAGGAACTGCCGATCGCCCCAGGTCGCCTGCCCTCGGACCTCGACATCCTGGTGCCCAGGGACGCGCTGGAACGCGCGCAGCGGATGCTCGTCGCCGATGGCTGGCAGGAGCCCGAGCTCGACGCGCACGACCGCCGCTACTACCACGAGTGGAGCCATGAGGTGCCGCCGATGCAGCACCCCATGCATCCGATCGAGCTCGACCTGCACCACAACATCCTGCCGCCGCTCGGTCCGGTGGCGATCGACATGGCGCTGCTGCTGCGCGACGCGCGCCCCAGCGCCTGGCCCGGCTGGTCGGTGCTGGCGCCGGTGGACCAGGTGCTGCACAGCGCCGCGCACCTGTTCTTCGACTCCGAGCCGCTGGAGCGCGTGCGCGACCTCGTCGACCTCGACGGCCTGCTGCGCCACCATGGCGCGCGCGACGCGGGCTTTGGCGCCGCCCTCGAGCAGCGCGCGCAGGCGCTGGGGCTGATGGAGCCGCTGCTGCTGGCCTGCCACTTCTGCAGCGCCTGGCTGGAGACACCGCTTGGCCCCACGCTCACGCAGCGCCTGCAGCGCGTGGGCTGGCGCGAGCGCGGCCTGCGCGCGCTCTTTGCCGCCGTGTTGACGCCCGCGGCGCTGGACCGCCCGCGCCCGCTCCGCCAGCGCCTTGCCGCGGCGATCGTCCTCTGGCGCTACCATCTGCGCCGCATGCCCTTGCGGCTGCTGGTCCCGCACCTCTGGCACAAGTTGCGCAAGCCGCGCGCAGACGCGACTCCGGGCTGAGCCCGGGCGCCCGAGGCCCGCGCAGCCACGCGGCAGCGCTTTTGCGATGAGCCCCTCGATGTCCGCCTCCCCCACCCCGCCGCTGCGCGCGCTGCTGCGCCGCATGCCCAAGGCCGAGCTGCACCTGCACATCGAGGGCAGCCTGGAGCCCGAGCTGATCTTCCGCCTGGCCGCGCGCAACGGCGTCGAACTGCCCTATGCGGACGTCCAGGCCTTGCGCGCCGCCTATGCCTTCACCGACCTGCAGAGCTTCCTCGACCTCTACTATGCCGGTGCCTCGGTGCTGCTGAAGGAGGAAGACTTCTTCGACATGGCCTGGGCCTACTTCGAGCGCGCCGCGGCCGACAACGTCGTGCACGCCGAAATCTTCTTCGACCCGCAGACGCACACCGCGCGCGGTGTGCCGCTGGCCGCGGTGATCCACGGCCTCGCGCATGCCTGCCGGCGCGCGCACGCCGAGTTCGGCATCGGCTCGGCGCTGATCCTGTGCTTCCTGCGCCACCTGACCGAGGACGAGGCGCTGGCCACGCTGGAGGAGGCGCTGCCGCACCGGCAGCACTTCATCGGCGTGGGCCTGGACAGCAGCGAGCGCGGCCATCCGCCGGAGAAGTTCGCGCGCGTCTTCGCCCGCGCGCGCGAGCTCGGCCTGCACTGCGTCGCTCACGCCGGCGAGGAAGGGCCCGCCGCCTACATCGAAACCGCGCTCGACCTGCTGCAGGTCGAGCGCATCGACCACGGCGTGCGCTGCACCGAGAGCCCGGCGCTCGTGCAGCGCCTGGCGCAGCAGCGCGTGCCGCTCACCGTCTGCCCGCTCTCCAACGTCAAGCTCTGCGTCTACCCGGATCTGGCCGCGCACCCGCTGCCCACGCTGCTGGACGCCGGCCTGTGCGTCACCGTCAACAGCGACGACCCCGCCTACTTCGGCGGCTACGTCGTCGACAACTTCCTCGCGCTCTTCGAAGCGCATCCGCACCTGGGCCTGGCGCAGGCGCGGCAGCTTGCGCTCAACAGCTTCGAGGCCAGCTTCGCCAGCGACGCGCGGAAGGCGCGCTGGCGGCGCGAGCTGGAGGCGGTGATCGAGCGCCTGGCGACCTGAGCGCGCCCTCAGCGCGCGGCACCGGCGCCCGGATTGTCCGCCGCGCGGTCGCGACGCACGAGCACGACGATGACGTGCAGCAGCGCGCCCAGCCCGAGCAGCGGCAGCGCGCCCAGCCCCCAGGCGAGCCACACCAGCCACGGCGCCGCGGCGCCGAGCCAGACGAGCAGCGTCTGCAGCGCGTCCAGCAGCGCCTGCAGCGTCATCGACCAGCCCGGCAGCCAGCCGTCCAGCGCTTCGCGCCAGGGCGCATCGAAGAGCCAGCGCTGCAGCGTGTCGATCCAGGCGGCGTCGCCCCGCAGCAGCGTGCTCAGGGCCCAGGCAAACAGCGTCCACGCGCCCAGCAGCAGCAGCGTGGTGATCCAGATGACGGCAATCATCGTGCAGGCTCGGTAGGTTCGACCGTGACGGAAGCGCGAATCCTAGTGCCGCCGCGGGCGTTCGGATTCAGGCGCGCGCCGGCGCCAGCGCGAGAGACGCGGCAAGCGCTTGTCCCTGCGCTTGCGTTCCGAAGGCATACGCGTCCATCGCCAGGCTGCCATAGGTGACGCTGGCGTGCAGCCGCGTGCCGACCGCGCCCTCGCCAGCCGCGCCCGCGGCCACGTGGAAGGGCAGCCAGTGCTCGTCGCTGGGATGCATCAGCGCGGCATGCGGCGCCTGGCGGCGGTAGTCCAGCAGCGCCGGCCAATCGGCGCCGGCGGCGCGCTCGGCGACCCAGGCGCGGAAGGCCGCGCTCTGGGCGATCTCGGGCGCGTCCATCGCCGGACGACCGCCGCCGAGGGCGAGGCGCAGGTTGTGCGTCAGGCTGCCGCTGCCGACGATGAGCACGCCCTCGTGCGTCAGCGGCGCGAGCGCCCGGCCGAGCGCGAACAGTCGCGCAGGCGTCCAGTCCGGCACGAAGCCCAGCGGGAGCACCGGCACGTCCGCCTGGGGGTAGGCGAAACGCAGCGGCGTCCAGATGCCGTGGTCCAGACCGCCCTCGTCCAGGCGCTCGCATTCGATATCCGCCGTGGCGAGCAGCGACTGCACGCGCGTGGCCAGCGCCGGCGCGCCCGCCGTGTCGTAACGCAGCCGGTAGAGCGCCTCCGGGAAGCCGTGGAAGTCATGCACCGTCGCGTGCCGCGCTGCGGCCAGCAGCACCGGCGTGCGCGCGAGGGTGTGCGCGGAGACGGCGAGGATGGCGCGTGGCCGGCCGAAGCCCGCGTCGATCGCCGGCCCCAGGCGACGCAGGAAATCGCCCGCGGCACCGGGCTCGAGCGCCGTCATCGGCGATCCGTGCGAAAGGAAGAGGGGCGGATGCGTGTCCATGCCGGCATTGAAGCACCGCGGCGCGGCCGTGGGGTTCAAGGGCCTTGCACGCGGCATTCGCGGCGTGGAGCGCGGATGCGCTACCGTGCCGCTCCCGCCTTGCTTCCGTACCGCTCCCGTCTGCCATGACCGCGCCCGCTTCGCCCACCGCATCCGACCCTCTCGCCCCGGCACCGCGCCCGCCGGGCGCGCTGCGCCTGGCCTGGCGGCAGACGCTGCGCGATCTGCGCGCGGGCGAGTTGCGCCTGCTGGCACTGGCGGTGACACTCGCGGTGGCGGCGCTCACCGCGGTGGGCTTCTTCGCCGACCGCCTCGACAGCGGTCTCGCGCGCGATGCGCGCCAGTTGTTGGGTGGCGACGCCGTCATCGGCAGCGACCAGCCGCCACCGCCGGAGTTCATCGCCAGGGCGCGTGCGCTCGGCCTGAACGTGGCCACGAGCGCCGACTTCCCGAGCATGGCACGCGCGGACGACGCGCACGGCGGCGCGACGCGGCTGGTGGCGGTGAAGGCCGTCAGCGCCGCCTACCCGCTGCGCGGACGCCTGCAGCTGCAGCGCGAACGCGGCGGCGCCGCCGAGGCGGTGACGCATGCGCCGCCCGCAGGCAGCGTCTGGGTCGATGCGGCGCTGCTCGATGCCCTGCAGCTGCAGGTCGGCGACGCGCTGCTGCTGGGCGACGCGACGCTGCGAATCGAGCGCATCATCGCCGTCGAACCCGACCGCGGCGCCGGCTTCATGGCCTTCGCACCCCGCGTCATGCTCGCCGACGCCGACCTGCAGGCCACGGCGCTGATCCAGCCGGCCAGCCGCGTCGCCTGGCGCCTGGCGGTGGCCGCCGCGGGCGCGAGCGAAGGTCCGGTCAAGGCCTTCACCGCGTGGGCGGAAGCGCACATCGCCCGCGCCGGCCTGCGCGGCATGCGCATCGAGACGCTGGAAGGCGGCCGCCCGGAAATGCGGCAGACGCTGGACCGGGCGCAGAAGTTCCTCAACCTCGTGGCGCTGCTGGCCGCGCTGCTGGCGGCCGTGGCGGTGGCCGTCGCCGCGCGCGACTTCGCCGAGCGCCATCTCGACGACTGCGCGATGCTGCGCGTGCTCGGCCTGGCGCAGCGCCGCATCGCCGCGAGCTACACGCTCGAGTTCGGCTTCGTCGGGCTGCTGGCCAGCGCCGCGGGCGCGCTTCTGGGCCTGCTCGTGCACCACGTCTTCGTGTGGATGCTGGCGGGGCTGATCGAGGCCGAGCTGCCGCCGCCGGGGCCGTGGCCGGCGCTGTTCGGCCTGGGCGTGGGCCTGACGTTGCTGCTGGCCTTCGGCGTGCCGCCGGTGCTGCAACTGGCACGCGTGCCGGCGCTGCGCGTGCTGCGTCGCGACGTCGGCACGCCCAAGGCGGGTTCGCTGCTCGTACTCGCCACCGGCGCCGCGGGCTTCGCCGCGCTGCTGCTGGCGGTGTCGTCGGACGTGAAGCTCGGCGCCATCGCCGTCGGCGGCTTCGCGCTCGCCGTGGCGGTGTTCGCGCTGCTGGCCTGGGGCGCCGTCCGCCTGCTCCAGCGCCTCGTGCCCGACGCCGCATCGCGGCGCTGGTGGCTGCTGGGTGCGGCGGCACCGCGCTGGCTCGTGCTGGCCACGCGCCAGCTCGCCGCGCGCCCGGCCTTCGCCGTGCTGCAGGTGAGTGCGCTCGCGGTCGGGCTGCTCGCGCTCGTGCTGCTGGTGCTGCTGCGCACCGATCTCATCGGCGCCTGGCGCCAGGCGACGCCGCCGGATGCGCCCAACCGCTTCGTCTTCAACCTGCAACCCGACCAGGGCGAGGAATTCAGGCGAATGCTCGCCGGGGCCGGGGTGGCGCGCTACGACTGGTACCCGATGATCCGTGGCCGGCTGGTCGCGATCAACGACCGGGCCGTCGGTCCGGGGCACTTCGCGGACGAGCGCGCGCAGCGCATGGTCGAGCGCGAGTTCAACCTCAGCCACGCGAGCGCGCTGCCGCCGCACAACCGGGTCGCCGCCGGCGCCTGGACGCCCGGGGAGGCGGACGGCCTCTCGGTCGAGGAGGGGCTGGCGAAGACGCTTTCGCTGAAGCTCGGCGACACGCTGCGCTTCGACATCGCCGGCCAGCTCCGGCAGGCGCGCATCACCAGCCTGCGACGCGTCGACTGGGCGTCGATGCACGTCAACTTCTTCGTCATGTTTCCGCTCGCGGCGATGCCCGAGCTGCCCTCGACCACCATCAGCGCCTTTCGTGCGCCGGCGCAGCCGGGCTTCGACAACGCACTCGCGCGCCGCTTTCCCAACGTCACGCTGGTCGACGTCTCGGCCACGGTGGCGCAGGTGCAGCGCGTGCTCGACCAGGTCATCCGCGCGGTCGAGTTCCTCTTCGGCTTCACGCTGCTGGCCGGGCTGGTGGTGCTGTTCGCAGCCGTCAGCGCCACGCGCGAGGCGCGCGCGCGCGAGTTCGCGTTGATGCGCGCGATGGGCGCGGGCAGCAGGCTGCTGGCGCAGGTGCAGCGGACGGAACTGCTGGGCGTCGGCGCCCTGGCGGGCCTGCTCGCCACGCTCGCGGCCAGTGCCATCGGCTGGGCGCTGGCGCGCTGGGCCTTCGAGTTCAGCTGGAACCCCGCGCCCTGGGTGCCGCTGGCAGGCATGCTCGCCGGCGCGCTGCTGGCGCTGACCGCGGGCTGGTGGGGCCTGCGCGAAGTGCTGCGCCGCCCGGTGCTGCAGACGCTGCGCCGCACGGGGGCGGTATAGCGCCTCTGGGCGTCGGCGGCGCCGCGCCCGGCTCAGCGCGCGAGCCTGGCGGCGATCTCGGCGACGTGCCGGCCCTGCCAGCGCGCCCCTTCGAGCTCGTTCGCCGAAGGCTGGCGCGAGCCGTCGCCTCCGGCGATCGTCGTCGCGCCGTAGGGGCTGCCGCCGGTGATCTCGTCGAGCCGCGTCTGCCCCTGCCAGGCGTAGGGCAGACCGACGACGACCATGCCGTGGTGCAGCAGCACGATGTGCGTCGAGAGGATCGTGCTCTCCTGCCCGCCGTGCTGCGTGGCCGTGCTGACGAAGACCGAGCCCACCTTGCCGACGAGCTTGCCCTGCGCCCATAGGCCGCCGGTCTGGTCGAGGAAGTTCTTCATCTGCGCGGCCATGTTGCCGAAGCGCGTCGGCACGCCGAGGATGATGGCGTCGTAGTCCGCCAGCTCCGACACCTGCGCCACCGGCGCGGCCTGGTCGAGCTTGAAGTGCGATGCCTTGGCAACCTCTTCGGGAACGAGTTCGGGCACGCGCTTCACGTCGACCTGCGCGCCCGCACCGCGTGCACCCTCGGCCACGGCCTGCGCCATCGTCTCGAGGTGACCGTAGCTGCTGTAGTAGAGGACGAGAACCCTGGCCATGGCGGACACTCCTGTTGTCGTGCTTGCGATGCCGCCAGTCTGGATGAAGGTCCGCGGCGCGGGTTTCAGCGGCCCCGAACGCAGGCTTCAACGCGGCCGAACCGCCGGCAGAGGCGTTCCGGGCAGCCGCCGAAGGAGCGAAGCCCGCACGGTGGCGGGCCTCGGTCGGATGGGCGCGGCGTACGGCGTCAGAAGGTTTCCCAGTCGCCGTCGGCGGCGGCGCTCGCGGGCGCGGGCTGGCTCGCCGCAGCGATGGCCGGCGCCTTGACGGTCGGCGCGTTCTTCGCGACGGTGCCGGCCTCGCTGCGTCCGGACTTGCCGGGGGCCGGCTTGCCGGAGTCGGTGGCGGCGGCGCGCTGGGCCTGCGCCAGCACCTCGGTGGCGATCCGGCGTGGCGAACCCTGGCCCTCGTCCAGGCGGAAGCCGGCGACCAGGCCCGCGAGCTGCTGCGCCTGCTCGCGCAGCGAGGCGGCGGCCGCGGCCGACTCCTCGACCAGCGCGGCGTTCTGCTGCGTGGCCTGGTCGAGCTGGGTGACGGCGGTGTTCACCGAACCGATGCCGCCGCTCTGCTCCTGCGCCGCGGCGCTGATCTCGCCGATGATGTCGGTCACGCGCTGCACGCTGCCGACGATCTCGCTCATCGTCGAGCCGGCCTCGCCGACCAGGCGCGCGCCGGTCTCGACGCGCTCGACGCTCGCGCCGATGAGCGTCTTGATCTCGCGCGCGGCCTCGGCGCTGCGCTGCGCCAGGCTCCTCACCTCGCCGGCGACGACGGCAAAGCCGCGACCCTGTTCACCGGCACGCGCGGCTTCGACGGCGGCGTTGAGCGCCAGGATGTTGGTCTGGAAGGCGATGCCGTCGATGACGCCGATGATGTCGGCGATCTTCTTGGAGCTGGTGTTGATCTCGTCCATGGTCGAGACCACCTGCGACACCACCTCGCCGCCGCGCGCGGCCACGCTGCTGGCCGAGGCGGCGAGCTGGTTCGCCGTGCGCGCGGAGTCGGCCGTCTGGCGCACCGTGCCGCTGAGCTGCTCGATCGAGCTCGCCGTCTGCTGCAGGCTGGCCGCGTTGGCCTCGGTGCGCTGGCTCAGGTCGGCGTTGCCCTGCGCGACTTCGGCCGCCGCATGCTGGATGTTGTCGGTCGAGCCGCGCACTTGGCCGACGACCTTGCGCAGCGAGTCGCGCATGCCGGCCACGGCACGCAGCAGTTCGCCGATCTCGTCCCTGCGGCTCCTGTCCACGCGCACGGTGAGGTCGCCCTCGCCGATGCGGCGGCTGATTTCTCCGGCCTCCCGCAGGGGCTGCACGATGGTGCGCACCAGCAAGGCACCGCCGACGATCATGCCGATGAGGACCACCGTCACCGTGATGCCGGCAAAGAGCAGTCCGGCCTCGCGCGCCGCCGCGCCTTCGACCCGGCGGGCTTCGGCCAGCTTCAGCTCGAGGTCGACGAAGGCGCGCTGTTCGGCCAGGTAGGCGGTAACCGCCGGAATCACCGCGGACTTGAGCTTCTCCTGCGCTGCCATCACGTCGCCCTTGGCGTTGAGCGCGGAGACCTCTTCGCGCGCGGCGATGTAGCCCTTGCGCGCGGCGGCGATCTTCTCCTGCTGCGCCTTCTCGGCGTCGCTGACGGCGAGCGCCGTGACCTCCTTCTGCAGCTCGCTGATCTGCGCCGTGGTGGCCTTGATCTGCGGGGCGAAGTACTCGGCCACCGCCGGGTCACTGGAGAGCGAGGACGCGATGACGCGCTGCACGTTGACTTCACTGAGGCCGGCCCAGCGCGCGGCGAGCGCGTTGATGCGCGCAAAGCGCGTCTCGGCCTCGGCCGAGGCCTTGTTCAACTGGTCGCTGCGCGCGGCGACGCCCGCGAACACCAGGGTCAGCGCGCCGGCGAAGACGCCGATGGCCAGCCACAGACGGCTCTTGATGGTGAGTTCGAGTTTCATGGAGATTCGGCTCCGGGGCCGTGGCCCCAGCGGGTGGTTGGACTTGTGCGGGCCTGGCGTCTCAGTTGATGAGTCCCATGTCGGCGCTGCTCATCAGGCCCTCGATGTCCACCAGGATCAGCATGCGCTCGCCGACGCTGCCGATGCCGGTGATGTAGCTGCTCTCGACGTTGCTGTTGAGCTCGGGCGCGGGCTTGATGTGCTCGCGCGTGAGCTCGAGCACGTCCGAGACCGAGTCGACGACGACGCCGACGACGCGGCCCTTGACGTTGAGCACGATGACGACGGTGAAGTCGTTGTACTCGGCGCTCTCGCAGCCCAGCTTCAGGCGCAGGTCGATGATGGGCACGATGACGCCGCGCAGGTTGACCACGCCCTTGATGAAGTGCGGGGCATTGGCGATGCGCGTGGGCGGCTCGTGGGAGCGGATCTCCTGCACGCGCAGGATGTCGATGCCGTACTCCTCGCCGCCGAGGCGGAAGGTGAGGAACTCGCCGCCTTCGGCGGTGGGCGCGGCAGGCTTGCCGCCGGTGCGCACGGCCTCGTGGCGGGCGACGACGGCGGCTTCGGTGACCATGTCCATGGGGAACTCCTTCGAAACGCGAGGCCCGCCAGCGGGCCCTTCATGGGGCTATCGGCCGCGCGGGACGGAAGTGAAGGCCCGCGCCGGCACGCCGGCTGGCTCAGTGACGGCTGCGCCGCACGAGGGCTCCGATGTCGAGGATGAGCGCGACGCGGCCGTCGCCGAGGATGGTGGCGCCGCTGACGTCGTCGACCTTGCGGTAGTTGGTCTCGAGGTTCTTCACCACGACCTGCTGCTGGCCGAGCAGCTCGTCCACCAGCAGCGCCACGCGCCCGCCCTCGGCCTCGACGACGACCATGATGCTGGCGACCTTCTCGAAGTCGAAGCGCGGCACGTCGAAGACGCGTTCGAGGTCGATCACCGGCATGTACTCGCCGCGCACCTCGACCACGCGGCCGCTGCCGCCGATGGTCTTGATCATCCCGTCCTGCACCTGGAAGGACTCGACGACGCTGGACAGCGGCAGGATGTAGCACTCGTCGCCGACGCCCACGCTCATCCCGTCCATGATGGCCAGCGTCAGCGGCAGGCGCACGCGCACCGTCATGCCGAGACCCTCGGCGGAATCGATCTCGACCGAGCCGCCCAGCGAGACGATGTTCTTCTTCACCACGTCCATGCCCACGCCGCGGCCGGAGACGTCGGTGACCTCGGCGGCGGTGGAGAAGCCGGGCGCGAAGATGAGGCCGTAGACGTCCTGGTCGCTCATGCCGTCGTGCACGTCCAGGCCGCGCTCGCGCGCCTTGGCGAGCAGCTTCTCGCGGTTCAGGCCCTTGCCGTCGTCGCGCACCTCGATGACGATGCTGCCGCCCTGGTGGCTGGCCACCAGCGTCACGACACCGGTCTCGGGCTTGCCCTTGGCCAGGCGTTCGGCCGGCGACTCGATGCCGTGGTCGCAGCTGTTGCGCACGAGATGGGTGAGCGGATCGGTGATCTTCTCGACCACGCCCTTGTCGAGCTCGGTGGCTTCGCCCTGCGTCACCAGCTCGACCTTCTTGCCGAGCTTGCCGGCGAGGTCGCGCAGCATGCGCGGGAAGCGGTTGAAGACGACCGACATCGGGATCATGCGGATCGACATCACCGCTTCCTGCAGGTCGCGGGTGTTGCGCTCCAGATCCGCCAGGCCCGAGGCCAGCTGCTGGTAGAGCGCGGTGTCCACGCCCTTGCCGGTCTGCGCGAGCATGGCCTGCGTGATGACGAGTTCGCCCACCAGGTTGATGAGCTGGTCGACCTTCTCCACCGAGACGCGCAGCGTGCTCGACTCGCCGCCGGCCGCGGCGGCCGGGCGCGCCGCGCCCGCACGCGCGGGAGCGGCGGAGCCGGCGGCTGGGGTCGTCGCGGCCGGCGTCGCGGTGCCGGCCGCGGCCTGCGCCTCGGGTGCGCCGGGGGCGTGGTCGAAGAAGCCGTAGCCCGGATCGGGCGGGTTGGGCTCCTGCGGCGCACCGGGCGCACCGGCGTGAAAACCGTAGCCGGCGTCGGCGGGGTCCAGCCGCAGCGCCTCGCGCGCGACGTGGAAGGTGCACAGGTCCAGCAGTTCGGCGTCGGGCGTGGCGGTGACGATGCGCAGCCGCCGCAGGCCCTCGGCCGACTGGCCGCCGTCGATGGGCTCGATCGTGCCGAGGTCCGGGATCTCGCGGAAGAGCTCGAAGAGGTTCTCGGCCTGCTTCGGGTCCTCGAGCGGGCCCACGGTCAGCACCAGCGCACGCACCCTGCTCGCCGCCACGGGTGACGGCGGCAGCGCAGGCTCAGGCGTCACCGCGGGTGCGGCGGCCGCCGCGCGCGCAGGCACGGACGCGCGCCCCTCGACGAAGGCGCGGATGCCGTCCAGCAGCGCCGAGGTGTCGATCGGCGCCTCGCCGTTGCCCTGGTGGCGCGCCAGCTGCGCCTTCAGCGCATCGCCGGCCTGCAGCAGCACGTCCACCATCGCGTTCGTCGGCTGCAGCTCGTGGCGGCGCAGCTTGTCCAGCAGCGTCTCCATCTGGTGCGTGAGTTCGGCGACGTCGGCGAAGCCGAAGGTCGCAGCCCCGCCCTTGACCGAGTGCGCGCAGCGGAAGATGGCGTTCAGGGTCTCGTCGTCGGCGGCCTCGAGGTCGATGGCCAGCAGCATCTGCTCCATCTTCTCGAGGTTCTCGCCGGCCTCCTCGAAGAAGACCTGGAAGAACTGGCTGAGGTCGATGCCGGCACTCTGGCTGGCGGCGCTTTGCGGTGAGGGATCACCCATGGAAACGGCTCCTGGCGACTGCGCGCGATCAGGTCGAATCCGCTCAGCGGATGACCTTGCCGATCACCTCGATCAGCTTCGACGGGTCGAAAGGCTTGACGAGCCAGCCCGTGGCACCGGCGGCGCGGCCGGCCTGCTTCATCTGGTCGCTGGACTCGGTGGTGAGGATGAGGATGGGCGTGGCCTTGAACTTCGGGTTCTCGCGCAGCTTCTTCGTCAGGCTGATGCCGTCCATGCGCGGCATGTTCTGGTCGGTGAGCACGAGGTTGAAGTCGCGGCTGTTGGCCTTCTCGTAGGCATCCTGCCCGTCCACCGCCTCGACGACGTTGAAGCCGGCGTTCTTGAGCGTGAACGACACCATCTGCCGCATGGAGGCCGAGTCGTCGACGGCGAGGATCGAATGCATGGGGAGTGCTCCTGGAGTACGTGCTTCGTGAGGCGGGGATTCAGAAGAGCTCGATCGAGCCGGCGTCCATCTCGTCCTGCGTCACCGGGTTGGGGCGCAGCGGGGCTTCCTCGACGAGGGCGGCGCCGTCCTCGTCGTCGCCAAGGGCGTCGCGCGCGAGGCGGTCGGCGCAGTTGCGCAGGCGCTTGCTCGTGTGGGCGATGAGCTGGGTGGCCATGTCCTGGAACTGCAGCGCGGTGATGGCGCTGGAGAGCGTCTGCCGCGCGTGCCGGATCATCTCCGGCTCGCCCTGCCGGCTGGCCTCGAGGTGCACGAGCGCGGCACTCATGTGCTCGGAGGCGTAGGTGAAGTGCTGCATCAGCGCCTGCGCGGCGTCGTCCAGCAGGCGCTGCAGGCGCTCGAGGTCGTTGTTGGCCACGAGCAGGTGGTCCTGCAATTCGGTGGCCGCCAGCAGCGACAGCGCCGAGGCTGGCGGTGCGGCGGCGGACGTTTCTTCGGCAGAGGCGAGCATCGAGGCTCCAGCGCAGCGGTTCGTTGTCGTGGTGCGACGGCGGCCCGCATGCTTGCGGATCGCACCTGCAAAGGCATTTTCGGCAGCCGACCCGCCGACATTGAGTCGAAGAAGGCAGCATTCCTGCACCTTTCTCGCCGCGGCGCCGGCAGGCCGCCGCGGGCGCTCTGGGATACTGGGCGCATGTCCGAACCCCCGGCCGCGCTGCGCCTCCTGCATCTGGAGGACTCGGAGCTCGACCACGAGCTGGCGCTCGTCCAGCTCCAGCGCAGCGGCCTGCGCGTGCGCGCGCTTCGCGTGGAGACGCGCGAGGAGTTCGAGGCGGCACTCGCGCAGCACTGGGACGCGATCGTCTCCGACTACAACCTGCCGGGCTTCTCGGGCCTGCAGGCTCTGCGCCTCGTGCGCGCGCGCGATCCCATCCTGCCCTTCGTCCTCGTCTCCGGCGAGATCGGCGAGGATCTCGCCGTGGCCGCGATGCGTGACGGCGCCAGCGACTACCTGCTCAAGAGCGGGCTGGCGCGACTGGCGCCGGCGCTCGAGCATGCCATCGACGCCGCACGCACGCGAGCGGCCAAGCTCGAGGCGGACCGCGAACTGGCCGAGTCCCGCCGGCGCCTGGCCGAACTCGCACGCCACCTGCAGACGCGCATCGAGGCCGAACGCGCGGCGATCGCGCGCGAGATCCACGACGACGTCGGCGGCTCGCTGACGGCGCTGAAGTTCGACATCGACTGGATCCGCCGCCACAGCCCCGACCCGGCGGTGCGGCAGCGCGCCGCCTCCGCGCTGGAGACGGTGACGCACGCCATCGGCGCCAGCCAGCGCATCATGCACAACCTGCGCCCGGCGATCCTCGAGCAAGGCCTGGTGGCGGCGCTGCAGTGGCTGGCCGGCCGCTTCGAGAAACGCACCGGCGTCGAATGCGTCTTTCGCACGCGCGACGAACGCATCGGCACCGCGGGCCGCGAGCTGCCCGACGGCGTTCCCCTGGTGGCCTACCGCACGGCGCAGGAGGCGCTCACCAACATCAGCAAGCACGCCTGCGCGCAGCGCGTGACGATGGACTTGTCGCTCTCCGGCGGCGTGCTCTCGCTCGAGATCAGCGATGACGGCCGTGGCCTGCGCCCGGCGGACCTGGCCAAGGCCAGCAGCTTCGGCATCCGCGGCCTGCACGAGCGCGCAGGGACGGTCGGCGGCTGGATCGAGCTCGGCAGCAGCGACAGCGGCACGACACTGCTGCTCTCGATCCCGCTCGACGCGCAGCCGCCGCACGCGGCCCCGGGGGGCACCGGGGCGGACGGCGCGAACGATGACGAGGACCGCGAGCATGACCCCTCGGCCTGGTCCAGCCTATGATCGGCAGCGCCTGAAGGCCTTCCGAGCGCACCTGCCATGATCCGCGTCATCCTCTGCGACGACCATGCGCTGATCCGCCGCGGCATCCGCGACACGCTGGCGGACGCGCCGGACATGCGCGTCGTCGGCGAGGCCGGCGACTATGCCGCGCTGCGCGGTCTGCTGCGCGAGCAGGCCTGCGACGTGCTGGTGCTCGACATCAACCTCCCCGGGCGCAGCGGCCTGGACGCGCTGCATGCGCTCAGGGACGAGGGTTCGCCGGTCAAGGTGCTGGTGGTCAGCATGTACCCCGAGGACCAGTACGCGATCCGCGCGCTGCGCGCGGGCGCCTTCGGCTACGTCAACAAGGGCGGCGACCCGCAGGCCATCGTCAACGCCGTGCGCACGGTGGCGCAGGGGCGCAAGTACGTCACGCCGGAGATCGCGCAGATGCTGGTCGACAGCCTCACCGCGCCGGCCGACGAGTTGCCGCACCACAAGCTCTCGGACCGCGAGCTGCAGACGCTGGTGCTCATCGCCTCGGGCCGGCGCCTCTCCGACATCGCCGAGGAACTGCTGCTGAGCCCCAAGACCGTCTCGGTCTACCGCTCGCGCGTGCTCGAGAAGCTCCAGCTCGCCAACAACTCCGAGCTCACGGTCTACGCGATCCGAAACGGGCTGGTCGGACAGTAGGAAGACCGCCCGGCGATGCCGAACGAACAAGCCGTGAGCCTGCGCACCGGCGCGCTCGACGACCCGCGCGCCATCCGCCGCGCCGGCGCCGAGCTGCTGTCGCTGGCGCTGATGGATGCGCGCAACCTCACGCTGCGCTGGCTCGCGGCATTCGAGACGCGCGGCGCGATCGCCATCGACGAGGGCGGACCCAGCGCCCTCTGGCTCGCGGCGCGCGCGGGCTGGTACCAGGAGCGCTGGATCGCGCGCAACCTGCAGCGCGCCCGCGGCGACCAGGCCGACCTCGACGCGGCCTGCCTCTCCTCCATCGAGCCGCGCGCCGATGGCTGGTTCGAGCGCGACGGCCGCCTGCCCGACCCGCTGACCCTGCGCGACTACCTCGCGCAGACGATGGAAACGACGCTGGACCTGCTCGCCAGCACCGCCCCCGAGGACGAGGACCTGCACTTCTACCGTGCCGCGCTGCTGCACGAGGACCGCATCGGCGAGGCCCTGGCCGAGTGCGCCGCGCGCCTGCAGCTCCCGCGCGAGGGCGAGCCGCCGCCGCCGTGGGCGACGCTGCGCGGGCGCGTCGACCGCGAGCCGCTGTGGATGCCCGCGGCGCGGTTCGCCCTGGGCAGCGAGCGCGGCGGCTTCGTTCCCGACGCCGAGCGCTGGGCGGAGGAAATCGACGTGCCTGGGTTCGAGATCGACGCGCAAGTGGTGAACTGGGCGCGCTACGTCGAGTTCGTCGAGGACGGCGGCTACGAGCGCGCCGAGTTCTGGACCGACGCCGGCTGGTCCTGGGCGCAGCAGCGCGCACGCCGTGCGCCGCGCGACGTCGCGCAGTTGCGCGGCGGCGTGCTCGTGCGCCGCCACGGACACGTGCAGCGTGCGACGGCGACGCAGCCGGTGATGCACGTCAGCCGCCACGAGGCCCAGGCCTGGTGCCGCTGGGCCGGCCGCCGCCTGCCCACCGAACCCGAGTGGGAGCTGGCCGCGCTCAGCGCCGGCAACCGCGGTTTCGCCTGGGGCGACGTCTTCGAATGGGTCGCCGGCAGCGCGCGCCCCTGGCGCGGCTTCGCTGCCACCGCCGGCAGCGTCGAGCCGATGCCGGCCCCGGGAACGCTCGGCGTGCTGCGCGCGGCCTCGTTCATGACACCGGCGCGCCAGCACCACCCCAAGGCGCGGCGCTTCCTCGCACCGCAGGCCGACCACGCCTTCGCGGGCTTTCGCAGCTGCGCGGCGTAGGCGCGACCCGACGGCCCCGACCACCACCCCCCGGAAGAAAGGGCAGCACCATGACCTACGAAGACCTCCTCTACGAGGTGAGGAACGGGCACACCGCCTGGATCATCATCAACCGCCCCGACAAGATGAACGCGTTTCGCGGCCGCACCTGCGACGAGCTCATCCACGCCATCATCAGGGCCGGCTACGACAAGAGCATCGCCTGCATCGTGCTCGCCGGTGCCGGCGATCGCGCCTTCTGCACCGGCGGCGACCAGTCCGCGCACGAAGGCCAGTACGACGGCCGCGGCACCATCGGCCTGCCGATGGAGGAACTGCACGCCGCCATCCGCGACGTTCCCAAGCCCGTGATCGCGCGTGTGCAGGGCTATGCCATCGGCGGCGGCAACGTGCTCTGCACGCTGTGCGACCTGACGATCGCCGGCGAGCGCGCGCAGTTCGGCCAGGTCGGCCCCAAGGTCGGCTCCGTCGACCCCGGCTACGGCACCGCGCTGCTGGCGCGCGTGGTCGGCGAGAAGAAGGCGCGCGAGATCTGGTACCTCTGCCGCCGCTACACGGCGAGCGAGGCGCTGGCCATGGGCCTGGTCAACACCGTCGTCGCCGACGACCAGCTCGACGCCGAAGTCCAGCGCTGGGCCGACGAGATCGCCGAGAAGAGCCCGACCGCGATCGCCATCGCCAAGCGCAGCTTCAACATGGACACCGCGCACCAGGCCGGCATCGCCGGCATGGGCATGTACGCGCTCAAGCTCTACTACGACACCGCGGAATCGCAGGAAGGCGTGAAGGCCTTCAACGAGAAGAGGAAGCCGGAATTCCGCAAGTACGCGAAGTAGGGTTTGGGGTCAGGTCTTGCCTTTTGCCTCTCTCCTCCCCGAGGAAAGGGTTCAGGTGAGCAGACGTGCGCCGCCCACCTTGGCAGCGGCCTTGTCGAAGGTCCACAGCGGCTGGGCGCCCGCCTGCGCAGCCAGCGCAAGATGCAGGCAGTCGGCGAAGTCGGCCTGCTCGCTGCGGTAGAGCTCCAGGGCGACTTCAAGCGCCTGCTCGGATTCGAAGGACAGCTCGGCAGCCGAGAAGAGTTCCGACAGGACGCGAACCACCTCGCCCTTGCCGCAGCCGAAGCTCGCGCGCAGGACCCACTCCAGCTCGAGCGTCACCGTCACGGGCACGAAAAGCACGAGCTGCTCGTTCACGCACTGGCGGATGAGCCGCCTGGCCGCCGCGGCCTGTGCGGTGTCGTCCTGGACGATGTACCGGACGAGGACGTTGGTGTCGAGCGCCGGCATCAGCGCCAGGGATTCATGTCCTCGACCGAGACACGCCTACCCTTGGGCGGCTTCAGCATGCCCGCCAGGTCGAGGACGGACTTGGACTTCGCGCGCACGATGATGGTGCCATCCGGCGTCACCGACCAGACCAGCTTCGTGCCGGCCCTGGCCTGCACCCGGGCGCGCACGTCAGCGGGCACCGTGGTCTGCCCTTTGGCGGTGAGGGTGGACTCGGCCATGACGTCTCCTTACCTTGCGCGCGATTGTAATGCACAGGGATTGGGGTCAGGTCTTGCTTTTTGCCTCTCTCTTCGCTGTCCGGAATCCGCGCCGAGCGACGACGACAAGGCATGCGGATCCGTCGAATCGTCCACACCGCGTTCACGCACCGCGGCCCTCCACCGGCGCCCGAAGCAGGCAGGCAAGAAACAAGACCTGACCCCCAAACGTGACCCAAACGCGGACCCCAAGACGCGAAGTCGGTCCCGGCGCCGCCCCTGGAGGCTTGGCGTCAGCTTGGGGTGGCATGCTGCCGTGCCGCAGCGTCCCGGCGCGAAGCACCCGGCTCGTCCGCTCCACAATCGGTGCTGCCAGCCGGTGCGCCGGCCGGAACCAACCACAGCCCCCCCGCAGTCAGCCATCGTTCTTCACAAGAGACTTGCCATGACGACCAAGCAGCCCACCATCATCTACACCCTGACCGACGAGGCGCCGTTGCTGGCGACCGCCGCCTTCCTGCCCGTGCTGCGCACCTTCACGAAGCCCGCGGGCATCGAGGTGAAGACGAGCGACATCTCGCTCTCCGGCCGCATCATCGGCGAGTTCGCCGACATCCTCCCGGCGGAGCAGCGCCTTCCGAACAACCTGGCCGAACTCGGCAAGCTGACGCTGGAGCCCGACGCCAACATCATCAAGCTGCCCAACATCTCGGCCTCGGTGGCGCAGCTCAAGGCGGCCATCAAGGAACTCCAGGACAAGGGCTACGCGCTGCCCGAGTTTCCGGAGAACCCGCAGACCGAGGACGAGAAGAAGCTGCGCGCGCGCTACGGCAGGTGCCTGGGCAGCGCGGTGAATCCGGTGCTGCGCGAGGGCAACTCCGACCGCCGCGCACCCAAGGCCGTGAAGGAGTACGCGCGCAAGAACCCGCACAGCATGGCCGAATGGGCGCAGGCCTCGCGCACGCACGTCTCGCACATGCACAGCGGCGACTTCTACCACGGCGAGAAGTCGATGACGCTGGATCGCGCGCGCGACGTGAAGATGGAGCTGATCACGAAGAGCGGCCGCGCCATCGTGCTCAAGCCCAAGGTCGCGCTGCAGGACCGCGAGGTCATCGACTCCATGTTCATGAGCAAGAAGGCGCTGCTGGCCTTCTACGAGCGCGAGATCGAGGACGCGCGCAAGTCCGGCGTCATGTTCTCGCTGCACGTCAAGGCGACGATGATGAAGGTCTCGCACCCCATCGTCTTCGGCCACTGCGTGCGCACCTTCTACAAGGACGCCTTCGCCAAGCACGGCAAGCTCTTCGACGAGCTCGGCATCAACGTCAACAACGGCATGGTCGACCTCTACGACAAGATCGCCACGCTGCCGCAGAGCCAGCGGGACGAGATCACGCGCGACCTGCACGCCTGCCACGAGCACCGGCCCGAGCTGGCGATGGTCGACTCCTCCAAGGGCATCACCAACTTCCACTCGCCCAACGACATCATCGTCGACGCCTCGATGCCGGCGATGATCCGCAACGGCGGCAAGATGTACGGCGCCGACGGCCGCCTGAAGGAAGTGAAGGCGGTGATGCCCGAGTCGACCTTCGCCCGCATCTACCAGGAGATGATCAACTTCTGCAAGTGGCACGGCGCCTTCGATCCGCGCACCATGGGCACGGTACCCAACGTCGGCCTCATGGCGCAGCAGGCCGAGGAGTACGGCTCGCACGACAAGACCTTCGAGATCCCGGAGGACGGCGTCGCCAACATCACCGACCTCGCCACCGGCGAGGTGCTGCTGGCGCAGGAGGTCGAGGCCGGCGACATCTGGCGCATGTGCCAGGTGAAGGACGCGCCCATCCGCGACTGGGTCAAGCTCGCCGTCACGCGCGCGCGCCAGTCGGGCATGCCGGTGGTGTTCTGGCTTGACCCGTACCGTCCGCACGAGGCGCAGCTCATCACCAAGGTCAAGATGTACCTGCACGAGCACGACACCACCGGCCTGGACATCCAGATCATGAGCCAGGTGCGCGCCATGCGCTACACGCTCGAGCGCGTCATCCGCGGTCTGGACACCATCAGCGCCACCGGCAACATCCTGCGCGACTACCTCACCGACCTCTTCCCCATCATGGAGCTGGGAACGAGCGCGAAGATGCTCTCCATCGTGCCGCTGATGGCCGGCGGCGGCCTCTACGAGACCGGCGCCGGCGGCTCCGCGCCCAAGCACGTGCAACAGCTCACCGAGGAGAACCACCTGCGCTGGGATTCGCTGGGCGAGTTCTTGGCCCTGGCCGTCAGTCTCGAGGACCTGGGCCTGAAGACCGGCAACGCGCGCGCCAAGCTGCTGGCGACGACGCTGGACGCGGCCACCGGCAAGCTGCTGGACAACCGCAAGGGCCCGAGCGCGCGCACCGGCGAGCTCGACAACCGCGGCAGCCAGTTCTACCTGACGCTCTACTGGGCACAGGAGCTGGCGGCGCAGAAGGAGGATGCCGAGCTCGCCGCGCACTTCGCGCCGCTGGCGCGCACGCTGGCCGAGAACGAAGCCAGGATCGTCGAGGAACTGCGCGTCATCCAGGGCCACAAGGCCGACATCGGCGGCTACTACCGCGTCGTGCCGGAAAAGCTCAAGGCCGTGATGCGCCCCAGCGCCACCTTCAACGCCGCCCTGGCGGCAATGCCGGGCTGAGCGCCGAGGCGTTCGCGTCCGCGGGCCTCAGCCGCGGACGCGGCCTGTGCCAAGCCACAAGCCCCATTGCGCCAGGGCACCAAGCAGTGTCCAGGCCAGCATCAGAAGCGCCAGGTTGAGGGCGCCGCGGTGCGGCACCAGACCGACGACCCAGCCGCCAGCCGCGCCCATGCCTTGCTGCAGCAGACCGGCGACCGCCGCGGCGGCGCCGGCCAGCGCCGGCAATACGCTCACGGTGCCGGAGAGTGCCGTCGGCATGAGAAAGCCGTGGCCCACGCCCAGCAGGGTCAAGGGCAGCGCAAACGCCAGCGGCGAATGCCAGCCGCCGAGTGCCAGCGCCGCCGTCAGCAGCAGGCTGCCGATGGCAAGGCCCTGCCCCATCCACATCACGCGCGCCTCCCCGGTGCGGCGCACGAGCCGGCTCGTGAGGTAGTTGCCAAGGATGTAGAAGACCGGGATGGCGCCGATGTACCAGCCCACGCCCTCGGGCCCGATCCCGTAGCTGCCGAGCACGAGCGGCGCCCCGCCGAGGAAGGTGTAGAAGGCCGCCGTCGTCATCGCGAGCACGCCGACGTAGAGCAGGAACGCCGGCTTTCGCGCCAGCTGCGCATACGACGACGGCATCGCGCGCCACCACGCCGCCGCTTCGGCCTGGGCCGCCATCGGCGGCGCCGGCAGGCCGCGCCAGGCGGCGACCATCAGCAGCAGCGCCAGCACGGCGATCAGCACGAAGCCGGTCTGCCAGCCCAGGCGCACATGCAGCAGGCCGCCGACGATCGCCGCACCCGGCGGCACGAGGCCCATCGCCATGCCGATCCAGGCCATCACGCGCGTGCGCTCGGGGCCATCGAAGAGGTCCTGCACCAGCGCGCGGCCGATCACCATGCCCGCAGCCGCTCCGGCGCCCTGGAGCACGCGCGCGGCGATCAGCGACGCCATCGTTGTCGACAGCGCCGCGAGCACCGAGCCGGCGCAGGCCAGCGCCAGGCCGACCAGCAGCACGCGCCGCCGCCCGAAGCGGTCCGACAGCGGCCCGTAAAGGAGTTGCAGGCCGCCGTAGGCGACGACGTAGCCGCTGAAGCTCAGTTGCACTCGTCCCTGGTCCGCGCCGAACAGAGCACCCCACTCCTGCATCGACGGGATGCAAAGCGTCATCGCCAGCAGCCCGAAGGCAAGCTGAGCAACCAGGTTGGCGACGAGCGCGCCACGGGAGGAGGATGAAGGCACGGGAAGAGGCTCGGCGGCAACGGGGCGGATCCGCAGCGGATCGCGGCCGCATCGCAGCCGCATCACGGCACAGCCACATCGGCACCGCGTACAGCGTGCAGCATAAGCCACCGCACCCGTCCGCCGCGGGGCAGCGCCGGAAACGCAGCTTTGCACCGGCAGCGGAACTCGGGCTGCGCGACGCGGTCCGTCGCAGGCACCCTGTGAAGAAGGCAAGACCATGGAAGAGGAATTCGACGACGCCACACTCCCGTTGCCGGCATGGGCTGCGACGTCGTCGCCGGCGGATGCCGCGGCGCCGCGGCGGCGCCGGATCGCGCGCGTCGTGCGGCGGCTCTACGAGCATGCACCGCCGCCGCTGCGTCAACGCATGCTGCAACGCCTGCTGGCGCCCCTGAGCACACTCGCCGTTGCCGGGGTCGCGGCCGGTGCCTTCGGCCGCTGGCTCTACCGCGGCGGTGCCGAGGGCCTGCCGCTGGCCGAACTCGACCGCCTCTCGGGCGAACCGATGATCGAACTCGCCAGCTTCGTCGAGCAAGTCAGCCCGCAGGCGCTGGAGGACTTCGCGCGCTTCCTCGCCGAACAACCGCTGGGCCTCGCCGCCTTCAGCGTCGGCGCCGCCTGGCTGCTGCTGCGTCTGCTGCGCGAGCGGCGCAACGCGAGCGAGCGTCCCGCGGCCTAGCCTGGGAGCAGGCCAGGCTCCCGCGACGACATGGCGCCGGCTCGAAGCGGATCTTCAAAGCCTCAACAGCGCCCCCGCAGCCTTGCGCGCATGCGGGCTCGCCGCGCGCGGCAGCCTGCCGGCCAGGGCGAGCGTTGCGCCGGCTTCGATCATGCGGCCGAACTGCGTGCGCAGCGCGGAGGCGTCGACGGCTGCCAGGCGCGCCAGGCGTTCGTCGGCGGGGTGGATGCGGCCGAGCGCGAAGACTTCGAGCGCGGCGTCTTCCAGCCGGCGCAGCGGGCGCTCCTGCGCGCGCAGGTGGCGTACCGCGACCTGGTTGCGTGCGCGCTCGAGGTCGATGGGGTCGATGCGCGTGGCGTGTTCCTGCAGCAGAGCGCTCAGTTCCTGCAGCGCGGGCTCGAGCTGTTCGGGCGAAGTCGAGAGCTCGACGACGAACTGGCCGCCGCCGTCCAGCACGTCCGCGGAGCAGGCGGTGTAGTAGGCCAGTCCGCGCTCCTCCCGCAAGCGCGCGAGCAGCGGTGAGCTCATGCCTTCGCCCAGCAGTGCGGCGGCCATCGTCGCGGTGGGGTCGTCGGCGCGGCGGTCGGCGATGGGGAAACCCAGCACCAGATGCGATTGGCTCGAGCCTTCCAGCCGCCGGCTGTGCACGCCGCCGTGCCAGCGGGGGGCGTCCAGCGCCGGCGCAGGGCCGTGAGGCAGGGCGGCGAACGCAGCTTCGACCTCGGGCAGCAGGGCTGCGGGGTCGATCGGTCCAGCGACGCCGATCACCATGCGCTCGGCCGTGAAGTGGCGTTGCACCCAGGCGGCCAGCTCCTCGCGCGTGAAGCGCTCGAGGTTGCGGCGGCTGCCGATCACCGGCTGCGCCAGCGGGTGCGCACCCCAGCAGCCCTTGTCGAAGAGCTTGAAGGCGCTGGAGAGCGGGTCGTCCTCGTCCTCGGTGTATTCGTGCAGGAGCACTTCACGCTCGCGTTCGAGCTCGGCGGCGGGAAAGGTCGGCGCCAGCACCAGCTCGGACAGCATGTGCACGAAGGCGCTCGCGTGCTGCGGCAGCCCGCGCATGTAGAAGGCGGTGTGGTCCTTGTCGGTGTGCGCGTTGACCTCGGCGCCCAGGCGTTCGGCGTCGAGGTTGATGCGCCGCGCGTCGCGCGCTGCCGTGCCCTTGAACACCATGTGTTCGACGGCATGACTGATGCCCGATTCGCGCGCCGATTCGTGCTGGCTGCCGCTGTGCACGAACACCGCCGCGGTGACGGTCGCCAACTGCGGCATCGGGATCACGAGCAGGCGTGCGCCGGTGGGCAGGGCGTGCAGGGCGGGGGCGGTGGCGGGCATGGGCGCGCGATCGTAGCGGCGGCGGGTCGAACCTGTCGCAGCCGTCACAATAGCGGGTTTCCCAGCTGCGCACTGCACGAACACTTCCATGTCCGCCACCATCCTGCAATCGCTTCCCGTCGGCCAGCGCGTCGGCATCGCCTTCTCCGGCGGGCTGGATACCAGCGCTGCGGTGCACTGGATGCGCGCCAAGGGCGCCATTCCCTGCTGCTACACGGCCAACCTCGGCCAGCCCGACGAGAGCGACTACGAGGACATCCCGCGCAAGGCGCGCCAGTACGGCGCCGAGATCGCGCGCCTGGTCGACTGCCGGCCGCAGCTCGTGGCCGAGGGCATCGCCGCCATCCAGAGCTGCGCCTTTCACGTCAGCACCGCCGGCGCCACCTACTTCAACACCACGCCGCTGGGGCGCGCCGTCACCGGCACCGCGCTGGTGGTGGCGATGAAGGAGGACGAGGTCCACATCTGGGGCGACGGCAGCACCTACAAGGGCAACGACATCGAGCGCTTCTACCGCTATGGCCTGCTCGCGAACCCGGCGCTCAAGATCTACAAGCCCTGGCTGGACCAGGCCTTCATCGACGAGCTCGGCGGCCGCAAGGAGATGAGCGAGTACCTGGTGGCCAACGGCTTCGACTACAAGATGTCGGTGGAGAAGGCCTACAGCACCGACTCCAACATGCTCGGCGCCACGCACGAGGCCAAGGATCTCGAGTTCCTGAACAGCGGCATCCGCATCGTCAACCCGATCATGGGCGTGGCCTTCTGGCGCGAGGACGTGCCGGTGAAGGCCGAGGAGGTGAGCGTGCGCTTCGAGGAGGGGCGGCCGGTGGCGCTCAACGGCCGCAGCTTCGCCAGCGAGGTCGAGCTCTTCGAGGAGGCCAACCGCATCGGCGGCCGCCACGGCCTGGGCATGTGCGACCAGATCGAGAACCGCATCATCGAGGCCAAGAGCCGCGGCATCTACGAGGCCCCGGGCATGGCGCTGCTGCACATCGCCTACGAGCGCCTGGTCACCGGCATCCACAACGAGGACACCATCGCCCAGTACCGCGCCAACGGCCGCGTGCTGGGCAAGCTGCTCTACCACGGGCGCTGGTTCGACCCGCAGGCGCTGATGCTGCGCGAGACGGCGCAGCGCTGGGTGGCCAGCGCCATCACCGGCGAGGTGGCGCTGGAGCTGCGCCGCGGCAATGACTACTCCATCCTCGACACGCAAAGCCCCAACCTGACCTACGCGCCCGAGCGCCTGAGCATGGAGAAGGTCGAAGGCGCCTTCACGCCCGCGGACCGCATCGGCCAGCTCACCATGCGCAACCTGGACATCGCCGACACGCGCGCCAAGCTCGGCATCTACAGCCGCACCGGCTTGCTCGCCGGCGCCGGCGGCAGCATTCCGCTGCTCGGACGGAACCACGGAAACGACAAGGAGGACGATGATGTTCGATGAACTCGACGACGGCCCGCGCATCGCGGTCTGGACGGTGCTGGGCGTGGTCGCCTTTCTGCTCTTCGGGCTGCTCGGTGGCCTGGCGATGCGGACCCTGAATGCCAAGGCGGGCGCGGCGGCAGGCGCGACGGCTGCGGCCGCCGGTGCGGTGGTCGTGGCCGAGGAGCTGATCCTCGTCGACGAGCCGCTTGTCGGCGAACTCGCCGGCACGCTGTACTTCGAGTCCGCGTCGGCCGCGCTGCCGGCGGATGCGGCGGCGGTGCTGGAGACGATCAAGGCCGCCGCCGAGGCGGCGCCCGGCCAGCGCGTCGTCGTTTCGGGCTTTCACGATGCCAGCGGCGACCCGGCGAAGAACGCCGAGCTCGCCAAGGAACGGGCGAAGTCGGTTCGCGCCGCCTTGCAGGCCGCCGGCCTGGACGCGGCGCGGCTGGTCTTGCGCAAGCCCGAGTCGACCACCGGCAGCGGCGAGGCCGCCGAGGCGCGCCGCGTCGAGGTGCGCGTCGCGCCCTGAGCGGCGCCGACGCTGCGCGCGAGCTCAGGCCGCGCGCAGCGCCGCGGCCGCCTGCAGGCGGCCGACCTCGATCCCGCGGCGGTTGCGCAGCGGCTGGTCGGCCAGGGCGGCGAGGAAGACGGCGTCGGCCTCGCTGCAGGCGCTGCGCGCGAAGAGGCGCTGCAGCAGCGCGGCGAGCACGACCTCGCAGGCGCGCGCGTTGTTGCCGTCGTCCATCTTGACGGCGATGCCCAGGCCCAGCTCGGGCAGCGCGGCGCAGTGCACGCCTTCGGCGCCGACCTTGCAGTACACGCGCGTGCCGAAGTGCGTCATCACGCGCGCGTCGAACTTGCCCGTGCCGCTGGTGAAGAAGGGCGCGCGCGCCGCCGCCTCGCGCAGCCGGCGCGCCGCGCGCGCGAGTTCCGGGGGCAGGCCCTGGCCGCTGGCCACGCGCGCGAAGGCCAGCGCCAGGTGGCGCAGCGGCACGGCGTGCGCGGGGATGGAGCAGCCGTCGATGCCGCGCGCGCTCTGCCGCAGGTCCCAGCCGGTGGCGGCCTGCAGCGCGGCGCTGACTTCGCGCATGAGCGCGTGCTCGGGCTGCACGTAGCCGGCCAGGAAGCCGCGCAGGCCCTCACGGCCGTGCAAGTGGCAGCCCAGGCAGACGAAGCCGCTGTGCTTGCCCGAGCAGTTGTTGTGCAGCGCGCTGGGCGACAGGCCGCGGCGCGCCAGCTCGCGCTGCGCCTCTTCGTTGTAGGGCCAGTGCGTGCCGCACTCGAGCACGCCGGCGTCGACGCCGGCCTTGGCGAGCATGCCCGCGGCGGTGCGCGCATGCGCCTCCTCGCCGCTGTGCGAGGCGCAGGCCAGCGCCAGTTCCTCGTCGCCGAGCGCGAGCGCGTCGGCCGCGCCGCTGGCCACGAGCGGCAGCGCCTGCAGCAGCTTCACCGCCGAGCGCGGGAAGATCGGGCGCTCGATGTCGCCCAGCGCCTGCACGAGCGCGCCCTGGGCGTCGACGACGGCGAAGGCGCCGCGGTGGAAGGACTCGACGATGCCGCCGCGGGTGGCCTGTACGAGGATGGGGCCGGCAGCGATGGTCTTCATGGCGGTGACTGTAGCGCCGCTCCCGTGTCGGGGACATGCCCTCGGGCGAGCGGCGAGAATCGCCCCATCCAAGCCCAAGGAGAGCCTGCCACCATGAGCACCCCCGATTCGGCAAGTCCCGACGCCGCGAGCCTTGCGCCCACGTCCATCATCGACAGCGATCATCCGTCCGTGGTCGCCTTCGCGCGCGAGCACGGCCGCGGCGCCGATGTGCGCGAGCGCGCGGTGGCGCTCTACCTCGCGGTGCGCGACGGCTTTCGCTACGACCCCTACCGCATCGACCTCTCACCCGAAGGCATGCGCGCGAGCACGGTGCTGGTCAACGGCTACGGCTGGTGCGTGCCCAAGGCGGCGTTGCTCACCGCGGTCTGCCGCGCCGCGGGCATCCCCGCGCGCGTGGGCTATGCCGATGTGCGCAACCACCTGAGCACCGAGCGCCTGCGCAAGGCGATGAACAGCGACATCTACCGCTGGCACGGCTACAGCGACCTCTGGATCGACGGCCGCTGGGTAAAGGCCACGCCGGCCTTCAACATCGAGCTGTGCGAGCGCTTCGGGCTGCTGCCGCTCGAATTCGACGGCCGCGAGGACTCGATCTACCATCCCTACGACAAGGCCGGCAACCGCCACATGGAGTACCTGAACCAGCGCGGCGTCTTCGACGAGGTGCCGCTGGCGGCGATCGTCGCGGACTTCCAGCGCTACCACCCGAGCGCCACGATCAATGCCCTGGGCGGGCACGACTTCGGCGAGGACGCCGCGCGCGAATCCAGCGCTTGAAGAAGCCGGCCTGCCGGGCCCGCCCCGTTTCTCAGTGCAGCACGAGCAGCGGCAGCCTGCTGCCCGAGAGTACCGCCTTCGCCTGCGAGCCGTAGAGGAACTCGCCGAAGGCGCCCCGCCCTTCGCTGACCATGACGATGAGGTCGCAGCCGCGGGCCTCGGCCTCGGCCAGTAGCGCTTCGTCGACGCGCGCGACGCAGGCATGGTGGCCCTCGAAGGGCACGCCCGCGGCGCGGGCGGCGGCGGCGAAGCGGTCCAGCACGCGGCGCGCGGCCTCGGGCGTCATCGCGTCCACGTCCTCGACCAGCCGAAACGCGCCGCCGGCCCGGGGCCGCTGACCGGACGGCTGCGGCTGCTCGGCGACGAAGCCGGTGATCGCCGCGCCCAGCTGGCGCGCCAGGCCGATGCTGGCATCGATCGCGCGGTCGGTCAGCGCAGAGCCGTCGACGGGAACCAGGATGCGTTGGTACATGGGCACCTCGAGCGTGTGCGCGTCAGCGTTGCACCGACTCTAGGAAGCACGCGCGAGCCCTCCCTTGCGCTCGCGCAACATCGGGGGCCGCGTGAATGTGAAGCGCTCCACACGCCGGGACCGGTCAGGTCCGCCGCCAGAAGGAAGGCCGATGGCTCTTGCGAGCATCGCTCGCAGCCGTCGCGCGACGGCGGCGTCAGCGGCGCCCGGTCCGCCCGTCCGAGGCGGCGTCTGCGGCCGCCTGCTTCGCCGCGCGGCAGGCACGAAGGAAGTCCCGCAGCATCGGCGCGTCGTCGATGGTGCTCCCGTCCTTCGGATCGTGGAACTCCGGGTGCCACTGCACGCCGGCCACGTAGGTGCCGGGCGTCGTGCGGCGAAAGGCCTCGACGATGCCGTCGTCGGCACAGCGCGCCTCGACGACGAAGTCCGCGGCCAGGGCCTTGATGCCCTGGTGGTGGATGCTATTGGTGCGCATCACCGCCTGCCCCGGATAGAGCTCGGCCAGGCGCGTTCCGGGCTCGATCGCCACGCGGTGGAAGTGGCGCTCGTAGCGCCCGACGTCGCGGTGCAGCTGCGAGCCCGGGCGCTGCGTCGCGATGTCCTGCCACAGCGTGCCGCCGTGCATCACGTTGAGGAGCTGGAAGCCGCGACAGATGCCGAACACCGGCTTGCCGGCGGCGATGAAGGCGCGGATGAGCTCGATCTCGTAGTGGTCGCGCACGGCGTCGCCGGCCCACTCCGGGGACAGCGGCCGTTCGCCGTAGAACTCGGGCGCGACGTCGTTGCCGCCCTGCAGCACCAGGCCGTCCAGCGCCTGCGCGTAGTCGTCGAGATCCAGGTCGCTGCGCTGCACGATGCTGTCGCGCGTGACGGCCGGGACCATCACCGCCATTGCCTGGCCGGAAAGCACCCAGTGCGCGACCGACTGCTCCAGGTAATGCAGCGTCTTGGTGAAGACGCCCGGGAGCGGCCCTTGGCTTCCGGGGTAGTAGATGCGGGCGGAAACGCCGACGAGCAGCGGGGGCGCTTGCATGGAATGAGCGGTTGGCGCGCGCATTATGCGCGTTCCCCGACGGCGCCGAGAGACGCCATATGGCGCTCTCGGGCGAGGGAATCACTAACATCGGGGATCCGGCTGCCGGTGCGGCCGCGACGCCCTCGTGATCCATCTCCTCAATCTGCTCGCCGCCATCGCCCTGCTCGTCTGGGGCATCTACAACGTCCGCACCGGGGTGCTGCGCGCCTTCGGCGAGAACCTGCGCAGCGTGCTCGCGCGCAGCGTCGCCAACCGGGCGAGCGCGATGCTCGCGGGCCTGGGCGTGACGACTCTGCTGCAGAGCAGCACCGCGACCTGCCTCATCGTCGCCAGCTTCGTCGGCACCGGGCTCGTCGGCACGACGCCGGCGCTGGCGGTGATGCTGGGCGCGGACGTGGGCACGGCGCTGATGGTGCTGGTGTTCTCCTTCGACCTCTCCTGGCTGAGCCCGCTGCTGATCCTCGTCGGCGTCGTCCTCTTCGTCGCCAGCGAGCGCGGCATGCTCGGGCGCATCGGGCGCGTGCTCATCGGCCTCGGCCTCATCACGCTGGCGCTGCAGCTCATCGTCGTCGCCACGCGTCCGCTCACCGAGTCGCCCGAGGTGCGCGCACTGCTGGCGGCGCTGCCCGACGACGTCGGGCTGCACCTGCTGGCCGGCGGCCTGCTGGCGGTGATGAGCTACTCCAGCCTGGCGGTCGTGCTTCTCACCGCGACGCTGACGGCGCAGGGCCTGCTGACGCTGCCGGTGGCGCTGGGCCTGGTGCTCGGGGCCAACGTCGGCAGCGCGCTGCTGGCGATCCTCGTCACCGCCTCGGGCGCGGCCGAGTTGCGGCGGCTGCCGCTGGGGAACTTCATCTTCAAGGCCGTGGGCGCGGCGCTCATGGTCCCGCTGCTGCCCGAGGCGCGGCTGCTGCTGCACAACCACGTCGCCGACGTGCATCAGCAGGTGGTCTTCTTCCACCTCGGGTTCAACGTGCTGATGGCGCTGGTCTTCATCGGCTTCATCGGCCCGGTGGCGCGCATCACCGAGCGCGCGCTGCCCAAGCCGAGCGCGCTCGGCCGCGGCGACCAGCCGCGCTACCTCGACCCGGTGGCTCTGGCCACGCCCAGCCTGGCGATCAGCTGCGCGGCGCGCGAAGCGCTGCACCAGGCCGACGTCGTCGAAACCATGCTGCGCGGCATCGTTCCGGTGATGCGCGACAACGACCTCCAGCTCGCGGAACGCTTGCGGCGCATGGACGACGTCGTCGACGAGCTGTACTCGGCGATCAAGTTCTACCTCACGCAGATCTCGCGCGAGGCGCTGTCCGAGCGCGAAGGCAGGCGCTGGACCGACATCGTCAGCTTCACCATCAACATGGAGCAGATCGGCGACTGCATCGAGCGCATCCTGCAGGACCTCGAGGACAAGAAGATCCGCAAGGGGCGGCGCTTCTCCGAGGCCGGCATGGCGGAGATCCTCCACCTGCACGAGCGACTGCTGTCCAACCTGCGCCTGGGAACGAGCGTCTTCCTCGACGGCCACGTTCGCGACGCGCAGCGGCTGCTGGAGGAGAAGGCGCGCTTTCGCGACCTCGAGCGCGAGTACGCCGCGAACCACATCATGCGGCTGCAGGACAACACGGCGCAGAGCATCGAGACCAGCTCGCTGCACCTGGACCTGATCGGCGAGCTCAAGCGCATCAACTCGCACATCTGCTCGATCGCCTACCCGATCCTCGAGTCGGCCGGCGCGCTGGCCAGCACGCGGCTGCGCCACTCGCAGCTCGCCAGCGTCGAGGAGCGGCCGCGCTGACGTGATGCCGTCGCGCCCATGACGTGGATCGTCGTGCTCGCCGTGATGTTCGCTGCCGCCTTGCACGCGGGCTGGAACGTGCTCGTCAAGTCGGCCGGAGACAAGAGCGTCGACAACGCGCTCATCACCTTCCTCGGCGGCTGGGTGGCGCTGCCGCTCGCGCTCGCCGCCGGGCTGCCGCAGGCCGCGGCCTGGCCGTATCTCGCGGCCTCGCTCGTCGTCCACGTGGGTTACTACAGCGCGCTGGCCGGCGCCTACCACCACGGCGAACTCGGCCTGACCTATCCCATCATGCGCGGCCTGGCGCCGCTGCTCGTGGCGCTGGTCAGCGCCGCCGTGGTGGGCGAGGTGCCGGCGGCGGCGACCTGGGCCGGCGTGCTGGCGATCACGCTCGGCGTGGGGCTGGTGGGCCTGGCGCATCCGGGTCAGGCGCTGCATCACGGCAAAGCCATGGCGTTTGCCGTCGCCAACGCCGCCATCATCGCCGCCTACACGCTTGTCGACGGCCTGGGCGTGCGCGCCGAAGTGGCCGCCGGCGGCGCCGCGCTGCGCTATCCGCTCTGGCTCTTCGTCATCAACGCGCTGCCCTATCCGCTGCTCGTGCTCTCGCGCCGCGACCGCGCCGGGCGTCGCGGCGTCCTCGCCTATGCGCGCGCGCGCTGGCCGCTGGCGGCCGTCGGCGGCGCGGCGTCGATCGGCAGCTACGCGATCGCACTGTGGGCGATGACGCGCGCCCCGGTGGCCAGTGTCGCCGCGCTGCGCGAGACCTCGGTGCTCTTTGCCGCGGCGCTGGGGACGTGGATGCTGCGCGAGCGCTTCGGTTGGCAGCGGGGGCTGGGCACGGTGGCCATCGTCGCCGGCGTCGTCGCGCTGCGCCTGGCCTGACTCGCCCCGGGGTGCGCAGTCGCACCCGGCGCAACCCGTCGACCGCGTCCAGTTCGAACCGGATGTCCCCGGCGACGACGGTGATGCCGTGCAGCGCTGTCATGGCGGGTTCTTCAGCACGGCGGTCGCGTCCATCGTCAGCCAGCCTTCGTGGTCCTGCGCCCACAGCTTCACCTCGTTGCCGTCGCGCCGGCCGTTCACCTTGAACGGATGCAGGTCGAAGGTCGGCCGCACCGCCTTGAAGCGGAAGCCGGTGACCTGCGCTTGCGGCGCGTGGCGGCGCACCAGGTCCATCAGCAGCGTCGCGATCAGCGGGCCGTGCACGATCAGGCCGGGGTAGCCCTCGACCTGCGTCGCGTAGCGGCGGTCGTAGTGGATGCGATGGCCGTTGAAGGTCAGCGCGCTGTAGCGGAAGAGGAGGACGTCGTCGGGCACGATCTGCCGTTGCCACTCGCCCTGGGCGGCGGCGACCGGCGGCGGCTCGACGTCGGAGGGCTTCTTCGCTTCGCGGTAGACGATGTCGTGGAACTCGACGATGGCCGCATCGGCCGCGCCGTTGCAGCGCAGCTCGTGCCGCACCCTGACGAACACGAGCCGGCCGGTGCGCCCGTTCTTCGTCGTCACGTCGGCGATCACCGAGCTGCGCTCGACCGCGTCGCCGACGCGCACGGGCGAGCGGAACTCCAACTGGCTGCCGGCCCACATGCGCCTGGGCAGCGGCACCGGCGGCAGGAAGCCGCCGCGCCTGGCGTGACCGTCCGGGCCGATCTCGCTCTGGCGGTGCTGCGGCAGGAAGTACAGCCAGTGCCACAAGGGGAACAGCGGCGTGCCGTTCCCGACCGCGAGCGCCGGGTGGTCCAGGGTCGCGTTCAGGCCGCGCACCGGGGCGGCGGTGATCGTGTCGCGCAGCGTCTCGCTGCGGCCGATCCAGTCGGTGAGCGGGTCACTCATGGCCGTGTCCGTGCGCGGTTCGAAACCGGTGAAGTGTCGTGAATGAAGGAGTCGCCCCAGTGTAGTGATCCACGCCATCGGGGCGGCACCGGAGAGCACCGCAGAGATCCGGCGACGGGGCGAGCATTGCCCGCGGAGCCCGCGCGCCATCACAATCGCGGGCGATGACACCGCCCAAACTGCTGCTCGAGGCCGCGGACGGCCTGGCGACCTTGACGCTGAACCGTCCGGACAAGCTCAACGCCATCGACAACGAGATGGCGCGGGCGATCCTCGATGCGCTCGACGCCGTGGGGTCCGACGACGCCGTGCGCGTGGTTCGCGTCCGCGGCAGCGGTCGCGCCTTCTGCGCCGGACGCGACGTCTCCGCGGCGCCGACGGAGACCGACCTCGAACTGGTGCAGGCGGTGTCCCGGGCGATCGTGCGCCTGACCAAGCCCGTCCTCTTCGCCGTGCATGGATGGACGGTCGGGGCCGGGCTCGAATGGATGCTGAACGCGGACATCGTCGTCGCCGCGCAGAACAGCCGCTTCAAGCTGCCGGAGGCGGAGCTCGGCGTCTTCGTCACCGGAGGCGCGAGCGCCACCCTGACCGCCTACGCCGGTCTGGCGCGGGCCAAGGCGCTGACGCTGCTCGGCGATGCCTTCACGGCGGCGCAGGCGCAAGCCTGGGGACTGGCGTGGCACGTGGTTCCGGACGCCGAACTCGAAGCTGCGGCGCAGCAGGTCGCCGCGCGACTGGGCGCGCTGCGGCCGGACGTGGCGCACCGGTTCAAGCGCGTGTTCAACGACATCGGGCTCGACAAGTTCGAGCGCGCGATCGACCTCGAGTGCCGCACCCAGCGCGCCCTGGCCGGCACGAGCCCGGCAACGCGCCCCTGACCCGCGCGAACCCGGTCGACGCGCTCCGGGCCTTCCTCTCCGCAGCGGCGTGCAGCGGCGTGCATGATGTGCGGCCAGGATCCAGGCACAGCAAGGAAATCGACCGCATGAAGCCGGCACGGACGACGATCTCGAGCGGAGGCCACTGGGAGGAGGCCGTCGGCTACTCGCGCGCGGTGCGCGTCGGCTCGCATGTGAGCGTGGCCGGAACGACGGCGGCGACCGCGCAGGGCATCGTCGGCCCCGGCGACCCGTACGCGCAAGCCATGCAGGCGCTGCGCACGATCCAGGCCGCGCTCGAAAAGGCCGACGCGATCGTGCCGGATCCGCCCGCGGCGCCGGACCCCGATCCCGGCGACGGGCACGATCCTGCGCGCGCGCAGCGTGCAAGGTCATCGCCGCACGGCCGTACCGGCGCACGGCCGCGCCGCCGATGCGGCATACTCCACAGGGTATCAACGAAGGGACCCGCGCCCAGCGGCCCCGAACGATGAACAAGCACCGCATCACCGTGCTGGGAGCCGGCTTCGCCGGGCTCTCGGCGATCCGCGAACTCCGCCGCCGCGATGCCGACGTGGAAATCACGCTGGTGGCGCCGCGCGCCGAACTGCACTACCTGCCGGGGATCATCTGGATCCCGAGCGGGCTGCGCCGGCGCGAGGACTTGGTCGTTCCGCTCGCGAACTTCCTGCAGCGCATGCGCGTGCGGTTCCACGCGGGTGAAGTCACCGGCCTGCGCGAGCGCGGCCGCGTCGTCGACACGAGTTCCGGCGAAGTCGGCAACGACGGACTGGTGATCGCCACCGGCGGCCGCTTCATCAAGAAGCTGCCCGGAATCGAGCACGCGATCACGCCTTGCGAAGGCATCGCCGCGGCCGAGCGCATCCGCGACCGGCTGCAGGCGCTGCAGGGTGGGCGCATCGCCGTCGGCTTTGCCGGCAACCCGAACGAACCCGCGGCGATGCGCGGCGGGCCGATGTTCGAGTTCCTCTTCGGCATCGATCAGCACCTGCGGCGCGAAGGGCGGCGCGAGCGCTTCGAGCTGAGCTTCTTCAGCCCCGCGCGCGAGCCCGGCAACCGCCTCGGGCCGAAGGCGGTGCAGCACCTGCTCGGCGAGATGTCGCGACGCGGCATCGCCACGCACCTGGGGCACAAGATGATGCGGCTGGAAGCCGACAAGGTGGTGACCGAGGGCGGCGAGATCGGCGCCGACCTCATCCTCTTCATGCCGGGAATGACCGGCAACGCCTGGTTCGACGCCACCGAGCTGCCGCGCTCGCCCGGCGGCCTGCTTCAGGCCGACGCGCACTGCCGCGTCCCGGGCTGGGAGCGCGTCGTCGTCGCCGGCGACTCGGGCAGCTTCCCGGGGCCGGACTGGTTGCCGAAGCAGGCGCACATGGCCGACCTGCAGGCGGTGGCCGCGGCGGCCAACCTGCTGGGCGACCTGCGCGGCGAGCGCAGTGCCGTGACCTTCGAGGTCGAGCTCGCCTGCATCGTCGACAGCCTCGACCGCGGCACGCTGATCTGGCGCACGCCCAAGCGCAACTGGCTGCTGCCCTCGAGCCCGGTGTTCCACTGGGTCAAGCGCAGCTTCGAGCGACGCTACCTGCAGCGTTACCGCTGAGCGGCGGCTTCATCGGCTGCGCGGTCATCGCCGATGGCTTGCGTTCGTGTCGACAGGCCATGGCGTCGACGGCAGCGGCGCCGCGCAAGCCCCACGTCGGCGCGCGGGCCGCACGCCTCGTATCATGCCCGGCCCCGTTTCCGACCAGCGTGCGCGGCGCGCGCGCCCCCTGCCCCGATGTCCCCGACCGCGAGCCATCTCGAAACCCGCCACCACGAGCTGCGCAAGATGCGCATGCTCATGGTCGACGGCAACCTCACCGGCAACCAGCGCAGCGTGCAGGCCGGCGTGAGCGCGCGCGCCTATCGCGGCGGCTACTGGGGCTTCGCCTCGGCCCCGGCCGGCGCCGCCGAAGTGCAGGCCCGCGTGCGGGAGCAGGCGCTGCGCAACGCCGCGGCGATGGCGGGCTTCGGCGCGCGCACGGCGCTGGCCTTGCCCGGCGAGCACGACCGTGGCGAGCAGCGCCGACAGGGCCGCACACCGCTTTCCGCAGCCGAATGCGGCGAGCGCATGGCGGCGCTGCACGCCTACTGCATGAAGCAGTACCCGGGGCTGCGCAGCACGCGCGTGATGCTCACCGACGAGGCGCACGTCAAGCGCTTGCAGACCGATGCCGGCGCCGATTCCCTGGCGCGCATCCAGCGGGCTGCCGTCTACGTCGTGCTCGTTGGCGAGGACGAGGAGGGCGCGCCAATCGAGCTCACCGAGATCGTCTCGGGCCTGGGCAGCCTCGCCGACATCGACTGGTCGCTGGCGACGCTGGCTCCGCGGCTGGACGTCCTGCACGGGCACCTGCAGGCCAAGCGCCATGCCGTCGCCGCGCGCGGAGGCGAGCAGCAGGTGGTGCTCTCGGCGGATCTCACCGGCATGCTCGCGCACGAGGCCATGGGCCACCCCTGCGAGGCCGACGCCGTGCTCTCGGGCGCCGTCACCGCCGACCTCCGGGGAAAGCGCGTGGCCAGCGAACTGATCACGATGATGGACCTCGCGCACCACTGGGACGGACGCGAGCTGATGTGCCCGGTGTACGCCGACGACGAGGGCACGCCGGCGCGGGACGTGACGATGATCGAGCGCGGCGTGCTGCGCGACTTCATGCACAGCCGCGAGACCGCGGCGCGCCTGGGCTTGCCGCCCAGCGGCAACGCGCGCGCCTATGGCCCCGACGACGAGCCGCTCGTGCGCATGCGCAACACCGCGGTGCTGCCCGGGACGAGCTCGCTGCAGGAACTGATCCAGGGCGTCGACGAGGGCTACCTGCTGCTGGACACGAGCAACGGCCAGGCCGACTCGACGACCGAGTTCATGTTCGGCGTCAGCCTCGGCTACGAGATCCGCGGCGGCAGGATCGGCCGCGCGATCCGGGACACCACGCTCTCGGGTAGCGCGCTCAAGGTGCTGCAGGATGTCGACGGCGTCGGCCGCGAGATGAAGTGGAGCTGCAACGGCTACTGCGGCAAGAAGCAGCCGATGGTCGTCTCCGTCGGCGGCCCGGCGCTGCGCACGCGCGCGCACCTGGGCGGGCAGTGAAGGGGCGCCGGCGATGACGAGCGATTTCGACCCCGCCCACAGCGCCGAAGCGGCGCTGGCCGCATTGCGCGCGCGCGGCTTCGAGCAGGTGCAGGTGACGGTGAGCGAGAGCCACCGCCAGGAGCTGAACCTCGCGCACAACGAGCCCAGCCTGCTGCGCAGCACGGCGTCGCGCCGGCTCGCGGCCACCGGCATCGTCGGCGGGCGCCGCGCCTCGGCCGATGGCAACGATTTGTCGGCAGCGGGAATCGCCGCCTTCATCGAGTCGCTCTGGAGCGCGGCCGGCTCGGCGCCCGTGGACGACGCGAACGCCGTTTCCACCGCGCAGGCGGCGAACTTCGCGCGCGGCCCGCGCGAGGCCGACCCGGCGCAGCTCGCGAGTGCGCTGCGCCACCTGCTGGAGTGGCGCGCCGCGAACGCGCCGGCGATGATGATCGAGGAAGGGCTGGCCGCGCACGTGCGCAGCCGCATGCACACGCTCACGCATTCCCCCGCGGGAGCGGGCAGCGTGATCGCTGCCGACCTCGGCTGGTACGAGCTTTCCGTCTTCGGCCTCGCGCGCGAGGACGGGCAGACGAGCTCCTTCAACTTCGCCGGCGGCACCGCCGACGACCTGACCGATGCGCCGACGCTCTTCGGCATCGACCGCATGATGCGCGATCTCGTGCAGCAGGTGCGCACGCAGCCGCTGGGCGAACGCTTCGTCGGCGACGTGGTGCTGGCGCCGGGCGCCGTCGACGACCTGATCTCCTGGCTGATGGAGCAACTCGGCGACGGCCCGCTGATCGACGGCAGCTCGATCTACCGCGAACGCGTGGGGCAGCGCGTGGCCTCGCCGCTGCTGACGCTGCAAAGCCGCTGGGACGCGCCGGGCTGCGTGCCGCTGAGCGGCGACGCCTTCGTCACGCCGCCGACGACGCTGCTCGACGCCGGCGTGCTGACGCAGCTCATGCCGAGCTTCTACGGCAGCCGCAAGACCGGCCTGCCGCACCGCCCCGTGGCCGCGCAGGGCTGGGAGCTGCGCGGCGGCCGGACGCCCCTGGCCGAGATCGTCGCCGGCGTGCGGCGCGGCGCGCTCGTCGATCGCCTCTCGATGGGAAGCCCGGCACCCAACGGCGACTTCTCGGGCGTCATCAAGAACAGCTTCCGCATCGACTCCGGCGAGGTCGGCGCGGCCTTGGCCGAGACGATGATCTCGGGCAACGTCGCGCGCATGCTGCATGAGGTGCGCGCGGTCAGCCGCGAGCGCATCGACCGCGGCATCCAGGCGCTGCCCTGGCTGTGCATCGGCGGATTGCACTTCAGCTGACCGGCCGGGTACCGGCCGAAGACGCTACAGTGGCCGCGTGATCCCGCCCCCCGCCCCGAGATCGCCCATGGCCCGCACCCCGGACGCAACGACGCTGCTGGCGGCGCTGGGCGCGGCCGCGCCCGCGCTGGCGCTCGTCGATGCAGACGGGCGCGTCGTCTGGCGTTCACAAGCGTTCGCACAGGCCTGTTCGAAGGAAGATGGCGATGCCGAACCGCTGCTGCAGCGACTGCGCGCGCGCTGGCACGTGGACATGGCGCCTGCCGCAGACGGCCTGCGGCTCGTGCGGCTGGAGCCCCTGGACGAGGCCGAACCGGCCCAGCGCACGATCGCCGATCTGCGCGAACGCGTGGCCTTGCTGCAGGAGTTCTGCAACGCGGGCGTCTTCGAACGCGATCCGGCGACCATGCAAGGCCGCTGGGACGAGCAGATGTATCGCATCTTCGGCCTGCCGGTCCCTGCGCCCGGAACCCCGGCGCCGGCCCACAAGGACGCCTCGCAGCAGTTCGTCGCCGAAGACCGCGAGCGCGGCAACTTCGTCGCGTCGCTGGGCAAGGCGGGCAACCATTCGAGCCGCATGCGCCTGCGTCGCGCCGACGGCCAGATGCGGCACATCCACTCGCAGTGGAAGGTGATCCACGACGAACAGGGGCGCGCGGTGCGCGTGGTGGGCGTGAACGCCGACGACACCGTCACCTACGAGCTGGCGCGCCAGGCGCAGAAGCTGCGCGAGGAGCTGCAGCTCGCTCTGCAGCTCAGCGACATCGGCCTTTGGCGGCACGATCTCGCCGCGCGACGCGTCCGCCTGGACGAGCGTGCGGCGCGCCATGTCGGGCTCGCGTTCGCGGCCGAGGGGCACCCCGCGATCCAGGTGCGCAAGCAGATCCATCCCGACGATGTGGCGGCGGTGGACGCGTGGACCGACCGCGCGCGCAGGGGGGAACCGTCCGCCGACTTGGCCGTTCGCTACCGCCGCCCCGAGGGCGGCTGGCGCCATGTGCTGGTGCGGGGCACGTTGCAGTTCGACGATGACGGCGAGCCCACCGCCTTCGTCGGCATGATGCTCGACGAGACCGCCCGCGTCGAGGAGGCGCAGCGCGCGCAGCAGCTCGGCCGCCGCCTCGAGTCGGCCGCGGAGGCCGCGCGTCTGGGGCTATGGTCCTCGCTCATCGACGACGGCGCGCGGCCCGACTGGAACGCGCGCAACTTCGAGCTCTTCGGGCTCGACCCGGCGCAGGGACCACTGCGTTTTGGCGATTGGCTGCGGCGCTGCGCGCATCCCGATGACCGCGCCCGCCTCGCCGCACTGGCGACGCGCTTCGGGCCGGACGGCGCCGGCCCTTTCGAGATCGAGTTTCGCGCGCTCCATCCCGATGGCCGCGTACGCTGGATGGTCACGCGCGGCCAGATCACGGCCGCAGGCCCGGACGGCCCGGGCCGCATGGAAGGCATCACGATCGACGTCACCGAGCAGCACGAGACGCTGCAGCGGCTGCGCGAATCCCACCAGCGCATGGAGCTGACGGCATCGGCCGTCGGCATGGCGAGCTGGGAGTACGTCAGCGCCACCGGGGAGGCGACGTGGGACTCAGCGATGTTCCGGCTGCGGGGCGTCGACTCACCGGGACGCCCGATCCACCCCGACGAGGTCTGGAGCTACCTGCACCCGGACGACCGCGCCGACATCATCCCGGCACAGGCGAAGGCCTTCGAAAGCGACGCCGAGTGGCGCGGCAGCTTCCGCGTGGTCTGGCCCGACGGCACGGTACGCTGGCTGGCCTCGCGTTCGGTGGCGCTCCGCGACGAAGCCGGAAAGCAGACGCGCCGCATCGGCTTGAACTGGGACATCACCGACCTCGTGCAGGCCGAGCACGCCCTGCGCGAGCGCGAGCTGGCGCTGGCCGAGAGCCGCGCCAAGTCGCGCTTCCTCTCGCGCATCAGCCACGAGTTGCGCACGCCGCTGAACGCCGTGCTCGGCTTCACGCAACTGCTGCGCGAGGACGACGGCAGGGAACGCTCCCCCGAACGCCGGCGCCGGCTCGAGCACATCGACGATGCCGGCCGCCACCTGCTGGCGCTGATCGACGACGTGCTCGACCTCTCGCGCGCCGAGTCCGGCGACCTGCACCTGTCGCCGCGGGCGCTGCCCGTGCAGGAACTCGTGGATTCCGCACTCAGCCTCGTCGAGCGCGAGGCGGGCAAGCGCGGCATCGCCCTCCGGGTCGATCCCCTGCCCGACGAGCACGTCTGGGCCGACGAGGTGCGGGCGCGGCAGGTGCTGCTGAACCTGCTCTCCAACGCCATCAAGTACAACCGACCCGGCGGGCAGGTGCGGCTGAGCGCGCAGCGGGAGCAGGCGCAGCTGCGCCTGCAGGTCAGCGACACCGGCCGCGGCATCGATCCGGTGCGACTGCAGACGGCCTTCGAGCCCTTCAACCGCCTGGGTGCGGAGCGGCTGGGGATCGAAGGCACCGGCATCGGCCTGGCGATCGCCAAGGCCCTGGTGGAGCAGATGCAGGGGCACATCGAGGCCAACAGCCGCCCCGGCGAGGGCTCGGTGTTCTCGTTCACGCTTCCCGTCGGCACCGCCGATGCCCCCGCTGCGGCCGCGCCCTCTCCGGTGGCGGCCGCGGCGTCCGCGGCACGGCATGGCGCTGCCGCGCCGGCGGCGCAGGGCGACGCCGACTCGCCACGACCGGCCCGCGTGCTCTACATCGAGGACAACGAGATCAACGCCTTGCTCGTGCGCGAGATTCTGGCGCCGCACGCCTGGGTTTCGCTGCGAACGGCCGCGGACGGCGGCAGCGGCCTGGCGCTGGCGCGGGACTGGGAGCCCGATCTCCTGCTGCTGGACATGCAGCTCCCCGACATGGACGGCCTGGCGGTATTGCAGGCGCTGCGCGCCGACCCCGCCACCGGCCGACTGCGCTGCATCGCGCTGTCGGCGAATGCGATGCCCGAAGACATCGCCAAGGCGGAAGCGGCCGGCGTCATCGACTACTGGACCAAGCCGATCGACTTGCCGCTCTTCGTTGCCAAGCTGAAGGCGCTGCTGCACCCGCAGCTGCCGTGACATCCCCCGGCAGAGCCGGGCCCTCCCTTGGCTGCTTGGTCGCCAGGGGTCTTGTCGTTCGAGAAGTCCAAGCGGATGAACGACGACCACGCGCGGGACCCCTTGCCGCGCGAGGCCTTCGCGTTCTCCTTCGGCAGGAGGCAGGTGCCGACCGCGTAGTCCAAGTGCCGCCACTCGGTGATCGGCGGTTCCCCACCGGCGCAGCGCCTGGCCCCTCGGCCCGGGGCGGCGCTGGCTGCGGTCCTCGGCGGCCGCGTCCTGCCGCCTCCTGCCTGCCTTGCCGTCGACCCGGGGCACGGCGCCCGCGATCCGTTCGCCCGCGATCCGTTAGCGATCTGTGGGTTCCCGGGACTCAGGATCCGCTGCACCGCAACCGGACCTGCCGCTGCGGCTCCAGCGAAGCCTCCTGCAACCTGTTCCGAGGATCCCGACATGAAACCCATCTCCTTCACCTCCCTCTCCTTCACCTCCCTCCTGGCGGCCGTCGTGCTGCTGCCCATGCAAGCCCTGGCCACGGCGGCGCCGCACGCGGCCGCGACGGCCGAAGCCCGCGCTGCGGTCGTGGTGCTCCAGAACGCACTCGGGGCGCAGGCGAGCGCCGCGCCGGCTGCGGCCTTCGTGCGCATGCTGGCGCACGAAGCCGCGCCCGCGCGTGCGCCGCTCGGCGCGGCGCCCGATGCCTTCATGCGCGCGTTCTATGAGGCGCTGTGGGACGCGCACGCGGGCGCGACCCGCCATGCGATGGCCCCGGCGACGGAGGGCGCGCAATGAGCTACGGCCTGCTCCTGGCGGCGCACCTGCTCGGCGCGGTGGCGCTCGGCAGCGCGATCGCCGCGCTCTACGTCCTCGACCAGCGCATCGCGCGCGCCAGCGACTGCGGCACGCTCGCACGCGCGGGGCGCAGCGCCGCGGCCATCGTCCAGCGCCTGTTGATGCCCGGCGTGCTGCTGCTGGCGGCATCGGGCGTCGGGCTCGTGGCCGGCTTCTACGATGGCTTGGGCTTCGTGCGCATCCCGTGGCTGGCCGGCATGGTCGGGCTGTTCGTCTTCCAGTCGATCTGGGCGAACACGATAAAGCGCCGGCACGGGCAGCGCCTGGGCCGCTTGCTGGCCGGCAGGCGCGCCGCCGACCGCATCACGCCCGAGCTCGAGCACGCGCGCCGCGATCCGCTGGCGCTCTTCGGGCAGCGCATGGAGCCGCTGCTGTTCGCGCTCATCGTCGCGCTGGGCCTGCTGCGGCCGATGGCCTGGGGCGTGGTGCTGGCGGCGATCGCCGCGGTGCTGCTGCTGGCGGCGCTGCCGGCGCTCTACGCGGCGCGTCCGCCGGCGCCGACTTCCCGCAGCAGCGCCTCCGTCGACGCCGAGGGGCGCGCGTGAAGGCTGGCCGCGAGCGCCTCGCGGCAACGCCGGTAGGTGGCGAGCACCTCGGCGTCGCGGCCGAGCTCGAGCTGCACGCGCATGAGCTGCTGGTAGAGCGGCTCGGCGGTCGGGTCGGCGTGCAGCAGCCGCTCGAGGCAGGCGATGGCCCCCGGCCAGTCGCGCGCCTCGAGGTGGCGGCGCACGTCGACGCCGGCCAGGCGCACAAAGCGCGCGCGCAGGCGTTCGCGCGCTGCGTTCGCCCAGGCCGCTTCCTCCTGCGCGAGGAAGGCGCCGCGGTAAAGGCGCAGCGCGCGCTCGCGATCGGCGTCGGCCGCCGCCGCCTCGGCGGCATCGACCGCGGCCGCCTCGAAGGCCTGCGCGTCGACCCAGCACAGCTGCGCGTTCAGGCTCAACCGGCCTTCCTGCAGCAGCAGCGCCTCGCGCTGGCCGAGCAGCCTGCGCAAGCGCTGCAAGGTGACGGTGAAGGCGTTGTGCGCGTCGTCGCCCTCGGCGTCGGGCCATAGCGCCTCGGCCAGCTGCTCCTCGGGCACGTTCCTGCCGCCGAAGGCGAGCAGCGCCTTCAGCAGCGCCAGCGGGCGCTTCTGCACCTTGCCGCTGAAGCCCAGGGTCTGGCCGTCGAGTTCGATCACGAACTCGCCCAGCGTGCGCAGGCGCAGCGGCCACGGCCAGTGCTCGAGGCGCGCCGCGGCCACGGCGTCGGGGCGCAGGCCGCGGCGCCGGATCAGCGCACGCACGAACCCGGGCTCGATCGCGTGCTCGAGCGCCAGGCGGCACCAGCGCGCCATGAGGTCGTCGCGCCACCAGGCGGAATTGGCGAAGCCCTGTTCGCGCATGGTCTGGAACATGCGCGCCAGCGCCGCCAGCTCGCCCGGACCGTCGTCGTGCGCGCGGGCGAACTGCGCCTGCAGCTCGTGCACGTAGTAGAAGGCGTTGCTGCAGCCGACGGCCGCGGCCACCTGCGTGGCGAGCTCGATCTCGCGCCTGGCCCCGGCCTCGTCGCCGGCGAGGAAGAGCGCCTGCGCCAGCGCCGGCCGCGTGTAGACCTCGGCCCAGACCACGCCCGCCTGCACGGCGCAGGCGACCCCGGCGTGGCCGTGCGCCAGCATGGCCGCGCGATCGTCGCGGCGCATGGCCTGCTGGAAGGCAAAGAAGTGGTACTGCACGCTGTCCAGCGGCCGGTGACCGGGGGCGCGTTCGCCCAGGCGCTCGAGGAAGGCGCGCGCCTGCTCGGGGTCACCGGCGCTGCCGGCGGCGACCGCGCCCTGCGCCACGAGCATGAAGTCCCATACGTGCGCGCCGGTCTCGTCGGCCAGCGCAAGGCCGCGGCGCACGGCGGCGAACGCGGCGTCGTGGTCGGCCTGCATCCAGTGCGAGATGGCGAGGATGCCCTCCCAGGCCAGGCGCACGAAGGGGCCGACCGAGCGTGCGCCGGCAAAGGGCTCGATGCGCCGCACGAGCTCCTCGGCGCGCGCGAGATTCCCGACCCACCACTCGTAGTAGAGCACCAGGTGCACCGCCGCCGTCATGCGCAGCGAGGCCTCGACCTCGTCCTGCGCCACGAGGGCGTCGAGTCGCCGCGTCCACGCCGGCAGCTGCGCGTGCTGCGGGCGCCGGTACATGAGGAGGGCGAAGATCGCCGCCACCGCGCGCATCTCGGCCTCGCGCGACGGAAAGGCCGGATGACGCGCGCGCAGCGCCTCGAACTCGTCGATCCAGGGGTCGGCACCGACGAAGTCGCTCCAGGCGTAGAGGAAGGTGTCGACGACGCCGGCCCAGGCCAGGTATTCGCCCAGCGCGTGGCCGCCGGCGCGAAAGCCGCCGTAGGCCGCAGCCAGCAGCTCGCGCGCCTGCTGCGGGTCGTAGGGCAGGCGACAGAGGCCGAGGAAGTAGTCGAGCCAGGGCGAGGTCGCGCGCTGCGGCGGCGGGATGGCGAGAAGCCACTCGCCCAGCGTCTGGAAGCGTCCGCTGCGCAGCAGCGCCGGCGCCTGCTCGAGCACCAGCGGCACCAGCCGCGTCCAGTCCCCGGCCTCGCGCAGCAGCGCCACCGCCGCGGGCGCGTCGCCCTCGGCGGCCAGCAGTTCGGCCGCCCGGCTGCGCAGCTGCGCGAGTTCGGTGGCGTCGAACCGGACGCGGCCGCGCGCGAGCAGGAACTCGCGGAAGAGGGGGTGGAACTGCCAGGCCTCGCCCTGCGCGGGCGCGGCGTGGCGGGTGACGAAGAAGTTGCGGCGCTCGAGCTCGGCCAGCAGTGTGCCGGCGTCGTCCTGCGCGCTCAGGGCGGCCGCCGCGCGGGCCGTAACGCGCGGCAGCAAGGCGCTGCACAGCAGGAACTGCTGCAGCCGCGGCTCGGCCTGCGCCAGCAGCTCCCCGGCGAAGTAGTCGAAGACCAGGGGATCGGCGGCGGTTGCCGTGTCCTCGGCCGGCGCCGCCGCGCCGCGCTCGAGCATCAGCACGAGGCCTGCCACCCAGCCCTGGGTGCGCGCGTGCAGGCGCTGCAGCACGGCATCGGCGGGCGCGGCGTCGCCCAGCCGCTGGCGCGCGACCGCGATGCACTCCTCCGCCGTCAGCCGCAGCGCCTGGCCGTCGACGAGCGTGAAGCCCTCCTGCATGCGCAGGCGCGTCAGCAGGGGCGGCGGCTCGGTGCGGCTGGTGACGACGACGGCCAGGCCCGGCGGCACTTCGGCCAGGCCTTCGCGCAAGGCCAGCTGCACCGGCGAGTCGGCGCCGATGAGGTGGGCGTCGTCGAGCACCAGCAGCGGCGTGCCCTGCATGCGCGCGAAGAAGCGCCGGAACCAGTTGCGCGCGAAGACCTCGAGGCCGCCGAGGTACTCGGCGGTGAAGGAGGGCAGCGCGCCGCCGCGCCGGCGCGGGACGAGCGCCTGCGCGAGGTCGTGGAAGAAGGCGGCGGGGTCGGCGTCGGCGGCGTCGATGCGGTACCAGAGGGCGCGCAGCCGACGCGCCTGCAGGTAGCTCGCGACCAGCGTCGTCTTGCCCGCGCCCGCGGGCGCGGCGATCCAGACCACGGTGCCGCTCTGTCGCGCGTCGTCCAGGCGCTCGAAGAGGCGTCGTCGTGGCAAGGCGCGATGGGCTCCCGGTGCGGTCAGCTTGGCCAGGCTGAGCGGCCGCTGCCCTTCGTCATGGCCCATGGTGCGGACATCGGCTTCGCCGGGCAGGACGGGGGCGCGGCCGGCGGCGGCCCGGGGCGCCGCAGGTGCGAAGCGGGAATGGTAAACGCCGCCGGCCTGCACCTCAACGGCCCAGCATCGTCCCCGGCAGCCACAAGGCGATCTGCGGCCAGGCCATGACCAGCGCCATGACGAGGATCATCAGCACGACGTAGGGCGCGCTGCCGCGCACGATGGGGCCCAGCGGCGACCGGGTGATGGCCTTGATGGTGAACAGGTTCATGCCCACCGGCGGCGTGATCTGCGCGAGCTCGAGGTTGATGACGAGCAGCACCCCGTACCAGACCTGGTTGATGCCCAGGTGCTGCATCGCCGGCAGGATGACCGGCGTGGTGATGAGGATGATGGCGATCGACTCGAGGAACATGCCGAGCACGAAGATGAGCGCCATCATCACGATCAGGAAGCCGGTGACGCCGATGTCCGTGGCCACCACGGTCTCGACGATCTGCTGCGGGATGCGCAGCTTGGTGAGCACGTGGCCGAAGACCGAGGCGCCGGCGAGGATCATGAAGAGCATGGCCGAGATGCGGCAGGCGTCGACGGCGGCGTCCCAGACGTCGCGCAGGCCGAGGCTGCGGTAGACGAAGACGGCCACGAGCAGCGCCAGCCACGCGCCCGCGGCGGCGGCCTCGGTGGCGGTGAAGACGCCGGCGTACATGCCGCCGAGCACGAACACCGGCAGCGACAGCGCCCACAGCGACTGGCGCAGCGCAGCCAGCGCCTCGCGCCGCGTGGCGCGCGGCTCGCGCGCGACGTGGCGGTGCGTGAAGGCCGTGTGCACCATGCTCCAGGTGGTGAACACGGCGGCCATCAGCAGCCCCGGCACGACGCCGGCCATGAACAGGCCGCCGATCGAGGTGTCGGTGACGACGCCGTAGAGCACCATGGGGCCCGAGGGCGGGATGAGGATGCCCAGCGTGCCGCCGGCGGCGACCAGGCCGTAGGCGGCCTTCGGGTCGTAGCCGTAGCGCAGCATCTGCGGGATCGCCACGGCGCCGATCGTCAGCGCCGTGGCGACGCTCGAGCCCGAGATGGCGGCGAAGATCGTGCACGCGGCGATGGTCGCGATGCCCAGGCCGCCGGGCAGGTGGCGCGTGAGCGTGTAGGCGGTGCCGTAGAGGTCGTCGACGATGCGGCCGCGGATCATGACCTGCGCCATGAACGCGAAGAGCGGGATCGCCACCAGCAGGTAGCGGTTGAGCTCGCCGAAGATGACCTCGGTCACCGAGCCCAGGTCGCCCTGGGTGACGGCCAGCAGCGCGGCGCCGAAGAGGCCGAGGCCGGCGAAGATGGGCAGCCCGGTGAAGAGCAGCAGCAGCAGGCCGAGGAAGGTGAGGGCGATGCTCATGACGCGCGGCGCCCCGGATCCGCCTCGCGCGGCGCGGCCGGTTGCGGCACCTCGGCGGCGGGCGGCTGCGGCGGCGGCAGGCCGGCGAGCGCGCGCCACAAGGCCTCGAGCGCGGCCAGGCCCAGCAGCGCGCCGCCCACGGGCATGAGCAGCATGAGCAGCCAGGTCGGCCACTCCAGATGGCCCTCGGTGAGGATGCCCAGCGTGCGCGCGAGCGCCGCCGTCTCCCAGCCGTTGACGACCAGGATCGCCGCCACCGCCAGCGCGGCCAGCGCCGCCCAGGCCTGCGCCCAGCGCAGCGCGCGCGCGGGCAGGCGGTGCACGAGCAGGTCGACGGCGATGTGTTCGCCGCGGCGCAGCGTCTGCGCCGCCCCGAGCATGACGACGACGACGAGCGCGAAGCCGACGACCTCGTCGACCCAGACCGGCGCGGCATTGAAGGCGTAGCGCATCACCACCGCCCAGCCGATGAGCGCCAGCGCGAGCAGCAGCGCCGCCGCCGCCAGCGCCATGGCGACCGTGGTGAGCACCTCCACCGTGCGCGCCAGCGCGCGCAGCAGCGGCCCTTCGGCGGCGCCCGGACGAGGAGGAATGCCGCGCATGCGCGTCGCGCGCCTGCGCGTCAGAGGCGGTCGATGAGCTCGAGCAGGCGCACGCCGTCGGGCGCGGTGGCGCGCAGGAACTCCCGCTTCACCGCCGGCTGCATGGCATCGGCCATCACCTTCTCCTGCGCCTTGCTGAGCGCGATCGCCTGCATGCCCTTCTCGTTGAGGACCTTCACGTCCTCGGCGGGCACGCCGTCGGTGGTGCGGATCGAGCGCTTGACGGCGGCGTCCGCGGCCTTCTGGATGGCGTTGCGGATGTCGGCCGGCAGGCCGTCCCACCACGCCGGGTTCACGACCAGGTTGTCGTAGGCGAGGATGATGTTGGAGGCCACGCCGTACTTCTGCACCTCGTAGAACTTGCGGCTGTTGGCCGCCTTCACGGCGGTGAAGCCGGCGTCGAGCACGCCCGTCTGCAGCGACTGGTAGACCTCGGAGCCCGGCATCGCCGAGGGCGAGGCGCCCATGGCCTCGAGGCCGCTGTCGAAGAGCTTGTTGAGGCCGCGGATCTTCAGGCCCGCGAAGTCGGCCGGCGTGACCAGCGGCTTCTTGCCCGAGGTGAAGATGCCGTCGTTGGTGTCGACGATCCAGGCGATGTTCCTCACCCCCTTGGCGAGCATCTTGGCGTCCAGCAGGCGCGAGGGCTCCGAGCCGATGAAGGCCTTCTGCTTGGCCACCGAGGTCATCAGGTAGGGGATGATGGTGACGCTCATCTCGGGAATGGTGCCGCCCCACTGGAAGTTCAGCATCACCGCCGACTCGATCTTGCCGCTGGCCACGGCGGCGTGGTGCTGGTTGGGCTTGAAGAGCTGCGCGGCGCCGAAGATCTGCACCTCGGCGCGGCCCTTGGTCGCGGCGGCCACCTCCTTGGCGAACTGCGTCAGGTTGACGGCGGTGTGGTGCGAGGGCGGGAACTGGTGGCTCAGGCGCATCGTGAACTCGGCCGCGGCGGCCGGGGTCGCCAGGCTGGCCAGGCCCAGGGCGGCGGTGGCCAGGGCGAGCGTGAACGGTCGGCGTGTCGTCATCATCGTCTCCATCGTGCGGGTGGGGATGCGGGGTCGGGGGAGTGAAGGCCTGGGCACGCAGCCTGCGCGCCGGTTCAGGCCACGACGCGGCGCGCGCGCAGCGCGTCGATCTCCGCGCGCGCGTAGCCCACGCCGGCCAGCAGCTCGTCGGTGTGGGCGCCGAAGCGCGGCGGTTGCAGGCGCACGCCCAGGCGCGCGTCGTCCAGGGTCAGCGGCAGCAGCGTCGTCTTCACGCTCTGGCCGGCCTTCTCGCCATCGGGCAGGACGATGTCGGCGAGGTCGCCGGTGGCCAGCAGGTGCGGGTCGTCCAGCAGCTCCTCGGGGCGGCGGATGGGCGCGTAGGGCAGTCCGGCGCGCTCGAAGATGGCGGCCAGCTCCGCGGCGCGGCGCGGCGCCAGGCGCGTGCGCAGCAGCGGCAGCAGCACGGGGCGCGCACGCACGCGGTCGTTGTTGCTGCGGTAGCGGGGATCGGCGAAGAGGTCGGGGAAGTCCAGCACCTCGCAGAAGACCTTCCACTGCGCGTCGCTGACCGCGGCCAGGAAGATCTGCTCGCCGTCGCACACGGTGAAGACGTCGTAGATGCCCCAGGCCGAGATGCGCTCGGGCATGGGCGGCGCCGCCTGGCCGGTGATCGCGTACTGCAGCATGTGCTGGCCGACGAGGAAGACGTTGTTCTCGAAGAGCGCGCTCTGCACCTCCAGGCCGCGGCCGCTGATGCCGCGCTGGATGAGCGCGGCCAGCGTGCCGATGGCGCCGAACATGCCACCCATGATGTCGTTCACGCTCGTTCCCGCCCGCAGCGGGTCGCCCGGGCGCCCGGTCATGTAGGCCAGGCCGCCCATCATCTGCACCACCTCGTCGAGCGCGGTGCGGTGCTCGTAGGGTCCGGGCAGGAAGCCCTTGTGGCCGACGTAGATCAGGCGCTCGTTCTCGCGCGCGAGGCTGGCGTAGTCCAGCCCCAGCCGCGCCAGCGCGCCGGGCTTGAAGTTCTCGATCACGACGTCGGCCGACAGGGCCAGACGCCGCGCCGCGGCGGCGCCGTCGGCGTTCTTCAGGTCGATGCCGATGCTCTTCTTGTTGCGGTTGAAGAGCGGGAAGAAGCCTGCGCCTGCGCCCAGCAGGTGGCGCGTGCGGTCGCCATCGACGGGCTCGACCTTGACCACCTCGGCGCCCAGGTCGGCGAGCACCAGGCCGCAGGTCGGCCCCATCACCATGTGCGTGAACTCGACCACGCGCAGCCCGGCCAGCGGCTGCGGTGCCTCACGGCTGGCGTGCGGCGGGCTGGATGGCGTCGAGGTCTGGGCGGCGGACACGGGGCGACTCTAGCCCGGAAATCTCATCCGCATCAGGGCGGTGGCCACGTGCCGAGGCGCGTCGTCACAGGCATCCGACGCGATGCGACAGGCAAGGACTGCCGACGCCAAAGCGCACGGATGTCAGGATCGATTTCCGTCGGTGCGGACGTCGCGCGCTGGGCGCGGATGCAGCGCCTGCAGCCGCACGCGCAGCGCGGCTTCGTTGAGCGCGCCGACATGCGCCGCGACGCGCTTCCCCTGCGCGTCGACGAAGAGCGTGGTCGGCAGCGCACGCGAACCCAGCGCCGGACCGAGCGCCGAAGCCGGATCCAGCCAGACGTCCTGCAGCGGCAGGCGCTCGCGCGCGAGCCAGGCCTGCACGGCGGCCGGCGTCTCGCCCTGGTTGACGAAGAGGAAGCGCACCCCGCGCTCGCGCTGCTGAGCGGCAACCAGCATCGGCATCTCGGCGCGACAAGGGCCGCACCAGCTCGCCCAGAGGTTGATGACCACGGGCCGGCCATCGAGCAGCGACGGCAGCATCTGCGCCTTGGCACGGGCGTCCGCGGGCGCGTGCGCGCTGGACTGCGCCGCCGGCAGCGGCGTCAGGGCCAGCGCGGGCAGGCGCTCGTCGCCGGCGCTGCGTCCGAGCGCCAGCCCGTCGGCGATCAGCCAGGTGGCCAGCCCCGCGAACGCCGCCCCCAGCAACGCGCGGCGCCACGCGCGCTGCGCGGGCGCCTGCAACATCAGCAGCGCGAGCCCTGCCACGATTCCGCCCACGGGCTGCCAGCCGCCGTCGCGGATGTCCAGCAGCGCCCAAGGGCTTTCCGCGTAGGCGTCGGCGTGGCGCAGCAGGTGGAGCGCACGCGCAGCCAGCAGGCCGATCGCCAGCGCCAGCCACAGCCGTCCGGCGAGGAGCTCGCGCGCCTCGCGCGGAGCCAGCAGGCGCAGCACGAGCAGCGCCGCTGCCAGGCCCGCCCCCAGCAGCAGCGGCGGCAGCGGCAAGGCCAGCGGGCCGAGCGTCAGGCTGAGCATGCGTGCATCATGCCAGCCGCCGCTCGCACCGGCCGGATAGGCCGGGTCGTCGCGCCTTCACCCCGCCGCGGCGGGATTGAAGCGCTTCTCGATCGCCGCCGCGACGTGCTGCATGCCGACGATCATCACACCGAGCGTGGTGTCGGTGGCCGCCCCCATCAGGATCAGGTGGCCGCCGGGCTTTTGCACCTTGACGCCGAGAACCTGGAAGCCGCCGGCCTTGAGTGTCAGCAGATCCATCGAATGCGCGCCGCCCCCCGGGTTCAACTCGCCCAGCGTCGCGTCGCCGACGGCGAGCAGCGAACCCGAGAGCGCCGCGAGCTTGCCGACCTGCTTCTCGTCGACGCCCAGCGAACAGATGTTGAAGCCGTCCGGCGTGCACAGCACGGCGGCGATGAGCTTGGGGATGCGACGCGGCAGCTCCTCCATCGCCGGCAGCACGTAGTGACCCAGGGCCTCCGAATCCATGATCCAACTCCTCGATCGCTCGGACGGTGGCGGCCGCCGTTCCGGACCCACGCCGGCGGCCGATGAAACGCAGGTGGCGGACCGAAGCACGCGGTCTTCAGGCATGGACCGCCGAGAACGGCGTGCTCAGCGCCACCATGATCGCCTGCATCACGCTGCCGGGATCGCGCGGATCGGCCGTGATGACGGGCGCCAACGGGTGGTAGCGGCCGGTGAGCCGGCGATAGGGTTCGAGCTCATGGTCCGGAGTGTCCGGCGGCAGCCGCGTGATCGCCACCGCCAGCCGGGCCACCGCCTTGCGCCGCGCCAGCGCATCGAGCCAGAAGCGCCCTTCGGAGAGCGCCTCGGCACGGTTGCCGTACAGCCACAGGACGACCGCCGAACTCTGCGGCAGCAGCACGTCCCACATCGCGTTGAAACGCTCCTGGCCCGGCACGCCGTAGAGGCCCACGCGCGCGCCGTCGGGGAACTGCCATTCACCGTAGTCGAAGCCGACGGTGGTCGTCGTCTTGCCCTGGTCGCCGAGCGCGGCGGCCTCGAGGCTTGCCGTCTCCATGCTCGCCACCGGGATGTCGGAGACGGCGCGCAGCGCGGTGGTCTTGCCGACGCCGAAGGGCCCGACGAACACCACCTGGTGCTTGGCGTGATGGCCGAGGACGACTTTCATCTGGCACTCTCCCCGGCAGCGGCCGGGCCTCCCTCGTTCTCGTGCGCGCCGACTCGCGGCCAGCGCCTGCGCCTGGCGGTGCACGCTCTCATCGGCGCGCGAACTTGCCCAGCAGACGCTTGACGAGATCCCAGCGCGAGCGTTCGCCTGCGGGCAGCTCGGCCGGTGGCGCGATGCTCCGCTCCGGGGTCGGCCCTGGAATCGATTCCGGCGCCGGCGCGCGCGCCGCCGGCGTCGCGGCGGCTTTGCCGTGCACCAGGGGTTCGAGCTGCAACATGCCGGCCTCATGCGCGTCGGCAAGCAGGCGGTCGAGCAGCGGTGCAGGGACGGCCCCTTGCAGCAGTTGTTCGTAGCTCGCCGGCGCCGCGAGCAGCCGCGAGCACGCCACGGTGAGCTCGAGCGTATTGCCGTAGCGGCTCATGTTGGGCCAGCGGCGCAGGCGCAGCAGGCCCTGGCGCCAAGGCGGCGCTTCGCCGGCGGGGACGGTGGCCGCATGCGGCCGCGCCGACACGCCGAAGGCGTCCTGACCGCCGTGCGGGCGGATCCAGTTGAAGACCAGGCCGCTCTTCACCGGCGGCTTGAAGTAGGTCCACGAGGGTCGCGGCAACTGGCTGAGCTGCGCGGCCAGGAAGGCCACGTGCGGCTTCCAGGGCATGCGATCGTAGTCGTCCGTCAGGGCCGTCAGGGCCGTCGGATCGTCGTACGCGCCGGCGTCGATCACCCACCAGCGCGCCTGCCCGGGCGCATCGACCCAGTGCCAGGCGGTCGAGTGCAGTCGCAGCGTCGACATGAAGGCCATGGTGCTCGCGCTCTCGCGCGTCGGCGTCCAGACGCTGGCGCGCGCGGCCGTGCCGGCCCAGGCGTCGGCTTCGGCGCCGGTCGGCTCGATCACGCGCGACACGGCCGCCTCACGTCCGGGGAAGGCGTGGCCCAGCGCACGCGCCGCGACCCGTGTGCCTCAGCCGCGGGACTTGGCCACCCCTTCGAGCGATTTCGGGATCGCGAGGCTGAAGAGGATCCCCATGTTGGTCTTCTTCGTGTTCAACAGCATGCCCTGCAGGAGGTCCGCACCGTGCTGCAGGATGACGACCGAGTTGTCGCCTTCCAGCTCCAGCAGGTAGTAGCGGCCAAGGGTGGGAAAGCCCGAGCCGCCCAGGGTGCTGCCGATCTCCTCGGTCAACTGGTTGAACAGCGCCACCGCCGCCGGCTGTGCGTTGTAACCGGCCAGCGACAGGCCGGTCGAACGGTCCCAGATGTCCGTGGCGACGAGGCCTTCCTTGAGCAGGGCGCGCAGATCCTGGACGAGTTGCTCCAGCTTGGTGACGTCGGCATTGAGCATGATGGCAGTGGGCGCAGTGGAGAAGGTCCGGCTTCATAGCATAAAACCGCGTATCCGCCGCCGACGAAGGCTGGCGTGTGCGCCATACGTCACTGGCCGCACGCGATCCGCGCGGCGACGCAGCGGCTGCGCCACAGGCCTCCCGGGCCGTCACCCGGGGCGCTCATCCGGCGCCCGTCCCCGGCGCTGGACGCGCCGGCCGTCAGGCCGGAACCCAGAGCGCCGGCATCTCGGGCAGCCCCTTGAAGAGGACCGAGAGCGCGCCGTCGGCGATGTGCCCTGCCGCAGTCTCGATGTCGGCGGCCAGCGAGCGGTCTTCCATCATCGCCGCGCTGAAGCCGCGCAGCAGAGCGTGCGCCCGCTCCAGCACCGCCGAGCTCTGCAGCGGACGCAGGAACTCGATTCCCTGTGCTGCGGCCAGCCACTCGATGGCCAGGATGCGGCGCACGTTGGCGATCATGGGCTGCAGGCGCCGCGCCGCGAAGGTGGCCATCGAGACATGGTCCTCCTGGTTGGCGCTGGTGGGCAGGCTGTCGACGCTGGCCGGATGCGCGTAGGTCTTGTTCTCGCTGGCCAGCGCCGCCGCGGTGACGTGCAGGATCATGAAGCCGCTGTTGAGCCCGGCGTTGGCGCTGAGGAAGGGCGGCAGGCGCGAGATGTTGGCGTCGATGAGCATGCCCACGCGGCGTTCGGCGATGGCGCCGACTTCGGCGATGGCGTTGGCCATGGCGTCGCAGGCCAGCGCCACCGGCTCGGCGTGGAAGTTGCCGCCCGAGAGCAGCGCGCCGTCCTCGGGAAAGACGAGCGGGTTGTCGGTGACGGCGTTGGCCTCGCGCAGCAGCACCAGCGCGGCGTGGCGCAGCTGGTCCAGGCAGGCGCCCACCACCTGCGGCTGGCAGCGCAGGCAGTAGGGATCCTGCACGCGGTCGTCGCCGCTCTCGTGGCTCCTGCGGATGGCGCTGCCCTCCAGCAGCGCGCGGTAGTACTGGGCGACGTCGATCTGCCCGGGTTGGCCGCGCAAGGCGTGGATGCGCGGGTCGAAGGGGCTGTCGCTGCCGCGCGCGGCGTCCACCGTCAGCGCGCCGATCACCAGCGCCGCCTCCAGCACCGGCTCGAACGAGAAGAGCGCGTGCAGCGCCAGCGCCGTGCTCGTCTGCGTGCCGTTGATGAGCGCCAGGCCCTCCTTGGCCTGCAGCACGAGCGGCGCGATGCCGTGCGCGGCCAGCGCCTGCGCGGCCGGCGTGCGCTGGCCCGCCTCGTCGATGAACTCGCCCTCGCCCATCAGCGCGAGCGTCATGTGCGAAAGGGGTGCCAGGTCGCCGCTCGCGCCGACCGAGCCCTGGCTCGGCACGCAGGGCACGAGCCCGGCGTTGTGCACCGCCAGCAGCGCGTCGATGACCTCGGGCCGCACGCCCGAGTGCCCGCGCGCCAGGCTCGCGGCCTTGAGCGCGAGCATCAGCCGCACGACGGGCGCGGCCAGGGGCTGCCCGACGCCGACGCTGTGACTGCGGATCAGGTTCCACTGCAGCCTCGAGAGGTCCTCGTGACCGATGCGCGTGCTGGCGAGCTTGCCGAAACCCGTGTTGACGCCGTAGACCGGCGCCTGGCCATCGGCCGCCGCCTTCACGAGCGCGGCGCTGGCGCGGATGCCGGGCAGCGCCTGCGGGTCGATCATCAGCCGGTGGCCGCCGGCGTGGATGGCCTTGAGCTCGTCGAGCGTCAGTCGTCCGGGATGGATCAGCATGGGGCCTCCTGCGGTGGCGCTCGCGGCCGCCTCAGCCGCGCGCGCGGTCGATCATCGGCAGCACGAGGCCCTGCTCGCGTGCGCACTCGATCGCGATCTCGTAGCCGGCGTCGGCGTGACGCATCACGCCGGTGGCCGGGTCGTTCCAGAGCACGCGCTCGATGCGCCGCGCGGCCGCGTCGGTGCCATCGCAGACGATGACGACGCCGCTGTGCTGGCTGTAGCCCATGCCGACGCCGCCGCCATGGTGCAGGCTGACCCAGGTGGCGCCGCCGGCGGTGTTGAGCAGCGCGTTCAGCAGCGGCCAGTCGCTGACCGCATCGCTGCCGTCGCGCATGGCCTCGGTCTCGCGGTTGGGGCTGGCGACGCTGCCCGAGTCGAGATGGTCGCGGCCGATGACGATCGGCGCCTTCAGCTCGCCGGACTTGACCATCTCGTTGAAGGCCAGGCCGGCGCGGTGGCGCTCGCCCAGGCCGATCCAGCAGATGCGCGCGGGCAGGCCCTGGAAGGCGATGCGCTCGCCGGCCATGTCGAGCCAGCGGTGCAGGTGCTTGTCGGCAGGGAAGAGCTCCTTCAGCTTCGCGTCGGTCTTGCGGATGTCCTCCGGGTCGCCCGAGAGCGCGACCCAGCGGAACGGGCCCTTGCCGCGGCAGAAGAGCGGACGCACGTAGGCGGGCACGAAGCCGGGGAAGTCGAAGGCGTTCTTCACCCCGGAGTCGAAGGCGACCTGGCGGATGTTGTTGCCGTAGTCGACGGTCGGGATGCCCATGGCCTGGAAGTCGAGCATGGCCTGCACGTGCTGCGCGCAGCCCGCGGCCGCGGCGGCGCGCAGCGAGGCGTGCTGGGCGGCGTCGGCCTGCGCGGCGCGCCAGCGCGGCACGCTCCAGCCCGGGGGCAGGTAGCCGTTGACGAGGTCGTGCGCGCTCGTCTGGTCGGTCACGAGGTCGGGCTTGAGGCCGCCGGCGCGGGCGCGCTGCACGAGTTCGGGCAGCAGCTCGGCGGCATTGCCGAGCAGGCCGATGGAGATCGCCTTGCCCTCCTGCGTGTAGCGCTGCAGGCGCGCCAGCGCGTCGTCCAGGCTGCTGGCCTGCTCGTCGAGGTAGCGGCTGCGCAGGCGGAAGTCGATGCGCGACTGCTGGCACTCGATGTTGAGCGAGGAGAAGCCCGCGAAGCTCGCCGCCAGCGGCTGCGCCCCGCCCATGCCGCCCAGGCCGGCGGTGAGGATCCAGCGCCCGCGCGCCTCGCCGCCGTAGTGCTGGCGCGCGGCCTCGGCGAAGGTCTCGTAAGTGCCTTGCACGATGCCCTGGCTGCCGATGTAGATCCAGCTGCCGGCGGTCATCTGGCCGTACATCATCAGGCCCTTGCGGTCCAGGGCGTCGAAATGCTCCCAGGTCGCCCAGCGCGGCACCAGGTTGGAGTTGGCCAGCAGCACGCGCGGCGCGTCCTCGTGCGTGCGGAACACGCCCACCGGCTTGCCCGACTGCACGAGCAGGGTCTCGTCGGCGCGCAGCTTCCTCAGGCTCTCGAGGATGGCCTCGAAGCAGTCCCAGTTGCGCGCCGCCTTGCCGATGCCCCCGTAGACGACGAGCTCGTCCGGGTTCTCGGCAACCTCGGGGTCGAGGTTGTTCTGCAGCATGCGGTAGGCGGCCTCGATGAGCCAGTTGGCGCAGGCGATCTCGTTGCCGCGCGGGGCGCGCACCGGACGCGCCTTGGCCGGCGTGTGGATTGCGGGCAGTTCGTTCATCACGGTCATGGCGGTAATCCCTGATGGAGAGTGCACACATGGTACTTGTCTAGACAAGATTAGACAAGTAGGATAGCCGTCATGGTTTCCACCGAGTCCGCGCAGCCGCCTTACGCGCGCGTGAAGCAGTTCCTGAAGGACGGCCTCGCCGACGGCGCCTGGCCGCCGGGGGCGCAGATGCCCTCCGAGGCCGAGCTCGTCGCGCGCTTTCGCGTCAGCCGCATGACGGTCAATCGCGCGCTCAAGGAACTGCAGGCCGAGGGCCTGGTGGAACGCAGCCAGGGCGTGGGCACCTTCGCGGCGCGGCTGCACCGCGTCAGCTCCACGCTCACCATCCGCGACCTGCACGAGGAGATCAGCGCGCGCGGCCACGTGCACCACGCCGTCGTGCGCCTGCAGCGCGCCGAGAGTGCCACCGCGGCAACGGCGGCGCTGCTCGGGCTGCGGCCCGGCGCACGCGTCTTCCACACGCTCATCGTGCACCACGAGAACGGCGTGCCGCTGCAGTGCGAGGACCGCTGGGTCAACCCCGACTGCAGCCCGCGCTACCTGGACGCCGACTTCACGCGCACGACGCCGACGCAGGTGCTGTTCGAGACCACGGCGCTGTGGCGCGCGCAGTACACGATCGAGGCCGGCGCGCCGACGCCCGTGGAGGCGCGGCTGCTGGCCATCCCGGCACGTGAGCCCTGCCTCGTCGTCACGCGCGCGACCTTCACGCGCGAGGCCGCCATCACCCACGCGCGCCTGGTGCACCCCGGAACGCGCTACCAGTTGCAAGGAGAGTTCGAGCCATGACGCCCCACGCCGGCCCCGCCGAACGCAGCGCATTGGCCGCGCGCGCCGCGGCCATCGTCACTCCCGAACTCGTTGCGGCCTACCGACGCGACGGCGCGGTGTGCCTGCGCGGCATCCTGCAACCGCACGAAGTGCAGCGGCTGGCCCGCGGCATCGACGCCAACCTCGCCGCACCGAGCCCGCGCGCGATCGTCGCCAGTCGTCCCGAGGACCCGGGCTTCTTCATCGAGGACTTCTGCAACTGGCAGCACAACGCGGACTACCGCGACACCGCGCTCGCCACCGCGTTGCCCGAGGCCGCCGCGCTGCTGATGCAAAGCCGCAGCGTGCGCCTCTACCACGACCACATGCTCACCAAGGAGCCCGGCACGCGCGCGCCCACGCCCTGGCATCAGGACCAGCCCTACTACAACATCGACGGCATGCAGAACATCAGCTTCTGGATCCCGGTGGACCCGGTGCCGCGTGCAGCCACCCTGGAATTCGTCGCCGGCTCGCACCGCGGCCCCTGGCTGATGCCGCGCAGCTTCATGGACCAGCAGGCGAAGTGGTTCCCGGAAGGCGCGCTGGCGGACCTGCCCGACATCGAGGGACATCGGGCCGATCACGAAATCCTCGGCTGGGCCCTGCAGCCCGGCGACCTCGTCGCCTTCCAGATGCTCACGCTGCACGCCTCGGCCGGCAGCCCGACGCGTCGGCGCGTGTTCTCGCTGCGCTACATCGGCGACGATACGCGGCACGCGCCGCGGCGCTGGAAGACTTCGCCCGAGTTCCCGGGACTGGCCGAGCGCCTGCCGGCCGGCGCCGAGATGGACGACCCGCTGTTCCCGCGGGTCCTGGGCCCATGAACATGGCACTGCGCTTCGTCGACCTGGACACCTGTCCGCCGCAGCCCTGGCGCAACGGTGGTGGGCGCACGCGCGAACTGCTCGCCTGGCCGCGCGCCGCGGAATGGACCCTGCGCGTGAGCGTCGCGCGCATCGAGAACAGCGGCCCCTTCTCGGCCTTTCCCGGCATCGGGCGCCATTTCGCGGTGCTGCAGGGACGCGGCGTGGTCCTCGAACTCCCCGACGGTGCGCGCACGCGCAGGCTCACACTCGGGCCCGCGGACGAGCCGATCGCCTTCGACGGCGAGGCCGCGCCGATGTGCCACCTCATCGACGGCCCGACCGAGGACCTGAACCTGATGGTGCGCCGCGACGCCGGCCGCGCCAGCCTGCGCCGCGCGCGCGAAGGCGACGCCATCGTTGGCCGCACGCGCTGGCGCGGCCTCTTCGCGTCCGGCACGTCGGAGGTGGACTTGGGCGAGCGCCGGACGACGCTGCGCGCCGGAACGCTCGCCTGGAGCGACGACGACCAGGCCTCGAGCTGGCGCCTGAGCGGAGGCGGGCCGGCCTGGTTCCTGACGCTGGAGGACTGACCGCCCATGCGCACGCTCTACCGCCACGCCCGCCTGGCGACGATGACCGACGAACGCCCCTGGGGTTGGGTCGAGCGCGGCGCCCTGCTCGTCGACGGCGAGCGACTGGCCTGGGTCGGCGCCGAGGACACGCTGCCGGCCGGCTTGCGCATCGACGCCGAAGTCGGACTCGGCGGCGCGCTCGTCACCCCGGGTCTCGTCGACTGTCACACCCATCTCGTCTACGGCGGCGACCGCGCCTGCGAGTTCGAACTGCGACTGCAGGGTGCGAGCTACGAAGCGATCGCTCGCGCCGGTGGCGGCATCCGCAGCACGCTGGCCGCAACCCGCGGCGCGAGCGAGGGGCAGCTCTTCGCGACGGCGGCTGCGCGCGCGCGCAGCCTGATCGCCGAAGGGGTGACGACGCTCGAGATCAAGTCGGGCTACGGCCTGAGCGAGGCCCACGAAGCCCGGTGCCTGACGGTGGCGCGTCGCATCGGCCGCGAACTGCCACTGACGGTGCGCACGACCTCGCTCGCCGCGCACGCGCTGCCGCCGGAGTTCGAGGGCCGGCAGGACGACTACGTCGATGCGCTGATCGCGTGGCTGCCGGCGCAGGTCGAAGCCGGCCTCGTCGACGCCGTCGATGCCTTCTGCGAGAACATCGGCTTCACGCCCGCGCAGGTCGAGCGCATCTTCGCCGCCGCGACGCGCCTGGGCCTGGCGGTCAAGCTGCACGCCGAGCAGCTCTCGAACCAGGGAGGCGCCGTGCTCGCGGCGCGCTTCGGTGCCTTGTCCTGCGACCACCTCGAGCATCTCCCGGCCGAGGGCGTGGCGGCGATGGCCGCGGCCGGCAGTGTCGCCGTGCTGCTTCCGGGCGCCTACTACTTCCTGCGCGACACCCATCTGCCGCCGGTGCCGGCGCTGCGCGAGGCCGGCGTGCCGATGGCGCTGGCCACCGACCACAACCCGGGCACTTCGCCCGTGCTGTCGCTGCTGCTGATGCTGAACATGGCGTGCACGCTCTTCCGCCTGACGCCCGAGGAGGCCTGGCGCGGCGTCACCGTGAATGGCGCGCGCGCGCTCGGCCTTGCCGACCGCGGGCGCCTGGTGGCCGGGCTGCGCGCCGACTTCGCGCTCTGGGACGCCGAGCACCCGCGCGAGATCGCCTACCGCTTCGGCCACAACCCCTGCCGCCGCAGCTTCCACGGCGGCGTGGAGCGCCAACCATGAACGACACGCCCAAGGACGAGATCTTCACCCTGCACCGCGGCCACGCGCCGCTGGTGGTGAGCGTGCCGCACGCCGGCACCTTCATCCCCGAGGCGCTGCGCGCGCGCCTGCAGCCCTGGGCGCTTGCCGTGCCCGACACCGACTGGTTCGTCGACCGCCTCTACGACTTCGTGAGGGCGCGCGGCGCCAGCCTGCTCGTGCCGCGCTGCAGCCGCTACGTCGTCGATCTCAACCGCCCGAGCGACAACCAGCCCATGTACGCCGGCGCCAACAACACCGAGCTCTGCCCGACGCACGCCTTCAGCGGCCAGGCGCTCTACCTCGAGGGCCAGGCGCCCGACGAAGACGAAGTGCGCGCCCGCGTGCAGCGCTACTGGCAGCCCTATCACGACGCGCTCGCCGCCGAACTCGAGCGCGTGCGCGCGCAGCACGGCCACGTCGTGCTCTTCGACGGCCACAGCATCAAGGGAGAGTTGCCCTGGCTCTTCGAGGGCCGGCTCCCGGACCTGAACCTCGGCACCGCCGCTGGCGCTGCCTGCGCGACGACGCTGGCCGCGCGCATCGACGCGGTCTTCGCCGCGCAGGAGCGCTACAGCCACGTGCTCAATGGCCGCTTCAAGGGCGGCCACATCACGCGCCACTACGGCAACCCGGCCGCCGGCGTGCACGCGGTGCAGCTCGAAATGGCCTGGCGCGCCTACATGGACGAGGAACCACCCTACCGCTGGCACGACGCCAAGGCCGCGGCGATCACGCCGCTGCTGCAACGGATGGTCGATGCGATGCTGGACTGGAGGCCCGATGCCTGACGATCGCTCGAGATTGATCTGGGCGCCGCAGGCCTGGGTCGACGGCCGCTGGCGCGAGCGCGTGCTGCTCGCGATCGGCGCCGACGGCCGCTGGGCTGCGGTGACGCCCGACACCCCCGCGCCGCCACGGGCCGAGAACGTCGCCGCGCCGGTGTTGCCGGCGCTCGTCGATGCGCACAGCCACGCCTTCCAGCGCGCCTTCGCCGGCCTGGCCGAGCAGCGCGCATCGACGCACGACGACTTCTGGTCCTGGCGCGACCGCATGTACGGCGTGGCGCTGCGCATCACGCCCGAGCAGATGCGGGCGATCGCCGCGCAGCTCTACGTCGAACTGCTGGACGGCGGCTACACCGAGGTCTGCGAGTTCCACTACCTGCATCACGACGTGGACGGCGGCCGCTACGCCGACCCGGCGGCGATGGCCTTTGCGCTCGCCGATGCCGCGGCCGACGCCGGTGTCGGCCTCACCCTGCTGCCCACGCTCTACGAGCGCGCCGGCTTCAAGGCGCAGGGCCTGCGCGATGACCAGCGGCGCTTTCGCACCACGGTCGACGAGGTGCTCGCGACGCAGCATGCCGTGCGCGCCGCTGCGCGGCCACTGCTCTCCTGCGGCGCGGCACTGCACTCGCTGCGCGCGGTGCGGCCGCAGTCGCTGCGCGAGGTCGCTGCGCGCAGTGACGGCCCGCTGCACATCCACGTCGCCGAGCAGACGGCCGAGGTGCAAGACTGCCTGGCCGAGACCGGCTTGCGCCCGATCGCCTGGCTGCTCGCGCATGCCGGCATGGACGCGCGCTGGCAGCTCGTGCACGCCACGCACAGCGTTCCCGGCGAGGTCGACGGCGTCGCCGCCTGCGGCGCCGGCGTCGTGCTGTGCCCGGCCACCGAAGCCAACCTCGGCGACGGCGTTCCCGACCTGCCGGGCTGGCTCGCCGGTGGCGTGCCGCTTGCGCTCGGATCGGACAGCCAGGTCGTGCGCGACTGGCCCGAGGAACTGCGCTGGCTCGAGTACGCGCAGCGCCTCGTGCGCCGCGAGCGCAACGTCGCCGCCGATCCGGGGCGCGAACCGTCGACCGCGGCGCGCCTCTTCGAGCGCGTGCGCGCCGGTGGTGGCGCGGCGATGGGCGCACGCCGCTGGGGCCTCACGGCCGGCGCGCGTGCCGATCTGCTGGTGCTGGACACCGCCGACGCCGCGCTGCTCGGCCTGCCGCGCGCGAACCTGCTGGACGGCCTCGTTTTCGCTGCGCCGACACGGCCGTTCGCGCGCACGATGGTCGCCGGCCGCTGGGCCACGCCCGACCGGACCGCGATCGCGAGGCGCTACACGCAGGCACTGCACGCACTCTGGGAGCAGGCCGCGGCCTGATGCGGTCTTCCCCCCTCCCGCGGCGCGGGAGACTGCCTGGGCGAGGGTGACCGCAACCCCGCGGCGACTCGCCCGCTCGACTACTCGACGGGCGGCTGCATGCCGACGACGACGCTGCGCGCACGCACGCGCGAGAAGACGCCGGCGGACACATCCATCGGCACCGTCTTCACCTGGTGCAGCGTGTGCGAGTCGAAGATCGCGAGTTGCCCGCCCGGGAGCCCCATGCTGCGATCGCCGCGATAGCGCGCACTGACGTAGAAGAAGTCGCCGCGCGCGGTGTACTCGGGGAAGTGGGAGTGCCCCATCGTCCCCGCGACCTCGATCGTGCGCACCACCTCGAGCGTGTTCTTGTCGATGAACTGGAGCTTGTTCGCGTCGGGCCCGGTGCCGACGATGTCGACGATGACGTAGGGCGCATTCGGATGTGCGGCCGGGGATTCGGTCGGGCCGACGACGGGGATGCGCTTGACGACGTCGAAGTTCCGCATGTCGAACACCGTCACTTCGAACGCGGCGCACTTCTCGTCGCCGATGTTGGTGCCGATTCCAAGCAGCCGCTCGCCCGAACGGATGACCGCGCCCGAACCGACGTGCGGCTTGCAGCCCGACGGGATCTTGCGCACGATGCGCGCCTGCTCCAGGTCGATGACGGTGTTGACGTGGTCGTCGTACGAGGCCACGACCATGTGGCGTCCATCGGGCGAGAAGAAGCCGTCGTGCAGGTGGCGGCCCACGTTCTCGATCACCTTGTAGGGCATCCCCGGCCGGTCGAGATCGATGATCCACACCTGCCCCGACTGCTCGAGCGCGACCGCGAACGCGTTGGCATTGGGCAGCGCCATGATCGTGCCGGCGTCGGACCCGACCCACTTGCCGTCGGGATCGACGCCGGCGAGCTCGAGCAGGTGCAGGGGCTCGAGCGTGGCCGCGTCCATGATGACCATGGTGTGCGGCACGTAGGAACCGGCGGCGACGAACCGGCCATCGCGCGAGACCGCCAGCGAGATGCCGTTGAGGCCGGCTCGGACCTTGCGCTCGGTGCGCATCTCGTAGAGGTCGATCTTGTGCAGCCAGCCGGCATCGTCACGCACGTAGGCCCAGCGCGGGTCGGTCGGGTGGAAGTCCATCAGGTGGGGAGCGAAATCCGTCCTCACCTCGCCCACCTGGCGATGCGTGCGGCCGTCGAAGAAGACGACCTTGGACTCCTTGCCCGCGCCTTGCCGGCCGCGCGACATCACCGCCATCAGGTCGTCGATGTGGTCGATGCGGTAGCGCGGCCCCTTGGCGGCCGCCGTACCCGGCGGCACCAGCACCTGCAGCGACGCGCGAACGTCGGCGAGATCCCAGCTCAGTGTGCGCGCCGGCTGCGTCTTGATCAGGTCGGCGAGCAGTCCGCGCTCCTTCGCCGAGAGCGCGCCGCGCCAGGACGGATGCTGCGGCATCAGCGTCGGCGGCGCGCCGCTCAGGATCCGGCCCAGCACCTCGCTGCGGCTGAGCCGGGTCTCGTCGCGATTGAGCGCGGGGCCGATGTAGCCGCCGCGATCGGCGCCATGGCAGACGGCGCAATGCCGCGTGTAAAGGCGCTCGGCGCGCTCGACGTCGAGCGCTGACGCCGCGCAGGGGGCGATCACGGCAATCACGGCGATCGCCGCCTGCAGGATCCAGCTTCCCGGTCTCATGTCCTCGAGGCCTCCTCCACGCGTCGACTGCAGCGCGGCACCTGCCTCGATTGTCGCCAGGCATCGGCGTGAACCGCCAATTCCCGAGCGCCGAAGTGCGATGCCGCAGAGGACGCGGCCGCCTTCTTCTCACCCTCCTCGCTCCGTCTTGATCCTCATCATCTACACTGCCACGAACCAACCGAGGCCCGAACGCGATGACCCTCCCGCCACCCCTGCGCCCGACCACGAACCGCCGCCGCTGGCTGGAGCGCGCCGCTGCCGCAGCCGTGGCGACGCTGCTGCTGCCGGGCGCACGCGCGGCGGCGCCGACCGCGACGCCGCTCGAGGTCTGGAAGGATCCGAACTGCGGCTGCTGCGCCGACTGGATCACGCACATGCGCGCGCACGGCTTCACGGCGACGGTGCACGACAGCGGCAATACCGCAATGCGCAAGCGGCTGGGAATCGCGCTGAAGTACGGCAGCTGCCACACGGCGCTGGTCGGCGGCTACGCCATCGAAGGGCATGTGCCCGCGCGTGAAGTGCAGCGACTGCTGCGCGAGCGCCCCAAGGCGCTGGGACTGGCCGTTCCCGGGATGCCGGTGGGCTCGCCGGGGATGGACGGCGAGGCCTACGGCGATCGCCGCGATCCCTACGACGTGCTGCTCCTCGCGGCGGACGGCAGCGCCAGCGTCTATCACGCCTATCGCTAGGCGTCCAGCGGTCTCGCCCCCGGTGCCGGCCGGATAAGGCTCTCGGTCCCGCAAGCGCTGCAAGCAATCGTGAGCGGGGCGCGCGTGCGCCTTGCACCCCTCCTAGACTTGGTCCGATGGCCGAGCCGCTGCCCCTGTCGCGCATGCTCCGCCGCGGGCACTGGCGCTCCGCGGCGCTGGCGCTGGCGCTGGCGGGCCTGATCGTCGGCGCCGCGGCGGTGCAACTGCTGCGCAGCGAGATCGGACGCAACCTGCAGGGCGTGGCGCGCAGCGCCGCCTTCAGCGCGGAGGCGCCGGTGATCTTCGAGGACGCCGATGCGGCCGCCGAACTGCTGCATTTGCTGGCCACACAGGAGCGCCTGGCCCACGCCGAGATCGAGCTCGCCGACGGCCGCCTGCTCGCGCGCGCGCAGCGCGCGGGCAGCGCCTTCGGCCTGTGGGTCGACCGCGTCGCCTCACGGCTGTTCGATCTGCAGGCCAGCGCGCCGGTGACGCTCAACCAGCGTGCACGCGCGGAACTGCGCGTGCGCGGCGACGGCCAGGCCTTGTTGACCCTGCTCGGCGGTTACGCCCTGGGCCTGGCGGCGGCGATGGCGGCGACCGCCGCCCTCGTCGTCGTCGCCACGCGGCGCCTCGAGGACCGCATCACGGCGCCGCTGCGGGCGCTGGCGCAATTCACGCGCGGCGTGCGCCAGGCGCGCGCATTCGCCGAGCGCGCGCCTGCGGCGGGAATCGCCGAGATCGACGCCTTGGCCGAGGACTTCAACGCCCTGCTGGCCGAGGTGCACGCGCACGAGGCCGAGCTGCTGGCACGCGAGCGGCGGCTGCGCGCTCGCAACGCGGTCCTGCGCCAGCAGGCCGAAGCCGACGCGCTCACCGGCCTGCCCAACCGCGCCGCCTTTGCCGCGCGCCTGCAGCAGGCGGTGGAGCGTGCCGGCGAACGCGGCGGGGCGCTGGCGCTGATGTTCGTCGATGCCGATCGCTTCAAGGCCATCAACGACACCTACGGACATGCCGTCGGCGACCGCGTGTTGATCGAGATCGGCCGGCGTCTGCAGCACGCGCTGCGCGAATCCGATCTGGTGGCGCGGCTGGGCGGTGACGAGTTCGCGATCCTGCTCGAACCCCTGGCCGAGCCTGGCGATGCCGCGCTCGTGGCGCGAAAGATCGAGGCGCAGATGCAGGTGCCGCTGCCGTACGAGGACCTGCCGCCCATCGTGCCGCGCGTGAGCATCGGCCTGGCCTTCTACCCCGGCGACGGCGACGACGCCGACGCGCTGCTGCAGCGTGCCGACTCGCTCATGTACGACGTCAAGCGCGACCGCGCGGGCGCTGGCGGCCTGGATCGCGCGGCCGCCGTGCGCGCTCAGCCGGTCCCGGCGGCGCGCTGCAGCAGCGCCGCCCAGCCGGGGTAGTCCGCGCGCGGCAGCAGGGACTTCTGCACCGAATGGCCCCAGGACGCGCCCCGGGTGATGGCCTGGATCAGCGCCTGCGGATCGGCGATCCAGCTGCCGGCCATGGCGGTGACGCCCTGCGCGAAGACCGGATCGGGCGGACAGCCTGCGCCCGGGCCGACGAGCACGAAGCGCCTGGCTGCCCGGCAGACCTCGCGCACGCCATCGAAGCTGTGGTTGAGCAGCACGGTGCTGGTGGACAACACCTGCGTGCACCCACGCAGGGCCTGCGGGTCCAGCGTCACCGTATAGCCCTCGCGCTCACCGGCAAGGTCCGGCCGCAACTCGAGCACCGTCAGCCGCGCGCCGCGCGCCAATACCTGCTTCACCAGCGGCGGAAAGAGCCCGACCATGCCCACCGACTCGCCAGGCCGCGGATCCAGCCCGCCGATGGTGTCGCGCGCCGGCGCGGGAGCGAATCCGGCGCGGTCGAAGACGCGGCGCGTGAGCGCGTTGACCGCGGCGTAGCCCAGCGCGGCGCGCGCGGGCGACGCCGCCGCAGCGCGCCCATCGGCCCACCACGCCACCATCTCGCGCGCGTCGATCCCGCGCACGGCATCGGTCAGCGCGCCGATGCTGCTGAGCGCCTGGTCGAGCAGCAGGAAGCACAGGCCGAGCTGCCCGGACTCCAGCTCCAGCGCGGCGAACTCGCCCTCCTTGCCGCCGGGCGGCGAGACCGGTGGCAGGTGCAGGGCACGCACGCGCAGCGGCGGCCCCTCGGCATACGCCTGCGCAAGCAGGGCGGAGATCTCGTCGGCGATTCGCATGCCGCAATCATGCCCGCGTTCCGTAGGCGAGTCGCCAGACTGCGAAGCAGGACCCATGTGGCCTCCAGGCCGAAACACCCATGCCGCCCCCGATCCGGCGCCACGGCCGCCGAGTCGCAACCGCCCGGCTACCGCACCAGCCGGTGGCTTGGGTATCATGGCTGCGCGTCGCCGAGACGCGAACGATGTCCGACGCGCGCGTCTGCGTCTGCGTCTGCGTCGGCGGCGAAGGTGCTTGACCGATCCGTGCGCACGCACGACGCTGCCGCAATCGCAAACACAGACAACGGAGCCGAGGCACCCGATGACGCGTCCCTTCCCGCATGCCCTCGCGGCGCTCACCGCAACGCTGACTGCCGCCCTCGCCGGCCCTGCGTGCGCACAGGACAAGCCGGTGGAGCTGCGTCTGGCGCACTGGCTGCCCGCGCAGCACTCGCTGGCGAAGACCGGCTTCGAACCGTGGGCGAAATCGGTGGAGGCGGCCTCCGGCGGCACGATCAAGGTCACCGTCTACCCGGCGCAGCAACTGGGCAAGGCGCCCGACCACTACGACATGGCGCGCGACGGCATCGCCGACCTGACCTGGGTCTCGCCGGGCTACCAGGCCGGCCGCTTTCCGCTCTTCGCGGCCAGCGAGCTGCCTTTCATGGCCGCCGGCCCCGGCGGCGGCTCGGCCGCACTCGACGCCTGGTATCGCAAGCACGCCGCCGCCGAGATGAAGGATGTGCGCGTCTGCCTGGCGCATATCCACAACGGCACGCTGCACAGCAAGAAGCTCATCACCGAGCCGGGGCAGATCAAGGGCATGAAGATCCGCCCGGCCAACGGCACCATGGCGCAAATGGTGACGATGCTGGGCGGCACCAACGTCCAGGTGTCGGCGCCCGAGTCGCGCGACGCGCTGGAGAAGGGCGTTGCCGATGCCATCACCTTCCCCTGGGATTCGCTGATCACCTTCGGCATCGACAAGGTGGCCCGGCACCACATCGACTTCCGCCTGTATTCGGCGGCCTTCGTCTGGGCCATGAACAAGGGCTTCTACGACAAGCTCGGGCCGGGCCAGAAGCGGGTGATCGACGCCCACTGCAACAACGAATGGGCCGGCAGGATCGGCGCCGCCTGGGGCGACTGGGAGGACAGCGGCGAGGACAAGATCCGCAAGATGGGCGGCCACACCATCACCAAGCTGACGCCGGCACAACTCGACGCCTGGCGCCAGGCGGTGGCACCGATGACCGCGCAATGGATCGCCGCCGCCGACAAGGCGGGGCTCGACGGCAAGGCGGTTCTCGACGACCTGCGCGCCGAGCTGCAGGCGCGTAACGCAGCCTACTGAAGCGGGCACCCCCGCCCCGGGTCGCCCCCGCAGGAGGCTCGATCATGAAGCGCACACTGGTCGTCTTCGAGACCATCGCCGCGCTCTTCCTGCTGGCGATCCCGCTGCTGACCTTCGGCAACGTCGCCCTGCGCGAGAGCCTGGGACTGCAGATTCCGGACTGGTTCGACCTGTCCAAGCAACTGCAGGCCATCGCCATGTTCTGGGGCATCGCGCTGGCCACCTGGCGCGGCGGACACATCTGCGTCGACGTGTTGTGGGAGCACTGCACGCGCCCCTGGCGAAGGCGCATCGACCTCGTGGCCACGCTGCTGACGCTGGCGTTCCTGGCGCCGATGGCGTGGATGGTGTGGGTCAAGCTTGCCAGCACGGGTACGCAGACGACGAGCGACCTGCGCTTGCCGCTGGTCTGGTTCTATGCCGTCTCGGCCGCCGGCGTCAGCGCCGCGGCCGTTCTGGCGGCCGCGCGCCTGGTGGCCCTCTGGCGCGAGCGCTCGCCGCAGGCCGAGGAAGTCTGACGCCGACGCCATGAGCAAGGACCTCGTTGCCCTGCTGGGGTTCGCGTTGATGTTCGGCCTGCTCGTGCTGCGCGTGCCGATCGGCATCGCCATGGGCATCGCCGGAGTCATCGGCTTCGGCCTGCTGTCGGGCTTCACGCCGGCCCTGAACCTGCTCGCGAACGTCCCGCTGTCGGTGCTGACCGACTACAACCTGAGCGTCATCCCGATGTTCATCCTGATGGGCGCGTTCTGCTCGACCGCGGGCATGAGCCGCGAGCTGTTCGAGGCGGGCCTGGCCTGGGCCGGCCATCGCCGCGGCGGCATGGCCCTGGCGTCGATCGTGGCCTGCGCCGGTTTCGCCGCCATCAACGGCTCGTCGGTGGCGACCGCGGCGACGATGAGCCAGGTGGCGCTGCCGGAAATGCGCAAGGCGGGCTACGACGCCGGACTCTCGGCGGGCCTCATCGCCGCGGGCGGAACGCTGGGCATCATGATTCCGCCCTCGGTGATCTTCGTGCTCTACGGCATCATGACCGAGACGGACATCACCAAGCTCTTCTTCGCCGGCGTCGTGCCGGGACTGCTGGCGGTGGGCCTGTATGCCGCGCTGGTGGCCTTCATCGCGCGCCGCCGGCCGGCGGCGTTTCCCGCGGGACGCCGCCACGACTGGTCCGAACGCCTGGCAACGCTGAAGAACCTGTGGCCGACGCTGGCCCTGTTCCTGCTCGTTCTCGGCGGCATGTACCTCGGCTTCGTGACGGTCACCGAGGCCGCCGGCCTGGGCGCAACCGGTGCGCTGATCATCGGCGTCGCGCGGCGCCAGCTCGACCTCGCCGGCATCAGGAACGCGCTCGTCGACTCGCTGCGCGTGTCCTCGGCGATCATGCTGATCGTCGTCGGCGCCTACCTGTTCGGCTACTTCCTCACCGTCACGCAGTTCACGCAGAACGCGGTGAACCTGCTCGTCAACCTGCCCATCGGCGCCTATGGCGTGCTGGCCCTGGTGATGCTGGGCTATCTCGTCCTCGGGGCGGTGATGGACGAGCTGGCGATGATCCTGCTGACGGTACCCATCGTCCATCCGGTGATGTTGCAGCTGGGCTTCGACCCGGTGTGGTTCGGCGTCATCATCGTCATGGCGGTGACCTTCGGCATGATCTGCCCGCCGGTGGGAATGAACGTCTTCGTCATCAATTCGCTCGCGCGCGACATCTCGCTCACGCGCATCTACAAGGGCACCATGCCTTTCATCGCCGTGGACGTGGTGCGCCTGCTCCTGCTGTGCGCCTTTCCGGCGATCAGCCTGTGGTTGCCGAGCAAACTGGGTTGAGTCGCCGCCAGACGGCTCGCAGGGTCCCCGCAGGCAGTGAGGAGGCCGTGCCGTGATCGAATGCATCCAGCCTCCGGGCCTGCCGGCACCCGGAGGCCACTACAGCCCCGTTGTCGTCGTCGGCGGAATGGTCTGGGTCTCGGGGCAATTGCCGATCGACGCCCAGGGGCGCAGGCTCGGCGACGCCCCGTTCGCGACACAGGCGAAGCAGGTCCTGGCCAACGTCGAGGCCGCGCTGCGCGGCGTGGGCTCCAACCCGCAGCGGCTGGTGCAGGTGCGCGTCTACCTCGGCGACATCGGCCACTGGGCCGAGTTCGATGCCCTCTACGCGCAATGGCTGGGCGTGCATCGCCCCGCACGCGCGGTGGTGCCGGTGCCTGCATTGCACCACGGCTTCCTGATCGAGGTCGAGGCGCTGGCGCTCACCGCCGAGCCCGCGCCTTGACCCGCGCGCGCAGCGCGGTCGGCAGCAGCGGCAAGGGGCGGGGCTTGCGGGCCTGGCGCCGCTTCGCCGAGGCGTTCTCGCCGGGGAGCGCGCTCATGGCGAGTCGCGCCACTCGATCTCCGCCCCGAGCGCGCTCAGGTTCTCGACGAAGTGCGGGTGCGCGCGGCGGATCGGCGCGGCGTTGCGGATCGTGCTGTGGCCCGGGATGCTCGCCGCCAGCATCAGCAGCGCGATCGCGACGCGGATGATGTAGGGGCTCTCGACGGTGGCCGGCACCAGCGGCTTGCCACCGAAGACGATGACGCGGTGCGGATCGCACATCAGCGCGTGGCCGCCGAACTTCGAGAGCTCCGCGGTCCAGCCCATGGCGCCGTCGTAGACCTTGTTCCAGAACAGGATGCTGCCCTCGGCGCGCACGCCCAGCGCGACGAAGATCGGCAGCAGGTCCACCGGCAGGTAGGGCCAGGGCGCGGCCTCGATCTTCTGGAGGATGTTGCGCGTGAAGGGCTCGCGCACGCGCAGATGGGGCGTCGGGCCGTCGGGCACGGTGCGCGACCAGCCGCCCTCGTGCACGACGCGCACGCCGAACTTGGCGAAGCTGCGGTCGATCAGCGGAAACTGCTCGGGCGTCGAGTTCTTGACCTCGACGCCGCCGCCGGTGATGGCGCCCAGCGCCAGGAAGGTGACGATCTCGTGGAAGTCCTCGTCGAAGGTGAAGCTGCCGCCGCCGAGCGTCTCGACGCCTTCGACCACGAGGCGCGAGGTGCCCACGCCCTCGATGCGCGCGCCCAGCATCTGCATGAACCGGCAGAACTCCTGCACGTGCGGTTCGCTCGCGGCGTTCATGAGCACGCTGCGCCCATGCGCCAGCGCTGCGCAGAGCACGTAGTTCTCGGTTGTCGTCACACTGGCGTAGTCCAGCCAGTGCTGCGCGGCGCGCAGCGGGCGCCCGGCGCGCATCACGATGCCGTCGGGGCGCCGCTCGACACTCGCGCCGAAGCTCTGCATCACCTCGACGTGCGGGTCGATCTCGCGCATGCCCAGGCTGCAGCCCTTGACGTCATCCTCGATGCGCGCGACACCGAAGCGCGCGAGCAGCCCCGGCACGAGCATGATGCTGCTGCGCATCGCCTCGGGCAGGCGGTGCACCGCCTCGTCGAAGCGCGTGTGCTCGTGGTGCACCTCGAGCACGCGCGCGGCGAAGTCGACCTCGACCCGGCTGCCGAGCTCGCGGAAGATCTCGAGGATCTTCTTCACGTCGGTGATCTCGGGGATGCCGATCAGGCGCACCGGCTCGCGCGTGAGCAGCGTGGCGCACAGGATCGGCAGCACGGCGTTCTTGTTCGCCGAGGGCACGAGCCGGCCGCGCAGGGGCTTGCCGCCGTGGACGATGAGGTCGGACATGGGAGAGGCGACGCCGAAAGGGCGCCGGGAAGCGGGGCGCGCCGATTATCCGCGTCCGCCGTAAGCTCGCGGCTGCAACGAACCGAAACTCCCGGAGCCAAGCCGATGCCCTACCAAGCCCGCGCCGCGATCGCGCGCGCGCTCAACGCCCCCGTCGTCGTCGAGACGATCACCGTGGCCGACCCGAAGCGCGACGAGGTCACCCTCGAGTTGCAGGCCTGCGGCGTCTGCCACAGCGACCTCTCGGTGGTCACCGGCACGCTGCCGCTGCCGCCGCCGGTCGTGCTCGGGCACGAGGGCGTGGGCAGGATCGTCGCCGTCGGCGCGGGTGTAGTCGACTTCGCCGTCGGCGACATCGTGCTCTCGTCCTTCGTCAGCATGTGCGGGACCTGCCGCTGGTGCTCGATCGGCCGGCCCGAACTCTGCAACCTGGCCGCCAGGTCGGTGACGACGCTGCCCGACGGCAGCGTTCGCACCTTCGACGCCGACGGCAAGCCGCTGTCGATCTTCAGCGGCTGCGGCGTCATGGCCGAGTTCGCCACGCTGCACGTCAGCAACGTCGTGAAGATCGACGCCGCCGGCGTCAAGCCCGAGTGCTGCGCGCTGGTGAGCTGCGGCGTGATGACGGGCTGGGGTGCGGCCGTGAACACGGCCAAGGTCGAGCCCGGATCGACCTGCGTCGTCTTCGGTGCCGGCGGCGTGGGCCTGAACGCGATCCAGGGCTGCGCGATGAGCGGCGCGGCGATGATCGTCGCCGTCGACCCCAACGACGCCAAGCTCACGCTGGCCAAGGCCTTCGGCGCCACGCACGTCTACGCGCCCGCACCGGGCGAGGACGCGGCCAGGGCGCTGCGCAAGCTCACCGGCGGCGGCGCCGACTACGCCTTCGAATGCGTGGGCGCGGGCAGCGTGCTGGCGCAGGCCTGGGGCTGCCTGCGCAAGGCCGGCACCGCGGTGATGGTGGGCGTGGCACGCGCCGACGACCAGGTCGGCGTGCGCTGCGGCAGCCTGCTGTTCGAGGAGAAGACGCTCACCGGCAGCCTCTACGGCGGCGCGCGCCCGCGCGTGGACTTCCCTCGCCTCCTCGGGCTCTACAAGGCCGGCAAGCTCAAGCTCGACGAACTGGTGACGCAGCGCTACGCGATCGAGCAAGCGCCGCAGGCCTTCGACGACCTCGCCAACGGGCGCAATGCGCGCGGGGTGATCGTGTTCTGAGCGCCCCCGCTGCGCTCATTGCGGCGGCAGAGCCGCCGGCCGCGCCAGATCCTCCAGCGTCCGTCCCTGCCTCGCCAGCATCTCCTCGAGCAGCGGCAGCAGCGGCCCCAGGCGTTCGTCGATGGCGTCGCGCACGGTGTCGACGAAGACCTGCGTGCTGCGCTCGATCTCGACGTTGAGCGCGTCGCCCGCGCCCTTGTCGCCGAAGGTCGTCTGGCGCAGCGTCTCGGGGATCAGCCAGACCTCGAACCAGCCGCTGCCGTTGCGCTCGCGCTGCGCCTCGGCCACCGTCAGGCTGGCGCCGTTGACGGCGATGTAGCCCTTGGCGAAGACGTAGCGCATCCACGGTGCGGGCACGGCGATGCGCAGCACGTGGTTGTTCTCGGGGCGGCGGATCTCGGCCACAGCGGCCATGAAGTCGACGTGGCCCGACAGCGGGTGGCCGCCGATCTCGGCGCCGTCGCGCGCGGCGCGTTCGACGTTGACGCGGCCGCCCTCGGCCACGCCCGAGAGCGTCGTCAGCGCCAGGCTTTGCTGCATGACGTCGAACGCCGCCTCGCACGGCGCCGGGCGCGCGGTGACGGTGAGGCAGGTGCCGTCGACGGCGACGCTGGCGCCGATCGTGAGACCTTCGTCGAAGCCCTCCGGGAAGCGCAGGTGGAAGCTGCGCAGCCCCGGGCGCTCGACGAGGCGGACGACGGTGGCGACGCCTTGCACGATGCCGGTGAACATGATCTCGCTCGCGATGCGGGGGCCGTTGCAGTGCCGCCAGCTTAGCAGCCGCCGCATCACCGCCTTCCCTGGCGATGCCCTACAGTCAGCGCCCATGACGACCGAACCCCTGCCTGCGATCGAAGTCCGGCCGCGCGATCTCAGTCCCTATCGCGCCGGCAACACCGGCATCGACTACGTGCACCGCTTCGACTCCGGCAAGCCCGGGCCGCACGTGATGATCAACGCGCTCACGCACGGCAACGAGTTCTGCGGCATGGTCGCCGCGACGCATCTGCTGGACACCGGCGTGCGCCCGCTGATCGGCACGCTGACGGTGAGCTTCGCCAACGTCGCCGCCTACGAGAGCTTCGACCCCGGGCAGCCCTTCGAGAGCCGCCAGCTCGTGCACAACATGAACCGCATCTGGTCGGCGGCGCAGCTCGACGGCGACGAGCGCAGCCCCGAACTCGACCGCGCGCGGCGCATGCGCCCGGCGGTGGCGGCCGCCGACCACATCCTCGACATCCACTCGACCAGCCGCGACGTGAGCCCGTTCTGGGTCTACCCGCAGTTCGAACGCAACGCGGCGCTGGCGATCGCCCTTGCGCGGCCCTCGGTGCACCTGGTGATGCCGCAGGGCATGCGCACCGGCACCCCGCTGATCGAGCACGGTGCGCACGGCCGTCCCGACCACCACGGCGTCGGGCTGGTGGTCGAATGCGGACAGCACTTCAAGCGCAGCACGGCCGACTTCGCGATCGAGGCCGCGCTCGACTTCCTCGCGCACTTCGGCCTGCTCGGGCCGCGCCCGCGGCCGGCGGCGCCGCAGCGTCGCTACGGCCTGCTGCAGACCTGGATGGTGAAGACGCCGGCATTCCGCTTCACGCGTCCGCTGATCGGCTTCGAGACCTTCGCGCAGGGCGAGCTGATCGCCACCGACGGCGCGGACGAGATCCGCGCCCCCTGCGACGACTGCACGGTGCTGATGCCCGCGCGCGTGGCCATCGTCGGCCGCGAGGGCGTCTACCTGACGCGGCCTCTGGACTGATGCGCCGGCGCGGGCCGGGTCAGAACAGCCGCGGGGTGTCGTCGACGTCGCACAGCGGGTCGATGCCTTCGCCGGCGCCGGTGACCTTGCCGTCCCGGTCGAGGCTCACCTGCCACCACAGGCAGTCGTTGGTGACGTAGCGCCAGGACCAGGTCTGGCCGCCGCCCCAGCCGTTGCGGCGGCGCTCGGCCGGACGGCCGAGCTCGCGCAGCAGTTGCGCAACGTCCATTCCCGGCGCACGCTGCGCGAAGTCGAACAGGTAGCGGCGCTCGAGCACCTGCGCGAACCAGACGCTGCGCCCGTCGGGGCCGATGTCGACCATCCAGGTCTGACGCCCGAAGGGTCCGGTGGCCCACTCCAGCCGCTGCACTCCGCCGGGCATCGCGTAGCGACCCGTCGGCGAGCCGAGCAGGCCCACCAGTTCGGACTCGGTCTGGCCCGGCGCGAGCTGCGGGCCTTGCATCCACGCGCACGCGGCCAGCAGGCCGGCCGTCGACAAGGCCACGAGGTTTCGGATGAAGCGCACGAGAGCCCCCTTTCGGCCGGCCTCAGGCCGGCGCGTCGATGCGCATCGAGAGATCGATCGCGCGCACGTCCTTGGTCAGCTTGCCGCTGCTGATGCGGTCGACGCCGGTGCGCGCGATGTCGCGGATGCGTTCCAGGTCGACGCCGCCGGAGACTTCGAGCAGCGCGCGGCCGCCGCCGATGGCGCAGGCGGTGCGCATGTCCGCCAGCGAGAAATCGTCCAGCAGCACGCTGGTGGCGCCGGCATCCAGCGCCTGGCGCAGCTCGTCCAGGTTCTCGACCTCGACCTGGATCGGCACTCCGGCGCCGAGCGCCTGCGCGGCGCGCAGCGCCGCTCCCACGCCACCGGCGGCGGCGATGTGGTTCTCCTTGATCAGGATGCCGTCCCACAGCGCCATGCGCTGGTTGCTGCCGCCGCCGACGCGCACCGCGTACTTCTGCGCCTGGCGCAGCCCCGGCAGCGTCTTGCGCGTGTCGAGCACGACGCAGCCGCGCGGATTGGGCGAGATGCCCGCGATCGCGTCGACGTAGAGCCGCGTCGTCGTCGCCACCGCCGAGAGCAGCTGCAGGAAGTTCAGCGCCGGGCGCTCGGCCGAGAGCAGCGCGCGCGCGTCGCCCTCGATGCGCACGACCTCGGCGCCATGCTCGACGCGCTGCCCCTCGGCCACGGCCCAGGTGATCACCGCCTGCGGGTCGAGCGCGAGCACGCAGGCGTCGAACCAGGGTCGGCCGCAGATCACCGCCTCCTCCTTGGCGCGCACGCGTGCCGTTGCGCGGCGCTGCGCGGGCACGAGCTGCGCGGTCCAGTCGCCGGTGCCGAGGTCTTCGGCCAGCGCGTCGCGGACGTTGCGCTGCAGGGCTTCTTCGAGGGTCTCGTTGTGATCGAACATCGGTTTCAGGCGGGTGAACTCGGAGGCGCCGCGTCGTAGAGCGCCGCGGCCTGCAGCAGCCGCTCGTGCACCCGGCGGCGCAGCGACGCGGGCTCGAGCACCTGCACCTGCGGCCCCTGGCGCAGCACGTCCATCACGAGCTCGGTCTCGTCGACGTAGGGCAGGCGCAACTCCCACGCGCTCGCGCCGGGTTCGGCCAGCCAGCGCCCCTGCTGCTGCGGGTGCCACTGCTCGCGGCTGGCCCATTGTGCCGCCTGCGCGTCGAAGCGCAGGCGTGCCCAGCGCGGCTTGCCCCCGGCGAAGATGCCGTAGCCGGCGTCCATCTCGGCCTGCACCCGGCGCAGCGGAATCTCGCGCGCCTTCCCGGGCTGCACCTGAGCCGCCTCGATCGCGTCCAGCGCGAAACGCAGCAGCCGCTGCCGCGTGTGGCACCAGGCGTCGAGGTACCAGGTGTTGCGGTAGTGCACGAGGCGCTGCGGCGAGACCACGCGCTCGCTGCGCGCACCGCGCCCACGCGTGAGGTAGCGCATCGCCAGCCGCCGCCGCTGCAGCAGGGCCTCGGCCACGGACTCGAAGAAGGGCCCCGGCACCGGCCGCTTCGCCGGGCTGACGATGCGCACCCGCCGCAGCAGCGCCTGGGCTTCGAGCTGCGTGCCGTCCAGCATCTCGTGGATGCGCGCGAGCAGCGGCTGCAGATGGCGGCTGATGACGCCCTCGGTGTCCAGCTCGGAAAGCAGCTGATGCGCCATCAGCAGCCCGTAGAGCTCGCGCTCGCTGAACCACAGGCCGGGCAGCTCGTGCTTCTGCCCGCGGACCTCGGCGCCGAAGCGGTAGCCGTTCAAGTCGCGGTCGTACTCGATCGGCGCACCCAGGCGGTCGCGCAGGAATTCCAGGTCGCGCTTGAGCGTCGCCGGCGAGACCTCGAGCTCCTCCAGCAAGTCCCTGAAGCTCAGGTGCCCGCGGCTGCGGATGAGCATCTCGATCTTGTAGACGCGGTCGGTGCGGGGCATGGGGTGCGCGGGCCAGGGTCGAGGGGCTGCGGGAGTGTAGGAAAACCGACGCCCCCACTGCGGCATCGTTCTCCGATCGAGAAGCGCCGGCTGTCGGAAATCCTCACCCTTCCCGGACCCGTGGTCTCGTGGACTCGTGGACTCGTGGACTCGTGGGTCTTCGGAGCGACGAAACGGAACGCAACGATCGGTGGCACTGTGCACACGATGGGCATCCGTGTGCGCGGCGGTTCCGCGCGCCGCGTACCGCCGATGCTAGGCTGCGCCGCGTCGCCACTCGCGAGGCTGCCGCCATGCGCACGACTGTCCAGGGCAAGGCTTCGGGCCTGGCCTACGCTCTGCCCTCGTTCCCCTCTCCTTCCGATTCGCTGCTCTGGCGGCGCCTGCACCGGCTCCTGCTTGCCGTGCCGGTGGCGCTTTCGCTGGCAGCCTGCGGCGAGGGTGAGGCCGACCTGGGCACCAGGGCACGCGACGCCGTCGCTCGGGGTGACGATGCTGCCGCTTCCATCCTCTTGCGCAGCGCGCTGCAACAACAGCCCGGAGCGATCGAACTGCGCCTCATGTTCGCCGATCTGCTCGAGCGGCGATACGACCGCGCCGGCGCCGAGGAGCAGTTGCGCAAGGCACTCGACGCCGGCGGCAGCCGTGACCGCCTCATCCCGCGCATCGCCTTGCTGATGCTCGACCGCGGCGACGCCGAGGCGCTCGTGCGGCAGTACGCGGACGAGCGCCTGCAGGAGAACGAGGCCGACGCCACGCTGCGCGGCACGGTTGCGCTGGCGCTGCTGGGCCTGAAGCGTGAGGCGCCGGCCCGCGCGCAGCTCGAGGGCCAGCCGCCCGTGCCTGCCGTGCGGCTGGCACAGGCGCAGTTGCTCGTCAACGCCGGGCAACCGGTGCAGGCTCTGGCGACGCTCTCTCTGGACGACACCACCTCGCCCGCGCCATGGTGGCTGCTGCGGGCGGCACGCCGCATCGCGATGGCCGCGGGCGAATCCGAGCTTTCGCTGGACCTGATCCGCCGCGCGCAGGACGCGGCACCGTGGAACCTCGGCGTGGTCGGCGAATACGGCGAAGCACTGATCTCCGCCGGCCGCTTCGACGAGGCCGAACAGGTACGGCAGCGCCTGGCCAAGGCGGCGCCGCAGTCGTTCTGGGCACACTACCTGAGCGCGTTGTTGCACAGCCGCGCCGGCCGCCTGGACCAAGCGCACGCGGCGGCGCTGGCCGTGCTCAAGGTGGCGCCCGAGCACGTCGCCTCGGCCTTGATGGCGTCCTCCGCCGAACTGCGCAGCGGCGATGTGCGCCTTGCCCACGCAAGGCTGGAATCCCTCGTGCGCCGCAATCCACAGCTGTTGCCCGGCATACGCCTGCTCGCCCAGGCGGAACTGAGGATGGGTCAAACCCGACAGGCGCTCGAAACCATCCAGCGCGGCTTGAACCTCGCACCCGGCGATGCCGAGCTCCTGATGCTTCGCGGCAACATCGAAAGCGCCACCGGCCGGCGCAAGGAGGCGCTCGCCAGCTTCGAGAAGGCGGCCGCCACGCGTCCAGGCGAGCCCGACGTGCTGCTGGCCCTGGCGCGCGCGCGCGTGGCCTCCGGTGATCGGGAAGGTGCACGCAAGCTGTTGGAAGGACTGCCCGCGCTCGTCGCCGATGGCACCCAGGGCGCGCGCGTCGTCGAGACCGTGCTCGAACTGCGCGAACCGGCCTGGGCGAAGCGCGCAGCCGAGCAGGTCCTGGCACGCTTCCCGCAGGACGCACAGGCGCGACTGGCCGCCGCCGCCGTGCAGTCGCTGCAGGGGGATGCCGCGGGGGCATGGGCAGCGACGCTGGCGGTGCTGGACGAGCAGCCGCGTCACGGCGGGGCCTTGATGGCATTGGGCGCGATGACGCGGACTGCCGGGCAGCGCACGCAATTGCTCGCGCGCCAGGCTGCAGCGCTGACTGCCGGGGGAGGTGGTCCGTCGCAGACGCTTGCCTACGCGAACCTGCTGCACAGCGAATCCACCGCGCAGACCACGCCGCTGTCGGTTCTCGAGCGCGGGGTGCAGCTATATCCGACTGCCGTCGCGCTGCGAAGTGCGCTCGTCGAGGAGTCGATGCGTGCCGGTGACGCTGCGCGCGCGCTCGATGCCGCCGAACGCGGCGCTGCGATGGCCGATGCGCCGGCTGCAGCGCGCGAGTTGCTTGCCCAGACCTACGCGCGCATGGGCAAGACGCAGCAAGCCACGGAGGTGCTTCGCAAGCTGGTTTCGGACTACCCGCAGAACGCCGCCTGGCGCCTGCAACTGGCGCAAGTCGACGCCGACGAGGGGCGCACGCCCGAGGCGAAAACGGCGCTGCGCAAGCTCATTTCGGATCGCCCTTTCGATTCCGCGGCGTACATCGCGTTGGCGCGCCTCGAGGCTTCCGACAACCTTTCGGAGGCCCTTTCGGTGGCGCAGGAACTCGGCCGGCAACCCGAGGCCAAGCTGACCGCGATGCTGTTGACTGGCGACGTCTATCTTCGCGCCCGGAAGCTCGACGACGCGGTCCAGGCCTTCCACGCGGCCGGCAAGGCGGGCGCCGTTCCCTCGGCGAACCTGCGCATCGTCGAGGCGCTCGATCAGGGCGGACGCCAGGACGACGCCGATCGCAGGATGGCGCAGCTGCTGCGCGAGCACCCGGACCACGTCGACGTGTTGGCATTCGCGGCGCGCCGTGCCCAGTTGCAGGGACGCGCGCCCGAGGCGGTGAAGCACCTGCAGCGCCTCGTGGCGAAGACGCCGAACAACCCCTTCCTGCGCAACGATCTCGCATGGGCACAGATCGCGGCGAATCAGCCAGAGGCGCTTGCCAACGCACGCCGGGCCCTGCAGGCCCTGCCCAACGATCCGAACGTGCTCGACACGGTCGGTGTCGCCCTGGCACGCAGCGGGCAGGCCAGGGAGTCGGTGGCGATGCTGCGCGCGGCCGTCAATCTCGCGCCGACGCGAGACCTGCCCAAACTGCATCTGGCTGACGCGCTGATCGCGGTGGGCGACTGGAGCGCTGCGGGAACGACCTTGCGTGCCATCGACGAAGCGGCATTGAATCCCGGGGATGCAGAGCGCTACGCGCAGTTGAAGACGACGCTGCAGCAGAAGGCCGGGCGCTAGCCCAGGTGGCGCGAAGCGGCAGGCCGAGAGCACCCCGCCGCTGAAGTCCCCGGCGGCGGTCGCGCCCAGGCATGCAATGCGGGCGACACTCGGGCTTTCAACGCGCGGACCCGACCCGATGAGCGACCACTCCACCGCCCACACGCAGACGCATGCCCTTGGCGCGCCGGCAGCCATTTCACCCAAGACACGGCCTGCGCTCGACTATCCCTTCGAAGCACGGCCCGCCCCCGGCGGGCGCCTGCAGGTCGCGCCCGGCGTGCACTGGCTGCGCATGCCGCTGCCCTTCCACCTCGATCACATCAACCTGTGGACGCTGCAGGAGGAAGGCGGCTACGCCATCGTCGACACCGGGACGCGCACCGAGGACGTGATCGGGCATTGGCAGTCGTTCTTCGAAGCGACGAAGGACGAAGGGCAGCCCACGCGCGTCATCGTCACCCACATGCACCCGGACCACGTCGGCACCGCGGGATGGATCACGCGGCGCTTCGGCGTGTCGCTGTGGATGACGCGGCAGGAGTACCTGAACTGCCGCGTCATGGTCGCCGATACCGGGCGCGAGCCGCCGCCGGAGGCCATCGCCTTCTACCGTCGCGCCGGCTGGAGCGCACACGCCATCGACGCCTACCGCGGACGCTTCGGCCGCTTCGGGCTCTACATCCACGCGCTGCCCGAGAGCTACCGGCGCCTGCAGGACGGCCAGGAGCTGGTCATCGGCGCGCGCCGCTGGCGCGTCGTCGTCGGCGGCGGCCACTCGCCCGAGCATGCCTGCCTCTACTGCGCCGAGGACGCGCTGCTGATCAGCGGCGACCAGGTGCTGCCGCGCATCTCCTCCAACGTCTCGGTCAACCCGACCGAGCCCGAGGCCGATCCGCTGTCGGACTGGCTCGCGTCGCTGCAGAAGCTGCGCCGCGAGGTGCGCGACGACGTGCTGGTGCTGCCCGCGCACAACGAACCCTTCCGCGGCCTGCATGCGCGGCTGGACGCGCTGGCCAATGGGCAGGAGATCGCACTCGCGCGCCTGCGCCGGCGTCTGGCCGAACCGCGGCGCGCGATCGACGTCTTCGCCGCGCTTTTCGGACGCCCGGTGCCCGAGGGCGACGCGAGCTTGCTCGGCCTGGCCACCGGCGAGAGCGTGGCCTGCCTGAACCACCTGCTCCACCGCGGGGAACTGGCGACCGAGGTCGACGAAGCGGGGGTGTGCTGGTATCGCTCGAAGACGAGGTGAGTGGCAGCCGGGCGACTCTCGTCGATCCTCTTGCAGGAATCGTCGCCAATCGCTATATTGCTTCAGCTCTGAATCTTTCAACATTGATCAACTAGCGGCGTCACAGGAGAACCGCATGAAGATCGTCTGCATCGGCGGCGGCCCGGCGGGCCTGTACTTCGGGCTGCTGATGAAACAGCTCAACCCGAAGCACGACATCACCGTGGTCGAGCGCAACCGCCCCTACGACACCTTCGGCTGGGGCGTGGTGTTCTCCGACGCGACCATGGACAACATGCGCCAGTGGGACCGCGAGACCGCCGACCAGATCCAGGAGGCCTTCAACCACTGGGACGACATCGAGCTGCGCTTCAAGGGCCGCACGATCCGCTCGGGCGGCCACGGCTTCGTCGGCATCGGGCGCAAGAAGCTGCTCAACATCCTGCAGGCGCGCTGCGAGGCGCTGGACGTGAAGCTCGTTTTCGAGCACGAGGTGGATTCCGACGCCGACTTCCCCGACGCCGACCTCATCATCGCCAGCGACGGCATCAACTCACGCGTGCGCAGCAAGTACGCCCAGGTCTTCGAGCCCGACATCGTCACGCGCCCCAACCGCTACATCTGGCTGGGCACGAACCGCCTCTTCGACGCCTTCACCTTCGACTTCCAGCGCACCGAGCACGGCTGGTTCCAGTCGCACATCTACAAGTTCGACGACCGGACGACGACCTTCATCGTCGAATGCCCGGAGCCGGTCTGGCGCGCGCACGGCCTGGACAAGGCCGACGCGACGGAGTCGATCGCCTTCTGCGAGAAGCTGTTTGCCGACACCCTGCAGGGTGCGCCGCTGATGACCAACGCACGCCACCTGCGCGGCTCGGCCTGGCTGAACTTCCAGCGGGTGGTCTGCGGGCAGTGGTGGCTGAAGAACGCGCACGGCGCGCACGTCGTGCTGATGGGCGACGCCGTGCACACGGCGCACTTTGCCATCGGCTCGGGCACCAAGCTCGCGCTCGAGGACGCGATCGAGCTCACGCGCCAGTTCCAGCGCCTGGGCGACGCGCCGGAGAAGATCGGCGAGGTGCTGCAGACCTACCAGGACCTGCGCAGCGTGGAGACGCTGCGGCTGCAGAACGCGGCCTGGAACGCGATGGAGTGGTTCGAGGTCTGCGGCGAGCGCTACTGCGACCAGCTCGCGCCCGAGCAGTTCATGTACAGCATGCTCACGCGCAGCCAGCGCATCAGCCACGAGAACCTGCGCCTGCGCGACGCGGCCTGGCTCGGCGGCTACGAGCGCTGGTTCGCCGAGCGCGCGGGCGTTCCGGTGCCCGCGACCCTGCCCGCGCCGCCGCCGATGTTCACCCCGTTCACGCTGCGCGGCGTGACGCTGAAGAACCGCGTCGTCGTCTCGCCGATGGCGCAGTACGTCTGCGAGGACGGCGTGCCGGCCGACTACCACCTCGTGCACCTGGGCGCGCGCGCGCTCGGCGGCGCCGGCCTCGTCTTCGCCGAGATGACCTGCACCGGCGCCGACGCGCGCATCACCCCCGGCTGCCCTGGGCTGTGGAACGACGCGCAGGGCGCGGCGTGGAAGCGCATCGTCGACTGGGTGCACGCGCACAGCGACGCGAGGATCGCGATCCAGATCGGCCACGCCGGCCCCAAGGGCTCGACCAACGCGCCCTGGGAGGGCGCGGGCGCCGACCGGCCGCTGGAAAGCGGCAACTGGCCGCTGCTTGCGCCCTCGGCCCTGCCCTACCTGCCCGACGGCGCCGTCCCCAAGGCGATGGACCGCGCCGACATGGACCGCGTGCAGGCCGACTTCGTCGCCGCCGCCAAGCGCGCAGCGGCTGCGGGCTTCGACTGGCTCGAGCTGCACTGCGCGCACGGCTACCTGCTCTCGGCCTTCATCTCGCCGCTCACCAACCGGCGCCGCGACGACTACGGCGGCAGCCTCGCGAACCGCCTGCGCTGGCCGCTCGAGGTCTTCGCCGCGGTGCGCGCGGTGTGGCCCGCGGACAAGCCGATGTCGGTGCGCATCTCGGCGCACGACTGGGTCGATGGCGGCATCACCCCGACCGACGCGGTGCAGATCGCGCGCGCCTTCAAGGCCGCGGGCGCCGACCTGATCGATGTTTCCTCGGGCCAGGTCTCGCCCGAGCAGAAGCCGACCTACGGCCGCATGTACCAGACACCGTTCGCCGACCGCATCCGCCAGGAAGCCGGTATCGCAACGATGGCCGTGGGCGCGATCACCGAGGCCGACCACGTCAACGCCATCGTCTCCGCGGGCCGTGCCGACCTCTGCGCCGTCGCGCGCCCGCACCTGGCGAATCCGGCGTGGACGCTCACCGAGGCGGCGAAGATCGGCTACGCCCGCATGCCCTGGCCCAAGACCTACCTCTCGGGGAAGGGGCAGATGGAGGCGCTCTTCGAGCGCGAGAAGGCGGCGCAGGCGCAGGCCATCGCCGCCGCGAGGCTGGCGGCATGAGTGCAGCGTCGCAGGTCATGCCTGTGCTGCCGCTGGCCGGACGCCATGCGCTCGTCACCGGTGCCTCGCGCGGCATCGGCGCGGCGATCGCGCGCAGCCTCGCGCAGGCGGGCGCGCAGCTCACGCTGCTGGGCCGGACCGCCGCACCGCTGCAGGCGCTGGCCGACGAACTCGGCCCCGTGCACGGCTTCGCATGCGCCGACGTCGCCGACGCCGCGCAGGTGCAGGCGGCGGTCGACGCCGCGCGCGCAGCGCGTGGCCCGGTCCTCATGCTCGTCAACAACGCCGGCCAGGCCGAGAGCGCGCCCTTTGCCAGGACCAGCGCCGAGCTCTGGCAGCGCATGCTCGCCGTCAACCTCACCGGCTGCTTCACCTGCACGCAGGCGGTGCTGCCCGACATGCGCACGGCGCGCCGCGGCCGCATCGTCAACATCGCCAGCACCGCGGCGCAGCGCGGCTACGCCTACGTCAGCGCCTACGTCGCCGCGAAGCACGGCGTGCTCGGGCTCACGCGCGCGCTCGCACTCGAACTCGCCGCCGAGGGCATCACCGTCAACGCCGTCTGCCCCGGCTACACCGAGACCGAGATCCTGCGCCAGAGCATCGAGAAGGTCGTCGCCAGGACAGGCCGCAGCACCGAAGCGGCGCGCGCCGAGTTCTCGCGCTTCAACCCGCAGGGCCGCTTCGTGCAGCCCGAGGAAGTCGCCGACGCCGTGCGCTGGCTGTGCGGCAGCGGCGCGGCCGCCATCACCGGCCAGGCGATCTCGGTCAGCGGCGGAGAGGTGATGTGAACGAGGCCGTCGCACTGCCCGATGCCGCGCGCCTGGGCCACGAGGCGCGCGCGCGCGCCGACGACCACGCGGCGCTCAAGCTCTGGCTGCGCATGCTCGCCAGCGTCACCGGCATCGAGGCCGAGATCCGCCGCCGACTGCGCGAGCGCTTCGGCATCTCGCTCGGGCGATTCGACTACCTCGCGCAGCTGCACCGGCACAAGGCCGGCCTGCGCATGCGCGACCTCTCGCGCTGCCTGATGGTCACCGGCGGCAACGTCACCGCGCTCACCGACGAACTCGAGCGCGACGGCCTCGTCGCGCGCGCGAGCAGTCCGACCGACCGCCGCTCCTGGATCGTGCGCCTCACCCCAGAGGGCCGGCGCAGCTTCGAGGCGATGGCGCACGAGCACGAGCAGTGGATCCTCGAGCTCTTCGCGCCCATGGACGAGCAGGCGATCCGCCAGACGTATCAGCAACTGGGCGCGCTGCGCGGCGAACGCACGCCCCGCCGCGCCGACACGCGCCGACGCGGAGCCGCCCGATGAGCCTCTTCGTGCGCGAGCGCCGCATCCGCTTCTCCGACTGCGACCCGGCGGGAATCGTCTTCTACCCGCAGTACTTCGTCATGTTCAACGGCCTCGTCGAGGACTGGGTCAACGAGGGTCTGGGACTGTCCTACCACGGCATGGTGATCGAGCGCGGCATCGGCCTGCCCACGGTGCACCTGGACGCCGACTTCAAGGCGGTGAGCCCCTTCGGCGACCGCGTGCGGCTGCAGCTCGCCGTCAGCCGCCTCGGTCGCAGCTCGATCGGCCTGTCGGTGAGCTGCGTCGGCCAGGAGGCCGGCGACCTGCGCATCCGCATGAACCAGGTGCTTGTCGCCACCTCGCTGCGCACGCATCGCGCCATCGACATCCCCCCCGAGCTGCGCGCCGCGATCGAGGCCTTCGGCATGCGGCAATGAACGGGAGATCCGCATGAAAGTCCTGCAACCCGCGTCCTGGGCCAAGCCCAAGGGCTACGCCAACGGCGTCTCCGCGCGCGGGCGCACCGTCTGCGTCGCCGGCATGATCGGCTGGGACGGCGATGGCCGCTTCCACAGCGACGACCTCGTCGAGCAGGTGCGCCAGGCGCTGCGGAACGTGGTCGCGGTGCTCGCCGAGGACGGCGCCCGGCCCGAGCACATCGTGCGCATGACCTGGTACCTGACCAGTCGCGCCGAGTACCTCGCCGCCGGGCGCGAGATCGGCCGCGCCTTCCGCGAGATCGTCGGCGCCTACAACGCGGCGATGAGCGCGGTCGAGGTCTCCGCGCTGATGGAGGAACGCGCCAAGGTCGAGATCGAGGTCACGGCGATCGTGCCGGACTGACGCTTCCCGCCCGGACAACGCGCCCGCACCGGAAGAGGCCGCGCGGATTGGCGTAGACGCGGCCGTTCCTCACCGCCCCGATGTTCTTCCACTGCGGGTTGCCGCGCATGTCCTCGGCGTCGGCCACGCGCATCGCGACGATGAAGTCGGGATCGGCGGCAACGATCGACTCGATCGAGGCCTGCCCCGCGGCGTTGGGCGAGCCGCCGAACCAGTGCTCGGCCACGTCGACGGCGCCGGCACCTGCGTCACCGTTCGCATCGAATATGACATAGCGGCGTTCCACCACCCGTCACCGCAGTGGCGCGCAGGCACGCACCGGCGGGATCGATCCGGTCTCGCGCTGACCTTGCACCGCGCCCTGGAGCGGGTGCGAGGAGTTCAGCGGGTACCATGAACGGTCGATCGGTGGGAGCGCGCGATGGAAGGCAGAAGGAACATCGGCTGGGGCCTCGTCTTCCTCGGCCTCCACATGGGCGTGGGCTTCTTCCTCGGCTTCATGCACGACCTTGCGCCCGGACGCGAGCAATGGATCGCGCAGTACGCCACCGGCACGCACTTCGAGGTCCGCCTCGGGCACGCGCACGGGGCGCTCTTCGGCCTCATCAACGTCGCCGTCGGCCTCACCCTGCTGAACCTGCCGCTCCCTGCCGCCCGTGCGCGCTGGATCTCCTGGCTCGCGCTCGCCGGGCTGCTGATGCCCGTGGGCATCGCGCTGCACCTGCTGGCCGGCGTGCCCCCGGTGCTCGTGCTCGTCGGCGGCGCGTCGATCATCGTCGCCACGCTCTGGCTCGCGCGCGAGGCATTCGCGCTGCGGCCGGCGTCGCGCCGGCCCTGAGTGCCGCGACGCGCGGCGCAGGCGCCGCCCGCCGTTCTCGGGGGCACGGTCCAGGTCGCCGTGCGTCCGCGGCCGTAGGCCATGCCGTCTCGACGCTACGATGTCTTCGCTTCCTGTCGACTGCCGGAGCATCCCATGCCGCACAGCGTTGGTTCAGAGGCATCCGAACAAGGCCGTCGGATCGCCTCCCGCATCGAGGCCTTCGTTCGGGATCAGGTGATCCCCTACGAGCGCGATGCGCGCCTGACCCCCCACGGTCCCGGCGAAGACCTCGTCGCCGAGTTGCGATCGCTGGCCGGCGCCGCAGGTGTGCTCACGCCGCACATCCCCGATGGGCATGCCCACCTGTCGCACCGCGACACGGCCCTGATCTTCCGCGCCGCCGGCGTGTCGCCGCTCGGTCCCGTGGCCGTCAACGTCGCAGCGCCCGACGAAGGCAACATGTTCCTGCTCGGCCGCGTCGCCACGCCTGAACAGCAAGCCCGCTTTCTGCGGCCCGTCGTCGAAGGCCGCGCACGTTCGGCCTTCTTCATGACCGAGCCGGCCGAGGACGGGGGTGCCGGCTCCGACCCCTCGATGCTCATCACGACTGCCCGGCGCGAGGACGGGCAATGGCGCATCGACGGCCGCAAGGCCTTCATCACCGGGGCCAAAGGTGCCAGCGTCGGCATCGTGATGGCGCTGGCGGACGAAGGACCGACGATGTTCCTCCTCGATCTCCCGAACCCGGCGGTGCGGATCGAGCGCGTGCTCGACACGATCGACAGTTCCATGCCCGGGGGCCACTCGGTGGTGAAGTTCGATGGCCTGCGCGTGCCTGACCACCATGTGCTGGGTGAAGTTGGCAAGGGCCTGGCGTACGCGCAGGTGCGACTGGCCCCGGCGCGCCTGACCCACTGCATGCGCTGGCTGGGGGCCTGCGACCGTGCCCAGGAGATCGCCACGGCCTATGCCGTCCGCCGCAAGGCTTTCGGGCGGCCGCTGATCGACCACGAGGGCGTGGGCTTCATGCTCGCCGAGAACCAGATCGATCTCCAGCAGGCCTGGCTGATGATCGACTGGGTGGCCGGGCTGCTGGATGCAGGCGCCAAGGGAACGCTGGAATCGTCCATGGCCAAGGTGGCCGTGTCGGAATCGCTGTTCCGCATCGCCGACCGCTGCGTCCAGGTGATGGGCGGCTGCGGCGTCAGCGGCGACACGGTCGTGCAACAGGTCTTCCGCGAAGTGAGGGCCTTCCGCATCTACGATGGTCCGACCGAGGTCCACAAATGGTCGATCGCGAAGACCATCAAGCGCCGGGCCACGATGCCGGAAGCTCGATGACCACCTCCACCGCGTTCACCGGAACGACTCCGGTCCGCCCGCAGCACCGTTTCGACGAGAAGCGGCTCGAGACGTGGATGCAAGCCAATGTTCCCGGCTACGCCGGGCCGCTGGAAGTCGTCCAGTTCAAGGGCGGGCAATCCAACCCGACCTACAAGCTGATCACGGCCCGCCGCAGCTATGTGCTGCGGCGCAAGCCGCCGGGTCCGCTTCTCAGGGGAGCCCATGCGATCGAGCGCGAAGCCCGCGTGCTGCAGGCACTGGAACGCGAGCGCTTCCCCGTCGCCCATGTCCATGCGCTTTGCACCGACGACTCGGTCATCGGCACATGGTTCTACGTGATGGACCACGTGGACGGCCGCATCGTCTGGGATGCCACCTTCCCGGAGGTCGCGCGCGGGATGCGCCCGCTCTACTTCGATGCGATGAACGCGACGCTGGCTCGGCTGCACTGCATCGACGTCGCCGCCGCCGGTCTCGCCGACTACGGTCGACCCGGCAACTACTTCGAACGCCAGATCGCGCGCTGGTCACAGCAGGTCAGGAACGACGCGGGCGATGCCGGCCGCGACCCCCACCTCGATCAGCTGATGGACTGGCTGCCAAGACACCTTCCGCCGGGCGATGAAACGGCTGTGGTGCATGGCGACTTCCGCGTGGACAACATGATCTTTCATCCGCAGGAGGCGCGCGTGATCGCGGTGCTCGACTGGGAACTGTCGACGCTGGGTCACCCGCTGGCGGACTTCTCCTACCACCTGATGATGTACCGAATTCCGCCACTCGGCGTCGCCGGGCTGCTCGGCAGCGACTTGCAGGCGCTCAACATCCCCGACGAGGAAAGCTACGTCGCCGCCTACTGCCGCCGCACCGGTCGCGCGGGGATCGAGCACCTCGACTTCTACGTCGTGTTCAACATGTTCCGGCTCGCGGCGATCTTTCACGGCATCAAGGGCCGATTGGCACGCGGTAATGCCGCGTCGGCCAACGCTCGAACGATGGTGGACGCGCTTGCGGAACTCGCCGAACGCGCCTGGCGCGAGGCGAAGAAGGCCCGGTTGCCATCGTGACGCGCAACCGGCCAGCAGCAGGCCATGCGGCCGGTCAGGCGCAAGGGCACCTGGCGGCGGATCATCCCGCGCCCTGGGCCGACCGGCGCGCGGCGCACCGCACGTTCGTGGCACAGGGGCGGAAAGAACAACGGCCTGGCATCGACCAGGCCGTTGTCGTGATTGGTGGGCCCTGTAGGATTCGAACCTACGACCAACGGATTAAGAGTCCGCTGCTC
>JAIXKR010000023.1 GCA_026932235.1 Burkholderiales bacterium
ACCTGACGACGCTGCAGCGCGAGGCGAACTCGCGCTTCGGCTTCTCGGCCAAGACCACGCTCGCCATCGCCCAGGCGCTCTACGAGAAGCACAAGGCGCTGACCTACCCGCGCACCGACTCGCGCCACCTGCCCGAGGACTACCTCGGCGTCGTCAAGCAGACCTTCGGCATGCTGGCCGAGGAGCCCTTGCCCGGGCCGCTGGCGGCACTCGCCGAACATGCGCGCAAGGGACTCGCCGAAGGCTATGTGAAGCCGGGCAAGCGCATCTTCGACAACGCCAAGGTCTCGGACCACTTCGCCATCATTCCGACGCTGCAGGCGCCCAGGAGCCTCACCGAGATCGAGGCCAGGCTCTACGACCTCGTCGTCAAGCGTTTCCTCGCCGTCTTCTACCCGGCCGCCGAGTACCTGGTGACGACGCGCGTGAGCCGCGTGCAGGGCAGCGACGGTGCCAAGCACGCCTTCCAGACCAACGGCAAGGTGCTCGTGAACCCGGGTTGGCTGGCCGTCTACGGCAAGGAGGCGCAGGACGAGGATGCCAACCTGGTGCCGGTGCAGCCGGACGAGATCGTGCGCACCGAGGGCGTGGACGTGAAGGCGTTGCAGACCAAGCCGCCGGCGCGCTACACCGAGGCCACGCTGCTGTCCGCGATGGAAGGCGCGGGCAAGCTCGTCGACGACGACGAACTGCGCGAGGCGATGGCCGAGAAGGGCCTGGGCACGCCGGCCACGCGCGCAGCGATCATCGAGGGCCTGATCGCCGAGAAGTACGTGCTGCGCGAGGGTCGCGAGCTCGTCCCCACGGCCAAGGCCTTCCAGCTCATGACGCTGCTGCGCGGCCTGGGCGTCGACGACCTGACCAAGCCCGAACTCACCGGCAACTGGGAGTACCGGCTCGCGCAGATGGAGCACGGGCAGCTCGCGCGCGCGCAGTTCATGGCCGAGATCGCCCAGATGGCCGAGCGCATCGTCAGGAAGGCCAAGGAGTACGACCGCGACACCATCCCCGGGGACTACGCCACGCTGGAGGCGCCCTGCCCCAACTGCGGCGGCGTGGTGAAGGAGAACTACCGGCGCTTCGCCTGCGCCGGCGCCGACGGCGGTTCCGAGGGCTGCGGCTTCTCGATCACCAAGCTGCCGGCCGGGCGCGCGTTCGAGATCGCCGAGGCCGAGGGGCTCCTGCGCGACAAGCGCATCGGCCCGCTGGAGGGCTTTCGCTCCAAGGCCGGCTGGCCCTTCAGCGCCGAGCTGCGGCTCGTCCGCGACGAGGAGATCGCCAACTGGAAGCTCGAGTTCGACTTCGGCGACGACGCGAAGCAGAAGGAGGCCGACGGGGCCCCGGTCGACTTCTCCGGCCAGGCGAGTCTCGGCGCCTGCCCCAAGTGCCGCGGCCACGTGTACGAGCACGGCAGCAGCTACGTCTGCGAGCACGCGGTGGGCGCGCACGTCACCTGCGACTTCAAGACCGGCAGGCTGATCCTGCAGCAGCCCGTGTCGCACGAGGACATGCAGCAATTGCTGGCCGGCGGACGCACGCGGCTGCTCGACGGCTTCGTCTCCAACCGCACGCACCGGAAGTTCAAGGCCTTTCTCGTCTACGACGCCAAGGAGGGCAAGGTGATCTTCGAATTCGAGCCCCGCGCCGCTCGCCCCAAGGGGCCGGCGAAGAAGGCGGCGGCGCGCAAGACCGCGGCCTGAAGGCGAAGGCGGGAGCGAGCGCGTGACCGCCGCCGTCTTCGAGAAGCTGCTGGCGATCTTCCTCACCGTGCTGCTCGGCTGGGCGGCGGGGCGTTGGCGCTGGCTGGAGTCGGGGCATGAGCGCGGCGACCCGGCGCGGCTGCTCGGCAACGCCGCCTTCTCGGTCTTCGTCCCGGCGCTGCTCTTCCGCACCACGGCGCGGCTGGAGATGGCGACCATGCCCTGGCGCACGGTGGCCGCGTACTTCGTTCCCGTCGTCGGCTTCATGCTGCTCGTCTACGCCTGGCATCGCGTGCGCGGCAGCGCGCTGCGGCAAGGCCCGGCCGCGCCTTCGGTGCACGCGATCTCGGCCGCCTTCGGCAACAGCGTGCAGCTGGGCATCCCGATGGCCGCTGCCTTGTTCGGCGAGGCCGGCCTGACGATCCACATCGCGCTCGTGAGCGTGCACGCGATCGTGCTGCTGAGCATCACGACGGCGCTCGTCGAACTCGACCTGGCGCGCGCGCGCGCCCGCGACGGGCAGGCCTCGGCACTGGGGCCGA
>JAIXKR010000164.1 GCA_026932235.1 Burkholderiales bacterium
GCGCGCTGCCGGCAGAAGTTCGACTCGATCGACGCGATGCTCGCCGCGATCGGCGACACGCACTGAGCACCCCCAGGACCGGGCTGCGCCCGGCCCGCCCCCGCGGGGGCCAAGCAAAGTGGCAGAGCCACATTCCTGAGAGGTCTTGAAGGGCGGCGCCGACCGGCATCCGGTCCCGGCGCCCGGAGCGCCGCAGGTGGCACGCGCAGGTCCGCCCCGACCGTCCCACCACAGAGCGCCTGGGAGAGCAACATGCAGGAGATGATCGACAGCGTCACGCGTTTCGTCGCCGGGGAGATCGCGCCGCACGCAGCGGCGGTCGATCGCAGCGGACAGTTTCCCGAAGGGCTGGTGCCGCGGCTCGGTGAGCAGGGGCTGCTGGGGCTTGCGGCGCCGGCGGCCTTCGGCGGCGTGGAGGCCGATCTCGCGACCTTCGGCGCCTGCGTCGAGGCGGTCGGGCGCGCCTGCGCGTCGACCGCCTGGCTGCTGCTGGCGCACACGATGAGCGTGCGTGCGCTGCTCATCGCCGGCAGCGACGAGACGCGGCAGCGCCTGCTGCCCGATCTGGTTGCCGGTCGCCGGCTTGGCTGCGCGATGGCGGCCACCGAGGCAGGGGGCGGCTCCAATCCGCTCGGCATCCGCACGCGCGCGCGGCGCGACGGCAAGGACTGGGTGCTGGATGGCGGCAAGGAATTCATCAGCCTTTCGGGCATGGCCGACGTCTACGTGCTGATGGCGCGCACGGGCGAACCGCCGCCGGCGCTTGGCTGCTTCATCGTCGAGAAGGGCGACGCCGGCGTGAGCTTCGGGCGGCGCGAGGAGCTGCTGGGCGTGCACGGGGTTCCGGTCGGCGGGATCGCGCTCTCGGGCTGCAGGCTGGAATCTTCGCGGCTCCTTGGCGACGAGGCCGGCGGCCTGATGGTGATGGGCGCGGCCGGCGCCCATGGGCTCGTCGGCGCCGCCTCGGCGGCACTGGGCATCGCCTCGGCGGCGCTCGACGATGCGGGCGCGCACGTGAAGGAGCGGGTGGTCGCGGGTGCCGCGCTGGCGAGCCAGCCCGGCGTGCAGGCGGCGCTCGGCGACATGCGGATCGAGCTCGCCGCGGCGCGCGGCATGCTCGTGCAGGCGATCCGCGACATCGCCGGCCACAAGGGCCCGCCGCTGTCGCTCTTTGCCGCCAAGCTCACGGCGACCGAGACCGCGGTGCGCATCGTCGACCGCTGCATGGCGCTCTTCGGCGCCGCCGGCTATTCGCGCGAGCTGCCGGCCGAGCGCCGGATGCGCGACGTGCGTGCCTTCACGATCCACTGGGCGAACAACGAGGTCCTGCGCGACACGATCCGCAAGGCGTCGGTGGCCTGAGGGCGCGGGCGAGCGCCGCGGGGCGGCCGATGAAGGACGGGACCGACCGGGCGCGCGCTGCGCCCGGCGACGGGACGCTGCCCGTGCCTTCGCGCGGCTGGATCCTGGCCGCGCTGATGTGCACGATGATGCTCGCGGCGATGGACACGACCATCGTCTCGACCGCGATTCCGCAGATCGCCGGCGAGCTCGGCGGCTTCGCGCTCTTCAGCTGGGTGTTCTCGATCTACCTGCTGGCGCAGACGGTCACGATCCCGATCTACGGCAAGCTCGCCGACCTGGTCGGGCGCAAGCCGGTGCTGGTCGTCGGAACGCTCGTCTTCCTCGCCGGTTCGGCGGCCTGCGCAGCGGCCTGGAACATGCCTTCGCTGATCGCCTTTCGTGCGCTGCAAGGAATCGGCGCCGGCTCGATCATGGCCACGGTCAACACGCTGGCCGGCGACCTCTACCCGGTGCAGCAGCGCGGCGTCGTGCTGGGCTGGCTCTCGAGCGTCTGGGCGGTCGCCGCGGTCGCCGGCCCGGTGGTCGGCGGCGTCTTCGTCGAGCATGCGTCCTGGCGCCGGATCTTCCTGATCAACCTGCCGGTGGGGCTGGCGGCGCTGGCGTTGATCGGCGTCTTCCTGCACGAGCGCTTCGAGCGCCGGCAGCCGCGCATCGACTACGCTGGCGCCGTGCTCGTGCTGCTGGCGGTGGGCGCGCTGCTCGTCGCGCTGCTCGAGGGCGGGCAGCGCTGGCCCTGGCTTTCGGCGCCGAGCGCGGCTGCTTTCGGCGTCGCTGCGATCGCCGCGACGCTGGCGATCCGCGTCGAGTCGCGCGCAGCCGAGCCGGTGATGCCCGGGTGGCTGTGGCGCGACCGGCTGCTCGGCGGCTGCA
>JAIXKR010000005.1 GCA_026932235.1 Burkholderiales bacterium
CAGCGGCTGGCGGATCTGCGTCTTCCAGGAGGCGCGCAGGCGGTGCTCCTGCAGCCGCGTGAAGATCGTCTGCGGCGCGGCCGCGGCGCCGCCCTCGCCACCCTCGCCACCCGCACCGTCGTCGTCGGCCGGCTGCGGCGTGTCCAGCGCGTCGAGCCAGTGCTGCCACAGCGCCTGCACCTCGCGCAGCAGGACGATCGCCTGCTGCACGCGCGCCTGCAGCAGCTCCGCGCCGACCGCCGCCTCGCGCTCGCCGCCCTTGCCCAGCGGCATGCTCTCGTGCTCGAAGAAGGCCAGCAGCCGCTGCGCGAGCTGCAGCTTGTTGCGCAGGCTGAACTCGACGTTGATGCGCTCGATGCCTTCGGTGTACTCCCCCATGCGCGGCAGCGGGATGACGACGTCCTCGTTGATCTTGAAGGCGTTGGTGTGGCGCGAGATCGCCGCCGTGCGCTTGCGATCGAGCCAGAAGCGCTTGCGCGCGTCCTTGCCGACGGCGACGAAGCCTTCGCCGTGGCGGCCGTTGGCGATGCGCACGACCTCGCTGGCGGCGCGCGCCACGGCGTCCTCGTCGTCGCCGACGACGTCACCGATGAGCACCATCTTCGGCAGCCCGCTGCCGGTGAGGCTGCGCTTGCTCTTGGTGGCGTAGCCGACCGCCTTCAGGTAGCGGTCGTCCAGGTGTTCGAGCCCGGCCAGCAGCACCGGCGGCGTCGCCTGGGCGAGCGCGAACAGGCGTTCCTTGATCTCGACGATGGCCGGCACCGCGTCGTGCGCGCGGCCGAAGAACTCCAGGCACACGGTGCGCACGTGCTCGGGCATGCGGTGCAGCACCCAGCGCGCGCTGGTGACGAGGCCGTCGCAGCCCTCCTTCTGGATTCCCGGCAGGCCGGCGAGGAACTTGTCGGTGACGTCCTTGCCCAGGCCCTGCTTGCGGAACACGCGGCCCGGGATGTCGAGCTGCTCGCTGCCCAGCAGCGTGCGCCCGTCGGCGTCGTAGCGGTCGAGCCGGAAGCTCGCCACGTCCACGTCGTGGATCTTGCCGCGGTTGTGCGCGAGCCGCGTCACCTCCAGCCACTTGGCGTCGGGCGTGACCATGCGCCAGCTCGCCAGGTTGTCGAGCGCCGTGCCCCAGAGCACGGCCTTCTTGCCGCCGGCGTTCATGGCGATGTTGCCGCCGATGCAGCTCGCCTCGGCACTCGTCGGGTCGACGGCGAAGACGAGGCCGGCGCGCTCGGCGGCGTCGGCCACGCGCTGCGTGACGACGCCGGCCTCGGTGCGGATGGTCGCCACCTTCCCCGCCACGCCGGGCAGTTCGACCCACTCGACCTCGCCCAGGGCCTCCAGCTTCTCGGTGTTGATGACCGCGCTCTTCCAGGTCAGCGGCACGGCGCCGCCGGTGTAGCCGGTGCCGCCGCCGCGCGGGATGACGGTGAGGCCGAGCTCGATGCAGGCGGCAACCAGCGCCGCCATCTCCGCCTCGCTGTCGGGCGTGAGGACGACGAAGGGCAGCTCGACGCGCCAGTCGGTGGCGTCGGTGACGTGGCTGACGCGCGAGAGCGGGTCGAACCTGATGTTGTCCTTGGCGGTGACGCGCGCGAGCACCGCGCGTGCGCGCTGGCGGCGTGCGGCAAGCTCGGCAAAGCGCTCCGCGAAGGCCTGCACGGCGGCGTGCGCGGCGGCCATCAGCTCGCCGACGAGGGCGTCGCGCGCGGGGTCGAGCGCGGGCGTGCGCAGCTTCTCGATCTCGTGCAGACGGTGCTGCAGCGCCTCGATGAGCAGGCCGCGGCGCCTCGCGCTGGCGAGCAGGTCGTCCTCGAGATAGGGGTTGCGCTGCACCGCCCAGATGTCGCCCAGCACCTCGTAGAGCATGCGTGCCGAGCGGCCCGTGCGGCGCTCGCGGCGCAGGTGGTCGAGCACGTCCCAGGCCTGGGAGCCGAGCAGGCGGATGACGATTTCCCGGTCGGAAAACGAAGTGTAGTTGTAAGGAATCTCGCGCAGGCGCACGGGCTCGCTGCCCTGCGCCTGCAGCGCAGCCAGCGCTATCGGTGCATTCATGGGGTCAACCTGGGTTGGGCGCGCTGCGCCCTGAGGCCTCGGGGGCAGAAATTCTATGCCACGGCCCCGGGACCCGCCGCACGCCCGCAAGAGCCACTACACCCCACCGGGATCAGGCGGTCAGAACAGCACGCGGCTGCGTATGGTGCCGGGCACCTGG
>JAIXKR010000121.1 GCA_026932235.1 Burkholderiales bacterium
GCATGGCCGGCATCGGCGCGGCGATGCACGACTTCGGCCGCAGCGTCGTCGTCGGCCGCGTGCGCCACGAGCGCGACAACGAGGGCGTGGCCTGGGAGTGTTTCCGCTACGGCAACACGCTGGCGATGCTGCCGCTCAACGACCGCATCAGCTCGGCCGTGGTGACGGTGGGCAGCGAGCGCACCGACGAGTGGCTCGCGCTGTCCGACGAGGACTTCGCCGCGCGCATCCAGGCGCAGACCGAGGGTCGCCTGGGCGCGATGCAGGCCGCCGGCCCGCGGCATCACTACCCGCTCGTGGGCGTCTACGCGCAGCGCTTCGCGGCACCGCGCCTCGTCCTCGTCGGCGACGCCGCCGTCGGCATGCACCCGGTGACCGCACACGGCTGGAACTTCGGCATCTACGGCGTCGAGCGGCTGGCGCGCGAGCTCGGCGCGGTGCATCGGCGCGGCGGCGACATCGGTGCGCTCGCCCCGCTCCTCGCCTACGAGCGCAAGCACCGCCTGCACACCTTGCCGATCTGGGCCGGAACGAACGCGATCGTCAGCCTCTTCACCAGCGAACACGGACTCCCGAAGCTCGCACGCCGCGCCGTGCTCGCGCTCTCCGAACACGCGCCGGGGCTGAACCGCGTCATCAAGGCGGGAATCGAGTACCAGCTCACGGGGGGGCGCAGCACGCGGCCGCAACTCCCCTGAAACGCGCTCGAACCCGGCGCGCCTTCAGTCTTCGGAAGGCTGCGTCATGCGCGCCGGGTCGACCCAGGCATCGAAGTCCTCGGCGCTGACGCCCAGCGCCAGCGCCGCCTCGCGCAGCGTCCGGCCGCTGTGCAGCGCGGCCTTGGCGATCGCCGCCGCCTTGTCGTAGCCGATGTGACGGTTGAGCGCCGTCACCAGCATCAGGTTGTCGGCCAGATGGCGCTCGATCACCGGCCGGTTGGGCTCGATGCCGCACGCGCAGTGGCGCTCGAACGAGGCGCAGGCATCGCCCAGCAGCGCGATGCTCTCCAGCACGTTGTGCGCCATGACCGGCTTGTAGACGTTGAGCTGGAAGTTGCCCTGGCTGCCGGCGAAGGCGGTCGCGGCGTCGTTGCCGAAGACCTGCACGCAGACCATCGTCAGCGCCTCGCACTGCGTCGGGTTGACCTTGCCGGGCATGATGGACGAGCCGGGCTCGTTCTCCGGGATCAGCAGTTCGCCGATGCCGCAGCGCGGCCCGCTGGCCAGCCAGCGCACGTCGTTGGCGATCTTCATCAGCGCGCCGGCCAGCGTGCGCAGCGCCGCCGAGGCCGACACCAGCGGATCGTGCGCGGAGAGCGCGAAGAACTTGTCGGGCGCGCTGCGAAAAGGCGCTCCCGTTTGCCGCGCGATGTGGGCTGCGCAGCACTCGCCAAAGCGCGGATGCGCGTTCAGGCCGGTGCCCACGGCCGTGCCGCCGATGGCGAGTTCGTACAGCTCCGGCAGCGTGCGCTGCAAGGCCAGCAGGCCGTAGTCGATCTGCGCCACCCAGCCGCCGATGGCCTGGCCCAGGGTGAGCGGCGTGGCGTCCTGCAAGTGGGTGCGGCCGCTCATCACCAGGCCGGCGTGCGCGGCCGCCTTCGCTGCCAGCGTCTGGCGCAGCGCCTGCACGTGCGGCAGCAAGTGCGTCTGCAGCTGCGTCACGACGGCGATGTGCATCGCCGTGGGAAAGGTGTCGTTGGACGACTGGCCGCGGTTGACGTGGTCGTTCGGGTGCACCGGCACCTTGCTGCCGAGCGCGCCGCCCAGCAGCTCGCTGGCGCGGTTGGCGATGACCTCGTTGGCGTTCATGTTCGTCTGCGTACCCGAGCCGGTCTGGAAGACGACGAGCGGAAAGTGATCGCGCCAGCGCCCGGCGATGACCTCGTCGGCCGCCTGCACGATGGCCGAGGCCAGGCGCGGCTCGAGCTCGCCGAGTTCGAGGTTGGCTTGTGCTGCCGCCTTCTTCAGGATGCCCAGCGCCTGCACGAGCGAAGCACCCCAACGATGGCGCTCCACGCCGATGGCGAAATGCTCGATCGAGCGCTGCGTCTGCGCGCCCCAGTAGCGGTCGGCGGCGACCTCGATGGCGCCCATCGAGTCGGTCTCGATGCGGGTGGCGGTCATGGCAGGCCCTCTTGCACGACGGCGGCCTCAGGCATCCGCCGCCCTCACCGCAAGCCCGCGTTGATGCGCTCCAGCGCCTCGCGCCCGGGGC
>JAIXKR010000153.1 GCA_026932235.1 Burkholderiales bacterium
GGCGAGGACAAGGCCAACCTGCTGATCGACCGCATCCTGCAGGGCAGCGACACCAGCGGCATCGAGAGCCTGAAGTGGATGGACCCGCAGTCGGTGGCCGAGCTGCTGCGCAACGAGCACCCGCAGATCGTCGCCGCCATCCTCGTGCACCTGGACCCGGATCAGGCTGCGGCCACGCTCAAGGCCTTCGGCGAGCGCCACCGCAACGAGGTCGTGGTGCGCATCGCCACGCTGGACGGCATCCAGCCGAGCGCGCTCAAGGACCTGAACGAGGTCATGAGCAAGGTGCTCGCCGGCGGCGAGCGCATGCGCAAGAGCAACCTCGGCGGCGTCAAGGCCGCCGCCGACATCCTGAACATGATGGGCAGCGCCGCCGAAACGGCGGTGCTCGATTACGTGCGCGAAGCCGACGGCGAGCTGGCGCAGAAGATCATGGACAACATGTTCACCTTCGACGACCTGGAGAAGGTCGACGATCGCGGCTTCCAGGCGATCCTGAAGGAGGTGCAGAGCGACCAGCTCGTCATCGCGCTCAAGGGCGCCTCGCACGAGATGCGCGAGAAGGTCTTCAGCAACATGTCCACGCGCGCCGCCGAGGCGCTGCGCGAGGACCTGGACTCGCGCGGCCCGGTGCGCCTGAGCGAGGTCGAGGCCGAGCAGAAGGAGATCCTGAAGATCGTCCGCCGCCTGGTGGACGAGGGTCAGATCGTCCTGGCCGTTGGCGGGGACGAGCAGCTTGTCTAGCGAACTGCCGCGGCGCGCACGCCTGAACGTGCCTTCGCCCAACCCCGAGCGCACGAGCTACGCGCGCTTCATCCCGCGCGAGGAACTCCATGACTTCGCGAGCTGGACGCCCGGCAGCTTCGGTCAGGCCGCTGCCGTGGCGACCCCCGCGGCGCGCGCGGAAGCGACGCCGCCTGCCGAGCCCACCGCCGAGCAGTGGCAGGCCCGCATCGACGCCGCACGCCAGCACGGCTACGAGAACGGCTATCGCGAAGGCATCGCCGCCCTCGAGGAGTTCAAGACGGCGCACGAAAGGCAGCTGAACGCGCGCCTGGCGCAGTTCATGCAATCGCTGGACGGGGAGTTCGACAACCTGCATGCGGAGATCTCGCAGTCGGTCGCGCGCATCGCCGTGGCCCTGGCGCGCCAGGTGGTGCGCAGCGAGCTGCAACTCGATCCGCGCCACGTCGCGGATGTCGCCGCCGAGGCGGTGGAAGCGCTCGTGCAGTCGGCGCGCCACGTCAGCGTGCACGTACACCCGCAGGACCTGCCCCTGGTCGCCGAAGGGGCGAAGGAGGCGCTGCAGGCGCGCGGCGCACGCCTCCTGCCCGACGCCGACGTGGCGCGCGGCGGCTGCCGCGTGCGCTCCGACGCCGGCAGCATCGAAGCCGACATCGCCACCCTCTGGGCGCAGGCCGCGCGGGCCCTCGGCAGCGATCTCGCCTGGGACGAGGGGCCAAGATGAACGCCCTCCCCGACGGCCTCCCGCCGAGCGCGCGGCGTGCGCACTGGACGCGCTTCCTCGCCGAGCTCGAGGATTGCGCACGCGTGGCGCAGCCGCTTCCCAGCGCGGGCACGCTCAGCCGCGTCACCGGCCTGGTGCTGGAGGCGCGCGGCGTGCGCGTTCCGGTAGGCTCGGTTTGCCAGGTCCATGCCCCAGGACAGGCACCGGTCGCCGCCGAGGTCGTCGGCTTCGACGGCGACCGCGCCTTCCTCATGCCCACCGCCGACGTCCACGGCCTGGCCAGCGGCGCGCGCGTGCAGCCGCGTGCGGCGCCGTGGCTGCCGCCGCGCTTCGGCGTCGAAAGCCATCCCTGGCGTCGCAGCGAGGACCGCGGCCTGCACCTGCCCATGGGCGACGGACTGCTCGGACGCGTCGTCGACAGCCATGGCGAGCCGCTGGACCGCCAGGGCCCGATCGAGGACGTGCGCGCCGAGCCGATGCAGCGCCGACCCATCAATGCCATGGACCGCGACCCGGTGCGCGAACCGCTGGACACCGGCGTGCGCGCGATCAACACCCTGCTCACCGTCGGCCGCGGGCAGCGCATCGGCCTCTTCGCCGGCACCGGCGTCGGCAAGTCGGTGCTGCTCGGCATGATGGCGCGCTACACCGCCGCCGACGTCATCGTCGTCGGGCTCATCGGCGAACGCGGGCGCGAGGTGAAGGAGTTCATCGAGGACATCCTCGGCGACGAGGGTCGCGCGCGCAGCGTCGTCGTCGCCGCACCGGCCGACGCGCCGCCGCTGGTGCGCATGCAGGGCGCGGGCTACGCCACCGCGATCGCCGAGCACTTCCGCGACCAGGGCCATCACGTGCTGCTGCTCATGGACAGCCTCACGCGCTACGCCATGGCGCAGCGCGAGATCGCGCTGGCGATCGGCGAACCGCCGGCGACCAAGGGCTATCCGCCGAGCTGCTTCGCGCGCCTGCCGCAGCTCGTCGAGCGCAGCGGCAACGGCCTGCACGGCGTGGGCTCGATCACCGCCTTCTACACCGTGCTCTCCGAGGGCGACGACCAGCAGGACCCGATCGCCGATGCCGCGCGCGGCATCCTCGACGGCCACATCGTGCTCTCGCGCGAACTCGCCGAGGCCGGCCATTTCCCGGCGATCGACATCGAGCGCTCGATCTCGCGCGTGATGACCTCGGTCACCTCGCGCGAGCACCAGTCCGCCGCGCGCCGGCTGCGCCAGCTGCTGTCGCGCTACAACAAGGCACGCGACCTCATCCAGCTCGGCGCCTATGCCCCGGGCCACGATGCCGAGCTCGATCTCGCGGTGAAACTGCATCCGCAGGTGCTGGCGCTGCTGCAGCAGGACATGCACAGCGCCGCCGACCTCGACGCCTGCGCGCAGCAGCTCGCGCGGCTGCACGCGCTGGCGCAAGCGTGATGAAACCTCGCTCCCAGCACCACCATCTTCCGGCCGGAGTCTCCGCGTGAACGCCTACGCCTCGCTCGACGCCCTGAAGCTTCTGCACGAGCGCGCACTGCAGGAGCGCGACCGCGCTGCCGGCGAGCTGCGCGGCAGCGAGGACCGGCTTCTGCGCTCGCGGCACATGGCCGGCCAGCTCGGCGACTACCGTCTCGAGTACACGCAGCGCTGGTCGGCCCAGTTCGGGCGCGGCGGGGCGATCGAGATCGTGCATTGCTACCAATCCTTCATGCGGCGCCTGGACGAGGCGCTCGTGCAGCAGCGGCTGCAGGTGGAGGCGGCCGAGCGCGGCGTCGCGGCGGCAAGGCAGAAGCTGCTGCAGGCCGAACTGCGCGCGGCCTCGGTGGCCAGGCTGATCGAGCGCCGCGAGGCCGAACTCGCTCGCGCTCGCCAACGGCGCGAGCAGCGCCGGGACGACGAGGTCGCCCAGCACCTGGCGCTGCGCCGCAGTGTGATGCACTTCTGAATGATCGAGGGACCGACCGATGAACGCCAACGCCCTGCCCGCTTCGCCCGCCCTTCCCGCGGCAACGCCCGGCCCCTCGGCTGCCGGCAGCGGCAGCGCGGGCAGCACCCCCGCGGACTTGAACGAACCCAGCACCTTCGCGCGTGAGTTGCAGGCAGCGCAGGCAACACCAGCACCGACCTCGTCGCCGACACCGGCGGCGACGCCCCAACCGCCGTCGCGGTCCGGTCGCGACGGCGCCGAAGGCAGCACGGGCGCGCCTCGATCGGACACGTCGGCGCAGCACGCAACGCAGGGCGAGGACGGACCGGAGACCGCCGGGCAGGCCTTGCTGCGTTGGCTCGCTGCGGCGCGCGATGGTCGGGCCGATCCGGAGCAAGTGGCCGAGCCGGTCGACGACGCCAGCGTTGGCGACGTCGCAACGACCGAGGAAGGCGGCGCCTCGGCGACCGACGGTGACGCGGACACGCTCGCGCGGTTCGACACGATCGCGGTCATCCCCTCGTCGCAGGCCGGGACCGCGAGGCTCGAGGCGCCGGAGGGAACCTCCGCCGCGGTGCGATCCGCTTCCGCAGCACCCGCCGACGGCATCGACTCGATGCCGACGCCGCCGATGAATGGCACCAGCGTCTTCGACACCGGGAACCAAGGCGCCGCAAGCAACGAGTCCGACCCCGAATCCTTCCCTTCGACCGGCGCAGCATCGACGCAGCCGATGCCGGGTTTCGCCGCCGAACTGGCCCGCAGCGCCCATGCGATCGGCCACCCGTCGGTGCACGCGCAGCCTGGCACGGAAGTCAGGCTCGCCACACCGGTCCACAGCCGGCAGTTCATGCCCCATCTGGCGGGCGAGCTGGTGCTGCTGGCGCGCGACGGCGTGCAGGAGGCGCGCGTGCAGCTGCATCCGGCGGAACTGGGGCCGATCGCGGTCCGGATCACGCTCGACGGCTCGTCCGCCCAGGTGCGGCTGGCGGTGGACAGCGCCTTCACCCGAGACCTGCTCGAGCAAGGCCTGCCGACGCTGGCGGCAGCCATGCGCGAGAACGGAATCACGCTCAGCGGCGGCGGCGTCTTCCAGCAGCCGCGCGACCCCGCGCGCGATGGCCAGGACGGTGCGCGCAGCGGACAGACCGCGCACGAGTCCGGCCAGCGCGGCGAGGAGCCGCCGACGCAGGAGGCCGGCGCACGCGTGCAGCGGCTGCGTCACGCCGGCCGCCTGGACGTCTTCGCCTGACGGCGGCTCGCTCCTCGCGGATAGCACGCGTTTCGTGTCGCTTTTCGCCGCATGCGCGGCACCGGGGGTGCCGAACAATGGCCCTCACCGCTGCCGAGCCGGATGTCGATCCGGAGGGCGCGAAGAGGAACCCGCATGTCCACCGCCGCCGCTGCCGTCGATGCACCACCCGTCCCCAGGGGCAAGAAGAAGCTGATTCTCCTCGTGGCCTCCGCCGTCCTGCTGCTCGGCCTGGGCGGGGGCGCGGCGCTGCTGCTGCTGAAGAAGCAATCCGCGGGCCATGCCGACGACTACGCCGACGAGGACCGCGCGCGGGTCGAGCAGGTCCGGGCCAAGCCCAGGCGCGATCCCGGCGTCGTTCCGACCTTCGTGGCGCTCGATCCGTTCACCGTCAACCTCGCCGACCGCGAGCTCGAGCGCTACGCCCAGGTGGCGCTGACGCTCGAACTCGACGAAGCCAGGACCGAGGGTCTGGTCAAGTCCTACATGCCGGCGATCCGCAACAACATCCTGATGGTGCTGGCGCACAAGACCTCGGCGCAGATCCTGAGCAACGAGGGCAAGCGTGCGCTCGCCGGCGAGATCCAGCGCGCGACCTCGCGCGCGCTCGGCTACGAGGTGGACGAACCCGAACCCGGCGAAGCCGATGCCGAGGGCGACGCCGCGCGCAGGAAGAAGCGCCCGAAGCCGCGTCCGCAGCCGGCGCTGCCGGTCGTCGCCGTGCACTTCTCGAACTTCATCGTCCAGTGAGGTGCGAGTCGATCTCGACACGAAGCGCCGCATGAGGCCCTCGCGATGAACCAGCAGATCCTCTCCCAGGACGAAGTCGACGCCCTGCTGCAGGGCATCACCGGCGAGAGCCAGAAGCTCGAGCAGGAGGAATTGCCTCAAGGGGGCGTGCGCGACTACAACCTCGCCAACCAGGAGCGCATCGTCCGCGGGCGCATGCCGACCCTGGAGGTGATCAACGAACGCTTCGCGCGCAACATCCGCATCGGCCTCTTCAACCTCATCCGCAAGTCGCCCGAAGTGGCCATCGGCGGCATCAAGGTGCAGAAGTTCAGCGCCTTCCTGCGCGACATCGTCGTACCCACCAACTTCAACCTCGTCTCCGTGCGCCCCCTGCGCGGCTCGGGGCTGATCGTCTGCGACCCGAACCTGGTGTTCGCGGTCATCGATTCGCTCTTCGGCGGCACCGGCAAGTTCCACACGCGCATCGAGGGCCGCGACTTCAGCGCCACCGAGCAGCGCGTCATCCTGCGCCTGGTCGAGTGCATCACCGCCGAGTACCGCCGCGCCTGGCAAGGCATCTACCCGCTCGAGCTCGAGTACCAGCGCTCGGAGATGCAGCCGCAGTTCGCCAACATCGCCACGCCCAGCGAGATCGTGGTGTCGACGCACTTCACGCTCGAGATCGGCGAGACCAGCGGCGCGGTGCACTTCTGCATCCCCTACTCCACGCTGGAGCCCATCCGCGACGTCCTCTACTCGACGATCCAGGGCGACGCCGCCGAGCCCGACCGGCGCTGGGTCAACCTGCTCAAGCAGCAGATCCAGGCCGCCGAGGTCGACCTCGTCGCAGAGCTAGGCACCGCGCCGGCCAACGTCGAACAGCTGCTGGCCTTCAAGCCCGGCGACTTCATCGAGCTCGACCTCGAGCCGCGCATCCAGGCCAAGATCGACGGCGTTCCCGTCTTCGACTGCCACTACGGCACCAGCAACGGTCGCTACGCGATCAGGATCGAGCAACTGCTCTCCAGCTCGACGCTGAGCTGGATCGGAGTCGACAACCATGCCAGCTGAAACCGCAGAAATGTCCGAAGAGGACCGCATGGCCGCCGAATGGGCGGCCGCGCTCGAGGAGAGCAAGGCCGCGCCGTCGTCCGAGGGCGGCGGCACCGAGGTCGCAGCCAGCGTGCGAAGCGTCGCCCCGGCGGCGTTCTCCGACTTCGGCGGCAGCGCCGCGCCGATGGGCGCCGCAGGCGCCGGCAACGACATCAACATGATCCTGGACATCCCGGTGCAGCTCACCGTGGAGCTGGGACGCACGCGCATCCCGATCAAGCACATCCTGCAGCTCGCGCAGGGCTCGGTGGTCGAGCTCGAGACGCTGGCGGGCGAGCCGATGGACGTGCTCGTCAACGGCTACCTGATCGCGCAGGGCGAGGTGGTGGTCGTGAACGACAAGTTCGGCATCCGCCTCACCGACATCGTCACGCCCAGCGAGCGCATGCGCCGCCTGAGCCGGACCTGAGCCGGACCTCGTCCCGCGCGAGAACGGCGACCGCGATGCTGCTCCAGGATTGGACCTCGCTGCTCTGGCTGGCGCTGGTGCTGCTCGCCATTCCGGCGGCGCTGTGGCTGCTCAAGCGCACGCCCTTGGCGCAGGCCGGCCGTCCCGGGACGGCACGCATGGTGGCGGTGCTGCCGCTGTCGACGAGCCAGCGCGTCGTCACCGTCGAGGTCGGACACGGCGAACAACGCCTGTGGCTGGTGCTCGGCGTGACGCCTCAGGGCATCAGCAACCTCTACACGATGGCGCCGCAGGACGAGGCGGCGGCGCCCGCCTCGCCGGCCGCGACCCTGAACCCGCTGCTGCAGCGCCTGCGCGGACGCACCGGGGGCGGCGATGCGCGCTGAGTGCCGCAGCCTCGTCGCCGCGGCCCTCCTGTTGCTGGCGCAGGGCGCGCTGGCCCAGGCCGGCGCGGGCGCAGCGGCAGGTCCCGGCAGCGCCGGCAGCGGCGTCGGCGCCAGCCTGCCGCTGCTCATCGGCCAGGCCGGCGGCGGCAGCTATTCGGTGCCGGTGCAGACGCTGCTGTTCTTCACCGCGCTGTCCTTCCTGCCGGCGACGCTGCTGCTCATGACCAGCTTCACGCGCATCGTCATCGTGCTCTCGCTGCTGCGCCAGGCCCTGGGAACACAGGCCGCACCGCCCAACCAGGTGCTGCTCGGGCTCTCGCTCTTCCTCACCTTGTTCGTCATGGGGCCGACCTTCGACAAGGTCTACGAGCAGGCCTACCGCCCCTTCGCCGCCAACGAGATGCCCTTCGGCGAGGCGCTCGCGCGCGGCGAGGCGCCGATGCGCGAGTTCATGCTCGCGCAGACGCGCCAGGCCGACGTGCAGCTCTTTTCGCGCCTGGCGCGTCTGCCGAGCGAGGTCAAGGGCGAGGAACTGCCCTTTCGCGTGCTCGTTCCCGCCTTCGTCACCAGCGAACTGAAGAGCGCGTTCCAGATCGGCTTCACCGTCTTCGTTCCCTTCCTCATCATCGACATGCTGGTGGCCAGCGTGTTGATGAGCCTGGGCATGATGATGCTCAGCCCCGTACTCGTGGCCCTGCCCTTCAAGCTGATGCTGTTCGTTCTCGCCGACGGCTGGAACCTGCTGCTGGGTTCGCTCGCCGCGTCCTTCGTCACCTGAGCGGGAGCGCCCTTCGATGACGCCGCAACAAGTCCTGGACACCGGCCAGCAAGGACTCATGCTTCTGCTCGTGGTCGCCGCCCCGATCCTGCTCGTGGTGCTGCTCGTGGGCCTGCTGGTGAGCATCTTCCAGGCCGCGACGCAACTCAACGAGGCCACGCTCAGCTTCGTGCCGAAGATCGTCTCCGTCGTCGCCATGCTCGCCTTCGCCGGCCCGTGGATGCTGCAGATGCTGGTCGAGTACCTGCAGCGCATGCTGCAAGGGATCCCGGGGGTCGTCGGCTAGTCCGACACCACTCGCACGCCCATCGTGGTCAACATCAGCGAAACCGAAGTGCTGGCGTGGCTGACGCCGCTGCTGTGGCCCTTCCTGCGCACGCTGGCCCTGTTCAGCACCTTGCCGGTGCTCGGTACGCGCACCGTGCCCTTGCGGGTGCGCGTCGCGCTCGCCGCCTTCATCGCGCTGGCGGCGCAGGCCTCGCTGCCGGCAGCGCCCCCGCCGCTGCCGCTGGACTCGCCGCTGGCCTTCATGCTCGTCGTGCAGCAGCTCTTCGTCGGCCTCGCGCTGGGCTTCTCGGTACGCGTGGTGTTCGCGGCGATCGAGTTCGCGGGGGAGGTGATCGGCCTGCAGATGGGCCTGAACTTCGCCGGCTTCTTCGACCCTGCCACCGCCAGCCAGGCCACGGCCAGCGGCCGCTTCCTCGGCACCATGACGGCCTGGCTGTTCATCGTCGGCGGCGGCCATCTGCTCGTGATCGCCGCCGTGGTGCAGAGCTTCGCGGCCTTTCCCGCGGACGGGCAGCCGCTGGCCTTCCTGCGGGCCGTGCAGCCCTACCGCTGGGGCGCCGAGATCTTCGCGCTCGGCCTGTGGATCGCGCTGCCGCTGATCGCCATGCTGCTGACGGTGAACCTGGTGCTGGGCGTCATCTCCCGCGTGGCCTCGCAGATCAACGTCTTCTCGGTCGGCTTTCCGATCACGCTGGGCGTGGGCCTGCTGGGCCTGCTGCTGACGCTGCCGGCGCTGCAGAATCCGCTCTCCTCGGGCCTTGCACGCATGCTGGCGCTGTTCCAGCGCTAGAGCCGCAGCCCGCACGACGCGCGGGCCGGTCCGCTCGCGACGCTGCCTCAGGCCTGGAGCGCCTCGGCCAGCGTCATCTGCTCGAAGCGGCTGCCACGCGCCACGGCTTCGTTGCCCGGCCGCCGCGCCAGCAGCAGCGCCTGCACCAGGGGCTCCAGCGGCATCGATGCCGGCTCGCCGAGCAGCACGTGGCGCTGTGCCCGCGCCTGATCTTCTTCCAGCCGGCCGACCCAGCCGATCTCGATCAAGCGCTCGAGCACGGGCTCGATCTGCAGCGGATCGCAGCGCAACTCCAGCGCCAGGTCGTGCAGCGAGAGTCCGCCTGCCGTGCCCGCGCGCGCCGCGCGCAGCAGGCGCAGCAGTTCGAGCGCCAGCGTGAAGCTGCCGCCGGGCTCATCGGGGCGTCGCACGACGCGCATGCGCAGGCTGGGCGCGTAGGCCGCGATGACCGCGCCCAGCAGCACGATGACCCAGCCCATGTAGATCCACAGCAGCAGGATCGGCACCGTGGCGAAGGCGCCGTAAACGGCGGAGAAACTGCCGAGGCGCTCGACGTACCAGGCCAGCCCGGCCTTGGCAAGCTCGAATCCGGCGGCGACGAACAAGGCGCCCGCCCAGGCGTCGCTCCAGCGCACGAAGGTGTTGGGAACGAAGCGGAACAGGCCCGCGATGGCGGCGGCCAGCAGCGCGAACTGCAGCAGCGCGAACACCAGGCCGACGCCGCCGGGAAGCGCACTCACCAAGCCCGAGGAGGCCGAGACGGCGTAGCTCGTCATGCTCAGACTCACGCCCAGCGCCAGGGGTCCGAGCGTCAACGCCGCCCAGTAGACGAGCAGCCGCTGCGACAGCGGCCTGGCCCTGCGCACGCGCCAGATGCCGCTGAGCGCGCGGTCGATGGTCAGCATCATCGAGAGCGCGGTCACCAGCAGGAACAGCAGGCCCGCGGTGCCGAGGCCGCGCGCGTTGGCGGAGAACTGCGTCAGCGTGCGCAGCACCGGCCGCGCGATGCCCTCTGGAACGAGCGCGCGCAGGAAGTACTTCTCGAGCGCGACCTGGAAGCTCGCGAACATCGGGAAGGCGGTGAAGACCGCGAGCATCACGGTCAGCAGCGGCACCAGCGCGAACAGCGTCGTGAAGGTCAGGCTGCCCGCCGACAGGCCCAGGCGATCCTCGCGAAAGCGCTGGCGCAGCGTGCGCAGGGTGTCGATCCAGGGCCAGCGGCGCAGCGCCTGCGCCGCGCGGCCCAGTGGCTCGCCCAGGGCCCGGGCCAGGGCCTCGGGGCGGGACATGGCCGCTATGATGCCAGCATGTCGCCGTCCGCCATCCAGGCGCCGCCCGCCGTGCGTCGCGCCCGCGGTGCGGTCGTCGTTGCACTGCTGGCGCTGGTCGCCTTGGGTCTGGCGTGGGAGCTGGTGCTGGCCCCCACCGGCCGTGGCACCTGGGCGCTCAAGGTGCTGCCTCTGCTGCCGCTGCTAGCCGGCATGCTGCGCCACCGTCTGCGCACCTTCCGCGCGACGAGCCTGCTCGTCTGGCTCTACGTCACCGAAGGCCTGGTACGCGCCACCAGCGAGGGCGGGCGTGCGCAAGCCCTGGCCGCCGCAGAGGTCGTGCTCGCCTTGCTCCTGTTCGCGCTGTGCGTGCACTACATTCGCCTGCGCCTGCCGCGCCGTGCGCGCCGGAGCCCAGCCGCCACGCCCGCATCCGAGCATGAAGCCTGATCCCCAAGCCGCCCTCCCCGCCCTGCGCGCTGCCGTCGGCGCCGCCCACGTGCTCGCCGAAGGGGACCTCTCGGCCTGGGAACTGGACTGGCGGCGGCGCTGGCGCGGCCGCGCGCTGGCCGTCGTGCGCCCGGGCAGCACGACGGAAGTGGCGGCGGTCGTGCAGGCCTGCGCCGCGCACGGCGTGAGCCTCGTGCCGCAGGGCGGCAACACCGGGCTTGTCGGCGGCGGCGTTCCCGACGACAGCGGCAGCCAGGTGCTGCTGAGCCTGCAGCGCCTGAACCGCGTGCGCGCGCTCGACACCGCCAACCTGACCATCACCGTCGAGGCCGGCTGCGTGCTGCAGGCGGTGCAGGAGGCCGCGGCCGCGCAGGGCCTGATGTTCCCCTTGAGCCTGGCCGCCGAGGGCAGTTGCACCATCGGCGGCAACCTCGCCACCAACGCCGGCGGCACCCAGGTGCTGCGCTATGGCAACGCGCGCGCGCTCTGCCTTGGCCTGGAAGTGGTCACCGCCGAGGGCGAGGTCTGGAACGGTCTTGCGGGCCTGCGCAAGGACAACACCGGCTACGACCTGCGCGACCTCTACATCGGCAGCGAGGGAACGCTTGGCATCATCACCGCGGCGACGATGGCGCTCGTGCCCCAGCCTGCGGCCACCACCACGGCGCTGGCCGCTTGCGCGAGCGTGCGCGACTGCGTCGCGCTGCTCGAACTCGCGCGCAAGCGGCTCGGCCCCGGCCTCACCGGCTTCGAGATGATGGGCCGCTTCGCGCTCGACCTCGTCGCGCGCCACTTTCCGCAGTTGCCCGCGCCGCTGCCGCAGGCGGCGTGGACGGTGCTGCTCGAGCAGAGCGACAACGAAGGGCAGGAGCAGGCGCGCGCACGCTTCGAGGCGCTGCTCTCCGAGGCGCTGGAGCGAGGCCTGATCGAGGACGCGGTGGTCGCCGAGAGCCTGCAGCAAAGCCGGGGCCTGTGGCAAGTGCGCGAATCGATCCCGCTGGCGCAGGCCGAGGAAGGCCCTAACATCAAGCACGACATCGCGCTGCCGGTGTCCGCCGTTCCCGACTTCGTCGAGCAGACCGATGCCGCGCTCGCCGCGGCCATCCCCGGCGTGCGCCTGGTCGACTTCGGGCACCTGGGCGACGGCAACCTGCACTACAACGTGCAGGCCCCCGAGGGCGGCGACGCCACGCGCTTCCTCGTCGAGCGCGAAGCGCAAGTGAACCGCATCGTCTACGACGCCGTGCAGCGCTTCGGCGGCTCGATCTCCGCCGAGCACGGCGTCGGCCAGCTCAAGCCCGAGGAGATCGTGCAGCGCAAGAGCGGCGTCGAGATCGCGCTCATGCGCCGCCTCAAGGCCGCACTCGATCCGCACAACCGCCTCAACCCGGGGCGCGTGCTGCTGCGCTGAAGGAGCTGCGGCTCGCGCCCTATTGCATCGGGCCTTTGAGCGCCTCCGGCAAGTGGATGGAGACGACCTCGATGCCCTCCTCGGCCAGCGCCGCGCGCTCGTCGGCGCTGGCCTGGCCGCGGATGCCGCGCTGCGGCGTCTCGCCGTAGTGGATGCGCCGCGCCTCGTGCGCGAAGCGCTCGCCCACGTCCTCGGTGTTCGCCACGAGTTGCCGCATCGCCTGCATCCAAGCCGCCTGCAACTCGTGACCGCTGGGCTTCTCAGCGGCCGCTGGCGTCGCCGACGCGGTTGTCGCGCTGCCGGGCGACGGCGCTTCGCTGCGCGGCGCGCGTGCGCCCGAGAGGTTGAGCCGCGGCGCGCTCGGCAGACGGTGCACGCTGCGGTCCGCGCACAGCGGGCACTCGACCTGGCCGGCCTCCTGCTGGCGCTGGAACTCCTCCTCGGAGCCGAACCAGCCCTCGAAGCCATGCCCGTTGCCGCAGCGCAGGTCGACGACCTTCATCGGCTCATCCTAACCGGTCCGCGGCGCGCCGACCCTCGCGCCCGGATCCATCCGCCTCAGCTCGCCAGGGCCTTGACGATGGCGTCGCGGCACACCGCCATCAGCCCGCCGGGCAGCAGGCCCAGGCCGAGCACCAGCAGACCGTTGACGGCCAGCAGCGCGGTCACGCCGCCGCCACGGACGAGCGCGCCATCGACGCCCTTGGGTTCGTCGAAGTACATCACCTTGACGACGCGCAGGTAGTAGAAGGCGCCGACGAGCGAGATCACGACGGCGAATATCGCCAGCCCGATGTAGAGCGGCACGTTGGTCGTGACCAGCGCTTGCAGCACCGACAGCTTGGCATAGAAGCCCACCAGCGGCGGCACGCCGGCCAACGAGAACATGAACACTGCCATCACGCCCGCGGCCCAGGGGCTGCGGCGGTTGAGGCCGGCGAAATCCGCGATCTCCTCGGCCTCGAAGCCCTGGCGCGACAGGTACATGATGGTGCCGAAGCTGCCGAGCGTGGTGAGCACGTAGACGACGATGTAGAACAGCGCCGAGCTGTAGGCGTTGCCCGCGGAAAGCGTGTTCCCGCTGACGACCCCCGCCGACAGGCCCAGCAGCACGAAGCCCATGTGCGAGATCATCGAGTAGGCGAGCATGCGCTTGAGGTTGCTCTGCGCGATCGCGGCGACGTTGCCGAGCACGAGCGAAGCCACCGCGAGCACGATCAGCATCTGCTGCCAGTCGGGCGCCAGGCCCAGCATGCCCTCGACCAGCAGCCGGATCGCGATGGCGAAGCCGGCGAGCTCGGGCGCGCTGCCGATGAGCAGCGTGACCGAAGTCGGCGCGCCGTGGTAGACGTCGGGAACCCACATGTGGAAAGGCACCGCGCCGAGCTTGAAGGCCAGACCGGCGACGACGAAGACCAGACCCAGCGCCAGCACCTCCTGGTTGATGCTGCCCGCGGCGATCTGCTCGAACACGCGCGGAATCTCGAGCGAACCGGTCGCGCCGTACATCATCGACAGGCCGTACAGCAGGAAGCCGCTGGCCAGCGCACCGAGCACGAAGTACTTCATCGCCGCCTCGGTCGCCGGCGTGTGCGCGCGGCGCAGCGCGACGAGCGCGTACAGCGACAGGCTCATCACCTCCAGGCCGAGGTAGATGACGAGGAAGTTGTTGGCCGAGCACATGATGCCGATGCCCAGCAGCACGAACAGCGAGAGCGAATAGAACTCGCCCTTCTGCATGTCGCGGCTGGCCAGCGTCGGGCGCGCGTAGGCCAGCGCCACCATCACCGCGACGGCGGCAAAGCCCGCCAGCAGATGGCCGAGCGGGTCGGAGACGACGAGGCCGCCGAGTCCGTAGAGCGTGGTGCCGGTGGCGAAGGCCTCGAGGTGCAGCCAGGAGAACACCAGCGCCACGGCCTGCGTCAGCCAGAAGGTGGCGCCGCGCTGCGGGTCGCGCACGAAGAGATCGACGAGCGTGACGAAGCAGGCGCCCAGCAGCAGCCAGGCCTCGGGTTGGATGACGATCCAGTTCGATTGGGTCATGTTGGGCGCCGCGATCAGGGAAGCTTGGAGACGGCCACGTGCCTGAGCAACTGGTCCACCGAAACCTGCATGACGTCGGTGAAGGGCTTGGGCTGCAGACCCATCCACAGCACCGCCAAGGCCAGCACGGTGAGCACCAGGAACTCGCGCGAGCCGATGTCCTGCATCGCGCGCACGTCGGCGTTGGCGATCTCGCCGTAGTAGACGCGCTTGATCATCCACAGCGTATAGGCCGCGCCCGAGATGAGCGCGGTCGCCGTCAGCAGGCCGAGCCAGAAGTTGACCTGCACCGCGCCCAGGATCACCATCCACTCGCCGACGAAGCCCGCCGTGCCCGGAAGCCCGCAGTTGGCCATCGCGAACAGCACGACGAAGACGGCGAAGCGCGGCATGGTGTTGATGACGCCGCCGTAGGCGGCGATCTCGCGGCTGTGCACGCGGTCGTAGAGCACGCCGATGCACAGGAACATCG
>JAIXKR010000125.1 GCA_026932235.1 Burkholderiales bacterium
GCAGGTAGTTGAAGAAGCGCCGCAGCATCAGGATCGCCTCGACGTCGTTCTCGAAGGCGAGGTCGGCGACGCCGCTCTTCGTGCTGTGGGTGGTCGCGCCGCCCAGCTCCTCGGCGCTCACCTCCTCGTGCGTGACCGTCTTCACCACCTCGGGGCCGGTGACGAACATGTAGGAGCTGTCCTTCACCATGAAGATGAAGTCGGTCATCGCCGGGCTGTAGACCGCGCCGCCGGCGCAGGGACCCATGATCAGGCTGATCTGCGGGATCACGCCGCTGGCGAGCACGTTGCGCTGGAAGACCTCGGCATAGCCGCCGAGCGAGGCCACGCCTTCCTGGATGCGCGCGCCGCCCGAGTCGTTGAGGCCGATGACCGGCGCACCGACCTTCATCGCCTGGTCCATCACCTTGCAGATCTTCTCCGCGTGCGCCTCCGAGAGCGCGCCGCCGAAGACGGTGAAGTCCTGGCTGAAGACGAAGACCAGGCGCCCGTTGATCATGCCGTAGCCGGTGACGACGCCGTCGCCGGGAATCCTGTTCCCGGCCATGCCGAAGTCGGCACAGCGGTGTTCGACGAACATGTCCCATTCCTCGAAGCTGCCTTCGTCGAGCAGCAGTTCGATGCGCTCGCGCGCGCTGAGCTTGCCCTTGGCGTGCTGCGCGGCGATGCGCCTGGGCCCGCCCCCCATGCGCGCCGCGCGGCGCTTGGCGTCGAGCTGATCGATGATGTCGTGCATGGCCTCGTCCTTCCTCAGTTCATCAGGTCCAGCAGCCGGCGCGCCGCCACCGAGGGCGCGACGCGGCCGGCCTCCACGTCTTCGCTCAGCCGCGGCAGCGCGCGGCCGACATCGGGGTGCGTCTTGAAGCGCTCGCGCAGTCCGGCCTCGATGCGCTCCCACATCCAGGCGCGATCCTGCGCCCGGCGGCGCGCGGCGAGCCGGCCGTGCGCCGCCTGACGCTCGCGAAAGCGCGTCACCGCGTCCCAGAACGCGTCCAGACCCTGCGCCTGCAGCGCACTGATCTGAAGCACCTCCGGTCGCCAGGAGTCAGCGGCGTCGTCCGCCTGCGCGGCATGGGCGTGCGTGCCGAAGAAGCGCAGCGCGCTCGTGATCTGCGCGCGCGCGCGCATCGCCGCCGCCTCGTCGAGATCGGCCTTGTTGATCGCGACCAGGTCGGCGAGCTCCATCACGCCCTTCTTGATCGCCTGCAGGTCGTCGCCGGCGTTGGGCAGCTGCAGCAGGCAGAAGCAATCGGTCATGCCGTGAACCGCGGTCTCGCTCTGGCCGACGCCGACCGTCTCGACGACGACGATGTCGTGGCCGGCCGCCTCGCAGACGATGATCGCCTCGCGCGTCTTGTCGGCCACGCCGCCGAGCGTGCCGCCGCTCGGGCTCGGGCGGATGAAGGCGCGCTCGTGCGCGCCCAGCCGCTGCATGCGCGTCTTGTCGCCGAGGATGGAGCCGCCCGAAAGCGTCGACGAAGGATCGACCGCGAGCACCGCGATGCGATGGCCGCGGTCCGCGAGGAAGATGCCCAGCGCCTCGATGAAGGTGCTCTTCCCCGCCCCCGGGACGCCCGAGAGGCCCATGCGGAAGGCGCCGCCCGCGTGCGGCAGCAATGCGTCCAGCAACGCATCGGCGCGTTCGCGATGATCGGCTCGCGTCGACTCGAGCAGGGTGATCGCCTTGGCGAGCGCGCGGCGCTGCGCGGGACCGCGCTCGGAGACGATGGCGCGCAGCAGCGCCTGGTCGGTCTCGGGAAGGCCGGCGGTCACGGCGGCAGCGCCAGGGGCGTCGGAAAGGCGCGCGGCCCGGTCAGGCCGGATGCGCGCGGCGGATCTGCTCGAGCACGTCCTGCGCGCAGGCCGGGATCGGCGTTCCCGGTCCGTAGATGCCCTTGACGCCGGCGGCGTAGAGGAAGTCGTAGTCCTGCTGCGGGATCACGCCGCCGACGAAGACGATGATGTCCTGCCCGCCCTGGCGCCGCAGTTCATCGATGATCGCCGGCACCAGCGTCTTGTGGCCCGCGGCGAGCGTGCTCACGCCGACCGCGTGCACGTCGTTCTCGATCGCCTGGCGCGCGCACTCCTCGGGCGTCTGGAAGAGCGCGCCGATGTCGACGTCGAAGCCGAGGTCGGCGAGGCCGGTGGCGACGACCTTGGCGCCGCGGTCGTGCCCGTCCTGGCCGAGCTTGGCGATC
>JAIXKR010000060.1 GCA_026932235.1 Burkholderiales bacterium
CCGTGATGCTGCTGGAAGCCGGCGCCAACAAGGTGTCGGTCATCAAGGCCGTGCGCGAGATCACCGGCCTGGGCCTGAAGGAGGCCAAGGACCTGGTCGACGGCGCACCCAAGCCGGTCAAGGAAGGCATCGCCAAGGCCGACGCCGAGGCCGCACAGAAGAAGCTCGTCGAGGCCGGCGCCAAGGCCGAGCTGAAGTAAGACGCGAAAGCGGGATCGGGGCGCAGTGCGCCTCGACCCTTTCGGGAGGCGACACCTCCAAGGGCGGCGTGCCGCTCTTGCAAGTGTTTCCTGATCCGACTGCAGGGAACGGGTTTGGTCGGACTCCGGTGCAAGGCCGGGGTTGTCCGCCAGCGGCAGGTAGTGGCCTGCCACCAGACCTCGGGCGCAAGGCCCGAGTCGGCTTGCCGCCCCGCCGCGGGGTGACGAGCCAGCCAGTCGCCGACGGACCCGAGCGCCTTGGCCCGGCGCAGGCCCTCGAAACGGAGTGATCCATGGCGCAGCCCAGCACCACCTACACCTTCACCGAACGCAAGCGCATCCGCAAGAGCTTCGGCAAGCGCGAGAGCGTCCTCGACATCCCCTACCTGCTGACCATGCAGCGCGACTCCTACGTCGCCTTCCTGCAGAAGGACGTGGCGCCGGGCAAGCGCAAGCCCGAGGGCCTGCAGGCCGCCTTCCTCTCGGCCTTCCCGATCACCTCGCACAACGGCTTCGTCGAGATGCGCTTCGTCGAATACAACATCGCCAAGCCGGCGTTCGACGTGCGCGAGTGCCAGCAGCGCGGCTTGAACTACGCCGCGGCGGTGCGCGCCAAGCTCGAGATGATCATCTACGACCGCGAGTCGCACCCGCAGAAGGTCGTCAAGGAGATCAAGGCGCAGGAGGTCTACATGGGCGAAGTGCCGCTCATGACCGACTACGGCTCCTTCATCATCAACGGCACCGAGCGCGTCATCGTCTCGCAGCTGCACCGCTCGCCGGGCGTGTTCTTCGAGCACGACAAGGGCAAGACGCACAGCTCGGGCAAGCTGCTGTTCTCGGCCCGGATCATCCCCTACCGCGGCTCCTGGCTGGACTTCGAGTTCGACCCGAAGGACATCCTCTATTTCCGCGTCGACCGCCGCCGCAAGATGCCGGTGACGATCCTGCTCAAGGCCATCGGCCTGAATCCCGAGGCGATCCTCGCGCACTTCTTCGTCAACGACAGCTTCCGGCTGATGGACACCGGCGCGCAGATGGAGTTCGTGCCCGAGCGCCTGAAGGGCGAGGTCGCGCGCTTCGACCTCACCGACAAGGCCGGCAACGTCGTCGTCGAGAAGGACAAGCGCATCACCGCGCGCCACCTCAAGCAGCTCGAGGCCGCCGGCACCGGCTTCATCAGCGTGCCCGAGGACTTCCTCGTCGGGCGCGTGCTCGCGCGCAACATGGTCGATGCCGAGACCGGCGAGATCGTCGCCAAGGCCAACGAGGAGCTCACCGAGACGCTGCTGAAGAAGCTGCGCGCTGCCGGCATCAAGGACATCCAGTGCATCTACACCAACGAGCTGAGCCAGGGCCCCTACATCAGCCAGACGCTGGCGATCGATGAGACCGCCGACCAGCTCTCCGCGCGCGTGGCGATCTACCGCATGATGCGCCCGGGCGAGCCGCCGACCGAGGACGCCGTCGAGGCGCTCTTCAACCGCCTCTTCTACAGCGAGGACACCTACGACCTCTCGCGCGTCGGGCGCATGAAGTTCAACGCCCGCGTCGGCCGCCGCACGCCCGAGGGCAAGATGAACCTCAGCAACGAGGACATCCTGGACGTCGTCAAGATCCTCGTCGACCTGCGCAACGGCAACGGCGCGGTCGACGACATCGACCACCTGGGCAACCGCCGCGTGCGCTGCGTCGGCGAACTGGCGGAGAACCAGTACCGCTCGGGCCTGGCGCGCATCGAGAAGGCGGTCAAGGAGCGCCTGGGCCAGGCCGAGACCGACGGCCTCATGCCGCACGACCTCATCAACTCCAAGCCCATCTCCGCGGCGCTGAAGGAGTTCTTCGGCGCGAGCCAGCTCTCGCAGTTCATGGATCAGACCAACCCGCTCTCCGAGATCACGCACAAGCGCCGCGTCTCGGCGCTGGGCCCGGGCGGGCTGACGCGCGAGCGCGCCGGCTTCGAGGTGCGCGACGTGCACCCCACGCACTACG
>JAIXKR010000053.1 GCA_026932235.1 Burkholderiales bacterium
GAGCGCGGCGGGCGACGCGGCGGGCGCAATGAGCAGCGGCCGGATGGGGAGGGCCGGCAAGGCCGCGGCGGCGCCGCGACGCCACCGCCGGCGGCCGCGAGTGCCGAGGTCGATGCCACGCTGGCCGACACCTTGCCGCTGCCCGAATCCGCGTTGCCCCGATCCGAGGAGGGCGAGCGCAGCGGGCGTCGCCGCCGGCGCGGCGGCCGTGAGCGCGGCCAGCGGCGCGACGAGGGCCAGACGAGCGCCTCGGGCGATTCCGCCACGACCCCGGATGCCGGCGCGGCGATGCTCGCCACCGACTCCTTGGTCGCAGGCGACGATGCCGCCGCCGCATCGGCGGCGACGATGCGCACCGACGCGGCAGACGCGGACGAGAACGCGCGCAGCGCGCTTGCCGAGAGTCCCGAGGCACCGATCGGCCACGACGAGGGCCAGCGCGAGGGCGCGGCATCGCCACAAGCCGTGGCCGAGACAAGCGGTGATGCCCTCGCGGCGACGACCGCGCCCATGCCCGCGCCGCCGCAACCCGTCGCCGCGCCGATGGAGCCGTACAGTCTGCCCCTCGAAGCGCTGCGCGGACTGGCTGCAAGCGCAGGCCTGGAATGGGTCGGCAGCGATCCGGAGAAGATTCGTGCGGCCCAGGCGGCAATGGCGGCCGAACCGGTCGCAGCGCGCGTGACGCGCCAGCCGCGCGCTGCCGTGGTCATCGACGACGGGCCGCTGGTCCTCGTCGAAACGCGCAAGGACCTGTCCCAGCTGCGGCTGCCCTTCGACGCCGAGACCGGCCTGCGTTGATCTGGTGCGCGGCCCGCACGGCGGGCACAGCGTCACGGTGCGCGCACGGCTGGGGGTCAAGCTCGGCGCCGGACGGCCGATGCAGTCTGCAGGGCGTCCGCGCCCGCCCGATGCCATGCAGGTGCTCCCCCTCCTCGCCGTCCGCGCGCGCGTCCAGCTCGGTGCGCCGCTGCCCTTCAGCGTGCGCAGCGCCGACAAGACCCTGCTGCTGGCCACGGGGCAGATCGTGTACGACGAAGACCAGTTCGACGAGTTGTTCGAGCGCGGCGCCGTCGTCGAAATGGAGGAGCTGAAGGCCGCGTTCGGCGCCGACGACCCGCTTTTCGCCCCGCCGCGCAGCACGGCCCCCGAGGTCATTCCCGCGGCTGTGCTGCCTCAGCGCTGGACCGAGTGCGCCGCCCGCGTGGCCGCCGCCCTGGCGCCGCAGCGGGACGAGCGGCGTTCGGCCCTCGCGCTCGCCGCGCGCAACGTCGCGCTGCTGGTGCAGCGCAGCGCGGGCGTCGCGATGTCGCAGGTGGTGCGCCAGGACGAGGCGAGCGAGGCGCACTACGGCATCGCGCATGCAATGAACGCCGCCATCGCCTGCCAGGTGACGGCGCGCACCCTGGGCTGGTCCGAAGACGAGCAGCAGCGCGCGCTGCACGCGGCTCTGACGATGAATCTGTCGATCGTCGACCTGCAGGGACGTCTGGCCCACCAGGTCTCGCCGCTCACCGCGAACCAGCGGCAGATGATCGACGCCCATCCGCTGCGCAGCGCCGAGATGCTGCAGGAGGCCGGCGTGGACGACGACGACTGGCTGGCCGCGGTGCGCGAGCACCACGAGTCCCCCGACGGCAAGGGCTACCCGAGCCGGCGGCCGCCGAGCAGCGAGCTCGGCCAGCTGCTGCGCTTCGCCGACATCTACACCGCCCTCATGAGCCGGCGTGCCACGCGCGCGGCGATGAGCGCGCACGACGCCGCGCGCGAGATCTATTCGATGGCCGAGGGCAGCCCGCTGTGCCAGGCGCTGATCAAGAGCTTCGGCGTCTTCCCCCCGGGCTGCTTCGTGCGCCTGGCCAGCGACGAGGTCGGCATCGTCACCGGCAACGGCGACAAGGCCTATCACCCGCGCGTTGCCGTGCTCACGCGCGCCGACGGCCAGGCGCGGCAGACTCCGGTGTGGCGCAACACGGCGCACGCGGCGCACCGCATCGTCGCCGTGCTTTCGGAGTCGGCGGTGCCCATCCGCGTCACGGCGCAGGCCTTGACGAGCGCGATCGACAGCGACCCGTGCTGACGCGGGAGGAGCCGCCGATGGCTGCGCCGGCGCCGCCGGGCTACGGGCGGCCGGCGGCGTGCACCGCCTCGACGACGACGAACGAGGCCGCGTAGTCGCTCTCGTCGCTGACGCTCACGTGCGCGCGCCAGCCGCGCGCCTCGAACCACTGCGCCAGCGCGCCGTTCAGGCGTACGTAGGGCTTGCCGCCGGCCTCGTTCAGGATCTCGCAGCCGCGCCAGGTCATCGGCCAGTGGATTCCAAGGCCGATCGCCTTCGAAAACGCCTCCTTGGCGGAGAAGCGCGTCCCCAGATAGGCCAGGCCGCGCACCTCGGCACGCGCGCGGCGCGCGTGAAAGACCGCCAGTTCGTGCTCGCCGAGCACGCGCTCGGCAAAACGCTCGCCGCGGCGCGCAAGCGTTGCCCGCATGCGGCGCAGGTCACAGACGTCGGTGCCGATGCCGACGATCACGCCGCGCCCTGCCCGCCCGGCCCGGCGCTGCGGATGCAGCGCTGGTATTCGCGCACCGTCTCCGCCATGCCGAACTCGAGCGCGTCTGCGACCAGCGCGTGGCCGATCGAGACCTCGAGCACGCCGGGTACCGCGCGCAGAAAGGCCGCGAGGTTGTCGCGGTTCAGGTCGTGCCCGGCGTTGACGCCCAGGCCCGCGGCCTGCGCCGCGCGCGCGGCCGCGGCAAAGCGCGCCAGTTCGGCGGCCTGCCGCGGCGTGCCGTGCGCCGCCGCATAGGGTTCGGTGTAGAGCTCGATGCGGTCGGCGCCGAGCGCGCGCGCCAGCGCCATCGCCTCGGGCTGCGCGTCCATGAAAAGGCTCACGCGCACGCCCAGCGCGCGGCATTCCCCGATGAGCGGGCGCAGGCGCTCGGCCTCGCGCGGCAGGTCCCAGCCGTGGTCGGAGGTGAACTGCCCCTGGTCGTCGGGAACGAAGGTCACCTGCTGCGGGCGCAGCGCGTGCACGAAGGGCAGCAGGTTGTGGAAAGGATTGCCCTCGATGTTGAACTCGGCCTGCGGCCAGTCGTGCAGCAGTCCCGCGAGTTCAGCCACGTCGCGCGCCCGGATGTGGCGCTCGTCGGGCCGCGGGTGCACGGTGATGCCGTCGGCACCGGCCTGCAGCGCGAGTGTCGCCGCGTGGCGCACGTTCGGAATGTCGAGACGACGGCTGTTGCGCAGCAGCGCGACCTTGTTGACGTTGACCGACAGCGCCGTGGCGCCGTGGCGGTGCGCGCCGGAACCGGCCTCGTCGACGAGCAGGGGATTCATGGCATCAAGGCGTGCGCCCACGGAGGCGGTGAAGCTCCAGCATCACCCGGCGCGTGCGCAACTGCGGGGATCCGAGATGATAGTGAAGCAGGTCGCGCAGCGACCCGCGCAGCGCCGCGGCGACCGGCGCCGCGGCCGCGCGCAGCGCCGCGCCGTCGCCCGCGGCCAGCGCGGCCTCGATCGCCCGCCAGGCCGCACCGGGAAGTGCTGCCGCACCGGGTGCCGCCGCGACGATGCCGGCCTCGGGATGCAGCGCGTAGCCCTGTTCGGGCGCCAGCGCGCGCAGCGTCGAGGTGACCACGTCGAGCGCGGGCAGAACGCCCACGGCGCGCATCAGCGAAAGCTCGAAGCCGCGCAGCGTCGCCTGCACGCCGGCCTCGTCGGCGGCGTGCAGCGCCGCCACGGCGTCGGCGTAGGCATCGAAGAGCGGCTCGTGCGGATCCTGGCGCGCCAGCAGCGCGAGCAGCAGCTCGTTGAGGTGGAAGCCCGCCAGCAGCGCCGCGCCCGCGGGCATGGGCAGGCCGGCGGCGCGCTCGGCGCTGCGCAGCAGGTGCACCTCGGCCGCGGCGTCGGCGGGTGTGCGGCCGAGCTGCACCAGCAGCCGCTGGAAGGGGATGAGGACCGGCCGCAGCTGCGAGTACGGCCGCTTGGCACCCTTGGCCGCGACCGCCAGCCGTCCGCGCTCGCGCGTGAAGAGGTCGACGATGAGGCTGCTCTCGCTCCAGTCCCAGCGATGCAGCACGAAGGCGGAGAGCGGCGCGGCGGCGGCGCGGCGCGGCGCATTCATCGCGATGCCCTCCACACGGCGCGGGCGCGGCCTGCGTTCACTCGTAGCCGAAGCTGCGCAGGTGCGCCTCGTCGTCCGCCCAGCCCGAGCGCAGCTTGACCCAGAGCTCGAGGAAGACCTTGGCGCCGAGCAGTCGCTCGAGCTCCAGCCGCGACTCGCTGCCGATGCGCTTGAGGCGCTCGCCGCCCTCGCCGATCACCATGCCCTTGTGCGCGTCGCGGTCGACCACGATGGTCGCACCGATGCGGTAGAGCGGCCGCCCGCGCGACCTGGACGCCTCCTCCTCCTCGAAGGCGTCGATGACCACGGTCGAGGTGTAGGGCAGTTCGTCGCCGGTGAGGCGAAAGAGCTTCTCGCGCACGATCTCGCCGGCCAGGAAGCGCTCGCTGCGGTCGGTCAGCGTCGCCTCGTCGTAGAGCCATTCCTGCTCGGGCAGGTGGCGTTCGACGATGGCGAAGAGGCGCTGCACGTCGGCCTCGCGGCGCGCCGACATCGGCACGAACTCGACGAAGGGATGACGCTGCTGCATGTCCTTGAGCCAGGGCAGCAACTCGGTGCGACGGCGCACGGCGTCGAGCTTGTTGGCGACCAGGATCGCCGGCTTGTCGGCGGGAAGCAGGTTGAGCACCTTGGCATCGTCGAGGCCGAAGCGCCGCGCCTCGACGACGAAGAGCACGAGGTCGACGTCGCCCAGCACCGCCTGCACCGTGCGGTTGAGCTTGCGGTTGAGCGCCGTGCCGTGCGCGGTCTGGAATCCCGGCGTGTCGACGAACACGAACTGCGTCGCGCCCAGGCTGCGCACGCCGGTGATGCGGTGCCGCGTCGTCTGCGCCTTGCGCGAGGTGATGCTGATCTTCTGCCCGACGAGCGCGTTCAGCAGCGTCGACTTGCCGACGTTGGGGCGGCCGACGATGGCGATGAGGCCGCAGCGCCGCGGCGGGTCCGCGGGCCGCGCGGCCTGCGCGGGCGGCACCGTGTTCATGCGCGCAGCGGACCGCCGGGGCGGTCGCTCGCCTCGAGGCGGTCGAGCAGGCGGCGCGCGGCCTCCTGTTCGGCGGCGCGCCGCGAGCGCCCCTCGCCACGCTCGGACAGGCCGAGCGTGGCCACCTCGCACTCGACCTCGAAGGTCTGCGCATGCGCCTGGCCGCGCGTGGCGACGATGCGGTAGGCCGGCACCGCGATCCGACGCGCCTGCAGCCACTCCTGCAGTTCGGTCTTGGCGTCCTTGCTCCAGCTCTGCACCTCGGTGCCGTCGATGCGTTCACCCAGCAGCCGCTGGACGACCTGGCGTGCTGCCTCGTAGCCGCCGTCGAGAAAGACCGCGCCGATCACCGCCTCCAGCGCATCGGCGAGGATCGACGGGCGCTGCGCCCCGCCGCCGCGCAGCTCGCCCTCCGACAGGCGCAGTCGCTCGGGCAGACCGAGCTGCAGCGCCAGGCGGTGCAGGCTGTCCTCGCGCACGAGATGGGCGCGGATGCGCGTGAGGTCGCCCTCGTCGGAGCCGGCGAAGCGCTCGAAGAGCATCGCCGAGACCGCCAGCGAGAGCACGGCATCGCCGAGGAACTCCAGGCGCTCGTTGTGCTCGGGACCGGCGCTGCGGTGCGTGAGCGCGCGCGCCAGCAGGCGGGGCTCGTCGAAGCGGTGGCCGAGCGCGTGCTCCAGGGACGGCGGGCGTGAATCCATGCGCGGCGCGGGCGCCGTCTCAGCGCGAGCGCCCCTCGTACTTGATGAGCAGGAAGACCGGCCCGTAGAGCGGGATCTCCTTGTCGTAGGCGAAGCTGAGCACGACCTTGTCGTTCTCCTTCGTCACCTCGAGGTCCTTGCCGCCGATGGTGCTGATCGAGTACTCGATGTCCTTCTGGCGCTCGAAGGCCGCGCGCGCCTCGGCCACGGTGCTCGGCGCGGAGGCGGCGATCTTGTCGACCGTGCGCTGGATCGTCAGGTACTCGTTGACGGTCGGGAACACGCGCAGCGCGACGTAGGCGACCATGCCGACGAGGATGGCCCAGGTCAGCAGCCCGAACAGCGTCAGGCCGCGCTGGCCGCGCGCGCCGCGAAGCTGGGGCATCGATGGGAGTCGGGACCTCATCTTGCTCGAGTCTCCTCTTGCGGGTGACGGCACGCGGCGATCAGTGGAAGGAGCCGATGCGCCCCAGGTTGCCGAAGTTCATCCAGATGAAGAAGGCACGGCCGACGATGTTCTCGTCGGGCACGAAGCCCCAGTAGCGCGAGTCCTGCGAGTTGTCGCGGTTGTCGCCCATCATGAAGTAGTGCCCGGGCGGCACCGTGCAGCTCACACCCTCGCCGCTGTAGCGGCAATTCTGCGCCATCGGGAAGGTCTTGGGCTCGGGGCCGTAGTAGGCCTGGCGCTTCGGGTCGACGAGGATGCGGTGCTCCACGGCACCGAGCTTCTCGCTGAAGAGCGGGCTGTAGCGCAGGCTGTCCTCGTCGTAGAACTCGCCCAGCGACCGCGTCTGCACCGGCTGGCCGTTGATCGACAGCACCTGGTTGGCGTAGCTCACCTCGTCGCCGGGCAGGCCGACGACGCGCTTGATGTAGTCCTGCCGCGGGTCCACGGGGTAGCGAAAGACCATCACGTCGCCGCGCTGCACCGGGTTGTTGTCGAGGATCTTCTTGTTGATCACCGGCAGCCGGATGCCGTAGTGGAACTTGTTGACGAGGATGAGGTCGCCCACCAGCAGCGTCGGGATCATCGAGCCCGAAGGGATCTTGAAGGGCTCGAAGAGGAAGGATCGCAGCAGGAAGACGATGAGGATGACGGGGAAGAGCCCGGCCGTCCAGTCCAGCCACCAGGGCTGCATGAGCAGGCGCGCCTTGGCCTCCTGCACGTCGCCGTCGACCTTGTCGATCCCCATGCGCGCGAGTTCCTGGCGGCGCGCGGCGTCCTGCTGCTCGAGTGCGGCGGCGGCGGCCGCGCGCGCGGGCCGGAAGTGGAAGCGCTCGGCGAGCCAGTACAGCAGCGTCACCACCGTGAGCACGAACAGCAGCAGCGAGAAGTTGCCCGTCCAGCGGCCGAGGAACCAGCCGCCCAGGTAGACGATGAGCGCGCCGTAGAGCGCCGCGGTGAGAGGACTCATGCCGTGAGGGTCTCCGGGACCGGGTTAGTCGTCGACCTGCAGGATGGCGAGGAAGGCCTCCTGCGGCACCTCGACGCTGCCGATCTGCTTCATGCGCTTCTTGCCCGCCTTCTGCTTCTCGAGCAGCTTGCGCTTGCGCGTGATGTCGCCGCCGTAGCATTTTGCCAGCACGTTCTTGCGCAGCGCCTTGATGTTCTCGCGCGCGATGATGTTGGCGCCGATCGCCGCCTGGATCGCCACGTCGTACATCTGGCGCGGGATCTGCTCGCGCATCTTGGCGACCACTGCGCGGCCGCGCTGCTGGCTCTGCGAGCGGTGCACGATCATCGCCAGCGGATCGACGCGCTCGCCGTTGATGAGGATGTCGACCTTGACCACGTCCGCGGCGCGGTATTCCTTGAACTCGTAATCCATCGACGCGTAGCCGCGCGAGACCGATTTCAGCTTGTCGAAGAAGTCGAGCACGATCTCGGCCAGCGGCAGTTCGTAGGTCAGGTGCACCTGCTTGCCGTGGTAGGCCATGTTCATCTGGATGCCGCGCTTCTGGTTGCACAGCGTCATCACCGGGCCGACGCAGTCCTGCGGCATGTAGAGCTGCACGGTGACGATGGGCTCGCGGATCTCGCGGATGCGCCCGAGGTCGGGCATGCGGCTCGGGTTCTCCACCATCTGCACGCTGCCGTCGCCGAGCTCGACCTCGTAGACGACGCTGGGCGCGGTGGTGACGAGGTCCTGGTCGTACTGGCGCTCGAGCCGCTCCTGCACGATCTCCATGTGCAGCAGGCCGAGGAAGCCGCAGCGAAAGCCGAAGCCCAGCGCCTGCGACACCTCGGGCTCGTAACGCAGCGAGCTGTCGTTGAGCTCGAGCTTCTCGAGCGCATCGCGCAGCGCGTCGTATTCGCTGGCTTCGGTCGGGTAGAGGCCGGCGAAGACCTGCGGCTGGATCTCCTTGAAGCCCGGCAGCGGCTCGGCGGCCGGGCCCGCGTTGTTGGGCAGCTTCTTCTCCAGCGTCAGGGTGTCGCCGACCTTGGTCGCGGCAAGCTCCTTGATGCCGGCGATGACGAAGCCGACCTCGCCGGCCAGCAAAGCCGGACGGCTCTCGCTCTTGGGCGTGAAGACGCCCATCTGCTCGATCGGGTAGACGGCACCGGTGGCCATCAGGCGGATGCGCTCGCCCTTGGAGAGGCGGCCGTCGACCATGCGCACCAGCATGACGACGCCGACGTAGTTGTCGAACCAGGCGTCGATGATCATCGCGCGCGGCGGGCCCTCCGGGTTGCCCCGAGGCGGCGGCATGCGTGCGACGACGGCCTCGAGGATGTCGTCGATGCCCATGCCGGTCTTGGCCGAGCAGGCGATGGCGTCTGCGGCGTCGATGCCGATCACGTCCTCGATCTCCGCGCGCGCGCTCTCGGGGTCGGCGCTGGGCAGGTCCATCTTGTTGAGGACGGGAATCACCTCCACACCCAGGTCGAGCGCGGTGTAGCAGTTGGCCACCGTCTGCGCCTCCACGCCCTGGCTGGCATCGACGACGAGCAGCGCGCCCTCGCAGGCCGAAAGCGACCGGCTCACCTCGTACGAGAAATCGACGTGGCCCGGCGTGTCGATGAGGTTGAGGTTGTAGACCCGGCCGTCGCGCGCGGTGTACTGCAGCGCCGCGGTCTGCGCCTTGATGGTGATGCCGCGCTCGCGCTCGATGTCCATCGAGTCGAGCACCTGCGCCTCCATCTCGCGATCGGCCAGACCACCGCAGCGTTGAATGAGTCGATCGGCCAGGGTGCTCTTGCCGTGGTCGATGTGGGCAATGATGGAGAAGTTGCGGATGTGGTTCATGGAGTCGTGCAAGCCGCACCGTGCCGAAAGCGGCGCAGCCGCTTCGACGCAGACTCACATCGCACGGCGATGTGAAGACGCAAGGCGCCGCGTGCCGAAGACGGACTAAAAAAAAGGCACGTCAAAGAGGTGACGTGCCTTCCAACAAAACGTATGGCAACTGCTTGTTGGGACTTCATTGTAGCCAAAACGATCCCGCTGGAAGCCGCGCCAGTGCTTGTTTTCCGGCCGTTGCAGGGTGCCAACAGCGCAATTTGTCAACAGCTTATCAACAGTTCGCGGAAGACCCTTCCGAAGCTCGTCGCGCCGCCTTGCAAGTCGCCGAGAGGGCCGAAAAAACGCGCTCGGGTGCTCGATTCTAGCCGTTCAGGTTGGGAATCAAAGGCATCGATCCTGTCTTTGTGAGTACGCGCCCGCTTTCATATGATCTTGAAACTATGCCAAGCTCGGCACCGATAGTCCCGAGACATTTCGTGATGCGCAAAGACCCAATGCCGCGCTCGGCTGATCGCCCAGGCGGCGATGGCGGCCACGGCGACCGCGGCAGCCTGAGTGGGCGGTCGCGCCGACGCCGAGTCAGCGGCCCGGACGGATCACGAGGTAGTTGACGGCATCGCCACGACGGACCAGGAGGCTGGTGGCGCGCGCCTTGTCCAGTTTGCCGGTGACGGCCTCGAACTGGCGCGCATCGGACACGTCGGCGTTGTTCACGGCGAGGATCACGTCGCCCTCGCGCACGCCCGCACGCGCTGCCGCGCCCTCGACGGCATCGACGCGAACGCCGCCGCGCAGTCGCAAGTCCTTCTTCTGCTCCTCGGTGAGGTCGGAGACGGTGAGTCCGAGCGCGCTGCGCGTCACCGGCGCGGCGCCGGACTCGGCCGGCGCCCGCTGCGCCGTGCGTTCGGCCTCGAACTCGCCCACCGTCAGCGTCAGGTCGCGCGTGCCGCCGCGACGGAAGACCTGAAGCGTGATGCGCGCGCCCGGCTTGGTGTTGCCGATGATGCGCGGAAGGTCGCTCGACTTCTCGACCGGTTTGCCGTCGACCTTGACGATGATGTCGCCGGCCTCGACGCCGCCCTTCTCCGCCGCCTGCCCGGGTTCGACCGCCTGCACCAGCGCCCCGGCGGGCTGACCCAGGCCGATCGCCTCGGCGACCTCCTTGGTCACCGGGCCGATCTGCACACCGATGCGCCCTCGCACCACGCGCCCGGTCGCACGCAACTGGTCCGAGACGCGCATCGCCTCGTCGATCGGGATCGCGAACGAGATGCCCATGAATCCGCCCGAGCGGCTGTAGATCTGCGAGTTGATGCCGACCACCTCGCCGCGCAGGTTGATCAGCGGGCCTCCGGAGTTGCCGGGGTTGATCGCCACGTCGGTCTGGATGAAGGGCACGTACTCGCCGGTGTCACGCGCCTTGGCGCTGACGATGCCGGCGGTGACCGTGTTCTCGAGACCGAAGGGCGAGCCGATGGCCACCACCCACTCGCCGACCTTCAGCCGCTGGACGTCGCCGATCTTCACCGTCGGCAGGCCGCCGGCGTCGATCTTCACGAGCGCCACGTCGGTGCGGCGATCGGCACCGATCACGCGCGCCTTGAACTCGCGCTTGTCGGTGAGCGTGACCAGCAACTCGTCGGCGCCATCGACGACATGCGCGTTGGTCATGATGTAGCCGTCGGCACCGAGGATGAATCCCGAGCCGACGCCCCGTTGGCGCGGGGGCTCCTCGCCATCGTCTGCGCGCGGGCCGCGGCGCGGATCCGCGCGGCCGCCCGGCAGCGGGATGCCGAAGCGTCGCAGGAATTCCTCGACGTTCGGGTCCAGCCCCCCCAGCGCTCCATGCGGCTGCCCGCGCTCGAGGGTACGGATGTTCACCACCGCCGGGCCGACGCGTTCGACCAGTTCCGTGAAATCCGGCAGCCCCACGGACTGCGCCCGCGCCGCCTGCGGCCATGCGGCGATCGCGCTCGCCAGCAACAAGGCTGCCAAGGCCCATGCGCGCGGGGCGCACCGCGCGCGCAGACCGCGCCAGGCCAGAGTGGGATCCATCGAAAGTCGCATGCCAGGTGCTCCAACGGCAGGGGAAGAAAGAAAACGATGAAGGAAGCCGCCGCCAACCTCATTTGCCGCGCGCCGCTCAGGGTCGGCGCTGCAGGGCATCGAAGAGGCTTTGCAGCGTATCCAGCGGCGCATCGCCGACGATCGTGAGCCAGAAATCACCCTTGCGGGCGGAGAGCGAATGCGTCGCTCCGAACTGGGCGCGCAAGGGCCTGCGGTCGCGCGCGGAATCGAAGGGCTCGATGAAGAGCGAGACATGCGTGAGTCCGTCGCTGAACACCGCCTGCAGGCCCTCGGGCCACTGGTTCTCGCCCCGGCCCGCGGAATCGCCGCCCGCGGGCCGCTTGACACAGGCCGTGAGCCGGAAGCCCGGCAGCGGCTTCGCCAGCGCCCAGCCCTCGGCTTCGAGCGCCGTCGCCACCTGGGCCGGCCGCAGCACGCGCAGCCCGGCGAGCTGGCGGATCGGTTGCAGCACCGACTCCGGCTGTGCGCGCACGCCGATCTCGACGCTCGAGAAGCCGGTCGACTCGAGCACCTGCCCGCCGCCGTCGAGGACCTCGGCGCGCAGCATCAGTCCGGTCTCGCGGTCGGCCCAGACGCGTTGCGCATAGCGCAGCGCGTCGCGCGGCTGCAGCAGAAGCACGCGCGCATCGCGCCCGGCGACGCGACCTTCGCCCTCGTCGCGCAATTCGTACTGCAGCAGCGCACTCGGGTCGACCGACTGCGTGACCGAGGGCAGCGTCGAAGGCAGCTTGCGCTGCTCCACCATCACCACGCCGGCGCGCGGCCAGACCGTATGCACGCGTTCGTTGTGTCGATAGACCTGACGCGGCCGACCATCCAGCGTCTCGATGCGCTCGTACACCTGATCGCCGACGCAGAAATGCGCGACGCGCGAACTCGACATCGCGCCGCCGGCCGTGACGTACATCATCGTTCCCTGGTAGTTGCGGCCGCTGGCCGCTGCGCCCATGCGCGCCAGCCAGCCTTGCGCGTCGCTCGGCGCCTCCGCGGCGCCAGCGCTCGTGCGCTCGGCGGCCTCGGCCGGCGCCGTCGCGCCGGCCGCCTGGGCCTGCAGCGGCAGTGCGGACACGAGGCCGGCCAGGAGCCAAAGGCAAGTCCCGGCGCTCGCACGCGCGGCGAGAGAGGGCGCCCTCACCGCTGCGGCGCGAGCAGATCGCTGTCCCGGGGCCAGGCGCCTGGCATCGCCACCGGCAGGGGCACGAGCGCACCGCGATGCGCATCGATGTAGGCGTCCAGGCGCGCGTCGCGGATGAGCTGCCGGTCACGCACCAGCGCGGCCGGCCCCGACGCATGCGCCGACGCGGCCACCGGCAGCGAGACCATCGCCGCGCCCTGAGGCGCCCCCGGCAGCGCACTCGCCGTGGGTTCGCCCCAGCCGCCCGCAGGCGACGGCGCCTGCGGACGCATCAGCACCACGGCCGAGCCCAGCACCATCGCGCCCGCGAAGCCGGCGGCCATCGCCGCGGGCAGCGGCCAGCGGCGGGCGAAGCCCTGCGTCGTGCCGTCGCGCTGCCGCCGCGTCGGCAGCGGCGCCGGCGCCAGCGGCACCGGCTCACGGGCCATGCGCTCGCGCAGGCTCTCGAGGAAGGCCGCGTCCGCGGGCCGCGTCGGGCTCAGTTCGTCCGAGCGCAATACGTCGCCGATGAGATGGTAGAGCTGCCAGTCGCGCCGCAGGCCGGCATCGCCGCGCCAGCGCCGACACGCGTCATCCAGCTCGGCCGCCGGGCACTCGCCATCGACGAGGCTGGAGACGCGCTGTCCCGCGGGCGAGGGGTCCTCGGGGTCCGGTTCCGGAAGAAGGTTCTTTCGCATGGGGTTCGGGGGGTGAGGAATGCCGGAGGGAGGATCTCACCAGCGCACGCCTTCGCGGGTGTCGAGGAGCGGACGCAGGCGGTTCGCGATGGCCTCGCGGGCGCGGAAGATGCGCGAGCGGACGGTGCCGATGGGACAGTTCATGACCTCGGAAATCTCTTCGTAGCTCAGGCCTTCGATCTCGCGCAGCGTGATCGCCTGGCGCAGGTCGTCCGACAAGGCCTCGATGGCCGCGTTCACCGCGGCGGCGATCTCCTTGCTGGCCAGCAGCGCGTCGGGCGTCTCGCCGTCGCTTAGTTCGTTCTCGACCCGGGAAGTTTCGTCGCCTTCCGCGTCGCGCTGAAGGCCGGCCTCGGGAACGAGCGGGTCGCGGCGCAGGTCGGCCAGGGCTTTCTTCGCGCTGTTGATCGCGATGCGGTAGAGCCAGGTGTAGAAGGCGCTCTCGCCGCGGAACTGCGGCAGCGCCCGCCAGGCGCGGATGAAGGTTTCCTGCGCCACGTCCTGCACCAGTTCGGGATCGCGGACCATGCGCGAGATCAGCCGCTCGATGCGGCGCTGGTACTTGAGCACCAGCATCTCGAAGGCCGCGCTCTCGCCCCGGCGCGCACGCTCGACGAGCAGGGCGTCGACGTCCGGCCCCTCAGCCATGGCGCTCGAAGAGGGTTCGCGCGGGCCGCCGCGGCGCTTCGGCATGGGCGAGCAGCGCGGCGCGCGCCAAGTGTGCGCTCGCGCCGCAGGCCGCAGGCACCAGGGGCAGCCAGCGCAGGCCGCCGCCTTCGTCGCGCCAGCGCAGCAGCATCCAGCCGCCGGTGTCCATCATCCGCTGCGGCCATCCGGGCACGCCGTCCAGCCACCAGGCCTGCCCGTCCCAGGCCAGCACCCGCTGCGGCGCCCGGGCAAGACGGCGCCAGCTCCAGGCGCCCGCCAGCAGGGCGGCGCCGGCGATCGTCAGCCGCAGCTGCGCCGCGCCCGCCCCGGCGTGCCAGGCCAGCCAGCCCAGGAGGGTGCCGAAGGCGGCACCGCCCAGCACGGTGACGGCGACGGACCAAAGGGCGCTGCGACCGCAACGCATCTGCACCGGCGGTGCGGCGCGCATGCCGCTTCAGGCGCGCGCGAACAGCAGCGTGCCGTTGGTCCCGCCGAAGCCGAAGTTGTTCTTCATCGCGACGTCGATGCGCATGCTGCGCGCCTCGTTGGCGCAGTAGTCGAGATCGCACTCCGGATCGGGATCGGTGAGGTTGATCGTCGGCGGCGCCACCTGGTGGTGCAGCGCAAGCACCGTGAACACCGACTCGATGCCGCCCGCGCCCCCGAGCAGGTGGCCCGTCATCGACTTCGTCGAACTGACCACGAGCCCGGACTTGGCGGCGTCGCCGAAGGCGGCCTTGATGGCGTTGGTCTCGTTGAGATCGCCCAGCGGGGTCGAGGTGCCGTGGGCGTTCAGGTAGTGGACGGCGTCGGGCGCGATGCCGGCATCGCGCAGCGCCGCCTGCATCGAGCGGCGCGGGCCGTCGACGTT
>JAIXKR010000160.1 GCA_026932235.1 Burkholderiales bacterium
TCTGGTGGGCAGTGCAGGGTTCGAACCTGCGACCCCTGCCGTGTGAAGGCAGTGCTCTACCGCTGAGCTAACTGCCCGGGGGACTCGGGCGCTTCGCAGGATGCTTGGCGTCCCTCATGCCGGGTGAGCCAAATATTATGCCATGGGTTGCTCGGATCTCCAGAGGGTCTTGCCGCCGCTGGCGCCATCGAGGTCCGCCAGCATCGCTTCGTGGGCCGCGACTTCGCCTGCATCGGCGGCGATCACCGGCAGTGCGATGCGCGAGAAGTCGACGGCCTGCAACTCGACCTGCACCGACGCGCTGACCTGAGCGTCCATGACGAGCGACTCCTGCCCGCGCGTCATGCGGATGTAGACCTCGGCGAGCAGCCCCGCATCGACCAGCGCACCGTGCAGCGTGCGCGCGCTGGCGTCGACTTCCAGGCGCCGGCACAGCGCGTCGAGCGAGTTCGCCTTTCCCGGATAGAGGTCCCGCGCCATCGCCAGCGTGTCGACGACCCCCGTAACCACGTCGGCGATGCGGCCGCGGCGCGCGCGGGCGAGTTCGGCGTCGACGAACCCGACGTCGAAGGCGGCGTTGTGGATGACCAGTTCGGCGCCGCGCACGAAGTCGAGCAACTGCCCGGCCACGTCGGCGAACGTCGGCTTGTCGGCGAGGAAGGCGTCGCTGAGACCGTGGACCTTCAGGGCTTCGGGGTGGCTGCTGCGTCCGGGGTTGAGGTAGAGGTGCAACGTGCGCCCGCTCAGCCGCCGCTCGACCATCTCGACGCAGCCGATCTCGACGATGCGGTCGCCCTTGTCGGCGTCCAGGCCCGTCGTCTCGGTATCGAGGAAGACCAGTCTCGTCATCGCGCGGCTCCGGTGGTTGCGGCCCGACGTCCGAACCAGAGCCACAGCAGCGCGCCGCCGAGGATCATCGGCACGCACAGCCACTGGCCCATGCTCATCCCGAGCGCCAGCAGTCCGAGGAAGGCGTCGGGTTCGCGGAAATGTTCCGCGGCGAAACGCAAGACGCCGTAGCCGAAGAGGAAGGCCGCCGCCACCCGACCGGTCGCGCGCGGCTTGCGACCGTAGGTCCACAGGAGCGCGAACAGCAGCAGGCCCTCGAGCGCGAACTGGTAGAGCTGCGACGGGTGGCGCGCGATCATGCTGCCGCTCTGCGGAAAGGCCATCGCCCACGGCAGCGACGGGTCGGCCGCGCGCCCCCAGAGTTCACCGTTGATGAAGTTGCCGATGCGCCCGCAGGCCAGGCCCGCGGGCACGCAGGGCGCGACGACATCCATGACCTCGAAGAAGCGCCGGCGCCGCGAATGCGCGAACCAGGCCAGCGCGATCATCACCCCGATCAGTCCGCCGTGAAAGCTCATGCCGCCTCGCCAGACCATGAGGATCTCGGCCGGATGCGCGAGGTAGTGGCCGGGCTTGTAGAAGAGGGCATAGCCGATGCGCCCACCGAGCACGACGCCGAGCACGCCGAAGAAGAGCAGGTCCTCGACGTCGCGGCGCGTCCAGCCCGCTTCGGCAAACCAGGGCCTGCGAACGCGCAGCGTGGCCAGCCAGAGGAAGAGCGCGAAGGCGGCGAGGTAGGTCAGCCCGTACCAGTGGATCTGCAGCGGGCCGAGCGCCAGCGCCACGGGATCGAACTGCGGGTGCACGAGCATGGCCGGCGATGCTAGCAGCGCCTGCATGCGCGACCCCGCGCGCGAGGGAGCCTCGATGGACGCAGACCCGCCTCCTAGAATGCGCCGTTCGACCCTGGAGATGTCCCGATGACACTGAAGATCAACCGCCGCTCGGCCCACATCACCGAAGGCGTGGCGCGCGCGCCCAACCGTTCGATGTACTACGCGCTGGGCTACAAGCAGGCCGATTTCGCCAAGCCGATGATCGGCGTGGCCAGCGGGCACAGCACGATCACACCCTGCAACAGCGGCCTGCAGCGCCTGGCCGACATCGCGGTGAAGAGCCTCGAGGCCGCGGGCGCCAAGGCGCAGCTCTTCGGCACGCCGACCATCAGCGACGGCATGGCCATGGGCACCGAGGGCATGAAGTACAGCCTGGTGTCGCGCGAGGTCATCGCCGACTGCATCGAGACCTGCGTGCAGGGGCAGTGGATGGACGGCGTGATCGTCATCGGCGGCTGCGACAAGAACATGCCCGGCG
>JAIXKR010000111.1 GCA_026932235.1 Burkholderiales bacterium
GGCTCTCGCGCAGCGAGCGCGTGACGCCGGCGCAGCTCGCCGCCGTCGTGCGCGCAGGGATCACCAGCCGCTGGGCGCCGGAGTACCTCTCCAGCCTGCCGATCGCGGGCGTCGACGGCACGCTGCGGCGCCGGCTCGCCGATGGTCTCGTCGAGGGGGTCACGGACCGCGCGGCACAGCCGAAGCGGCTGAAGACGGGGACGCTGAGAAACGTCGTCTCGCTGGCCGGCACCCTGCCCGATGCCGCGGGGCAGCCGCTGGTCGTCGTCGCGATCCTCAACGACGACGAGCACCGGCCCATTGCGCTGCGGCCGCTGCTCGACTCGATCGTCGAGTGGATCGCGCAGCAGCACTTCGCGTCCGCGCGCTGAGCGAGGCGGGCGTTGCCCCCGGCGGGTGGGCCCGGCCGCGCTCGTCGTGTGTCCTGGAACTGTCGGGTTTCTTGACAAGTCGCCGCCAAGGCTTCGTGCGTGGCGCGCTAAGTGCTTGTCGAATCATGGTTTCCCGAACGTGGCATTGCACTTGCTACAAATCGAGCATCGCTCCGATTCGTGGGGCAGAGGAGAAACCCGATGACTCAGAAGGCTTCGATGAAACACGCACTGGCCGCGGCGACGCTGGCGCTGTCCTGGGCTGCGGCGCCGACGATGGCCGCCCCCCTGCCTGCGGGCTGGTCCTGCGTCGGCGATTGCGGAAGCTCTACGGCTGCTGACGGTGTGGTCACGCTGGCGCCGGGCTTTTCGTCCTACCAGTGGATTTCCACAGCCGCCGGTCGTTCGGGTGCGGGTCAGTTGCCGGTGGGGCCGACCGGCCAGGAAACCAACGGCTCGGCCATGCACACGCCGACTTTCACGGTGAACGCTGGCGACACGTTGAACTTCTACTTCAACTACATCACCTCGGATGGCGCGCAGTACACCGAGTACGCATGGGCCGGTCTCTTCAGCGGGGCGGATACTTTCGACTCCTACCTCTTCACCGCGCGCACGACGCCTACGGGCAATACCGTGCCGGGCTTCGGTCTTCCCGGCCTTGGCGCCGGCGTGACGCTGAGCCCGGCATCGACGGCCATCATCCCCGGCGGCCCGCAGTTCTCGCCTTTGGGCGGTGATTCGGGGCGTTGCTACGACGACGGCTGCGGCTACACGGACTGGATCAAGATGGAGTACACGTTCACCAGCGCGGGTACGTACTCGCTGGGCTTCGGGGTGACGAACGCTCTCGATATGCAGTACGACTCTGCTTTCGCGGTGGCCGGGGTGAGCATCGGCGATGTTCCCATCGATCCTGATCCCAATCCGGCTCCGGAGCCCGCGACTCTCGCATTGCTGGGCCTGAGCCTGGCCGGCTTGGCGGCCACGCGTCGGCGCAGGGGCTGAACCCGGGCTTGCCACCTCAGGGGGTGGCGCGCTTTTTTAGATGATGCGGCGCCAGTGGCGCCGCACGTCGTTACGGTCGCCGCAGTCGAAGTGCCACCACTCGGTGGCGATCGGCTGCCAGCCACCGTGCAGCATCGCGCTGCGCAGGAGACGGCGTCGCGCGAGCTGCTCCCTGTTCAGGCGGCCGGAGGCGGCATGTGCATGTTCGAGCGCCGGATGCGCGAGTTCGCTCGTGTCGTCGAAGGGCGTGCCGAGGTCGAGTTCATGCCCTTGGGCGTCGATGAGCGTCAGGTCCACGGCCATGCCGAAGGAGTGGATCGAGCCGCGCTCGGGCGGCGCGAAGTAGGCCTGCATCGGCGTGCCCTGGACCCGCGCCCAGAACTGCTCCTGCACGCGCTGCGGGCGCACGGCGTCCAGCACCAGCAGGCGCAGCGCCGGATGCTCGCGCGCGAGCCACTCGTCGGCGCGCTGCAGCGCCTGTGCGGCCTGCACGTGCAGCCAGGCGCAATCGTGCGGTGCGTAGAGGTCGTGGCCTAGCAGGTTGCGCGGGCTCGCGTAGCGCAGGTCGATCGCCAGCCGCGGCAGCGTGCTCAGGTGCACGAAGTCCCGATCGTCGCGGAGTGCGTCGACGGCGATGGACTCGTTCATGGCTGGGTCAGTGCGGCCAGGATCGCTGCGGTCTCGGCGTCGGGCTCGCCGTCGTAGCGCGCCGGGCGAAAGCGCATCTGAAACGAGCTCAGCACCGCGCGCAGCGGTGGGTCCAGCGATTCGCTTGCCGGATCGG
>JAIXKR010000047.1 GCA_026932235.1 Burkholderiales bacterium
GCGTCTTGATCGAGCAGGGCGCGATCACCATGCCGTCGTGGCGGAAGGAGCCGCTGGAGATGCAGGCGCCGACGTCGTTCAGCTCGTGCACGTGCGTGGCCAGCGCCTTCATCTCCTCGATGCTGCGATCGGTCTCGTAGATGATGGTGCGCTTGGCGGAGTCGGACATCACCAGGTGCGTCTCGATCTGCAGTTCCTTCAGCACCTCGAGGATGCGCACGCCGTAGATCGCGCCGCTGGCCCCGGACATTCCCACCACGAGTCGCATCGTCATCCTCTTCGTCGCGCCGGCCTCTCGCCGGCGCTTCGGGTTCTCAGATCATCAGTTCGCCCAGCAGCGCACGCGCCTTGGCCAGCGCCGCGGGCTCGAGCCGCGCCTTCTCGGCGCCGCTGCCCTCGCCGCGCGTGGCGTCGAAGCCGATCTTCGAACCCTGGCCGGCGCCGCTGGCCGAGGGGTCGATGACGTAGGCGTCGGTGCCGGCGATGATGATCGTATCGTGCGCGGGCCGGTGCCGTGTGGCCATGGCCCAGGCGACTTCGCGCGGGTTGCGGATGTCGACGTCGTCGTCGACCACGGTCACCGACTTCAGGCGCTTGTCGAAGGCCAGCGCGAGCTGGATGAGCCGGCGCACCTCCGAGCGCGAGCTGCCGCTGACGGCGATGACCATGGAGAAGCCGGCCGTGCCGCTGGCGATCTCGAGGTCGGCGACGCCGGCGACGTGCTCGCGCAGCTGGCGCAGCATCTCCGTGCCGGCGGCCAGCCACAGCAGCATGTCGACGTCCGCCGCCCAGGGCGTGAGGCCGGGGTAGAGCGGCTCGCGGCGGTGCGTGACGGCCGTGACCTCGATGACGGCGCTCTCGTTGCTGAAGTAGGCGCCGGTGTTCTCGCCGAAGGGGCCTTCGTGCTGGCGCACGCCGGGCAGCACGCGGCCCTCGATGACGATCTCGGCGCGCGCGGGCACCATCACGTCCACCGTCTCGGCGCGGATCAGCGGCACGGGCTCGCCGCGCAGCGCGCCGGCGATGGCCATCTTGTCGGGCACCAGCGGCCCGACCTTGCACACCGAGGCGACGACGATGGCCGGCTCCAGGCCGAGCGCGATCGCCACCTCGAGCGGCTCGCCGCGTGCCTCGGCCGCGGCGTGGAAGAGGGTCAGCGGCGGGTTGGCCAGGAACAGGCCCAGGCGGCGCGGCCCGTGCACCTGCATGCGGTGGATGCCCATGCCGCGGCGGCCCGTGCCCGGTTCGCTGCAGAGCACGACGCCGGTGGTGATGTAGGGTGCGGCGTCGAGCTCGTGGTGGGTGAGGATGGGCAGCAGGCCGGTGAGGTCGTCGTCGTGGGTGACGACGACGTCCTTCACCGGCACCTGCGTCGCGCCCACGGGGTCGATGCCCTGCTGGCGCCGCTGCAGATAGGTTTCGGCAAGCCGATCCGGCGTCGTCTCGAAGGCCTGCGCCAGGCGCTGCCGGTTGGCGATGAGGTTGCCGTAGACGCGCCAGCCCGGGTAGCCCTCGACCGAGTCGAAGAGCAGCGCCGGCGCGTCCGCGCGCGCCTCGCGGAGTGCGGCGGCGATCTCGAAGCGCGGCGAGAAGCGTTCGCTCACGCGGCGCACGCCGCTGCCCAGGCCGTCGATCAAGGCTCGCAGGTCACGCCAGGCCATCGCGCTTGCCCCTTTCGCCGTCAGCGGTACTTGGCGGGCAGGCGCTCGACTTCCTCCAGCACCTTCACCGAGAAGCGCTGCGGCGCGAGCTGGCCGCGCTGGTAGCGCACCTGCAGGGTGTCGGGAAACGCGTCCGGCTTGGCCGAGACGCGCACCTTGGCGCGCTTGTAGGTGTACTTGTGGATGCCCGGGTCGAGCGTGCGGATCGTCAGCTCCAGGTCGCTGCCCTCGGGCAGTTCGGCCAGGTCGGAGACGAAGACTTCCCATTGACTCATTGCGTTCGTCCTTTGCTGCGCGCCGACCGATCAGCCGGCGACCGGCGGGTAGCCGTAGTTGGTCCAGTTGGAGAGCACCTTGTCCTGCACCTCCTGCGGGTAGACCTTGCGGAAGGAGACGAGCGAGGGCACGTCGTTGATCTTGTCCCAGTGCACGGGCCACAGGCAGTCGAAGAGCACCTGCGAGCCGATCGAGTACTTGCGGTCGTGCGGCGTGG
>JAIXKR010000072.1 GCA_026932235.1 Burkholderiales bacterium
CGCACTTCTTCACCGAGGTGCGCTACAAGGGCACGAAGACGGTGGCGGTGACGCCCGACTACTCCGAGGTCGCCAAGCTCGCCGACCTCTGGATGCACCCCAAGCAGGGCACCGACGCCGCGGTGGCGATGGCCATGGGCCACGTCATCCTCAAGGAGTTCTACTTCGAGCGCCGCGCCGCCTACTTCGACGACTACGCGCGCCGCTACACCGACCTGCCGATGCTGGTGCTGCTGGACGAGCAGCAGCTCCCCGACGGCAGCCGCGCCCTCGTCCCCGGGCGCTTCCTGCGCGCCAGCGACCTCAGCGGCGCGCTGGGGCAGGACAACAACGCGCAGTGGAAGACGCTGGCCTTCGACACCGCCGGCCGCATCAGCGTGCCCAACGGCTCGATCGGCTTTCGCTGGGGGGCCGAGGGTCGCGCCGACGCCGGGCGCTGGAACCTCGAGGAGAAGGACGCGCGTGGCGACGACACCGTGCGCCTGAAGCTCTCGCTGCTCGAGGACGGCGCGCAGGCACACCGCATCGCCGACGTCGCCTTCCCCTACTTCGGCGGCCGGCCCAACCCGCACTTCACCGCCAACGATCAGGGCGGCGACGTGCGCCGCATGAAGCTGCCGGTGGTCGAGCTCGAACTCGCCAACGGCCAGCGCGCGCGCGTGGCCACCGTCTTCGACCTGCAGGCCGCGCAGTACGGCATCGACCGCGGCCTGGGCAGCGGCGCCAGGAGCTACGACGACGACGCGCCCTACACCCCGGCCTGGCAGGAGCGCATCACCGGCGTGCCGCGCGAGCAGGTCATCACCGTGGCGCGCCAGTTCGCCGAGACCGCCGAGAAGACCGAGGGCCGTTCCATGGTCATCATCGGCGCGGCCATGAACCACTGGTACCACAGCGACATGAACTACCGCGGCGTCATCAACATGCTGATGATGTGCGGCTGCATCGGCAAGAGCGGCGGCGGCTGGTCGCACTACGTGGGCCAGGAGAAGCTGCGCCCGCAGACCGGCTGGACGGCGCTGGCCTTCGCGCTCGACTGGATCCGCCCGCCGCGGCAGCAGAACTCGACCAGCTTCTTCTACGCGCACACCGACCAGTGGCGCTACGAGAAGCTCGGCATGGACGAGGTGCTCTCGCCGCTGGCCGACCGGAAGGCGTACTCCGGCAGCGCGATCGACTTCAACGTGCGCGCCGAGCGCATGGGCTGGCTGCCCAGCGCGCCGCAGCTCGACCGCAACCCGCTCACGCTGGCCAAGGAAGCCGCCGCCGCCGGCCTGGACGGCAAGGACTACGTCGCGCAGCAGCTGGCTGCGGGCAAGCTCGACTTCGCCTGCCACGACCCGGACGCGCCCGCCAACTGGCCACGCAACATGTTCGTCTGGCGCAGCAACATCCTGGGCTCCAGCGGCAAGGGGCACGAGTACTTCCTCAAGCACCTGCTGGGCACCAGCAACGGCGTGCAGGGCAAGGACCTGGGGCCGCAGGAGGCCAAGCCCAGCGAGGTGAAGTGGCACGCGCAGGCGCCCGAGGGCAAGCTCGACCTGCTGGTGACGCTGGACTTCCGCATGAGCACGACCTGCCTCTACAGCGACATCGTGCTGCCCACCGCGACCTGGTACGAGAAGAACGACCTCAACACCAGCGACATGCACCCCTTCATCCACCCGCTCTCGGCCGCCGTCGATCCGGCCTGGGAGGCCAGGAGCGACTGGGAGATCTACAAGGGCTTCGCGAAGAAGTTCAGCGAGGTCTGTGTCGGCCACCTGGGCGTGGAGAAGGAGATCGTGCTCACGCCGCTCATGCACGACAGCCCCGGCGAGCTCGGCCAGGCGCTGGACGTGCGCGACTGGAAGCGCGGCGAGTGCGAGTTCGTGCCCGGCAAGACGGCGCCCTCCATCGCCGTCGTCGAGCGCGACTACCCCAACGTCTTCAAGCGCTTCACGGCGCTGGGCCCCTTGATGAACAAGGTCGGCAATGGCGGCAAGGGCATCGCCTGGAACACGCAGACCGAGGTCAAGCAACTGGGCGAGCTCAACGGCCTGGTGCGCGAGGAGGGCGCGACCAAGGGCATGCCGCGCATCGACACCGACATCGACGCCTGCGAGGTCGTGCTGCAGCTGGCGCCCGAGACCA
>JAIXKR010000015.1 GCA_026932235.1 Burkholderiales bacterium
CCATGGGCAGCGTGGTGAGCGCGTTCTTGAAGGTCTGCTCGAAGGCCAGGAACTTGAGGATGGAGAGGTTGACCGAGGGGTGGAAGCGCAGGCCGCCCTTGAAGGGCCCGATGGCCATGCTGTGCTGCACGCGGTAGCCGCGGTTGACCTGCACCCGACCCGCGTCGTCGACCCAGGAGACGCGGAACATGACGACGCGCTCGGGTTCCACCAGTCGCTCGAGCAGGCCTTGCTCGGCGTAGTGGCGATGCTGCTCGAGAAACGGCCACAAGCTCTCCATCACCTCGGTGACGGCTTGCAGGAACTCCGGCTGGCCGGGATTGCGGAGCGCGACGTGCTCCAGGAACTGGTGGCGGGAAGAAAACTTCATCGAGGCGGTCCGGTTGGGAGGGTCTCTTGGAGAAAACCTGGGGCAAACCCGCCGATTTTCCGCGATATGGCGGCCGCTTCGGCCCCGTATCGGGATTTTTTTGCGCCGGCTAGCGCCGCGACTTCGAAGCGCTGCCGCGCCTGGCCGTGCGCGCGCCCTTCTTCTCTCGCGCCGAACCGGATGCCGCCGCATCGGGCGCCGCCAGTCCCAGGGCGCCGTCCAGCGCGCTGCGCACCACCGAGCGCGTGACACGGCCGAGGGCGCCGCTGATCATCCCGCCCAAGGCACCGCTCATGCCGCCTGCCGGCTCTTCGGTTGCGGGACCGGCGACCGCGCCGCGCACGGCGCGATGCGCCAAGCCGCCGACGCCCTTGGCGACCCCGGCGGTCGCCCCGGCCGCCGCACCCTTGACGACGCCCTGCACCGCGTCGCTCACCACGCGCCCGGCGCGCTCCACCAGGGCACTGGCGCCGCCTTCACGGGTCCGCTCCCCGGGCCGCGGAATCGCGAGCAGGTCGTCCCAGGCGGCGGCGATCGCCAGCGCGAATTCCTGCGGCTCGGACAAGGCCTTGGCATCGGCAACGACGCCGATATCCAGCATGCCGGCCTGGCAGCGCACGGTGATGTTGAGCGCCAGGCCGTGCACGAGCACCGAGACCGGATAGTTGGCGAGCAGCCGTGCCCCGGCCAGGTACAGCGGTACCGAGGGGCCGGGAACAAAGCCGATCACCAGGTTGGCGACTTGCGGGATGCGCTCGGCCACGCGCGCCCGGCCGTAGAGACTGCTCGCCGCCTCGATCAGCCACGGCAGGCCAAGCGACGGGAAGTCCGCCGGCAGCGACATGCCCGGCAGGAGCGCCCCCGGCCCCGGCGCGGAAGCGGCGGTGCGGATGTAGGCCAGCCGCCGCACCGGGTCCGCCAGATGGGTGCCCAGACCGACCAGCCGCATCGCCGGCAGCCGGCCCGCGGGCTCTTCGCTGCCGCCGGGAAGAGGCCAGGGAACCGCCGCGACCATCGATCGCCGCGGCAACTGCCGGCTCTTGGCGAAGTGGCGGCGCAGCGCGCTCGCGCACAGCAGCAACAGCATCTCCTCGAGCGTGGCGCCGTGGATCCGCGCCAGTTCCTGCACCAGCGGCTGCGACAGCGACACGGTGACGAAGCGGCGCTCGGGACCGAGCGTCACGTTGAAGGGTGTGGCCGGCGCCAGCGCCAGCCCGGCGCCCGGCTTGCTGCCGACGAGAAGCCCGGCCTGCGTCACCACGCGTCCCGCGGCGCTGCGCAGGCCGCCCAGCGTCGCCGGCATGTCGCGAATGATCGCCGCCGCCTTGCTCGCCTGGCCCCCGAGCACCACGCGCAGCGCATCGGTCATCACCGGTTCGAAGGGCGCGGCGCGGCGCGATCGCCGCGCATCCGGCTGCCGCGGTGCCGGCGAGAGATCGAGCAGCGCGTTCGCCAGCGCCGCCGTCGCCTGCGCGTCGAATCCGGCGTGATGCAGGCGCAGGAACACGGCGGCTCGGCGTTGCCCGTCGGCGCCGGGAGCGAGATCCTCGAAGACGTGGATCTGCCACAGCGGCCGCTCGCGATCGAGCAGCGTGGCGTGCAGGCGCGCGACCTCGGCCTCGAGCGCGGGCATGCCGGCACCGCGCGGGAGCTTGCCGGCGACGATGTGCACGCGCAGATCGGGGCGGGCATCGATCCAGGCCGGGTTCGCCAGGTTGAGCGGCATCCACCACAGGCGGCGGCTGAGCATCGGCAACTCGGGCAGGCGCGCCTTGACGTGCTCGCGCAGCAGCGCAAGAAAGCGTCCGCGCCGGCCCGGCGGCAGCGCATAGATCTGCAGCGCGCCCGCGTGCAGCGGCATCGCGGCCGATTCGAGGAAGACGAAGGTGGCGTCGAGGCCTTGGAGCTGCTGCATGCGAGATTCCCGCGCACGCGCACGGGCCCGCCGCATGCTAGGCCGCGCGCCGGAAGACCCGGCTCCGGGCTGACCCTAGGCTGCGCGGCGCCTGCGCGCCTGCGGGCTGCGCAGGCCCAGCAGTTCGTTGCCGGCCAGCGCCGCCAGCACCAGCGCGCCCCCCCCGAGCACGGACAGGCTGGGCGCCTCGTCGGCGCCCAGCCAGGCCCAGAGCACCCCGAAGACGACCTCCAGCAAGGCCAGGAGCGAGATCTCCGGCGCCTCGAGGACGCGCGCCACGGCCATCGCCAGCAGACAGGGAATGCCCAGTTGCACGGCACCCAGCAGCGCCAGCCAGCCGAGGTCGCGCGTCGTGGCCGCGAAGGGCAGGGCCAGCGGCAGCGTGAGCAAGGCCGATCCGATGGCGCCCAGCAGCACCGCCGGCAGCATGTCACTGGCCTCCTCATCGCCGTGGTGCAGGTGCTGCATGAGGGTCCAGTTGGTGGCGCCCGCGATGGGCACGCACAGCGCCACGGCCACGCCCAACCAGTGCTGCGCGCCGTGCAACCCGATGCCGCCGCCGTACATCCACGCGATGCCGGCGCCGGCCACGGCAATGGCACCCCAGGTGCGCGGCGCCAGGCGGTGCCCAAGCGCCAGGGACGCGCCCAGCGCGGTGAACAGCGGCCCCAGGGCCATGGTGATGAGCACGTTGGCCACCGTGGTCAGGCTCAGCGCCAGCATGAAGGCGGTGAACATCACCGTCCAGCACAGGCCGGACACCCACAGCGCACGCCCGCCCGCGCGCAGCGCCTGCCACAGCCGCGCCGGCCCGCGCACGGCAGCCAGCAGCGGCGCCAGCGTCAGCGCACAGAAGAAGCTGCGCCAGAAGGTGAGCTCGAAGCCGCGCGCCGAATCCAGCCAGCGCGTGACGACGCCGGCGATGCTCCACATCAGCGTGCAGGCCACCATCAGCCACACGCCCTGTCGGTGCTTCATCGGGCTCACTCAGGCGGCTTCGCGCGCGGCGCGCCTGCGCTCGTGCTCCTTGAGGAAGCGCTTGCGCAGGCGGATGCTCCTGGGCGTGATCTCGACCAGCTCGTCGTCGTCGACGAACTCCACCGCGTACTCCAGCGTGAGCGTGATCGGCGGCGTGATCTTGATCGCGTCCTCCTTGCCGCTGACGCGGAAGTTGGTGAGCTGCTTGGTGCGCACGGCGTTGACGACGAGGTCGTTGTCGCGGCTGTGGATGCCGACGATCATGCCCTCGTAGACCGGGTCGCCGGCGCGCACGAACATGCGCCCGCGGTCGTCGAGCTTGCCCAGGGCGTAGGTGACGATCTCGCCCTCGTCCATGCTGATGAGCACGCCGTTCTTGCGCCCGGCGATCTCGCCGCGGTAGGGTTCCCAGCCGTCGAAGATGTTGCTGATGAGGCCGGTGCCGCGCGTGAGGTTGAGGAACTCGGTCGAGAAGCCGATGAGGCCGCGCGCGGGGATGCGGTAGTCCAGGCGCACGCGGCCGCGGCCGTCGCTCTCCATGTTGACGAGCTCGGCGCGGCGCTCGCCCAGCGCCTGCATGACCGCGCCCTGGTGCTGCTCCTCGATGTCGGCGCTGACGAGCTCGATGGGCTCGTGGCGCACGCCGCCGATGTCCTTGAAGACCACGCGCGGCTTGCCCACGGCGAGCTCGTAGCCCTCGCGGCGCATGTTCTCGAGCAGGATGGTGAGGTGCAGCTCGCCGCGGCCCGAGACCTCGAACACGCCGTCCTCGCCGGACTCCTTCACGCGCAGCGCGACGTTGCCCTGCAGCTCGCGCTGCAGGCGGTCCCAGATCTGGCGGCTGGTGACGAACTTGCCCTCGCGGCCGGCGAGCGGACTCGTGTTGACGCAGAAGTTCATCGTCAGCGTCGGCTCGTCGACCGAGAGCATCGGCAGCGGCGCCGGCGCGTCGATGCTGGTGAGCGTGACGCCGATGCCGATGTCCTCGATGCCATTGACGAGCACGATGTCGCCGGGGCCGGCGGATTCGGCGGGGCGGCGCTCGAGGCCCTCGAAGGTCAGCACCTGGTTGACGCGGCCCTTGCTGCTCGGGCCGTCGGGACCCTGGCAGACGAGTACGTCCATTCCCGGGCGGATCGTTCCCGCGTTGACGCGCCCGACGCCGATGCGGCCGACGTAGGTCGAGTAGTCGAGCGAGGAGACCTGCAGCTGCAGCGGCGCCGCCGGGTCGCCCTGGTGCTCGGGAACGTGGGAAAGAATGGTCTCGAACAGCGGCGAAAGGTCCGGCCCCCAGGGCTGCCCGGGTTCGCCCTGCTCGAGGCTGGCCCAGCCGTTGAGGCCCGAGGCGTAGACCACCGGGAAGTCGAGCTGCTCCTCGGTGGCGCCGAGCTTGTCGAAGAGCTCGAAGGCGGCGTTGATGACGTAGTCGGGTCGCGCGCCGGGCTTGTCGACCTTGTTGACGACGACGATGGGCTTCAAGCCCAGTGCCAGTGCCTTCCTGGTGACGAAGCGCGTCTGCGGCATCGGCCCCTCCTGCGCATCGATCAGCAGCACGACGCCATCGACCATCGACAGCGCGCGCTCGACCTCGCCGCCGAAGTCGGCGTGGCCGGGCGTATCGACGATGTTGATGTGCGTGCCCTGCCACTGCACGGCGCAGTTCTTGGCGAGGATGGTGATGCCGCGCTCGCGCTCGATGTCGTTGCTGTCCATCACGCGCTCGGCGACCTGCTGGTTCTCGCGGAAGGTGCCGCTCTGACGCAGCAACTGGTCCACGAGCGTGGTCTTGCCGTGGTCGACGTGGGCGATGATCGCGATGTTGCGGATCGGATGGGTCATGATGCGTCAGGCCCCCTGGGCCTCGGTGGCGTGGACTTCGAGGCCCATCCGGGCCTGAACCTCGAGCGGACTGAGAAGACGGTCGGGAATGAGTTCACCCCCTCGGACATGGCCCGCGCCCAGGAAGGCGCGCGGGGCGGATGCGTAGACGCGCACGGCGGTCTCGTCGGCCAGAGCGACGCGGCGGCGCAAGCCCGTGAGGAAGCGCGCCGCCTCCTCGGCGGGAAGGCAGACCTCGGGCCAGGACTGCAGCAGCACGTCCGGCGGCAGCAGCAGCGCCGCGCGCGCGTCGTCGGAAAGCGCCTGCAGCCGCTGCAGCGTGACCGCCTGCGCCACGTCGAGCGCGCCGACGCCGGTGCGCCGCAGCGCCGCCAGGTGTGCTCCACAGCCCAGCGCCTCGCCCAGATCCTCGGCCAGGGTGCGCACATAGGTGCCCTTGCTGCAGTGGACGTCGATGACCAGCGTCGCCTGCTGCCAGGAAACGAGGTCGAGGCGATGAACCTCGACCTCGCGCTCGGCGCGCTCGATGTCGATGCCGGCGCGCGCATACGCGTAGAGGGCGCGGCCCTGGTGCTTCAGCGCCGAATGCATCGGCGGGCGCTGCAGCAGGATGCCGGTGAAGCGCGCGCAGGCAGCCTCGATGGCGGCACGGTCGCAGTTCACCGCGCGCTCCTCGAGCAGCGCGCCCTCGGCGTCGCCGGTGCTCGTGCGCTGCCCCAGCCGCAATGTCGCGCGGTAGCGCTTGTCGGCGTCCAGGCTGGCCTGGCTGAACTTGGTCGCGGCGCCGAAGCACAGCGGCAGCAGGCCGGTGGCCAGCGGGTCCAGCGTTCCCGTGTGCCCGCCCTTCTCGGCGCGCAGCAGGCCCTTGGCCTTCTGCAGCGCGTCGTTGCTCGACCAGCCCAGGGGCTTGTCCAGCAGCAGAACGCCGTGCAGCGCGCGGCGCGGGGTGCGGGCGGGGCGGTTCATCGCGCCTTCCTCATCCGGGCTCCGTCAGCCCTCGGGCGGCGGCTCGGTGCGCGCTTCGTCGTCGCCCGCGCGCGCGGCATTGGCGCGCGCGATGAGCGCGTTCAGCTCCGCGGCGCGCTCCGTGGTGCGGTCGAAGACGAAATGCAGCGTCGGCACGGTGTGGATCTGCAGCCGCTTGAAGAGCCCGTTGCGCAGGAAGCCGGCGGCCTCGTTGAGCGCGTCGGCGCTGGCCTGGGCATCCCCCAGCAGCACGGTGAAGAAGACCTTGGCGTGCGCGTAGTCGGGCGAGACCTCGATCTGGCTGATCGTCACCATGCCCAGGCGCGGATCCTTGAGCTCGCGGATGAGTTCGGACAGGTCGCGCCGGATCTGGTCGGCGACGCGGTAGCTGCGGTTGGGGGGTGACTTCTTGTGTCGCATGGGCCTGTCCTGGAAACAAGGGAGCCTCGCCGCAGCGAGGCTCCCGGGCTCCCGATGAAATGGCGGGGGCTGATCCGGTCTCGGCGGCGCGCCTACAAGGTTCGCGCCACTTCCTTGACCTCGAAGAACTCGAGCTGGTCGCCTTCCTTGATGTCGGTGTAGTTCTTCAGCTTGATGCCGCACTCGAAGCCTTCCTTGACTTCGCGCACGTCGTCCTTCATGCGCTTGAGCGAATCGATCTCGCCGGTGTAGATGACGACGTTCTCGCGCAGCAGCCGGAAGCGCGCATGGCGCGTCACCTGGCCGGCGGTGACCATGCAGCCGGCCACGGTGCCGATCTTGCTGGCGACGAACACGGTGCGGATCTCGGCGGTGCCGATCACCTCCTCCCTCTGCTCGGGCGCCAGCATGCCGCTCATCGCCGCCTTCACGTCGTCCACGGCGTCGTAGATGATGTTGTAGTAGCGGATGTCGACGCCGTTGCCCTCGGCCAGCTTGCGCGCGCCGGCATCGGCGCGCGTGTTGAAGCCGATGACGACGGCCTTGGAGGCGATCGCCAGGTTGATGTCGCTCTCGCTGATGCCGCCTACCGCGGCGTGCACGATCTGCACGCGCACCTCGTCGGTGGAGAGCTTCTGCAGCGACTGCGCCAGCGCCTCCTGCGAACCCTGCACGTCGGCCTTGATGATCAGCGACAGCGTCTGCGCCTGACCTTCGCCCATGGCCTCGAACATGGTCTCGAGCTTGGCCGCCTGGCGCTTGCTGAGCGCGACCTCGCGATACTTGCCCTGGCGGAAGGTGGCGATCTCGCGCGCGCGGCGCTCGTCGGCCAGGACCATGAAGTCGTCGCCCGCCTGCGGCACCTCGGTCAGGCCCTGGATCTCGACCGGGATCGAGGGGCCGGCACTGTCGGTCGCCTGGCCGTCCTCGTCCAGCATCGCGCGCACGCGGCCGTAGCTGCTGCCGGCGAGCACGATGTCGCCCTTCTTCAGCGTGCCGCTCTGCACCAGCACCGAGGCCACCGGGCCGCGACCCTTGTCCAGCCGCGCCTCGACGACGAGGCCCTTGGCCATCGCGTCCACCGGCGCCTTGAGCTCCAGAACCTCGGCCTGCAGCAGCAGCTGCTCGAGCAGCTCGTCCATGCCCTGGCCGGTCTTCGCCGACACCGGCACGAAGGGCGAATCGCCGCCGAAGTCCTCGGGCACGACGCCTTCGGCCACGAGCTCGGCCTTGACGCGCTCGACGTTGGCCTCGGGCTTGTCGATCTTGTTCATCGCCACCACGATGGGCACCTCCGCCGCCTTGGCGTGGTGGATGGCCTCCTTCGTCTGCGGCATCACGCCGTCGTCGGCGGCCACGACCAGGATGACGATGTCGGTGGCCTTGGCGCCGCGCGCGCGCATGGCCGTGAAGGCCTCGTGGCCCGGGGTGTCGAGGAAGGTGACGATGCCGCGCGGCGTCTGCACGTGGTAGGCGCCGATGTGCTGCGTGATGCCGCCGGCCTCGCCCGCGGCAACGCGGGCGCGGCGGATGTAGTCCAGCAGCGAGGTCTTGCCGTGGTCGACGTGACCCATCACGGTGACGACCGGCGGGCGCGGCAGCTCCTCGCCGGTGGCGGCGAGCTTCTCCTCCTCGGTGAAGGCGTCCGGGTCGTCGAGCTTGGCGGCCAGCGCCTTGTGTCCCATCTCCTCGACGACGATCATCGCCGTCTCCTGGTCGAGCTGCTGGTTGATGGTCACCATCTGCCCGAGCTTCATCAACTGCTTGATGACTTCGGTGGCCTTGACCGACATCTTGTGCGCGAGGTCGGCGACCGAGATCGTCTCGGGCACGTGCACCTCCTGCACCACCAGCTCGGCCGGCGGCGCGAAGCCGCGGCCTTCGTCTTCGCGCACGCCGCGGCGTGCGCCGCGCGGGGCGCGCCAGCCGGCGCGCGCGCCGCCGTCGCCGCGCGGCTTCAGCGCCGCGCGCTTCTTCGCCGCGTCGTCGGCCCAGCTCGACGAGAGCTTCTCCGACTTCACCTGCTTCTTGTCACCGGGCTTGGCGGCGCCGGCAGCACCCGTGGCACCGGGCCTGGCCGTGGGCTTGTGGATCGTGCCCTTGATCGCTTCCTTGCCAGCGTCGGGCTTGGCCTCCTCGGGCTTCTTGGCGACCAGCGTCTTGCGCGGCTGCGACATCATCGCGCGGATCGCCGCGGCCTCGGCCTCGGCAGCCTTGCGCCGGCGCTCGAGGTCGACCTGGCGCGCGGCGTCCTCGGCCGCCTTGTCGGCGGCCTTGACGACGCGCAGCGCGGGTTTGGGCGGATCGGCGGGCTTGGCCACCTCGGCCGCCGGCGCGGCCGCGCCACCGGCGCCCTCCGCCTCGGCAGGCGCGGCGTCCTTCGGAGCATCCTTGGCCGCGGCCTTGGTCACCGCCTTCGCGCTGCTCCGGGCCTTCGCCGCCACCTGCTCGGCCGCCTTCGCGGCGGCTTCCGCAGCCTCGGCCTGGGCCCGCGCGGCGGCCTCGGCGGCGGCACGCGCAGCGGCTTCTGCGGCCTCGCGCGCGGCGCGCTCGGCCTCCTCGCGCTGCCGACGCTGCTCGGCGAGTTCCTCTTCCTGGCGCCGGATCGCCTCGGCCTCGGCGCGTGCCTCTTCCTCGCGGCGCTGCAGATGGAGCTCCTCGGCGCCGGGGCCGGCGGGCTCGTCGGCCGCGGGCGGGGCCTCGTCACGCTTCACGAAAACGCGCTTCTTGCGCACCTCGACCTGGATCGTGCGCGCCTTGCCGCTGGCGTCGGCCTGCTTGATCTCGCTCGTGCTCTTGCGCGTGAGCGTGATCTTCTTGCGCTCGCCGCCGGCCGGACCCATGCCGTGCGCGCTGCGCAGGTGCTCGAGCAGGCGCTCCTTGTCGGCCTCGCTCAGCGGATCCTCGGGTGACTTCTTCTTCACCCCGGCCGACTGCAGTTGCTCGAGCAGCGCCTCGGCGGGGCGACTGAGCTGCGCGGCAAGCTGGGCGACGGTGGTCACGGCCATGTGCGATGCTTCCTATCCTTGGGGACTACGTGGTCTTCCGTTCGTCGGGTTCCGGGCTGCGGTTCCTGCGGTGCTGGGTCAGGCGGTAAACCAGTGTTCGCGCGCCTTCATGATGAGGGCCCGCGCCTGTTCCTCGTCGACGCCGGTCAGTTCGACCAGTTCGTCGACGGCGAGGTCGGCGAGGTCGTCGCGCGAGTGGATGCCTTCGGCGGCGAGCTTGGCGATCAGCTCCGGCGTCAGGCCTTCGAGGTCGCGCAGGTCCTGCGAGACCTGGGCGACCTTCTCCTCCTGCTCGATCTCCATCGTCAGCAGCGCATCCTTGGCGCGCGTGCGCAGCTCCTGCACCGTCTCCTCGTCGAAGGCCTCGATCTCGAGCATTTCCTGCAGCGGCACGTAGGCCACCTCCTCGAGACTCCCGAAGCCTTCGGCGATGAGGATGTCGGCGACCTCCTCGTCGACGTCGAGCTTGTCCATGAAGATCCTGCGCACCGACTCGGTCTCGCTGGCCTGCTTGGCCTGCGACTCCTCGGCGGTCATGATGTTGATGCGCCAGCCGGTGAGGTCCGAGGCCAGGCGCACGTTCTGGCCGCCGCGGCCGATGGCGATGGCCAGGTTCTCCTCGTCGACGACGACGTCCATGGCGTGGCGCTCCTCGTCGACGACGATGCTCTGCACGTTGGCCGGCGCCAGCGCGCCGATCACGAACTGCGCCGGGTCATCCGACCACAGCACGATGTCGACGCGCTCGCCGGCCAGCTCGGTGGTGACGCCGTTGACGCGCGAGCCGCGCACGCCGACGCAGGTGCCGATCGGGTCGACGCGCCGGTCATGGCTGACCACGGCGATCTTGGCGCGGCTGCCGGGATCGCGCGCACAGCTCTTGATCTCGAGCAGGCCCTGCTCGATCTCGGGCACCTCCTGCGCGAAGAGCTCGACCATGAAGCCCGGCGCGCTGCGCGAGAGCATGATCTGCGGGCCGCGCTGCGTCGGGTCGACGCCCAGGATGAAGGCGCGCACCCGATCGCCGCTGCGCAGGTTCTCCTTGGGGATCATCTCGCTGCGGCGCAGCCGCCCTTCGACGCGGCCGCTCTCGATGATCAGGTCCCCCTTGTCCAGCCGCTTCACGGTGCCGACGAAGATCTTGTCGCCACGCGAGAGAAAGTCGTTGAGCAGCTGCTCGCGCTCGGCGTCGCGGATCTTCTGCAGGATGACCTGCTTGGCGGCCTGCGCGCCGATGCGGCCGATGGTCACGGACTCGATCGCTTCCTCGATGTAGTCGCCGACCTCGATGTCGGCGATGCGATCGACGGCGTCGGAGAGCATCTCCTCGGCTTCGGGGTTCTGCAGCCCGGCCTCGTCGGGGACCACCAGCCAGCGGCGGAAGGTCTCGTAGTCGCCGGTCTCGCGGTCGACCGCGACGCGGATGTCGACGTCGCCGCCGTGCAGCTTCTTCGTCGCCGAGGCCAGCGCCGCCTCGACGGCGCCGAACACGACCTCGCGCTCGACCGTCTTCTCACGCGAGATCGCCTCCACCAGCATGAGCATTTCGCGATTCATCGATCCTGACCTCCGTGCAGCGGCGTCGCGCCAGGCGTCGCCTCCCGAGCCCTGTGCCGGCCGCGCCCCTTGAAATCCAGCACCGGCACCAGCCGTGCCTCGCGGACTTCGTCGAGCGCGAACCCCAATACCTGCTCCCCGCGCCCGTCGTCGAAGACGAGCGTCCAGCCTGCGGCGGCCGAGCCTCCAAGCACGCCCTTGAACATCTTGCGGCCCTCGAGCGGCTGCTTCAGCTCGAGCGCCACCGCGGCCCCGGCGAAGCGCTCGAAGTGCGCCGCCGTCTTCAGCACCCGATCCAGGCCCGGCGAGGACACCTCCAGCCGCTCGTAGGCGACACCCTCGACCTCGAGCACGTACTGCAGCTGGCGCGTCACCAGCTCGCAGTCGTCGACGGTGACGAACTCGCCCTCGCCCGAGGCATACGCCCGCCCGGGAAGGCGATCGATGGTCAGCCGCAGCAGGCCGCGCGGCGCGCGCTCGATCTCGACGAGCTCGAAGCCCAGGGCGTCGACCGCGGTCGCCATGGCCTGCCGTGCCGCAGCGCCCGGCAGCGACGGCGCGCGCACCGGCGCGGCCGCAGGCGCCGCTTCGCGCACGGCGTGCCGGCCCGCACGCAGGCCGCCCGTCTTGCGGACCCCGCTCACCGGCCTCGGACCCTTCTTCCGCGTCGCCACGTCTGCCCTCACTGCCCTGACCCCAGCCACTGCGCCCCGCCAACTCCTGCAAGAATCGTCCCACCCGGCACACGAGCAAAAAAAATGGGCTGGAAGATTCCGCCCAAGGAGTTCTCTGTCCGGGAAAGTGGGGATTATAGCGGCCGCCCCGACTGGGCATCAAGGGCTCGCCCGGCGCATGACACAATGCCGCGGCCGCCTCGGCAACTGCACGGAGTCGACATGGGTTTTCTCACCGGCAAGCGCCTGCTCATCACCGGCGTGCTCTCCAACCGCTCGATCGCCTACGGCATCGCGCAAGCCTGCCGGCGCGAGGGCGCCGAGCTCGCCCTCAGCTACGTCGGCGAGCGCTTTCGCGAGCGCAGCCTGGAGTTCGGGCGCGAACTGGGCACCGACCTCGTCTTCGAATGCGACGTCGGCGACGACGCCCAGATCGAGCGCCTGTTCGAACAGCTCGGCCAGCACTGGGCGCAGTTCGACGGCCTGGTGCACGCCATCGCCTTCGCCCCGCGCGAGGCCATCGCCGGCGAGTTCCTGGACGGCCTCTCGCGCGAGAACTTCCGCATCGCGCACGACATCTCCGCCTACAGCTTCCCGGCGCTGGCCAAGGCCGCCTTGCCGCGCCTGCGCGCGGGCGCCTCGCTGCTCACCCTGTCCTACCTCGGCGCCATGCGCGCCGTGCCGCACTACAACCTGATGGGCCTGGCCAAGGCCTCGCTCGAGGCCAGCGTGCGCTTTCTCGCCGCCGACCTCGGCAAGCGCGGCATCCGCGTCAACGGCATCTCCGCCGGCCCGATCAAGACCCTCGCCGCCTCGGGCATCAAGGACTTCGGCAAGCTGCTGGCGGGCTTTGCGGCGATGACGCCGATCCGCCGCGCGATCACCATCGAGGACGTCGGCAACGCCGCGGCCTTCCTGCTCTCGGACCTGGCCAGCGGCATCAGCGCCGAGATCGTCTACGTCGACGGCGGCTTCAGCCAGGTGGCGATCGCCGACCCGGGCGCCAGCTGAGCCCGCACCGCCGCGCGCTCAGTTCTTCACGCCTTCACGCAGTCGACGAAGTAGCCCGCGCGGCCTTGCCGGTCCTCGCCCACGAGGCCGTGCACGTCGGTGTCGAAGCCGGGAAAGGCTTCGTTGAAACTGCGCACGAACTTCAGGTAGTCGACGATGCGGCGGTTGAAGCGCTCGCCGGGGATGAGCAGCGGGATGCCGGGCGGATAAGGCGTCAGCAGCGCCGTCGTGACGCGGCCTTCGAGCGCGTCGATGGGCACGCGCTCGGTGCTGCGGCGCGCGATGTGCGCGTAGGCGTCGCTGGGCTTCATCGCCGGCTGCAGGTCGGAGAGGTACATCTCGGTCGTCAGCCGCGCCACGTCGCCTCTGGCGTAGGTCTCGTGGATCGCCTGGCAGAGGTCGCGCAGCCCCATGCGCTCGTAGCGCGGGTGCGCCGTGCAGAACTCGGGCAGGATGCGCCACAGCGGCGCGTTGCGGTCGTAGTCGTCCTTGAATTGCTGCAGGGCGGTGAGCATCGTGTTCCAGCGGCCCTTGGTGATGCCGATGGTGAACATGATGAAGAACGAGTACAGGCCCGTCTTCTCGACGACGATGCCGTGCTCGGCGAGGAACTTGGTGACGATCGAGGCCGGGATGCCGGTCTTGTCGAACTTGCCCGACAGGCCCAGGCCCGGCGTGATGATGGTGCACTTGATCGGGTCGAGCAGGTTGAAGCCCTTGGCCAGCGCGCCGAAGCCGTGCCAGCGGGCGTTGGCCTCGAGCATCCAGTCGCTGCTGCTGCCCACGCCCTCCTCGGCCAGCTTGTCGGGCCCCCAGACCTTGAACCACCAGTCGCGGCCGTAGTCCTTCTCGACCTTGCGCATGGCGCGGCGGAAGTCCAGCGACTCCAGGATGCTCTCCTCCGCCAGCGCCCGGCCGCCGGGGGCCTCCATCATCGCCGCGGCGACGTCGCAGCTGGCGATGATCGCGTACTGCGGGCTGGTGCTGGTGTGCATCAGGAAGGCCTCGTTGAAGAGGTGGCGGTCGAGCTTGACCTCGAGCGCGTCCTGCACCAGCACCTGGCTGGCCTGGCTGATGCCGGCCAGCAGCTTGTGCGTGCTCTGCGTGGCCCACACCATCTGGCTCTTCGGCCGCGGGCGCTTCTTGCCCATGGCGTGGAACTGGCCGTAGAAGGGGTGAAAGGCCGCGTGCGGCAGCCAGGCCTCGTCGAAGTGCAGGTTGTCGATGTAGC
>JAIXKR010000080.1 GCA_026932235.1 Burkholderiales bacterium
AGTAATGCTGCAGCACCGGGAGGATCGGCAACGCGCTCGTGAGCTGCTCGAAGACTTCGGGCGTCGCGTAGAGCTCGATCGGCGGCCCGTCGCGCAGGCTCAGCAGGCCGGCAGCGTGTGCCGGTTCGGCGTCGGTCAGCAGCACGGTGTGCGGGCAGGGTCCGCGCGCGATCGATGGGTCGGAGGCGTTCCCGGGGCGGCACCAGTCCCGAACGACGGCGGACGAGGGGTTCAGCAGCACCCACTGGCCGCTGCCATCGCCGATCGCCATCACGTCGGCTGAGGAAGCTGCCGCTTCGCCGCCCGTCGCCGCGGGGCGCGTGGTCGGCTCGGGCCGCAGGATCAGGATCTTCATGGCCGAGCCGCAACAAGCGCGACGAATCGGCCGAGCTCTGCGGCAAGATGGCGGGCAAGCATGTGCATGGGGGAATCCGGTGCGGGTGAGACAGTCTGGGTTCGGACGATGGCTTGCGCGAACGCGGCCTTCGATTCAGCCCCATGCAAGACCCATGCCGCGTCGCGGGGACGGGTCGTGGCGCCCCAGGGACCGATTCGCAGGCATGCGTGCACGCCCGAGGCCGGCCGTTGTCCCGAAATGGCATAGGGTTTTCGCGGGTCTCGCCGTGTCCTGTTGCAGCGCCGGCGCTGCCGCGGCCGACCTGCGGGACTGCGGGCCCGCGGCGCCCGTGCTGCACGCGCTGGCGCCGCGGGTGTGGCAGGTTCCGGCGGCCGATAGCGATGCCAGCGCGGCCAACCGGGGCCGCGTCTCGAATCTGCTCCTCGTGCACGCGCAGGACCGCGTCTGGCTGCTGGGCAGCGGGCCGACCGCGGCGGCAGGCCGGGCGCTGGCCTGCGTGCTGCGGCGCGATCTCGGCCTGCGCGCGACCGATGTCGTCAGCCCCTGGGCCCGCCCCGAACTGGTCCTCGGGTTTTCCGGGCTGCGCGCGGCCGGTGGGCCGGCGTTGCGCCACTGGGCACACGAGGACGTGGCCAAGGCGATGGCGGAGCGCTGCCCCTCCTGCGTCCAGCGCCTGGCGCAGCGACTGGATTCGGCGCGCGACGACCTGGGGGCCGATCCGGTGAGCCTGCCCACCGAGCTCTTCGGTGGATCCAGCGGTGAGCTCGGGCCCTTCCGGTGGTGGCGCTTCAGCCGCGCCGAGGCGCAGACGGTGACGGTCTGGCGGCTGCAGACGGCGCAGGGCGCGATCTGGTATGCGCCCGGCCTGATCAACGGCAGCGGCCCGGGCGACGCGCGCGACGCGGACATCGCCGTCCTGCAGCGCGAGACCCTTCGCCTGGCCGACCTCGCGCGTGCCGACGGCGCGACGGTGCGTTATCTGGGCGAGCAGGGGCCGGTCGCGGATGCCGGCGCTGCCGCGCAGCAGGCGCGTTACTGGCAGGCGCTGCTCGAGGCCGTGCGCGCGGCGATGGAGGCTGGCCAGCCGGAGACGGCGCCGCCGCGTTCATGGCCGGGCTTGCCGCCAGCCTGGGCGCGACACCCGTGGCACGCGCTGAACTGGCAGCATGCCTGGCGCGAGGCCGAGGTGCAGTGGCTCGAGGCGCCGCGCTGAGCGCGCTCCAGCCGGGGTCTGCCTGCGCGCCGCGCGCGGCCGGCGGCTTGCCCGAGGGCATCGCCTGGCGGACTGTCGTTGCCGCCCGGACGGCCGCCGCTGTCCGGCTCTTCAGACTCTTCGCTTAGCGGGCTTCCTGCTTTCGCCAGCGCAGCTTGCGGTAGATCGTGTTGCGGCTGATGCCCAGGCGCTTGGACGCCTCCGAGATGTTGCCGCCCGCGAGCTCCACAGCCTGGGCGATGGTCTCGATCTCCTGCTCCTCGAGCGAACGGATCTGGTCGGCGCCACCGCTGGCGGACCAGCCCCTCGCGGCCGGGGCCGCTCGTGCGGGCCGGGCATCGCCCGTGGTCTGCCCTTCGTCAGCGTCGACCGGATCCGCTGGCGCGCGCTGGCTGTCTTCGGCCGCCGAGAGGTCGGGCGCAGGCGCGGCGGGCGCGGATCCGGCGGCCGCGCCCAGGCCTGCGCCCGCAAGGCGGCTCGCGCTTTCCTGGCGCAGATGCGCCTGCGCCTCGGCGACGAAGTCGTCCGAGAGATGCTCGCGCGTGA
>JAIXKR010000021.1 GCA_026932235.1 Burkholderiales bacterium
GCATCTTCGGCCGTCTGACGGCCTGGCAGAACTGGATCTTCCAGCGCCCCAACGCGGTCGGCGAGAAGGGCGCGCTCAAGGTCTACGGCAAGGGCGAGAAGGCCGCCTTCGACTGGAACCGCGTCTGAAGTCGGACGCGTACCGCAAGCATCAGCAGCGCACACCCAAGGCACAAGGAGCACGCGATGAGCAGCATCGACTACAGCCAGAAGATCCCCAACAACGTCAACCTGAGCGAGGACCGCACGCTGCAGCGTGCGCTCGAGCAGTGGCAGCCCAACTACCTGAGCTGGTGGAACGAGACCGGCCCCGAGGGCAGCACGAACTTCGACGTCTACCTGCGCACCGCCGTCAGCGTCGATCCGCAGGGCTGGGCGCAGTTCGGTTACGTGAAGATGCCCGACTACCGCTGGGGCATCTTCCTCAACCCCGCCGAGCAGGACCGCAAGATCCACTTCGGCGACCATCTGGGCGAGCCGGCCTGGCAGGAGGTTCCCGGCGAACACCGCGCCAACCTGCGCCGCATCATCGTCACGCAGGGTGACACCGAGCCTGCCAGCGTCGAGCAGCAGAAGCACCTGGGCCATACCGCGCCCAGCCTCTACGACCTGCGCAACCTCTTCCAGGTCAACGTCGAGGAAGGCCGCCACCTGTGGGCGATGGTCTACCTGCTGCACAAGTACTTCGGCCGCGACGGCCGCGAGGAAGGCGAGGCGCTGCTCGAGCGCCGCAGCGGCGATCAGGACAATCCGCGCATCCTCGGCGCCTTCAACGAGAAGACGCCCGACTGGCTGTCCTTCTTCATGTTCACCTACTTCACCGACCGCGACGGCAAGTTCCAGCTCTGCGCCCTGGCCGAGAGCGGCTTCGACCCGCTGGCCCGCACCACGCGCTTCATGCTCACGGAAGAGGCGCACCACATGTTCGTCGGCGAGTCCGGGGTGAGCCGCATCGTGCAGCGCACCTGCCAGGTCATGAACGAACTCAAGACCGACGACCCGGCCAAGCTGCGCGCCGCCGGGGTCATCGACCTGCCGACGATCCAGCGCTACCTGAACTTCCACTTCTCGGTGACGATCGACCTCTTCGGTGCTGACCAGAGCAGCAACGCCGCCACCTTCTACAGCGCGGGCCTGAAGGGCCGCTTCGACGAAGGCAAGCGCGACGACGACCACGTGCTCAAGGGCGACGTCTACAAGGTGCTCGAGGTGCAGGGCGGCAAGCTCGTCGAGAAGGAGGTGCCCATGCTCAACGCGCTCAACGAGGTGCTGCGTGACGACTACATCAAGGATTCGGTGAGCGGCGTCAACCGCTGGAACAAGGTGATCGAGAAGGCCGGAATCCCCTTCCGCCTGAAGGTGCCGCACAAGGCCTTCAACCGCCAGATCGGCGCCCTCGCCGGCGTGCGCATCTCGCCCGACGGCCGCCCGGTGAGCGATGCCGAATGGGATGCCAACGTCGCCCAGTGGCTGCCCACCGCCGAGGATCGCGCCTTCGTCGCCAGCCTCATGGGCCGCGTCGTCGAGCCCGGCAAGTTCGCCAACTGGATCGCCCCGCCGGCGATCGGCATCAACCGCCAGCCGGTGGACTTCGAATACGTGCGTTTCGGCTAAGCGCGAAGGCGGTCGCCGCGCGCCTCACTCCAGCGTCATCAGGCTCGCGTTGCCGCCCGCGGCGGCGGTGTTGATCGACAGCGAGCGTTCGACGACGAGGCGCTCGAGTTCGATCTCGGCGTCGCCGGGGTCGAACGCGCTCAGGCCGACGATGGGCCCAGGGCGCGAAGCCAGTTGCGCCAGCACCTGCAGCCGCGCCGCGCGCGGGCCGTGCAGCAGCACGGCGTCGATGCGCAGGCCAGGGCGTGTCCAGTCCTGCGCCAGGGTGATGTGCTCGCGCAGCGCCGGCGGCAGGCGATCGGCCAGCGCCTGCGCGTCGGCGGGCCATAGCGCCTGTGCGCCGACGGCGAGGATGGCGGCGAGCTGCAGCAGGCGGTCGCCGTCGCCCTCGGCCCCGGCCGCGGCCAGGCCGAGCACCAAGGGGCGCGGCTGCACGGCATAGAGGTTGGACTCGCCGGTCGGCCCGGGCAGCGTCAGCCAGGGGCCTACGGGTGATTCGGCGGCGGCCTGGTCGCAGCGTGCGGCGAGCTCGGCCTGCCCGCGCGCCAGCGCCCAGTCGCGCAGCAGCGTCAGCGCCGTGCGCTCGTGCTCGGCGGCGTGGCGGCGCAGCGGCAGCGCGGTCGTGGTCACGGCCACGGCGTTGCGCGCCACCGCCAGCCGCGCGGCCTGCGGCGGTGCCTGGCGCAGCAGGCGCAGCAGGTACAGCGGCCCGCCGGCCTTGGGGCCCGTGCCCGACAGGCCCTGGCCGCCGAAGGGCTGCACGCCGACGACGGCGCCGACCGTGGTGCGGTTGACGTAGACGTTGCCGGCGACGCTGGCCTCCAGCACCTGCGCCACCGTCTCGTCGATGCGCGTGTGCACGCCCTGCGTGAGCCCGTAGCCGGTGGCGGCGATCGCCTCCAGCAGCTGCGGCAAGTCCTCGCGCCGGTAGCGCAGCAGGTGCAGCACCGGGCCGAAGACCTCGCGCTGCAGCTCGAGGACGCGCTCGATCTCGATCAGCGTCGGCGCGACGAAGTGGCCTTGCGCGTCCGCAGGCAGCGTGCCGCGCCAGACGCGGCGGCCGGCCTCGGCCATGGCCTGCACGTGCGCCTCGATGCCCGCGCGCGCCTGGGCGTCGATGACCGGGCCGAGGTCGGTGGCAAGCTCGCGCGGATCGCCCACGCGCAACTCGGCTGCCGCGCCCTGCAGCATCTGCAGCAGGCGCGGTGCCACGTCCTCCTGCACGCACAGCAGGCGCAGCGCGCTGCAGCGCTGGCCGGCGCTGTCGAAGGCCGAGGCGAGGGCATCGGCCACCGCCTGCTCGGCCAGCGCCGAGCTGTCGACGATGAGCGCGTTCTGGCCGCCGGTCTCGGCGATGAGCGGCACCGGGCGCCCGTCCTCGTTCAGGCGCGCGGACAAGCTGCGCTGCAGCAGCCGCGCGACTTCGGTCGAGCCGGTGAAGAGCACGCCTTGCACGCGCGCATCGGCCACCAGCGTCGCGCCCACGGTCTCGCCGCGCCCGGGCAGGAGCTGCAGGGCGCCGCGCGGCACGCCGGCCTCGTGCAAGACCTGCACCGCCACCGCGGCGATGAGCGGCGTCTGCTCGGCGGGCTTGGCGAGCACCACGTTGCCGGCGGCCAGCGCCGCCGCCACCTGACCGGTGAAGATCGCGAGCGGGAAGTTCCAGGGGCTGATGCAGACCACCGGCCCGAGCGGCCGGTGCGTGGCGTTGTCGAAGTCGCGCTGCACCTCGGCGGCGTAGTAGCGCAGGAAGTCGACCGCCTCGCGCAGCTCGGCGACGGCGTTGGCGCAGGTCTTGCCGGCCTCGCGCACGATCAGCGGCAGCAGCGCGGGCATGCGCGCTTCGAGCTCGTCGGCCGCGCGCTGCAGCATGCGCGCGCGCTCGGCCGCCGGGGTCGCGGCCCAGCCCGCGGCCGCCGCGCTGGCGGCGGCGAGCGCGGCCAGCACCTCGGCGGCCGAGGTCTCGCGCACCTGGCCGACGAGGTCGCGCGCGTCGGCCGGGTTGAGGACCGGCGTCCACGGGTTCAGCGCGTCCGCCTGCATCTCGACGGCGAGCATGGGCGCACAGCGCCAGCTCTGCGCGGCGTCGTCGGCAAAGCGCGCGGCCAGCGCCAGCAGCACGTCCGCGGCGGCCAGATCCATGCCGGCCGAGTTTGCGCGCCGCGTGCCGTGCAGGGCGCGCGGCAGGGCGATCGCCGGGTGCGGCAGGCCGATCCTGCCTTCACGTGCCGCGGCCTCGCGCACCGTGCGCACGGGGTCTTGCACCAGGGACTCGAGACTCAGGCCCTCGTCGGCGATGCGGTTGACGAAGGAGGTGTTGGCGCCGTTCTCGAGCAGCCGCCGCACCAGGTAGGCGAGCAGGGTGTCGTGGCTGCCCACCGGCGCGTAGACGCGGCAAGGGCGGCGCGCCGCCGCCGGCAACGCCGCGTCGCCCTGGGCGCCGGGGACGATCTGCTCGTAGAGCGGCTCGCCCATGCCGTGCAGGCACTGGAACTCGTACTGCCGCGCCTGCCACTGCCCCGCGTCGGCCAGGGTGTGGATGGCCGCCAGCGTGTGCGCGTTGTGCGTCGCGAACTGCGCAAAGATGGCGTCCGGTGCGGCGAGCAGCTTGCGCGCGCAGGCCAGGTAGGCGACGTCGGTGTGCGGCTTGCGCGTGTAGACCGGGTAGTCGGCAAGCCCGCCTTCCTGCGCGCGCTTGATCTCGCTGTCCCAGTAGGCGCCCTTGACCAGGCGCACCATCAGCCGCCGACCGCTCTGCCGCGCCAGCTCGATGAGCCAGTCGACGACCGCCGGGCAGCGCTTCTGGTAGGCCTGGATGACGAAGCCCAGGCCCGCCCAGCCGGCGAGGTCGGGCTCCAGGCACAGGCGCTCGAGCAGGTCCAGCGAGAGCTCGAGGCGCTCGCTCTCCTCGGCGTCGATGTTGAGGCCGATGTCGTAGTCCTTGGCCAGCCGCGCCAGCGCGTGCAGCGTCGGGTAGAGCTCGGCCATGACGCGTTCGAACTGCGCGCGCGCATAGCGCGGGTGCAGGGCGGAGAGCTTGATCGAGATGCCCGGCCCCTCGATCGGGCCGCGCCCGGCCGCGGCGCGGCCGATGGCGTGGATCGCCGCCTCGTAGGCGCTGCGGTAGCGCTCGGCGTCGGCGGCGGTGAGCGCGGCCTCGCCCAGCATGTCGTAGCTGTAGCGAAAGCCCATGGCCTCGCGCCGCGTGGCGTTGGCCAGCGCCTCGGCGATCGTCTGCCCGGTCACGAATTGCTCGCCCATGAGGCGCATCGCCATGTCGACGCCGCGGCGGATGAGCGGTTCGCCGCCGCGCGCCACGGCGCGGCGCAGCGTCGCCGCCAGGCCCTGGTCGCTGTGCGTGGCGACGAGCTTGCCGGTGATGAGCAGGCCCCAGGCGGCGGCGTTGACGAACATCGAGGGGCTTTGTCCGAGGTGGCGCTGCCAGTCCACGCCCTGGCCGTCGCCGATCTTGTCGCGGATGAGCGCGTCGCGCGTGGCCAGGTCGGGGATGCGCAGCAGCGCCTCGGCCAGGCACATCAGCGCCACGCCCTCACTCGAGCTGAGCGCGAACTCCTGCAGCAAGGCCTGCACGAGGCCGGCGCGCCCGCCTTCGCGGCTGCGCTCGCGCACGCCGCGCGCCAGGCGCAGCGCCAGCGCCTGCGTCGCTTCCTGCTGCGCGGGATCGAGCGTGGCCAGCGCCAGCAGCGGGGGCAGGCACTCGGGCTCCGGCGCGCGGGTGAGGGCGCTGATCGTCGCGCGCAGCGGCGTCGCCGTGGTCAGCCGGGTGAGGATCGGTTCGCGCTCGGGCATGGACGCGCTCCTGGAACGACGGCCTGCAGTGTGCGATCGATGCCGCCGAGGGATTCACCGTTCCGCGGCATCGTGGCCGAGGATCCTGCGGCGCGCTGTCCCCGGGCGGTCGCGCCCGAGAGGATTTGCGCGGTTACGATGCGCCCATGAACGCCCCAAGGCTTGCCGACGCCGCCCGCGAGGTGCTGGACTTCTGGTTCGGGGCCGACGATGCGGCGCGGCCCGAGTGGTTCCGCAAGGACCCCGCCTTCGACGACGCCATCCGCCGACGCTTCGGCGCGCAGGTGGAGCTGGCGCTGGCCGGCGGGCTCGCCGAGTGGCAGGAGACGCCGCAGGGGGCGCTCGCGTTCATCGTGCTGCTGGACCAGTTCACGCGCAACATCTTCCGCGACACGCCGCGCGCCTTCGCGGGCGACGCGCTGGCGCTGGCGGCAGCAAGGGCGCTGGTGCGCGATGGGGGCGACCGCGCTCTTTCGCCGCGGCAGCGCGCCTTCGCCTACCTGCCTTTCGAGCACGCCGAGGATCGCGCGCTGCAGGCCGAGTCCATGCGCCTCTTCGGCGCACTCGCCGCGGCGCATCCGCAGATGGCGACCTCGCTCGAGTGGGCGGCCAGGCACCAGGTGATCATCGAGCGCTTCGGGCGCTTTCCGCACCGCAACCTGCAGCTCGGGCGCGTGAGCTCCGAGGAAGAGCGCGTCTTCCTCCAGGGGCCGGATTCCAGTTTCTGAGCGCCGTCGAGTGCGCGCCGCGGCGCGCGCGTCAGCCGACGAGCCGCACCGCAAGGCGCTGCCAAAGCGGCCGGCGGCGCCACGCCATGCAGGCGCGATCGGCGAACTCGCGCCCGCGTTCGCTCAAGCGGTAGTAGCGCGCCTGCGCGAAGCCGTGCGGATTGTCGAATTCGTGGATCAGGCCGTAGCGCGCCAGCGGGCCATAGGAGTGGTAGACCGGGCTGCCGTCGAGCACGCAGCCGCCCGCGGCTTCGCTCACCCGGACCAGGACGTGTCCCTTGCGCAGCAGGCGCAGCGCGTCGACGAATTCGCCCCGGTGGGCGATGATGGCGCGCTCGGAGCGCGGCGCGCGCGCGGGCTGGGGCATCGTCATGGGCAGGGCCGGTTCGTGTCGGTGGACACCCGCTCTATCGGCCACAAGCGATGCCGACCTGAGGGCGCGCGGCGCCGATCTGCAGGCCGATGACCCGCCAATTCCGTCCGCAGGGGCACGGCATCCGCGATCATCGGACCTGTTCCCCGCAGGACACCGACCCAGGAGATCGCCCGATGCATCCGTCGTTCCCTCTGAAGCAGCCCGCGCTCGGCGCCGAGCCGGCGGCGGCCGTCTCCCTGCAGTGGCGTTTGCGGGGCGACGCGCTGGCGCTGTGGGGCACGCTGCAGGCGCTGCACGCGCCCGGCGCGGTGATCGGCATCGGCGCTTCGCTGGCGGCCGCCGTCGGCGCGCAGGTGCCGGGCCTGCGCGCCTTCGCCCGTCTGCAGCGCGGGCGCTACACGATGCCGGCCACGGCGCTGGACGTCTTCGCGCTCGTTCCCGCGCACGACCCGGGCCAGGCCTTCGACAGCGCCGACGCGCTCGTGCAGGCGCTGGACGCGCATGCCGAACTGGTGGAATCGCTGCCGCTTTTCCGCTACCGCCGCGGGCACGACCTGACGGGCTACCTCGACGGCATCGAGAACCCCAAGGACGACGAAGCCTGGGCGACGGCGCTGGCCGCCGACGGCAGCAGCTTCGTCCTCGTGCAACGCTGGCTGCACCTGCGCGACCGCTTCGCGGCGCAGCCGCCGCAGGCGCGCGACGAGGTCTTCGGCCGCCGCGCGTCCGACGACGAGGAGATTCCCGAGGCGCCCGAGAGCGCGCACGTCAAGCGCACCGCGCAGGAGGACTTCGAGCCGCCGGCCTTCCTGCTGCGCCGCTCCATGCCCTGGGGCGATGCGCGCCGCCACGGCCTGCAGTTCATCTCCTATGCGGCCTCGCTCGACCCGATCCAGCGCCAGCTCGAGCGCATGATGGGCCTCGACGACGGTCTGCAGGACGCCTTGCTCGCGCACAGCCAGGCCGAGACCGGCGCCTATTACTGGTGCCCGCCCTGGGACGGCAAGCGCCTCGTGCTGCCGGCGGTTTCCGCTTCGGTCGTGCCCGCGGCTCCCTTGCCGCCCGCGGCCCCCTGCCGGGTGCGCGTGTGCAGCGACGGTCCGCTCGAGATCAGCGGCGCGCTGATGATCGCAGGCACGCCGGTCACGGGCGCACGCCTGTGTCGCTGCGGCCGCTCGGACGACAAGCCCTTCTGCGACGACAGCCACGCGCGCAGCGGCTTTCGCGCCAGCGGCGAGGTGCCGCCGATCGACGAGCCGCAGGTCGAGGTGACGCCCGGCCGTACACGCGTGCAGCCGATCGCCGACGGCCCGCTGGCGCTGTGGGGGCCGGTGCGCCTCGTCGGCGACAGCGGCAAGCCCATCACCTGCTGCAACGGTCCGACGCTGTGCCGTTGCGGGCACTCGGCGAACAAACCCTTCTGCGACGGCACGCACGCCGCCGTGGGCTTTCGCGCGCCGGCCTGAGCCTCGCCGTGCCTGCCGTGTCGACGGTGACGCATCTCGGGCTCTCGCTCGCGCAACTGGCGATCGAGACCGCCGGCATCCTTGCCTTCGCGCTTTCGGGCCTGATCGAGGCGGCACGCAAGCGCCTGGATGCCGTCGGCGTCGTCGTCGTCGCCGGGCTGACCGCCTTCGGCGGCGGCACGCTGCGCGACGTGCTGCTCGATCGCCGGCCCTTCTTCTGGGTGCAGCACGCCAACTGGGTATGGGCGCTGCTGGCCCTGTGCATCGCGGCCATGCTTTTCCTGCGCGCGAAGGACCTGCCGATCACCGCGCGCGCGATGCAGTGGCCGGACGCGCTGGGCATGGGCCTGTTCGCCGCCAGCGGCACCCAGCTGGCGCTGCAGCTGCAACTCCCGGCGATCATCGCCGTACTGATGGGGGTGGTGACGGCGGTCTGCGGCGGCGTGCTGCGCGACATCGTCTGCAACGAGATCCCGAGCGCCTTCAGCGACCACCGCCCCTACGCCTTGTGCGCCTTCGCCGGCGGCTGGGTGCTGGTGGGGATGACGGCGCTGGGCTGGCCCGAAGAGCTCAGCCTGCTGCTCGCGGCGACGCTGGCCGCGGCGCTGCGCGTGGCGGTGCTGCTCAGCGGCTACAGCCTGCCGGCGTGGACGATCGCCGCGCCGCGGGACCGCGCGCCATGAGCGCGATGCGGTCGAGCGCGCCGACTGCAGCGCCCGGGCCGGGCGCCTACCCGCTGCTGCTGGCCGACATCGGCGGCACCAACGCGCGCTTTGCCTGGGTGGCCCAGGCGGGCGCGCCCGTCGAGCAGGTGCGCACGCTGCCGGTCGCCGCCCATCCCGGGCCGGCCGCAGCCGTGCGCGCCTATCTGGACGCGCTGCGCGAGCCGGATGGGCGGCGCGGGTCGCCACCGGCATGCGCGGCCTTCGCCGTGGCCACGCCGGTGACGGGTGACGAGGTCCGCTTCACCAACAGCGCGTGGACCTTCTCGATCGATGCGCTGCGGCGCGAACTGGGGCTCGTGCGGCTGGCCGTCGTCAACGACTTCGAAGCGCTGGCACGGGCGCTGCCGGGTCTTGCACCGGCGCAGTGGCAGCGGCTGGGCGGGCCGCTGCCGCGGCCGTTCGCCGACGCGCCGCACGGCAGCGTGCTCGCGGTGCTCGGCCCGGGGACCGGCCTGGGCGTGGGCGCGGTGCTGCGCACGGGCTGCGGCTGGCAGGCGCTGCCGGCCGAGGGCGGGCATGCGACGCTGGCTGCGGCGGATTCACTGCAGGCCGAAGTGATCGCACACCTGCGACGCGAGTACGCCCACGTTTCGGCCGAACGTGTGCTCTCCGGGCCCGGTCTGCCGCGGCTGCAGACCGCGCTGGCGGCGGCGCTCGGGCGGCCCGCGCCGCCGGCGATGACGCCGGCGGAGGTCGTCGCGGCCGCGCTTCGGCACGGCGACGCGCTCGCCGGACGGACGCTCGATCTCTTCGCCGCCTTCCTCGGCGGCTTCGCCGGCGACCTTGCGCTGACGCTGGGCGCGCGCGGCGGTGTCTTCGTGGGCGGTGGCGTCGTGCCGCGCTTTGCCGAACGCGTCGTCGCCGCGGGCTTTCGCGCCCACTTCGAAGCCAAGGGGCGATTCGCCGCCTACCTGGCCGAGATCCCGACGCTGCTTGTCACCGACACGCTGGCGGCGCTCGGCGGTGCGCGCCTCGCGGCCGAGGAGGACGGCCGGTTGCACGCGGCGCTCGCGCCGGACATCCATCCGGCGCCCTGACGCCGCTGGCCTCAGGACTGCCGTGGCGCCCAGCCGAGAACGGCGCGCACTTCGAGGAATTCGCCGAAGGCGTGCTCGCCCCATTCGCGGCCGTTGCCGCTTTGCTTGAAGCCGCCGAAGGGCGCCATCAGGTCCGGCGGGCCGCCGTTGAGCGTGACCTGGCCCGCACGCAGCTGCGAGGCCACGCGGCGCACCTCGTCGAGGTCGCCACCCGAGACGTAGGCCGAGAGCCCGTAGGGCGTGTCGTTGGCGATGGCGATGGCTTCGTCCACGCTGTCGTAGCCGATGACGACCAGCACCGGACCGAAGATCTCCTCGCGCGCGATCGTCATGTCGTTCTTCACGCCGCCGAACACGGTGGGCCTCACGTACCAGCCCTTCTCCAGCCCCTCGGGGCGCCCCGGGCCGCCCGCCACCAGCGTCGCGCCTTCGGCGATGCCGCGCTTGATCAGCGTCTGGATCTTGTCCCACTGCGCGCCCGAGACCACGGGGCCGATGACGGCGCCGCTGTCCGGTGCGCCCACCGTCGTCGCTTCGGCGGCGGTCTTGGCGATCGCCAGTGCCTCGTCCATGCGCGCCTGGGGCACGAGCATGCGCGTCGGCGCGTTGCAGCTCTGGCCGCTGTTGGTCATGACCGCGCGCACGCCGCCGGTGACGGCGCGTTGCAGGTCGGCGTCGGGCAGGATGATGTTCGGGCTCTTGCCGCCGAGCTCCTGGTGCACGCGCTTGACGGTGGGGGCGGCCGTGCGCGCGACCTCGATGCCCGCGCGCGTGCTGCCGGTGAACGAGACCATGTCGACCTCCGGGTGCGCCGAGATCGCCGCGCCCACGCCCGGGCCGTCGCCGTTGACGAGGTTGAAGACGCCCGCAGGCACGCCCGCGGCGTGCAGGATCTCGGCGAAGATGAGGGCCGAGAAGGGCGAGATCTCGCTGGGCTTGAGGATCATCGTGCAGCCGGTGGCCAGCGCCGGTGCCACCTTGCAGGCGATCTGGTTCATCGGCCAGTTCCAGGGCGTGATGAGGCCGCAGACGCCGATCGGCGTCTTCTGCAGCATCGTCGTGCCGCGCAGTTCCTCGAAGGCGTAGGAGCGCAGGACCGTCAGCGCCGCCTGCAGGTGGCCGATGCCGATCGGCGCCTGCGCCTTCTGCGAGAGCACGGCCGGGGCGCCCATCTCCTCGCTGATCGCCGCAGCCAGGTCGGCGTGACGGCGCTTGTACTCGGCGATGATCGCCTCCAGCAGCGCCACGCGCTCGGCCACCGTCGTGCGCGAGTAGGAGGCGAAGGCGCGGCGCGCGGCCTGCGCCGCGCGGTCGACGTCGGCGGCGTCGCCGATCGCGATGCGGCCCATCGCGTCCTCGGTGGCGGGGTTGATCACGTCCAGCGTGCGCTGCGCGGCCGGGGCGACCCACTGGCCGTCGATGTAGAAGTTCAGTTGCTCGCGCATGGCGGGGCTCCACCGGGTTCGTCTGGGAAACCGGTCATTCTAGGGAGATGCCTCCAGCGCAGGGTTCTTCCGCTCACAAACCCCCCGGGGCGGCGATACTGTGCGCGCCACCGGCGCCCGCGCCCCGGAATCCCCGCATCGCAGAACCTCAAGGAGCTGAAGGACCGACCATGAGCGACAAGGCCTCGAACCGCAAACTGATTCTCGACCTCGTCTACGAACACGAAACCCAGCGTGCCAATCAGGTCTACCTGACGCAGCCGATCGGCGGCGGGGAGGTCACCGACTACACCTGGGCGCAGGTGATGGACCAGGCGCGCCGCATGGCCGCGCATCTGCAGAGCCGGGGCTTTCCGCGCGGCGCACGCGTGGCCATCCTCTCGAAGAACTGCGCGCACTTCTTCATGACCGACCTGGCCATCTGGATGGCCGGCTACACGACGGTGGCGATCTTCCCGGCCGAGACCGCCGAGACCATCCGCTACGTGCTCGAGCACAGCGAGGCGAGCCTGCTCTTCGTCGGCAAGCTCGACACCTGGGAGGAGCAGAAGTCCGGCGTGCCGCAGGGCCTGCCCCGCATCGCCTATCCGCTGGCGCCGGAGAGTGCGCTGAAGGAGTACGACACCTGGGACGCGATCGCCGCGCGCACGCAGCCGCTCTCGGGCAAGCCCGCGCGCAGCGGCGACGAGCTGGCGATGCTGATCTACACCTCGGGCAGCACCGGCACGCCCAAGGGCGTGATGCAGAGCTTCAACGCGGTCACCGCCGCGGCCACGGGCTTTGCCGCCTTCACGCGCAAGCAGATCGGCCCCGGCACCGAAGGGCGTGTGCTGTCCTACCTGCCGCTGGCGCACACCTTCGAGCGCAGCTGCGTCGAGATGTCGTCGATGGTCTCCGGCGACATCCACGTCTTCTTCTCCGAGTCGCTCGAGACCTTCGTGAAGGACCTGCAGCGTGCGCGGCCCACGCTCTTCATCAGCGTGCCGCGCCTCTACGCCAAGTTCCAGCAGGGGGTGCTGGCCAAGATGCCGGCGAAGAAGCTCGACCGGCTGCTCTCGCTGCCGATCATCGGCAAGATCGTCGGCAAGAAGGTGCGCAAGGGCCTGGGGCTGGACCACGTGCTCTACGCGGCCAGCGGCTCGGCGCCGCTCACGCCCGAGATCATCCGCTGGTACCGGCGCATCGGCCTGCGGCTCTACGAGGGCTACGGCATGACCGAGGACAACTCCTACTCGCATGCCTCCTGGGGCGAGTTCTCGGAGCCCGGCTACGTCGGCCCGCCGATGGAGGGCGTGCAGGTGCGGCTCGCGGAGGACGGCGAGGTGCTGATCAAGTCGCCGGCCACCTGCAGCGGCTACTTCAAGCAGCCCGAGCTGACCAAGGAGTCGTTCACCGAGGACGGCTTCTTCCGCACCGGCGACCTCGGCGAGCGCAAGCCCAACGGCATGCTCAAGATCACCGGCCGGGCCAAGGAGCTGTTCAAGACCGCCAAGGGCAAGTACGTGGCGCCGGCGCCGATCGAGAACCTGCTCAATGCACACCCGATGGTCGAGATGTCGATGGTCTCGGGCGTGGGCCAGGTCTCGGCCTATGCGATCGTCGTGCTCGCCGAGGGCCTGCGCCCGCGGCAATCCGATCCCGCGCTGCGGGCCGATGTCGAGTCGGAACTGTCGGTGCTGCTGAAGGCGGTGAACGACGAGCTCGCCGACTACGAGCAGCTGCGCATGATCGTCGTCGCGCACGAGGCCTGGTCGATCGAGAACGGCATGCTCACGCCGACGATGAAGATCCGCCGTGCGCGCATCGAGAAGGCGGTGGGCAGCGAGGTCGCGCGCTGGTTCGGCGCGCGGGGGGCGGTGATCTGGGCGTGAGCGCGAGGCGCCGCCGCGGCGGCCCGGGCCGCGTTCAGGCCGGGTTCGACGCCGGCGTCGGGTCCTGCCGCAGGTCCGCCGTCAGCTCGCGCAGCGCGGTCTCGTCCAGCGTCTCGCGCGTGAGCAGCTCGCGCGCGCTGCGATCCAGCACCGCGCGGTTGCGCTGCAGCAGCGCCGTCGTGCGCGCGAAGCAGTCCATCACGATGCCGCGCACGGTGGTGTCGATGTGCTGCTGCGTCTGCGGGCTGCGCGGGCAGCCGCCGCTTTCGAAGCCGGGCAGGTCCATCATCGCGTGGCGCTGCGGCTCCCACGAGACATAGCCGATGGCCTCGTCCATGCCGTAGCGCGTGACCATGTCGCGCGCGATGTCGGTGACCTTGGCGAGGTCGTCCGCGGCGCCGGTGGAGAGGTGGCCGAAGACGAGCTTCTCGGCGGCGCGCCCGCCCAGCAGCACCATGATCTTGTGCTCGAGCTCCTCGCGCGTCATCAGGAAGC
>JAIXKR010000035.1 GCA_026932235.1 Burkholderiales bacterium
TCGAGCTCGGCCCGCACGACGAGCTGATGGCGCGCCGCGGCGCCTACTGGCGGCTCTACGAGGCGCAGGCACGCCGCGTGGACGCCGCCGACTCGGACGCCGAGGGCGGCGCCGCCCTGATCGGCGCCCGGCTCGAGGCCGAGGGCCACGCGCACGCGGCGGTGCAGTCGGGGCGGCAGCCATGACGCTTGCGCTGCACCGCGACGACTTCGGGCGTCTCGTGCTCACCGACGCCGAGGGCCAGGTGCACATCGGCGTGCTGCCGGTGCGCGCCTTCCCGCTCACCGCGCCGGACGACGGTGTGTCGCTGGTGGACGCGCGCGGCCGCGAACTCGCCTGGCTCGACGCGCTGCAAGCCTTGCCGCCGCCACAGCGTGCGTTGATCGAGGAGGAACTCGCCCGCCGCGAGTTCGTGCCCGAGATCCGCCGCCTGCGCGCGGTGAGCAGCTTCGCCACGCCCAGCACCTGGCAGGTCGAGACCGACCGCGGCGCTACCGAACTCGTGCTCCGGGGCGAGGAAGACATCCGCCGCCTGGGCGGGGGCGGCCTGCTGATCACCGACCGCCACGGCCTGCACTTTCGCGTGCGCGATTTCGCCGCGCTCGACCGGCACTCGAAACGCCTGCTCGAGCGCTTCCTGTAGCGGGCCCATCCACGCCGTGCATCCTCGCCCATCACCGCAGAAGCACCCGCGCCGCACGCGCGGAGCCGCAGCCGGCAACGGCCCGAGGCTGCAGCTTCTTTACAAAGCAGCCATATCACGAGCACCCGCTGCCGGTACAAACGGGGCCGAAATGCATCGAACCGCGTCTTTGCCGCTGGCCGGCGGCACGCTCGCCCTGGCCGCGCTCCTGGCCGTGCTCCTGGCCGGCTGCGCCGCCCTCGGACCCGTTTCGGGTCCGGGCACCACAAGTTCGCCCACACCGGCGGCGACGACCCTGCCCGCGCAATGGGCGGGGGCGGGAGCCGTGTCGCACCTGACCGCCGCCGACCCGGCGGCGACGCGCGACTGGTGGCAGGGTTTCGACGACCCGCTGCTGCCGACGCTGATCGACCAAGCGCTGGCGCACAACCTCGACCTGGCATGGGCACGCAGCAAGCTCGCGCGCGCCCGCGCACTGCGCGAGCTCACGGCGGCGACGCAGGAGCCACAGATCGGACTGGGTGCCGGCGCCGGACGCAGCCGCAGCGGCGGACGCAGCGGCGACAGCCTGCGCGTGGGCCTCGATGCGAGCTGGGAGGCCGATCTCTTCGGCGCCCATGCCGCTGCGCTGACGGCGGCCGATGCCGACGTCGAGGACGCCGCCGCGATGTTGCAGGCCACGCGCCTGGCGATCGCGGCCGAGACGGGTCTGGCCTATCTGCAGTGGCAGGGTGCGCGCGCGCAGCAGGCCGCCGCCGAAACCAGCCTCGCGAGCCAGCAGCAGACCCGCGCGCTGGTCGAGCTGCGCGAGCGTTCAGGCCTTGCCGGCGGGCTCGAGGTCGAGCAGGCGGGCAGCGCCGTGCTGCAGCTGCAGGCGCGGCTGGCTGCGCTGCAGCACGCCCAGACGCAGGCGCTGCACGCGCTGGCGGTGCTGACCGGAACCAACGCCTCGGAGACGCCTCCCTGGCTGGCCGCAGCCCGCGCGCGGGCGGCCGATGCCGTCGCGCGCGCCCCGGCGCTGCCGGCACTGCCGCAACCAGCCGCGCTGCTGCAGCGGCGGCCCGACCTGCAGGCCGCGGAGCACCGCATCGAGTCGCAGCTGGCGACGCTCTCGCTGCGCGAGGCCGAACGCCGGCCGAGCCTGCGCATCAGCGGAAACCTGGGGCTGCAGGCGGCGACCCTCTCGGCGCTCGGCGGCAGCGGCGCACTGGTCGCCGGCCTGACCGCCGCGATCAACTGGCCGCTGCTCGACGGCGGCGCCGGGAAGGCACGCGTCGAGGCGCAGCAGACCGCGCTCGACGCGGCCCGCATCGACTGGCAGGCCGCGGTGCTGGCGGCCAGCCGCGATGTCGAGGATGCGCTCTCGGCGCTGGCCACCGCGCGCGAGCGCGAAGCCACGCTGCAGCGCGCCAGCGTCACTGCCGGGGAAGCG
>JAIXKR010000109.1 GCA_026932235.1 Burkholderiales bacterium
GCACGTCGCCCGTCGACTTGGCGTCGTTCTCGATCATCGCGTCGGTCACGCCGGCCGCCAGCACGGCGCTGGATGCGAGACCGGCACAGGCCGTGGCCACCATCAGGCTCAGAAGTCTTACGCGCATGGGTTCTCCTGTCGTCGTCGTCGGATTGCGGATAGTGCCGGGGACGCCGCCAAGCCAAGCCCCTTGGCCAGCGGGAAATCTTCCCCTCACGCAGTTGCGGATTGTCAATGCATCAGGGGTGCGAACGGTGCTAGGGGTTTGCACGATGCCGGATGCTCCAGCATTGCACAAACTCGCTCGCGCTCGAAGCGCCGGCCTCACCGCCGCTCGCCCGACCCCATCGCCGCGCGCTCGTAGCGCGGATAGAGATGCGTGACGTTGCGCGCGTACTCGGCCGGCCATGCGGCCCAGCGCGTGTACTCGGCCGGAACGGGCGCGCGCAGGACGTCGTTCATCTCCCAGCCCTGCCCGGCCCAGCGCGCGAACTCGGTGTCCAGCCACTGCAGGTAGCCACGCGTCTGCTGCAGGCCTCGCAGCCCCTGATGCACGGGCCCGTGGCTCGGCACCACGGTGACTCCGGGCGAGGTCATCGCCGGCAGCCGAGCGAGTTCGTCCAGCGACGCGATCCATGCCTTGACGTCCGCGTGCGGCGTCGTCGGCACCCGGTCGACGAAGACGAGGCCGCCGACGAAGACGACGCCGCTCTTCTTGTCCACCAGCACCAGGTCGCTGGGCGTGTGGCCGTGGTACTCGCGCAGCTCGAGCTCGCGCTGGCCGACGCGCAGCACGCCCGGCTCGATCGTCTGGGTCGGCAGCGCCGCCTCGGTACCCTTCATCCAGTCGCCGCAGAGCCGGAAGAGGTTGTCCTCGTAGGCCTTGGCCTCGCGCTGCATGCCCGCCCGCGTCGCCGCCGTCGCCTCGATCGGCACGTCGGTGAAGGCCTGGTTGCCGAGGAAGTAGTCCGGATGCAGGTTCAGGTGAATGACGCGCACCACCGGCTCCGCGGTCGTGCGCGCGATCAGCGCGCGCAGCTGCTGGCCGTAACGCTGACTCACCCCGGTGTTGATCACCACCACGCCCTGGCCGGTGGCGATGAAGCCGGTGTTGATGATGTTGCATCCGTTGGCGGTGCTGAAGTCGTCGTTGGCGCCCTCGACGACCCAGACGCCATCGGCGAGCGCGCGCGCCTTCAGACGGTAGTCGAGGCGCGAATCGAGCGTGGCCGCACCGGCTGCAGCGGCTGCACTGCCCTGCGCGGACGCGCCCGGCGGCGCTGTCACGGTCATCATCGCGACGAGAGCCGCAGCGCCGATCGCGCACCGCGGCAAGGAACGAAAGGCCGTACGCATCAGAGCACCTTGCTGTCGATGCGATTGCCGTTGTTGTCGACGCCGACGAGCCGCAGCGGCCCCTTGGGCGGCTTCGGGAAGTCGAAGCTGAACACCGGGTTCTCGCTGATGGGCTCGAAGGTGTGGATCAGCAGCAGCTCCTGCCCGGCGGCGTCACGCACGCTCAGCCGGCTGACGTAGAAAGCCGGAATGCCGGCGACGAGCCCCGTGTCCATCGGATGCATGATGCGCACGCGCAGCCGCGCCGCTGCCGCCGCATCGGCGCCGATGCCGCCCGGCGTGCTGAACATGCGGCCCGTCACCTGCCCGAGCGTCTGGCTCCAGGTGCCGTCCGAGCGCGTCCCGCCCGGAACGGTGCAGCCGCCACCGGCCGAATCGACCCAGGTGCCGCCGACATGCCAGACGCCGTCGGCCGTCTGCGCGAGCGCCCGCACCGGCGAGGCCTGTTCGAGCTTGAAGCGAAAGCTCACCGCCGGCTGCGCCGCCAGCGGCTGCAGCTCCAGCACCTTGCGGATCGGATTGCGGTCGACGAGCACGACGATGCGCTGCACGCCCGGCAGGTCCGCAAGCACCGTGATCGGCACGTTCATCGGGTCTTCGGCAAAGGTCGGACCCTGGACCTTGACGCGGTCGTCGAAGACGCTTTTGGCCGTCGCGCCGAGGAACTCCTTCTTCAGTTCCGGCCATTGCAGCGAGTTGAAGGGGTCGC
>JAIXKR010000067.1 GCA_026932235.1 Burkholderiales bacterium
CCGCGCCCTGCGCGCGCACCGCGCTCCACTGCACGTCGGCCTCGGTCAGGCGCGGTGCGCGCTCGGGTCGCGGCGCCTGCCGGCCTGGCTCGGCTTGCGGGGCTTGCGGGGCTTGCGGGGGCTGGGGGGACATGGGCTCGATGGACCGCCTGCGTCGGGGCCCGTCGCGCCGATGCGGGCGGGCCCGCCGCTGATCCTAGCCCTAGCCCTAGCCCTAGCCCTAGCCTTTGCCGGTGCCGGCCGGTCGATCGGAGGTTTCCACCCGAGTGCGGGGGGCGCGCGTCTTGCCGCGCGTCTGCTGCGGGTCGCCTCCGGGCCGCGTGCTATAACCCGCGCGCCTCAAGATCGGAGTGTGGGCGCTGCGAAGCGGGCGCTGCGCCAGGGTTGCGCGCGACAGGATGAAAAAGGGCTTCTCGACCATCATGTCGGCGCAGTTCTTCAGCTCGTTGGCCGACAACGCGCTGCTGGTGGCCGCCGTCGAACTGCTGCACGCGAGCCAGGCACCGGCCTGGCAGACGCCGGCGCTGGCACCGATGTTCGCGCTCTTCTACGTCGTGCTCGCGCCCTTCGTCGGCGCCTTCGCCGACAGCATCCCCAAGGGCCGGGTGATGTTCATCTCCAACGGCATCAAGATCGTCGGCTGCCTGATGATGCTGCTGGGCGCGCACCCGCTGCTGGCCTACGCGGTCGTCGGGCTCGGCGCCGCGACCTACTCGCCGGCCAAGTACGGCATCCTCACCGAGCTGCTGCCGCCCTCGCAGCTCGTCAAGGGCAACGGCTGGATCGAGGGCCTCACCGTCGGCTCGATCATCCTGGGCATCCTGCTCGGCGGCCAGCTCGTCGGGCCGCGGCTGGCGCCCTGGCTGCTGGGCATCGACCTGCCGCTGATCGACACCGGCATCGACACCCCGCCCGAGGCGGCGATCACCGTGATCGCGGTGATCTACGTCGTCGCCGCGATCATCAACCTCTACATCCCGCGCACCGAGGCGCCGCTGATCCCGATGAAGGGCAGCGTGCCGACGATGATGCGCGACTTCTCCGCCTGCAACGCGCGCCTGTGGGCCGACAAGCTCGGGCAGATCACGCTCGCGACGACGACGCTGCTGTGGGGCATCTTCGGCAACCTGCGGCTGATCGTCTTCGCCTGGGCGGCGGCGGCGCTGGGCTACGGCACGACGCAGGCGTCGAACCTGGCCGGCGTCGTCATCATCGGCTCGGTGGTCGGCGCGGTCGCGGCCTCGGTGATGACCCGGCTCGAGCGCGCCACCGACGTGCTCACGCTCGGCATCCTCGTCGGCTTCGTGATGATCGGGCTGAACCTGATCCACAGCGCGCAGGCGGCCGCGCCCTTCCTCGTCGTGCTGGGCGCGCTCTGCGGCTACCTGATCGTGCCGATGAACGCGCTGCTGCAGCACCGCGGGCACAACCTGATGGGCGCCGGGCGCTCGATCGCGGTGCAGAACTTCAACGAGCAGGCCTGCATCCTGGGCCTCGGCGCGCTCTACACCGGGATGACGCGCGTCGGGCTCTCGGCCTTCGGCGCGATCACGATCTTCGGGCTGATGGTCGCCGGCGTGATGGCGCTGATCCGCCGCTGGCACCGCTACAACACGCAGCAGCATCGCGACGAGCTCGAGCGCCTGCTCGCGATCGCGCGCACCGACGGCGGACACTGATCGCCCGGCGCCGGTGCGCTGCTGCGCGTGGCGCTGGCGCTGGCGCTGGCGCTGGCCGGCGGCAACCTGGCGCTGCAGTACGGCGCGGCGCACCTGCCGGCCAACGTCACCGCCGTCGTCATGCTGACCGAGGTGCTGTTCGCGTCGGTCTCGTCGCTGCTGCTCGGCGCCGGGCAGCTCACGCCCGCGCTCGTCGGCGGCGGAGCGCTGATCATCCTCGCCGCGCTGCTGGCCCCACGGCGCTGAGCGTGGCGCGCCCCGATCCGGCGGCAGCCGACCTTCGGCAAGCCTTACCCTGCCATTTCGGATTTCGCGGGGTAGCCATCCGCGCTACGCTTGCGCCGACAAGCGTCCGGCCGGCGCGCTGAAATCAGCCGCA
>JAIXKR010000065.1 GCA_026932235.1 Burkholderiales bacterium
CCGATCGCGCGGCCGGCGATGGCCAGCGAGATGAGCGGCAGCCACATCGAGTACCACCACTGCGGCACGCCGATGCCCGGGGAGGTCTCCTCCCAGCGGATGTGGTCCCAGACCATGCGCGCGCTGAGCACGGCCAGCAGCAGGAAGAGCAGCGCGACCATCGCCGAGGCCAGGCGCGGCAGGCGCCGGCGGCGCCGCGGCGGACCGCCGTCGGCGAAGAACTCGATGCGGATGTGGCGCTTGCGCGCGACCGCGGCCGAGCCGGCGATCAGCGCCAGCACGATCATGAGGAAGATCGAGACCTCCTCGGTCCAGGCGAAGGACTGGTTGCTGAAGTAGCGCACGAGCACGTTGGCGAAGGTGATGAGCGCCAGCAGGGCCATCACGATCACCGTCAGCCAGTCTTCGATGGCCAGCGGAACGCGCGGCCTGGCCTCGGCCGCCGCCGGGTCGGCAGGCGGCGTGCGATCGGGCTCGGGCGATGCGGACATGCGATGCTCGTGAGGTCCCGCCGGTCGTGTGCGCTCACCCGAGCAGCGCGCGCGCCGCGGCGGCGATGTCGGCGGCGCCGATGCGCGACTGCGCTTCCAGCACCGGTGCGTAGCCCACGGGGATCCGCGGCGCGCCCAGGCGGCGCACGCGGCAGCCGGTGGCTTCGGCCGCGCTGGCAGCGATCTCGGCGCCGAAGCCCGCGACCTGCACCGCCTCGTGCACCACCAGCAGCGCGCCGGTGCGCGCACAGGATTCGAGCACGGTCTCGCGGTCCCAGGGCCAGAGCGTGGCGAGGTCGATGAGCTCGACTGCGATTCCCGCGGCGCCGAGCGCATCGCAGGCTTCCTCGCACGCGATCAGCTGGCGGCTCCAGCTCACGAGCGTGAGCTGCGTCCCGCGGCGCCGCACGCGCGCACGGCCGAGCGTGGCGATCTCGCCGTCGTCGACTTCGCCGGTCGTGGCCCACAGCGTCTTGTGCTCGAGGTAGACCACCGGGTCGCCGCAGGCCAGCGCGGCGCGCAGCAGCGAGGCGTTGTCCTGCGGCGTCGCCGGCGCGACGACGACGACGCCCGGCAGGTGCGCGAACCAGGCTTCCAGGCTCTGCGAGTGCTGAGCCGCGGAGGCGTCCCAGATGCCGATGGGCATGCGCATGACCATCGGCACGCGCCCCTGGCCGCCGAACATGAAGCGGTTCTTCGCCGCCTGGTTGACGAGTTCGTCCATGCCGCAGAGCGCGAAGTCGACGACGCGCATCTCGACCACCGGCGTGAGCCCCGCCAGCGCCATGCCGACGCCGGCGCCGAGGATGGCGGCCTCGCTGATCGGCGTGTCGATGACCCGCTCGGCGCCGAAACGCTGCTGCAGGCCGGCGTACTGGCCGAAGATGCCGCCTCGGCCCACGTCCTCGCCGAGCACGACGATGTCGGCGCGCGCCTGCATCTCGAGCGCCAGCGCCGCGGCCGCGGCTTGGGCGTAGCTCATCCTCATCGCCAGACCCCGGTGCCGGTGTCCTGAACGTCGGTGAAGGCGGCGGCCGCATCGGGCCAGGGCGCGGCCTCGGCGGCCGCGACCGCGGCGCGCACCTCGGCGGCGGCCTCGGCGTCGATCGCGTCCAGCGTTCGCGCCCTTGCGCCCGGCAGCGCGAGGTAGGTGGCACGTGCGCGGGCGATGGGGTCGGTCCGGCGCGCGGCGTCGACCTGCGCCGGGTCGCGGTAGGGCGCCGCGTCGACCGACACGTGGCCCTTGACGCGGTAGGTGACCGCGTGCAGCAGCCGCGGCCCGCCGCCGCGGCGCACCGCGTCGACGAGGCGGCGGGCCGCGGCGTGCACCGCGAGCACATCGTTGCCGTCGACGCGCTCGGAGGCGATGTCCAGCGCCTGGGCACGGGCGCTGGCGCCTGCGCCCGCGGTCATCACTGCGCTCTCGGTAGTCGCGCTCCAGCGGTTGTCCTCGCAGACGAAGAGCACCGGGAGCCGGTAGACGCGGGCCCAGTTCAGCGCTTCGAGGAAGGGGCCGCGGTTGATCGCGCCGTCGCCGAAGAAGCAGGCGGTGATCG
>JAIXKR010000106.1 GCA_026932235.1 Burkholderiales bacterium
CTGAAGGCGGCATCGGCGCGACGCTCGGGTTTCGAGCGCCACGCCGCGTCGGCTTGGAGGCGCTTTCTCGATCAGCGCGCCGGGTCGGCGCCTCCTGCAGGTGGCGCCTGGTCCTCGCGCGGCCCGGCCCCATCGTCGGTCGCGGCCGCGGAGTCCTCGGCGGGCTGCGCCTGGCCGGCCGCCTTGCGCTGCGCCTTCTCCTCCTTCTTGCGCTTCTTTTCCAGTTCGCGCTGTCGCTTCTCGAATGCGTAGTTGGGTTTGGCCACGGCGGGTCCCGTTCAGACAGTCAATGCGCGACGATACCCCAGCCTCGTCATGGCCGTTGCCGCCATCGACCGGATCGGCGCCTTGAACCAAGCCTCCACCTCCGACCTCGCGGCCAATCGGCGCGGCATCGCCTACCTGTGTGCGGCGATGGTCTGCTTCGTCCTCAACGACGCGCTGATGAAGCAGGTCGGCCAAGGCCTGCCGGTGGCGCAGATGATCTTCGTGCGCGGCCTCATGACGCTGGCCCTCCTGCTGGGGGTGGCGCGACTCACCGGCGCGACGACGCGCTGGGCGCGCCTGGGCGATCGGCCCCTGCTCTGGCGCGCGGCGCTGGACGCGCTGGGCACCCTGCTCTACCTGCTCTCCCTCATGCACCTGCCGCTGGCCAACGCGACCGCCATCAACCTCTCGGCTCCGCTCATCATGGCGCTGGCCGCCGTGCTGCTGCTGCACGAGCGCGCCGGGCCGGGGCGCTGGGTGGCCATCGGCGCGGGCTTCGTCGGCGTGCTGCTCGTCATCCAGCCGCGCGCGCACGGCTTCACGGGCTGGGCGCTCGTTTGCCTGGCCGCCACCTTCGCCCATGTCGCGCGCGAGCTGCAGACGCGGCGCATCGACGCCGCCGTGCCCTCCATCCTCGTCACCGTGGACAGCGCCATCGCGGTGCTGCTGATGGCCGCCCTGCTGCTGCCCGCACAGGGCTGGCAGCCGCTGCGCGCGCTGCAGCTCGGCCAGCTCGCGCTCGCCGCGGCGCTGCTGGCCACCGGCTACTTCTGCGTCGTCAACAGCATGCGCCACGGCGAGATGAGCGCGGTGGCACCGTTTCGCTACGTCGGCCTGCTGGTGGCGGTACTGCTGGGCTGGCTGCTGTGGCGCGAGGTGCCGAACGCGCTGGCCTGGGGCGGCATCGCGCTCATGGTGGGCAGCGGCTTGTTCCTGATGCTCGAGGGGCATTGGCGCGCACGCGCCGCCGCGGCCTCGTCCTGAGCGCCGCGGCGGGTGCGTGGCGGCGCCAGCGGCGCCGGCGTTCAGGCCTTGCTGCCGCGCCCGAGCAGCAGCCACATCAGGATGGCGCCGAAGGTCGCAGTGCCGATGCCGCCGAGCGTGAAGCCGCCGAAACGCAGTGTGTAGTCCCCGGTGCCCAGGATGAGCGTGATGGCGGCGACGACGAGGTTGCGGTTGTCGGAGAAGTCGACCTTGTTGTCGACCCAGATCTTGGCGCCGGCGATCGTGATGAGGCCGAAGACGACGATGGAGACGCCGCCCATCACCGCCAGCGGAATGGCCTGGATGAGGGCGCCGAACTTGGGGCTGAAGCCGAGCAGCACGGCGATCAGCGCGGCGACGACGAACACCGCCGTGCTGTAGATCCTGGTCGCGGCCATGACGCCGATGTTCTCGGCGTAGGTGGTGACGCCGGTGCCGCCGGCCGCTCCCGAGACCATGGTGGCCACGCCGTCGCCGACGAAGGCGCGGCCGATGTAGGGGTCCAGATCGCGTCCGGTCATCGCCGAGACGGCCTTGATGTGGCCCAGGTTCTCGGCCACCAGGATGATCGCCACCGGCGCGATGAGCAGCATGGCGTTGGCCTCGAACACCGGCGCAGAGAAGTTGGGCAAGCCGACCCAGGCGGCGCCGGCGATGCCCGAGAAGTCGATCGGCTTGCCCAGGCCCATGACGTTGGTGAGCAGGCCGTAGACGACGCTGGCCAGAAAGAGGCCCACGAGGATCAGCAGCCGCTGCGTCATGCCGCGCG
>JAIXKR010000054.1:0-4679 GCA_026932235.1 Burkholderiales bacterium
CGCGGTTGCAGCTGTCGCAGAAGTTGTGCGAGTGGGGCGAGATGAAGCCGACCTTAGACTTCGTGCCGGGGATGCGCCAGTAGCGCGCCGGCCCGCCGGTGGTCTCGGCCGAGCTGAGCAGTTCGAAATGCGGGCGCAGCAGCGCCAGCGCGTCGTCGGAGCTGAAGAAGGTGTCGGCGCGCGAGCGGTCGATCGAGCCGAGCGGCATTTCCTCGATGAAGGAGAGGTCGATGCCCTTGTCCACGGCGAAGCGCGCCAGGTCGACGAACTCGTCGTCGTTCACGCCGCGCATCATCACCGTGTTGAGCTTGATGCCGTCGAAGCCGGCGGCGACGGCGGCATCGATGCCGCGCAGCACCTTGTCGAGTTCGCCGACGCGGGTGATGGCCTTGAAGCGGTCGGCCCGCAGCGTGTCGAGGCTGATGTTCACGCGCTTCACGCCGGCCTCGCGCATTTCGCCGGCGTAGCGCTCGAGCTGCGAGCCGTTGCTGGTGACCACCAGTTCCTTCAGGCCCTCCAGGCGGGCGGCCTCGCGCAGCAGCCACATTGCGTTGCGCCGCACCAGCGGCTCGCCGCCGGTGATGCGCACCTTGGTCACGCCCATGCCGACGAAGGTTCGCACGATGCGCAGGCATTCCTCCAGGCTCAGCACCTGGTCGCGCGGCAGGAATTCCATCTCCTCCGCCATGCAGTAGAAGCAGCGGAAGTCGCAGCGGTCGGTGATCGACAGGCGGATGTAGGTGATGTGGCGGCCGTACTTGTCCACCAGCGTGCCGGGGGCGTGGCCGGAGGTGGCCGGCGTCGTCGAAGGTACGAACTGATCGAGGCCGGCCGGAACCGATTCGGGATTCAGGGATTCGTTGCGCATGGCTGACTCAAATCTGAGGATTCAACTTTCCGCCAAAACGGCAGCTTGTGCAAGCCCTCAGGTCAAAAACGAAACCCTTTCATTTACATGGGGATACGCTGCTCACCCGTAGAACCGGACGACTTTGGCAGCCTTTCCCGTTCAACCCCGGCGGATTCATTGCGGGAAGGTTTCGGCAACTTGTGCGCATATTTTAAAGTGCTATAATGCGCGTATAACAAGCTTTGATATTGCAGCAGGCAGCTGCGATCCATCGGGCCGCAAGGCCACCACAAGAGGAGGGTTCAACGTGCAAGTCACCAGGCGGCAGTTCTTCAAGATCTGCTCCGCCGGGCTAGGGGGATCCAGCATCGCCATGCTGGGCTATTCCCCCACGGCAGCCCTGGCGGAGGTCAGAGAATTCAAGCTCGCCCGCGCCACCGAAACGCGGAACATGTGTCCGTACTGCTCGGTGAGCTGCGGCGTTTTGGCCTACTCGATCGGCGACAAGTCGAAGAATGCCAAGGCCGAGATCATCCACATCGAGGGCGACCCGGACAATCCCGTCAATCGCGGCACGCTGTGCCCGAAGGGCGCCGGCCTGCTCGACATGGTGCACAGCCCGAACCGGCTGAAGCATCCGGAAGTGCGCGAAGCCGGCAGCAGCGAGTGGAAGCGCATCTCCTGGGACGAGGCCATCACGCGCATCGCCAAGCACATGAAGGCGGACCGCGACGCGAACTTCATCGAGAAGAACGCGGAAGGCACCACGGTCAATCGCTGGAACACCTTCGGCTTCCTGGCGAGCTCCGCGGCGGCCAACGAGCCCGGTTACCTGACGTCGAAAATCCTGCGCGGCCTGGGAGTCGTAGCGCTCGACACGCAAGCACGCATCTGACACGCCCCCACGGTATCCAGTCTGGGTCCGACATTTGGGCGTGGTGCGATGACCAACCATTGGGTTGACATCAAGAACACCGATCTCGCCATCATCATGGGCGGCAATGCCGCCGAGGCCCATCCCTGCGGCTTCAAGTGGGTGATCGAGGCCAAGAAGGATCGCAAGGCCAAGCTGATCGTCGTCGATCCGCGCTTCACGCGTTCGGCGTCGGTGGCGGACTTCTATGCCCCGATCCGCGCCGGCAGCGACATCGCCTTCCTCGGCGGCGTCATCAACTATCTGCTGACGAACGACAAGATCCACCACGACTACGTCAAGAACTACACCAACGCCGCTTTCCTCATCGACGAGGGCTTCAAGTTCGACGACGGCCTGTTCTCGGGCTACAACGCCGAGAAGCGCAGCTACGACAAGTCGACCTGGTCCTACCAGAAGGACAAGGACGGCTACGCCATGGTCGACGAGACCCTGCAGAACCCGCAGTGCGTCTTCCAGCTGATGAAGAAGCACTATTCCCGCTACACGCCGGAGCTGGTGAGCAAGGTCACGGGCACGCCGAAGGAGGATTTCCTCAAGATCTGCGCCATGATGGCGGAGACTGCGGCGCCCAACAAGACCATGACCATCCTCTACGCGCTGGGGTGGACGGAGCACACGGTCGGCTCGCAGAACATCCGCACGATGGCCATCATCCAGTGCCTGCTCGGCAACATGGGCATGGCGGGCGGCGGCATCAACGCGCTGCGCGGCCACGCCAACGTGCAGGGCATCACCGACATGTGCCTCTACTCCGAGGTGCTGCCGGGCTACCTGTCGGCGCCGACCGATGCCGACAAGACGCACGAGGCCTATCTCGCGGCGCGCACGCCGAAGGCCCTGCGTCCCGGCCAGATGAACTTCCCGCAGAACTTCCCGAAGTGGTTCAACAGCCTGATGAAGGCGTTCTACGGCAGCGCCGCCACCAAGGAAAACGGCTTCTGCTACGACTGGGTGCCGAAGAAGGATGGCGCCTATGACGCGTTGGCCATCTTCGAGCGCATGCACCAGGGCAAGATGACCGGCTTCGCCTGCCAGGGCTTCAACCCGCTTGCTTCGGTGGCCAACAAGAAGAAGGTGGGGGATGCGCTGGCCAAGCTGAAGTACCTGGTCATCATCGATCCGCTGGCGACCGACACGTCGGAATTCTGGAAGAACTACGGCGAGTTCAACCAGGTCGATTCGTCGCAGATCCAGACCGAGGTGTTCCGCCTGCCGGCCAACCTGTTCGCCGAGGAGGACGGCTCTTTCACCAACTCCGGCCGCGTCATCCAGTGGCACTGGAAGGCGGCCGACGGCCCGGGCGAGTCGAAGGGCGACTCCGAGATCATGGCGGCGCTGTTCCTCAAGCTGAAGGAAATGTACGCCAAGGACGGCGGCAAGTTCCCCGACGCCATCCTCAACCTGGCCTGGCCCTACCGCATCCCGGCCAAACCGTCCGCGTCGGAACTCCTCATGGAGATCTCCGGCAAGGCGCTGGGCGACGTCACCGATCCGGCCGACAAGACCAAGGTGCTGGTGAAGGCCGGCGACCAGGTCCCCGGCTTCGCCATGCTGCGCGACGACGGTTCCACGTCCTGCGGCAACTGGATCTACGGCGGCTGCTGGTCGCAGGCGGGCAACCTCACCGCGCGGCGCGACGCCTCCGATCCGTCCGGCCTCGGCCAGACGCTGAACTGGGGCTTCGCCTGGCCGGCCAACCGGCGCATCCTCTACAACCGCGCCTCGGCCGACCTCTCGGGCAAACCTTGGGATCCGAAGCGCACGGTGATGAAGTGGACGGGCACGGCCTGGGGCGGCAACGACATTCCCGACATGCGGCCGAATGCCGCGCCGGAAGAGCATGTCATGCCGTTCATCATGGCGCCGGAAGGCGTGGCGCGGCTGTTCTCGCCGATCATGGCCGACGGCCCGTTCCCCGAGCATTACGAGCCGTTCGAGTCGCCGCTGGACAACAACCCCTTCCACCCGGGCAACGCGAAGGCGAAGAGCAATCCGGCGGCGCGGGTGTTCAAGGGCGACATGGACAGCTTCGGCACGGCCAAGGACTTCCCCTACGTGGCGACCACCTACCGCCTGGTCGAGCACTTCCACTTCTGGACCAAGCACGCGCACATCAACGCCGTGCTGCAGCCCGAGCATTTCGTCGAGATCGGCGAGGAGCTGGCGAAGGAGAAGGGCATCAAGGCCGGCGACAAGGTGAAGGTGCGCAGCAACCGCGGCTACATCAAGGCCGTCGCGGTGGTGACCAAGCGCCTGCGCAGCCTCGACGTTGACGGCAAGAAGGTGCACACCATCGGCATACCGTTGCACTTCGGCTTCAAGGGGGTGACGAAGCCCGGCTTCATCACCAACACCCTGACGCCGTACGTGGGTGACGCCAACTGCCAGACGCCGGAATACAAGGCGTTCCTGGTCAACATCGAGAAGGCCTGAGGGAGGAACCATGGCACTGCAATCGCTAGACATCAAGCAGCGCTCGGCGACCACCACTCCGGCACCCTCGGTGCGCAAGACCACGGAGGTGGCGAAGCTGATCGACGTCTCCGCCTGCATCGGCTGCAAGGCCTGCCAGGCGGCCTGCATGGAGTGGAACGACATCCGCGACGAGGTCGGCATCAACTACGGGGTGTACGACAACCCCGTCGACCTGACGGCCAAGTCGTGGACCGTGATGCGCTTCGCCGAAGTGGAGGAGAAGGGCCGGCTGGAGTGGCTGATCCGCAAGGACGGCTGCATGCACTGCTCGGATCCGGGCTGCCTGAAGGCCTGCCCGGCGCCGGGCGCCATCGTCCAGTACGCCAACGGCATCGTCGATTTCCACCAGGAGCACTGCATCGGCTGCGGCTACTGCATCACCGGCTGCCCCTTCAACATCCCGCGCATCTCCAAGGA
>JAIXKR010000054.1:5019-5489 GCA_026932235.1 Burkholderiales bacterium
GCGGTGGCGCTGGGCAGCCTGTTCCACTACGTCATGAAGGGTCCCAACGAGGTGTCGAAAGAGACCGAGAAGGAAGTCGAGAAGGAGGGAAGCCAATGATCCGCGATCCGAAAGACCTGCAGCGCTACACCCCGCAGGAGCGGGCCAACCACTGGGTGGTGGGGATCAGCTTCATCCTCCTCGCCCTCTCCGGCCTGGCCTTCTTCCACCCGGCGTTCTATCCACTCTCGCAACTCTTCGGCGGCGGCACCTGGGCGCGCATCCTGCATCCCTACATCGGCGTCTTCATGGCGTTCTTCTTCGTGCTGATGTTCCTGCGCTTCAGGAAGCTCAACGCCATGACGCCGACCGACAAGGAATGGCTCTCGCGCATCGGCGAGATGGTGGACGGCGACGACCACAACATGCCCGAGCAGGGCAAGTACAACGGCGGCCAGAAGGCGATGTTCTGGGCGTCGGTGGTCTGCATG
>JAIXKR010000054.1:5612-6630 GCA_026932235.1 Burkholderiales bacterium
ATCCACGTGTACGCCGCCATATGGGTGAAGGGCACCATCCGCGCCATGTGGTACGGCACGGTGACCCGCGCCTGGGCCAAGCAGCACCATCGTGCCTGGTATCGCGAGATGACCGGCAAGTAATGCTGTAAGCTGCGACAACCTGCGGGCGGCGACGCCCGCAGGTTTTCTTTTCGGAAAAAATGACCACACTCCTCGAACCCGGACAGATTCCCCAGGCCAGCGGCGAGCCGCCGCGCGTCCTGGCCCCCGACGCGAAGGATGTCTTCGCTCACCGCGCGCGCCGCTTCGCCCAGCTCGCCGGCGGCCATCCCCTCGGCGACTACCTGCGCTTCATGGGCCGCCTCGCGCAGGCCCAGCAGAAGGCGCTCGACGCCATGCCCGCCGTGCCGGTTCCCGACGACGCGGCCAAAAGTCAGTCCCGCCAGCACGGCATGCCGCTGGTGCCGGCGCAGTTCTGGCCGCGCGACGCGGCCTGGCGCGGCGCCTTGCGCGCCATCCTGAACGATGCCGGACCGCATGCGAGCGAGGCGGCCGCCGCCACCATCCAGTCGCTGCAGGGTCTTGACGACGCGGCCCTCGACGGCCTCGCCGAGCGCGTCCTGCGCACCGAGCTCTACGGCGAACAGGCCGACAAGCTGCCCTTCGTCGCCGCCGCCCTGCAGGTCTACTGGACCAAGCTGGCCGCGCAGCTCGGCAGCGCCGCGCTGGCGCCGCTCGACGTGCCCGGCGTCTGCCCCTGCTGCGGTTCGCTGCCCGCGATGAGCGTCATCGGCGCCAGCCCCGAGCTGCCCGGCCTGCGCTACCTGCACTGCTCGCTGTGCAATGCCGAATGGCACATGACGCGCGCCCAGTGCACCGCCTGCGACGCCGGCGAGAGCGCTGTCGCCTACCAGCACATCGAGGGCGACAAGGGCCTCGTGCAGGCCGAGACCTGCGACGTCTGCAAGGCCTACCTCAAGCTCGTGCGCCGCGACAAGGACGCCGCCGCCGATCCGGTGGCCGACGACCTCGCCAC
>JAIXKR010000054.1:6943-12441 GCA_026932235.1 Burkholderiales bacterium
CGCGTCGCCGCGCACATGCGGCCGCGCCTGCAGCCGGTGTTCAACCTCACCGGCACGGTGCTGCACACCAACCTCGGCCGCGCCGTGCTGCCCGAATCCGTCGTCGACGCCATCGCCCGCGCGGCGCGCGCGCCCTGCGCCCTCGAGTACGACCTCGAAACCGGCGGCCGCGGCGACCGCGACGACCTCGTCGAGGGCCTGCTGCGCGAGCTCACCGGTGCCGAAGCCGCCACGGTGGTGAACAACAACGCGGCGGCGGTGTTCCTGCTGCTCAACACCCTGGCGCAGCGGAAGGAAGTCGTCGTCTCGCGCGGCGAGCTGGTCGAGATCGGCGGCGCCTTCCGCGTGCCCGACATCATGCGCCGCGCCGGGGCGAAGCTCATCGAGGTCGGCACCACCAACCGCACCCACCTGCGCGACTTCGACGAGGCGCTCAATGCGAAGACAGCGATGGTGATGAAGGTGCACACCAGCAACTACGCCGTGCAGGGCTTCACCGCCGCCGTGCCGGAAGCCGAACTGGCGCAGCTCGCCCACGCCCGCGGCGTGCCCTTCGTCGTCGACCTCGGCAGCGGCACGCTGGTGAACCTGGAGCAGTGGGGCCTGCCGCACGAGCCGACGCCGCGCGAGTCCATCGAGGCCGGCGCCGACCTCGTTACCTTCTCCGGCGACAAGCTGCTCGGCGGCCCGCAGGCCGGCCTGCTGGTCGGCCGCCGCGAGCTGATCGCGAAGATCAAGAAGAACCCCCTCAAGCGGGCGCTCCGCGTCGGCAAGCTCACGCTCGCCGCGCTGGAAGCCACGCTCGCACTCTACCGCGACCCCGAGCGCCTGCCGCAGCGCCTCGAAGCGCTGCGCCTGCTGACGCGCCCCGAGGCCGAGATCCGCGCCCAGGCGGAACGCCTGCTGCCGGTCTGGCAGGCAGCGCTGGCGGGCTGGCCGCTCGACGCCGCCATCGAGCAGACGCTCTCGCAGATCGGCTCCGGCTCGCTGCCGGTTGACCGCCTGCCGAGCGTCGCCCTCGTCGCGCGCCCGCGCGGCAAGCGCGCCGGCGTGCTGCACAAACTGGAAGCGGCGCTGCGGCGCCTGCCCACCCCCGTCATCGGCCACATCGCGGACGACGCCCTGCGCCTCGACCTGCGCTGCCTGCCGCCGGACGGGGAAACCGAATTCGCTGCCCAGCTTTCCGCCTCGAGCGGACTGGGTGCGTAGGCACGTCCCCTCGGGGACATCGTAAGCCGCGGCGGCTTCCGCTCCGCGGTGGATTGAGAAAACGGGAGATCGACCATGCAAGACTCAAAAGACGTTTCACGACGAAGTTTCCTGGCTGCCGCCGGCGGCCTCGCGCTCGCCTCGGCCCTGCCGGCGCAGGCGCAGGGCTTGCCGTTTCTCATCGGCGGCAGCACGGCGACGCTGCTGCCGAAGGGCAAGGCCCGCCGCGTCGTCATCTGCGGCGGCGGCTGGGGCGGCCTCACCGCGGCCAAGCAGCTGCGCCAGCTGGCGCCGGACCTCGAGGTGGTGCTGCTCGAGCGTAATCCGGTGTTCTTCTCCTGCCCGATGAGCAACAAGTGGCTGGTCGACGTCGTCGACACCAACTACCTGACGCACGACTACCTGAAGGTCTCGGAGAAATACGGCTACCGCTTCATCCAGTGCGAGATTCTCGAGATCGAGCGCGACAGGAAGCGCGTCGTCACCGCGCTCGGCGCCCTCGACTACGACTGGCTGGTCCTCTCGCCCGGCATCCGCTACAACTACGAGGCCTGGTTCGGCGGCGAGCGGCGCCTCGCCGAGGCGACGCGGGCGCGCTTCCCGGGCGCCTACGTGCCGAACGCCGAGCACTTCCGCCTCAAGCAGGCGATCCACGACTTCAAGGGCGGCGACCTCGTCATGACCCTGCCGCCGCCGCCGCAGCGCTGCCCGCCGTCGCCCTACGAGCGCGCCTGCCTGATCGCCTCGCACTTCAAGAAGCACAAGGTCAAGGGCCGCATCGTCATCCTCGACCACAAGGACGCCATCCGCCCGATCGGCTACGGCTTCAAGCAGGCCTTCGAGGAACTCTACAAGGACATCATCACCTATGTCCCCAACGCCCACGTCAGGGAGGTCGATCCCTTCGGCAAGCGCATCAGGACGGCGGCCGGCGACTTTTCCTTCGAGCACGCCATCCTGATGGCGCCGCACCAGGCCGGCGACCTCGCCTGGAAGGCCGGCGTCATCGGCAAGAACCCGGAAGGCAAGCCGGCCGGCTGGGCGGCGGTCGATCCGCTGTTCCTCACCGCGAAGGAGGACAAGGACGTCTACGTCATCGGCGACGCCGTCGGCTTCGTCTCGCCGCAGTTCGCCTTCTACCCGAAGGCCGGCCACGTCGCCAACCGCCATGCCCGCATCGTCGCCCGCTACATCGCCGAGCGCGCGGCTGGTCGCGAGCCGAAATACGTCCTGCCGGACAACCTCTGCTACATGATGGTCAGCGCCGACCCGCAGCTCGACATCGCCGTGCAGTTCGACTACAAGGTCGACGACAAGGGCGTCATCATCCAGACCCAAATCGACGACAACGAGCGCCGGCCCGAGCTGGTGGCGGAGGACTTCGGCTGGGCGAGGAACATGTACGAGGACATGTTCGCGTGAGCCCCCGGCTGCACCGCTCGCTTTGCCTCGGCCTCGGCTTCATCGCCGTGGCCGCGGGCCACGCCTGCGCCGCTTCTCCCGCGCTCAAGCCGGCGGCCGCCCGCGAGGCTGCCGCCGCGCCCGGCCCGGGGCTCGCCGCCGCCTTGCAGCGCCATCGCGGACAGGCGGTGGTGGTGAATTTCTGGGCCACCTGGTGCGAGCCCTGCCGGCAGGAGATGCCGTCGCTGCAGAAACTGGCGCGGCGCCTCGAGGACAGGGGGCTGGTGGTGCTCACCGTGGCGGTGAACGACCGCGAAGCGCAGGTGAAGGATTTCCTCTGGGAAATTTCCGTCGACCTGCCGGTGCTGCACGACCGCGAGCAGGCCGAGAGCCGCGCCCTCGGCGTGCGCGTGCTGCCCACCACGCTGGTGTTCGACCGCTCGCACCGCCAGCGCCTGCGCGCCGTGGGCGCCGTCGAATGGGAGGCGCCCGAAGTCCGGGCGCAACTGGAAAAACTGATGACAAAGCCGGCCGCCAGAGCGAACCGGCGTTTACCCAACTAAGGAGACCTGACATGGACCGTCGTACTTTCGTCAAGACCGCCGCGCTCGCCGCGGCCGCCGTCGCCGCACCGCGCTTCGCCTTCGCCAACCAGACCTTCAAGCCCGCCGCCGAACACGGCTGGCGCGTATTCGAGGTGACCACCCGCGCGGAAATCCTCAAGCCGGAGGGCGCCACCCGCGCCTGGCTGCCGCTGCCCTCGATCGAGGAGGGCGCCTGGATCCGCCCGATGGGCAACCTATGGCAGGGCAACGCGACATCCATGCGCATCGTGCGCGACCCGGCCTACGGCGCCCTCATGCTGCAGGCGGAATGGGAAGCCGGACAATCGGCGCCCGTCGTCGAGGCCGTCAGCCGCTTCGCCACGCGCGACCGCGCCTACGACCTCGCTGCGCCCGGCAAGGCGGCGCCGCTCGACCGCGCCAGCGCCCGCCTGTACACCAAGGCGACCGAATTGCTGCCCACCGGCGGCATCGTGCGCCAGACCGCGCAGGAGATCACCCGGGGCGCCAAGGTCGACATCGACAAGGCCCGCCTCATCTACGACTGGATCTGCGACAACACCTTCCGCGATCCGAAGACGCGCGGCTGCGGCACCGGCGACATCCGCGCCATGCTGGAGACCGGCAACCTCTCGGGCAAATGCGCCGACCTCAACGCCCTCTACGTCGGTCTGGCCCGCTCGGTCGGGCTGCCGGCGCGCGACGTGTACGGCATCCGCGTCGCCGACTCGCGCTTCGGCTACAAGAGCCTCGGCAAGAGCGGCGACATCACCAAGGCGCAGCACTGCCGTGCCGAAGTGTGGCTGTCCGGCTTCGGCTGGGTGCCGGTCGATCCGGCCGACGTGCGCAAGGTCGTGCTGGAGGAGAAACCCGGCCTGACCCTGCAGGACGAGCTCGTCACTCAAGTGCGGGAAAAACTCTTCGGCGCCTGGGAGATGAACTGGCTCGGCTACAACTTCGCCCACGATGTCGCCCTGCCGGGCGCGCGCGGGCCGAAGATTCCCTTCCTCATGTATCCGCAGGGGGAAACGTCGGCAAGACGCCTCGACAGCCTCGACCCGGACAATTTCCGCTACCGCATCAGTTCGAAGGAGATCACCGCCGCATGATCGTCGGCACTGCAGGGCACATCGACCACGGCAAGACCACGCTGGTCAAGGCATTGACCGGCGTGGACTGCGACCGCCTGAAGGAAGAGAAGGCGCGCGGCATCACGCTCGACCTCGGCTACGCCTATGCCGACGCGGGGCGCCTCGGCTTCGTCGACGTGCCCGGCCACGAGCGGCTGGTGCACAACATGCTGGCCGGCGCCACCGGCATCGACTTCGTGCTGCTGGTGGTGGCGGCCGACGACGGGCCGATGCCGCAGACGCGCGAGCATCTCGCCATCGTCGACCTGCTCGACCTGAAGCGCGGCGCCGTGGCGCTGACCAAGGTCGATGCCGTCGCGCCCGAGCGGCGCGCGGCGGCGCGGGCGGAGGTCGCCGCGCTGCTGGCCGGCACCGCACTGGAAGGCGCGCCGATGTTCGAAGTCTCGGCCACGCAAGGCGAGGGCGTCGAAGCTTTGCATCGCCACCTGCTTGATGAAGCCGGCCATCTCGCCGCGCACACGACGGCGGGCGGCTTCCGCCACGCCATCGACCGCTGCTTCACCCTGCAAGGCGTCGGCCTGGTGGTGACCGGCACCGCCTTCTCCGGCCGCGTGTCGGTCGGCGATGCGGTGACCGTCACGCCGCCGGGCTTGCCCGCCCGCGTGCGCGGCCTCCACGCCCAGGACCGCAGCGCCCAGTCGGGCGGGGCGGGGGAGCGCCTGGCGCTCAACCTCGCCGGCGACTTCGGCAAGGAGGACCTCGCCCGCGGCATGTGGGTCGTCGAGCCGGCCCTGCATGTGCCGGTGCAGCGCTTCCACGCCCGCCTGCGCGTGCCGGCGGCGGGTGAGGCACCGATCCGCCACTGGATGCCGGTGCATGTACACCTCGGCGCTTCGGACATCCTCGGCCGCGTCGCCCTGCTCGAAGGCGAGCAGCTCGCGCCGGGCGAATCCATGCTGGCGGAAATCATCCTGGAAAAACCGGCCGGCGCGCTGTGGGGCGACCACATCATCCTGCGCGACCAGTCGGCGACGCGCACGCTCGGCGGCGGCCGCGTGCTCGACATCTTTCCGCCCTCGCGGCACAAGCGTGCGCCGGAGCGGCTCGACTACCTGCGCCTGCTCGAGCAGGACGACCCGGCGCCGGCGCTGGAACATGCCCTGGCGCGCCAGCCCGCCGGCCTGAATCTCGACCGCAGCGCACTGAACCGCAACCTCGCGGCGGAAGAGGCGGA
>JAIXKR010000008.1 GCA_026932235.1 Burkholderiales bacterium
ATGCGCCTGGCGCTGGACCAGGCGCACAACGCCTGGCTGGTGGGCGAGGTGCCGGTGGGTGCGGTGATCGTCCGCCGCAGCGAATCGGGGATGCAGGTCGTGGCCACCGGCTACAACCGGCCGGTCACGACGCACGACCCGACCGCGCACGCCGAGATCGTCGCGCTGCGCCACGCGGCGACGCTGCTCGAGAACTACCGCCTGCCCGAGTGCGAGCTCTACGTGACGCTCGAGCCCTGCGCGATGTGCGCGATGGCGCTGATGCACGCGCGCTTTCGGCGCGTGGTGTTCGGCGCGCCGGACCCGAAGACCGGTGCCGCGGGTTCCGTGGTCGACTTGTTCGCGCAGGCCAGGCTCAACCATCACACGGCCGTGCGCGGCGGCGTGATGGCGGACGATGCCGCGGCGCTGCTGCGCCGCTTCTTCGCCGAGCGTCGCGCGCAGCAGCGCGCCGAGCAAAGGGGCGAGGTGGATGTGGCGGAGGCCGAGGTGGCGGACGTCGCGCCGGTGCCAAGCGCGCCGATCCCGACCGGGGAGGCCACCGAATTGCACGACTTCCCCGAGGATCGATGAACACCTTGACGCTCTTCAGCCCCTCGGGTGCCGTTGCGCGCGCGTCTTCGCTGCGCCTTGCCGTGCGGCGCCTGCAGGCCATGGGCTTCACGGTGCGCGTCGACGATGCGGCGCAGGCGCGCCTGCAGCGCTTTGCCGGCGACGACGCGACGCGGCTGCAGGCCCTGCACCGCGTGGCACGGGAGGCGCCCGGCGTGGCCATGGCCACGCGCGGAGGCTACGGCCTCACGCCGCTGCTCGATGCGATCGACTGGCCACGTCTGGCGCGCGCCGTCGAACGCGGTACGCGCTGGGTCGGGCACAGCGACTTCACCGCGCTGCAGCTCGCGCTGTGGGCGCACACCGGCGCCTCGAGCTGGGCCGGACCGATGGCGCTGCCCGACTTCGGGCGCCCGGCGGAGGAAGGCGGTGTCGACGAGGTGACGGCCGACTGCTTCGGCGAGGCGATGCGCGGCGAGTTGGAGGCCGTGGGCTTTCGCACCGTGCCGGGCTTGGACGGCCTGCTGCTGAAGGGGCCGCTGTGGGGCGGCAACCTGACGATGCTGTGCTCGCTGCTCGGGACGCCGCACTTCCCGCGGCCGGCGCGCGTCCGCGGCGGCTTGCTCTTCATCGAGGACATCCATGAGCACCCCTACCGCGTCGAGCGCATGCTGCTGCAGCTCGCGCAAAGCGGTGTTCTGGCCACGCAGCGCGCATTGCTGGTGGGGGACCTCGGGGGCTGGACGCCATCGCCGCAGGATCGCGGCTACCGCGTCGCCACGATGCTCGAGCGCGTGCGCGCGCACGTGAAGATTCCGGTGCTGACCGGATTGCCTTTCGGCCACGTGCCGACCAAGGTCAGCCTGCCGCTCGGACGCCGCGTGACGCTGGCGGTTCAGGGGCGCGCTGCCTTGATCGGCTGGTAGGTGTCCAGCGGCGCCGGGCCGGACGCGGCGCGTGCCTACAATCCGCCCCCGCGTCCCCCGGGGTGGCCGGCTGTCACGAGCCGTCGCTGACCCGCGGGCCGGGTCAGCACGAGGAGACCGCATGCGCGGAGCCCGAATCCTGTTGCGCTTGCGGAGCATCCGACCCTGGGTTTGCATTGCCTCCTGGCTCAGCCTGGGTGCGCTGCTGCTCGCGGGCTGCAACAACAACCCCTGGCCCGACGGCGAGGCGGCGACGAACACCTTGTACTCCGCCGTGCTCGAGGCCTCGCCGCGGCATCTGGATCCGGTGGCCTCGTACTGGAGCAACGACACGCCGTACACCTACCAGATCTACGAGCCGCTCTATGGATACCACTACCTGAAGCGGCCCTACGAGCTGGTGCCGAAGTCCGCGGCCGCGGTCGTCAAGCCGCGCTACCTGGACAAGGACGGCAAGCCGCTGCCCGACGATGCGCCCGGCGAGCTTGTCGCCGAGAGCGTGTACGACGTGCCGATCAAGCCCGGCATCCTCTTCCAGCCGCATCCGGCCTTCGCCAAGGACGCGCAGGGCGCCTACATCTACCACCACATGAAGCCCGGCGAGCTGGGCGCGCGGCGCTCACCGCTGGAATTTGAGCACCAGGGCACGCGCGAACTGGTCGCCGAGGATTTCGTCTACGCGCTCAAGCGCCAGGCGACGACGCGCATCACGACGCCGATCTTCTCGACCTTCGCGCAGTACGTCGTCGGCCTGGCCGAGTACGGCAAGCTCATCCGCGCCGAGGACGCCAAGCTGCGCGCGGGCGAAGACCCGGCAAACCTGGACAAGCCCTTTCTCGACTTCCGCCGCTGGCCGCTGGCCGGCGCCAGTGCCCCGGAGAAGCACCTGCTGCGCATCCGCATCAAGGGCAAGTACCCGCAGTGGAGCTACTGGATGCAGATGACCTTCCTCTCGCCGGTGCCCTGGGAAGCCGATGCCTTCTACGCGCAGCCGGGAATGGTCGCCGCGGGCTTGTCGCTGGACCGCTGGCCGGTGGGCACGGGCGCCTACATGATGGCCGAGTTCCAGCAGGATCGCCGCCACGTTCTGGTGCGCAATCCCAACTACCGCGGCGAGCCCTATCCCTGCGAGGGCGCGCCCGGCGACCGCGAGGCGGGGCTGCTCGCCGACTGCGGCAAGACCATGCCCTTCATCGACCGCATGGTCTTCACCATCGAGCGCGAAGGCGTGCCGCGGCAGAACAAGTTCCGCCAGGGTTATTACGACGTCGAGGTCTTCGAGCGCACCGACACCGGCATGCCTTACCTCGTTGGCATGCAGGACAGCGAAGACGTGCGGCGCGAGTACACCGAGAAGGGCTTTCGCCTGAGCCGCGGCACCGACGTCGGCAGCTACTTCATCGGCTTCAACATGCTCGATCCGGTGATCGGTGCCAGCGCCGACCCGCAGCAGCACATCCGCAACCGCAAGCTGCGCCAGGCGATCTCGATCGCCATCGACTGGGACGAGTGGTCGCGCATCTTCCCCAAGGAGGGCGGGCAGACGGCGATGAGCCCGCTGCCGCCGGGCATCTTCGGCTCGCGCGAGGGCACGCGCGAGGGCGTGAACCCGGTCACCCATGTCTGGAAGGACGGCAAGGCGGTCCGCCGACCGATCGAGGACGCACGGCAGCTCATGGTCGAGGCCGGCTACCCCGGCGGCCGCGACGCCAGGACCGGCCAGCCGCTGGTCATCAACTACGACTACTACTCGGCGCCGACCCCCGGCAACCGGCCCCAGCTCGACTGGATGGTGCGCCAGTTCGCCAAGCTCGGCATCCAGCTCGAGATCCGCGCCACCGACAACAACCAGTTCCAGGACAAGGTGCGCAAGGGCACCTATCAGGTGTTCTGGCTCGGCTGGCTGGCCGACTACCCGGACGCCGAGAACTTCCTCTTCCTGCTGCAGACCTCGGCGGGCAAGACCAAGTACGACGGCGAGAACACCGCGAACTACGCCAATCCGGAGTACGACCGCTTGTTCGAGAAGATGAAGCTCTACGACGACGGGCCGCAGAAGCAGGCGCTGATCGACGAGCTGGTGCAGATCGTGCGCGAGGACGCGCCCTGGAGCTTCGGCTTCTTCCCCTGGAGTTCGGGGGCCGCGCAGCGCTGGGTCTACAACTACCACCCGGTCATCATGATCCGCGACCAGGGCCGCTACCTGCGGCTGGACCCGGCCGATCGCGCGGTCGCGCTGGCCGCCTGGAACCGCCCGGTGTGGTGGCCGCTGGCGCTGATCGCGGCCGCGCTGCTGCTGCTGCTGTGGCTGGCGCGGCGCACGCTGCGAGTGCGCGAGCGCACCACCGGCCGCGGCGAGGTGCTGGCGCAGGAGGCGGCGCGATGATCGGCTACCTGCTGCGTCGCGCCTTCTACGGCGTGCTGGTGCTGCTGGGCGTGAACCTGGCCACCTTCTTCCTCTTCTTCACCGTCAACACGCCCGACGACATGGCGCGCCTGAACCTGGGCGGCAAGCGCGTCACGCAGCAGGCGATCGAGAAGTGGAAGGTCGAACGCGGCTACGACAAGCCGCTGTACTTCAACGCACGGGCGCAGGGTGCGGACAAGCTCACCGACACCATCTTCTGGGAGCGCTCGGTCTCGCTCTTCGCGCTGCGATTCGGCCGCGCCGACGGCGAATCGGCGGGCGACATCGGCCACGAGGTCGCCTCGCGCATGTGGGTGAGCCTGCAGATGGCGCTGCCGCTCTTCATCCTGCAGGTGCTGGCGAGCACCGCCTTCGCGCTGCTGCTGGTGATGTTCCGCAACTCGAGGCTGGACTTCTGGGGCGTCGTCACCTGCGTGCTGATGCTCTCCATCTCCAGCCTCTTCTACATCATCGTCGGCCAGTTCCTGTTCTCGCGCGTGCTCAAGCTGGCGCCGATCTCGGGCTACGCGCCGGGGCTGGACGCGATCAAGTTCCTCGTGCTGCCCATCCTGCTCTCGCTCATCTCGCGCGTGGGCGGCGAGGCGCGCCTGTACCGCGCCATGTTCCTCGAGGAGACGAGCAAGGACTACGTGCGCACGGCGCGCGCCAAGGGCTTGTCCGAGCAGGCCGTGCTCTGGCGCCACGTGCTGCGCAATGCGCTCATCCCCATCATCACCAGCGCCGGCGGCTATCTGCCCTACGTCTTCCTCGGCAGCCTGGTCTTCGAGAGCTTCTTCGGCCTGCCGGGCCTGGGCGCCTACGTCATCGAGGCCATCGGCAAGCAGGACTTCGCCATCGTGCGCACCATGGTCTTCATCGGCTCGCTGCTCTACATCGCGACCTACGTGCTGATCGACGTGGCCTACACCTGGGCCGACCCGCGCGTGCGGCTGGAGGGCTGAAGCATCATGCCCAAGTTCGTCCTGCTGTGGACCGATGCGGCGATCTGGCTGCTCACCGCCGCGCTCATCGCCTACGTCGTCTTCGCCTGGCGCCGCCCGAACCTGCGCACGAGCTGGCGCAAGGTGTTCATGGACGCGCCCTCGCTGGCCTCCAGCATCGTGCTGCTGCTGTGTCTTTGCGTGTCGCTGATCGACAGCGTGCACTACCGCCCGCTGCTGCCGCCGGCGCCCGGCGCCACGGCGGTGGCCTACGACGCGCGCACGCGCTCGCTGCTCGACGCCTGGCTGGACGAGCTCGTGCAGGCGCGCGAGGCGACCTACTCGACGCCGCTGGCCACGGTCAGCTTCACGCGCGAGTCGGTGCTCGTCGACGGCCGCATCGAGCGCGTCGCGCCGCGGCTGCAGTTCGGTGGCGCGCACCTGAAGGACCCGGCCACGCAGTGGCTGCCGGACGTGATCGGGCGCAGCGCGACCGGCCTCGTGCTCGGCCTCGCGGGTGCGCTGCTGGCCTCGGCCGCGCTGCTGGCGCTGCTGGCCGCGCTGCGGCGGCAGGCGCCGGCCGCTTGCGCGCGCGAGATCGTGGGCAAGCGCAGCACGCTGCCCTGGCACGTCGCGATCGGCACCTTCCTCGTGCTCGGCGGCCTGATCGGCATCGTCTCGGCACTCTCGGGTCCCTACCACGTGATGGGCACCGACACCACCGGCAACGACGTGCTCTACCAGTCGCTCAAGAGCATCCGCACCGCCTTCGTGATCGGCACGCTGGCAACGATTGCCACCCTGCCGCTGGCGGTGGTGCTGGGCATCGTCGCCGGCTACCTCAAGGGCTGGGCCGACGAGCTCATCCAGTACCTCTACACCGTGCTGTCGTCGATCCCGAACATCCTGCTGATCGCCGCCTGCGTGCTGATGGTGCAGGTCTTCCTCGACAAGCATCCGGACCTCTTCGAGACCGGTGCCGAGCGTGCCGACCTCAAGCTCTTCCTGCTCTGCGCCGTGCTCGGGCTCACCGGCTGGGCCGGCCTGTGCCGGCTGCTGCGCGGCGAGACGCTCAAGCTGCGCGAGCTCGACTACGTGCAGGCGGCGCAGGCCTTCGGTGTCAGCAGCACGCGCATCATGGTGCGGCACATCTTCCCGAACGTCGCGCACCTGATGCTCATCGTCACCGTGCTCGAGTTCTCGGCGCTGATCCTCTACGAGGCGGTGCTGAGCTACGTCGGCGTCGGCGTCGATCCGTCGATGAACAGCTTCGGCGGCATGATCAACCTCGCACGCAGCGAGATGAGCCGCGACCCCGTCGTGTGGTGGTCCTTCGCCTCCGCCTTCGTCTTCATGGTGACGCTGGTGCTGGCCGCCAACCTCTTCGCCGACGGCGTGCGCGACGCCTTCGACCCGCGCGCGCGCAGCTTCAGGGCGAGGGTGCGGCGGGGCGCCAGGTCCGCGAGCGGAGGCCGCGCATGATCACCATCGCCGACCTGCGCGTCGAGCTCGACACCGACAGCGCGATCGTGCGCGCCATCGACGCCCTGCGCCTGACGATCGAACGCGGCGAGACCTTCGCGCTGGTGGGGGAGAGCGGCTGCGGCAAGAGCATGACGGCGCTGGCGCTCATGCGCCTGCTGCCCGAGAACGGCCGCGTGTCCGCCGGGCGCGTGCTGCTGGACGAGCAGGACTTGCTGGACCTGCCCGAAGCGCGCATGCGCGCCGTGCGCGGCGGCCGCATCGGCATGATCTTCCAGGAGCCTTCGACCAGCCTCAACCCGGTCATGCGCGTGGGCGAGCAGATCGTCGAGGCGATCGAGGCGCACACCGAACTGCGCGGCGCGGCGGCACGCGCCAAGGCCATCGAGTGGCTGGGGCGTGTGGGCATTCCCGAGCCCGAGCGGCGCATCGACGACTACCCATTTCGCATGAGCGGCGGGCAGAAGCAGCGCGTGATGATCGCCATCGCGCTCGCGGCCGAGCCCGATTTCCTCGTCGCCGACGAGCCGACGACGGCACTGGACGTAAGCATCCAGGCGCAGATCCTGGAGCTGCTGAAGGACTTGCAGCGCCAGCAGCGCATGGGCCTGCTGCTCATCACGCACGACCTCGCGGTGGTCTCGGGCATGGCGCATCGCGTGGCGCTGATGTATGCCGGGCAGATCGTCGAGCTTGCGCCTGCGGCCGAGTTCTTCCGCGCGCCGCGCCATCCTTACGCGGCGGCCCTGTTGCGGGCGCTGCCGGGTGCGGACCGGCGTCAGCAGACGCTGGAAGCCATTCCCGGCACCGTGCCGGCGCTGTCGCAGGACTTCGCCGGCTGCCGTTTCGCGCCACGCTGCGCGCAGGTCATGCCGCATTGCGCGAGCACGCTGCCGGAGCTGGTGACCGTCGGCGCGGGCCATGAGGTGCGCTGCCTGCTCTACACGCCGGATGCCGGGCCCCGCACCCAGGCGGCCGCCGCGCCCAGCGCGTCGGCGGCGGACGATCCCGCGGCCACGACCGCCGCGCGTCCTGCTGCGGCGGCGGCCACGAAGACGCCCTTGCTGCAGGTGCGCGATCTCTGGGTGCGCTTTCCCGTGCGAGGCGGCGGCCTGCTGCAGCGGCGCGCGGGCAGCTTCGACGCCGTCCAGGGCGTGTCCTTCGAGGTCGAGCGTGCGCAGACGCTGGCCCTGGTGGGCGAGTCCGGCTGCGGCAAGACGACCACCGGCAAGGCGATCGTGCAACTGCTGCGGCGCATCGCGCGCGTCGAAGGACGGGCGCTGCTGGAGGGCCGCAATCTCCTGGAACTCCAGGGCGCAGATCTCCATGCCGCGCGCGGCCGCGTCCAGATCATCTTCCAGGACCCGTTCGCCTCGCTGAACCCGCGCATGCGCGTGCTCGAGGTGCTGGAGGAGGGGCTGGCGGCGCTGCAGCCCGGACTCGCGGCCGACGAGCGGCGGGCCCGCATCGAGGCGCTGGTCGAGCGCGTCGGTCTGCGCCGCGATGCGCTGGAGCGCTTCCCGCATGAGTTCTCGGGCGGCCAGCGCCAGCGCATCGCCATCGCCCGCGCCCTGGCGGTGCAGCCGCAACTCATCGTCTGCGACGAGCCGACCTCGGCGCTGGACGTCTCGGTGCAGGCGCAGATCCTCAACCTGCTGCGCGAACTGCAGCGCGAACTGGGCGTGTCCTACCTCTTCATCACGCACAACATCGGCGTCGTCGAGTACATCGCCGACCGCGTCGCCGTGATGCGCGCCGGGCGCATCGAAGAGCAGGGCGAAGTCGACCAGGTGCTGGGTGCGCCGACGACCGCATACACGCGTGCACTTCTGGCCGCGGTGCCGCGGCTTCGAGGCGTGGTGACCCCAGCCTGAGGCGGTACCGCGCAGGAAGGAAGCGGAGCGCCTCGCGGCGGCGCCCTGGTCCTTGCGCATGCCCTGGCCCGGGAAGGGCGCCCGATGTGTTGCAAATTGCCAACCCAGACCCCTCGGTCAGGCGGGTGCGGCGTCCTCTCGGAATCTCAGGTCACGTACTGTCAGATTTCCCTAAGTTGTTGAAATACAAAGAAATGTTTCTGAGCATTGTGCCCGCCGCTCCGCCCGGTGGCGAGCCGTCCTGAGGTGACATAGGTTTCCCCCTGTCGGACCGCGCGGACACGGCACCGAGAATCGGGCGGCGTGTTCCGGATCGTCCGCGAGAGCATGGCTCACGCTGCGCACACGATGCCCGGAGCCGGGAGAACTTGTTCAACCATTGTGAGGAGCAGACTCAATGTTCAGACCAACCCTATTGAGCCGCGGCCTGATGCTGGCCTTCGGCGGCAGCGTCGCCCTCGCGACCTTGCCGGCAATGGCGCAGGACGCGCAGCGCATCGAGATCACCGGTTCGGCGATCAAGCGCATCGATGCCGAGACGGCGTTGCCCGTGCAAGTCATCAAGCGCGACGAAATCGAACGCAGCGGTGTGTCATCCGTGGTCGAACTGATGAACAAGCTCGCGGTCGTGCAGGGCGACGTGGCCGAGGCCGACACCATCGGCGGCGGCGGCGGCGGGTTGTCGGTCGTCTCGCTGCACAACCTCGGTGGTGATCGCACGCTCGTGCTGCTCAACGGCAGGCGTCTGATCGGAGAAGCCGGGGGTGCGGTCGACCTGAACATGATTCCCCTCTCGATCGTCGAACGGGTTGAGGTTCTGACCGATGGGGCGTCAGCTCTCTATGGGTCGGATGCCGTGGCCGGCGTCGTCAACTTCATCACCAAGCGCAATTCTCGTGACGGCAACGTCACGATTTCTGCGAGCAAGCCCCAGAAGTCGGGTGGCGAAGAGTACAACGCACACGTCTCCAAAGGCTTCGGGGACTTGGATGCCGACGGTTTCAATGCAACCATTGGCCTTTCCGTCGACAGGCGCAAGGCCTTGCGTGCCAATCAGCGGAGCTTCTCGAAGACAGGGATCATCAACCTGACGTACGAGGGCAAGCAATACGAATGGTTCAATGGTTCGGCCAGCGGGATTCCCGGTAACGTCCTCGTCGCGGGACAGCTTCGCAACGCGTATCTCGTCGAGAACGGAGAGTGCGCACCGATGCACGTGCAGGACGGCCCGACCTGCGTGTTCGATTACGCCAGCACCGTTGAAGCCTTCCCGGACCGGGATCGCACCAATCTCTTCGGTTCGCTGCAGAAGAAGCTGGGCGACAACCACACGCTGTCGCTCGACGTCCTGCTCGGCAAGACCATGTCCAGCGGGAAGATTGCGCCTGCCCCGGGGCAGGTGCTCGTCGATCCGGCGGGGCCTTTCGGCAGCTACCTCTCGATGGTCGGGTATACGGGAACCGGGCCGGCCACGGTGTACTACCGTGCCTATGATCTCGGCAATCGCGATACCGAGTACGAGCGTGATACCCGGGCAGTCTGGCTCGGTCTGGACGGCATGATCGGCGGCTGGGACTACAGCCTGAGTCTGGGCCACCAGCGATCCAAGGTCGAAGAGAGCAACAGGGGCTACCCCTATGGCCGCGCCTTCGGAGCGCTGTTGCGCAGCGGCATCTGGAATCCGTTCGTTTTGCCCGGCAACCAATCGCAGGCGGCACTGGATGCGGCCAGCAAGATCATGGTCGGCGGCATCTACGACACCGAGATCAGCAAGTTGACCTCGCTTGACGCCCGCGCCTCGCGAGACCTCTTCAAGCTTGGCGGAGGCAACGCGGCGCTGGCCATCGGGGCAAGCTACGTCGAGGACAAGTTGAGTTCCTCGCCCAGCCTGACTGCGCAGGGATTGGGCGGTCCGAACGGCGATGACTCGCGCTTCGGCGATGCCCAGGCGGCAGTGCCGTATTCGGCCACGCGCAAGGCGGCTGGCGTCTTCGCAGAAATGGTGATGCCATTCACCAAGCAGTTTGAATTGACCGCCGGCATCCGCTATGACGACTACCGGGACATCGACAGTGCCGTCAACGGCAAGGTGTCGTTCCGTTACCAGCCGACCTCAGCATTCATGCTGCGCGGTTCGATTGGCACCGGTTTCCGCGCACCGACGCTGCGCCAGCTCGATCGTCCCCTGCAGGATTTCGGCGTGACCGCAAAGCCCTACGCCTGCACGGCCGAAATGGCGCAGATGGCGGCCAGCCTGGGAGCCAACTGCCAACCCAGTGCGCTGCAGTACAACGTCTTCACCGGTGGCAATTCGCAGCTCAAGCCCGAGGAGTCGAAGCAGGCGACGATCGGATTCCGCCTCGAGCCGACGCCGACGTTCTCGTTCGGTGCCGACCTGTGGTGGGTGGGAATCGACAAGACCTTCGGTTCGGTGGACGAGAACGAGGCCTTCGACAACGTCTACAAGTATCCTGACCTTTGGTTGGTGTATACGGATCCGGTCTCCGGCCAGAAATTGCTCGCGTACAACGCCAGCACAACGAACCTGGGTAAGTCGTTCAGCACCGGTGTGGACATCGACGTCACCGGGAACTTTGCGACCGGCCTCGGCAAGCTCACGTCGAATCTCCGGCTGACATACATGATCCGTGATACCTTCCAGCTGGTTCCGGGACAGGAGTACTACACCACCATCGCCGACAACAATCCGGCGATCGGCAGCCAGACCTTCCGTTGGAAGGGTACGTTGGCGAATACTCTGACCCAAGGGTCCTGGGCGCACACGCTGAACCTCAACTTCCAGTCTGGATACAAGGATTTCCCGGGCGATGTGTACGGCAAGGATGCGGACGGGAGTTATAACGGTGACGATCGCGAGATTCGCCTGAAGATCAGCGACTTCTATACCGTCGACTGGCAGAGCGAGTACCACGTCAACAAGGCGCTCAAGGTTTCGTTCGGGGTGAGGAACCTGTTCAACAAGGCGCCGCCGCTCTCCCTGCGCGCCAACGGCGGACACATGCTGGGCTTCGACTACCGCTACTTCAACCCGCTGGGTCGCACCTTCCAGGCAAGGCTGAGCTACGACTTCTGACCCTGGTCGAGGCGAAGCCCTGACCCTCAGGGCTTCGCCGATCAGCGAAACGGCCCGTCCCTTCGCGAGAAGGGCGGGCCGTCGTACGTTGAGGGTTTGGGCAGTGCGTCGACATCGCCGGCCTGCGCAGGCCCGATGCACTGCAAGCTGCGAGTTGCCAGCCTGCCGTCGCCGCGCGCGGCCTGGCGTGGCCGCGCGCAGTCCCCGGCTCACTTCGGCGCCATGCGGATCGCCCCGTCCAAGCGGATCACCTCGCCGTTGAGCATGTCGTTCTCGATGATGTGCTTGGCGAGCTTGGCGTAGTCCTCGGGGCGGCCCAGGCGGCTGGGGAAGGGCACGCTGGCGGCCAGCGAGTCCTGCACTTCCTGGGGCATGCCGAAGAGCATCGGCGTGCCGAAGATGCCCGGGGCGATGGTCATGTTGCGGATGCCGTTGCGCGCGA
>JAIXKR010000114.1:0-7184 GCA_026932235.1 Burkholderiales bacterium
GCTGCAGGAGCACCGCCTGCGCGCCTCCTGGAAGACGCAGATCCGCCAGCCGCTGCAGGCGATCTTTGCCGGCGAGGCCTACGCGCCCATCCTCGCGCGTTGCCAGGCCATCCATCAGGAGGTGCTGCGCAGCCGCGTCTGGGTGGCGCTGCACATGCATGCCGGCGACGGCAACGTGCACACCAACATCCCCGTCAACAGCGACGACTACGCGATGCTGCAGAGCGCGCACGAGGCGGTGGCGCGCATCATGGCGCTGGCGCGGTCGCTCGGCGGCGTCATCAGCGGCGAGCACGGCATCGGCATCACCAAGCTCGAGTTCCTCTCCGACGAGGAACTGGCACCCTTCGCCGCCTACAAGCGCCGCGTCGACCCGCAGGGGCACTTCAACAAGGGCAAGCTGCTGCGCGATCGCGCCGCGGGCAGCGAGGACGCCGCGGCCGCCGACCTGAGCGCGGCCTACACGCCCAGCTTCGGCCTCATGGGCCACGAGTCGCTGCTGATGAAGCAGAGCGACATCGGCGCCATCGCCGACAGCATCAAGGACTGCCTGCGCTGCGGCAAGTGCAAGCCGGTGTGTCGACCCACGTGCCGCGCGCCAACCTGCTCTACAGCCCGCGCAACAAGATCCTCGCCACCAGCCTGCTCGTCGAGGCCTTCCTCTACGAGGAGCAGACGCGCCGCGGCGTGAGCCTGGCGCACTGGAGCGAATTCGAGGACGTGGCCGAGCACTGCACCGTCTGCCACAAGTGCCTCAACCCCTGCCCGGTGGACATCGACTTCGGCGACGTCTCCATGGCCATGCGCAACCTGCTGCGCAAGATGGGGCGGCAAAGCCTGCGCCCGGGCAAGGCGGCGGCGATGGCCTTCCTCAACGCCACCCAGCCGCAGACGATCAAGCTCATGCGCAGCGCCATGGTCGGCGTGGGCTTCCCCGCGCAGCGCCTGGCCAGCACCGTGCTCGCGCCCCTGGCGCGCCGCCAGACCGCCGCGCCGCCGGCCAGCGTGGGCACGGCACCGCTGCGCGAGCAGGTCATCCACTTCGTCAACAAGAAGATGCCCGGCGGCCTGCCCACGCGCACCGCGCGCGCGCTGCTGGGCATCGAGGACCGCGAGACGGTGCCCATCGTCCGCGACCCGGCGCGCACCAGCGCCGACAGCGAGGCCGTCTTCTACTTCCCCGGCTGCGGCAGCGAGCGCCTCTTCAGCCAGGTCGGGCTCGCGGTGCAGGCCATGCTCTGGCACGCCGGCGTGCAGACCGTGCTGCCGCCGGGCTACCTCTGCTGCGGCTACCCGCAGCGCGGCGCGGGCCAGTTCGACAAGGCCGACAAGCTCGTCACCGACAACCGCGTGCTCTTCCACCGCGTCGCCACCACGCTCAACTACCTCGACATCAAGACCGTGGTGGTGAGCTGCGGCACCTGCCACGACCAGCTGCAGGACTACGACTTCCCGCGCATCTTCCCCGGCAGCCGCATCGTCGACATCCACGAGTACCTGCTCGAGAAGGGCATCACGCTGCCGGGCCACGCGACGGGCTACCTCTACCACGAGCCCTGCCACGACCCGATGAAGCAGCAGGACAGCCTGAGCACCGTGCGCGCCCTCGTCGGCGCGAACGTGGTGAAGAGCGAACGCTGCTGCGGCGAGAGCGGCACGCTGGGCGTGGGCCGCCCGGACATCGCCACCCAGGTGCGTTTTCGCAAGGAAGAGGAGATCCGCCGCGCCGAAGCCACGCTGCGCGCCAGCGGCGCGGTCGAGCCGGGGCAGAACCTGAAGATCCTCACCTCCTGCCCGAGCTGCCTGCAAGGCCTGCACCGTTACCAGGGCGACCTCGCCAGCGGCCTGCTCGAGGCCGACTACATCGTCATCGAGATGGCGCGCCACATCCTCGGCGCGAGCTGGCTCGAGGACTTCGTCGCCAAGGCCAGGGCCGGGGGCATCGAGCGCGTGCTGGTGTGAACGCTGCGCCCCGAAACGGAACGGAATTCGAGGAACAGGATTCGAGGAACAAAAAGGCGAGCCCGAGGCCCGCCTTTCGTCGGTAGCGGCCCAGGGCCGCCACGCTGCGCGTGTGTCAGTCGGCGCGCCGGCGGCGTGCGCCCAGGAAACCCAGCACGCCCAAGCCCGCGAGCATCATCGCCCAGGTCTCGGCTTCGGGAACCGGCATGATCGTCGACGTGAGCGAATACATGCCGCCGTTGCTGAACGATCCGTTACCGGTTCCGGTCACCATGTAGAAGTACTTGCCGGGAGCCAGCAGCACGGTGTTCGTCGCATTGCCGGTGCTGCCGTCGAAGCTCCAGTTCCCGCCCAGCTGCGAATCGTCGCCGCCCCCCACGCCCCCATCGGCGCCCATGGACCAGAGCGAATACTGGCCGCCGCTGATGTTCAGCACCGTGCCGCCCCCGAGGTTGTTCGCCACCGCGGTGCTCGACACCCAGTAGCTGTCGGGCGAGATCTCGAACGTGAAGTAGTCGGTAAACGAGCCAAAGACGACGTTGACGCCGAACTCGACCTGACCGTGCGTGTCCCAGGTTATCGTGTCGGCGTGGGCGCCAGCGGCACCGAAGGCCAGCGCTGCCGCTGCGAGAATGGAATTGAGCTTCATGTTCATGTATCACTCCTCCGCTACCGGCTGCCGCAAGAAAGGTCACGGCGCGCCCGGGTTCCAGATGCCCCATTGTCTGCCGCTCGCCTCGTGTCGCCACCCCCCCCATTCAAGGGGGTTTTGCCGGTTTGACGGGCGATCCAGCGTCGAAAGCGTAACTTCGCGTTGCCCGCGCGCCGCCGCGAGGGGCTCGTCCGGGGACGCGCAAAGCCCTTGGGTCCCGAGGGTGCGCCGCCTGCGGCGGCGGCGGCGCTGGCTAGACTTTGCGATCCTTGCCACTTCGACTTCGACGCGCGTGCGCCGAACCGCCCCATGGCCGATCCGAAAACCGCCCCCCAAGCCCTCGCGTTGATGCTGCACCAGACCTCGCGCGTGCTCGAGATCGCCTTCGACGACGGGAAGAGCTTTCGCATCCCCTTCGAGCTCATGCGCGTCTACTCCCCGTCCGCCGAAGTCATGGGCCATGGGCCGGGGCAGGAGGTGCTGCAGACCGGCAAGCGCAACGTCACGATCACCGAGATCACGCCCATCGGCCACTACGCCATGCAGCCGCGCTTCTCCGACGGCCACGAGAGCGGCCTCTTCACCTGGGACTACCTCTACCACCTCGGTGCCGATCAGGACGCCCTCTGGGCGCGCTACGAGAAGCGCCTGGCCGAAGCGGGCCTGGATCGCGACGCCTCGATGGCCAGGCCGCCGGGCATCAAGGTCGTGCGCAGCAAGGACACCCCCGCATCCGGCTGCGGCGCCTCGGCGCCGATCGCCGGCAAGAGCTGAGCCGCCCCCATGAGCCAGACCCATTTCGGCTTCGAGACCGTGGAAGAGCGCGAGAAGGCCGGCCGCGTGCGCGGCGTCTTCGACTCCGTGGCCACGCGCTACGACCTCATGAACGACCTGCTGTCGTTCGGCCTGCACCGCCTGTGGAAGACCTACGCGGTGGCGGTGGCGAATCTGCGTCCGGGCGACAGGGTGCTCGACATCGCCGGCGGCACCGGCGACCTCGCGCGCGCCTTCGCGCCCAAGGTCGGCGCGCAGGGCCTGGTCGTGCTCACCGACATCAACGAGAACATGCTCCGCGTCGGCCGCGACCGCCTGCTCGACCACGGCATCGTCGCGCCCACGCTCGCCTGCGACGCCGAGCGCCTGCCCTTTGCCGACGGCGGCTTCGATCTCGTCAGCGTCGCCTTCGGCCTGCGCAACATGACGCACAAGGACGCCGCGCTGGCCGAGATGGCGCGCGTGCTGCGCCCCGGCGGACGCCTGCTCGTGCTCGAGTTCTCGCACATCGCGCCGGCGCTGCGCAAGCCCTACGACTGGTACTCGTTCCACGTCATGCCGCGCATCGGCAAGTGGGTGGCGCAGGACGAGGACAGCTACCGCTACCTCGCCGAGTCGATCCGCATGCACCCCGACCAGGCGACGCTCAAGGCGATGATGAAGGCCGCGGGCTTCGGCCACGTCGACGTGCACAACCTCGCGGGCGGTGCGGTGGCTTTGCACCTGGGGGTGCGGTGCTGAGCCAGCTGCGCCAGCGCCTGGCCGCCACGCAGCGGCGGCGCGCGATCGGGCCGCCTCCTCCTCCCCCGCCGCCCTGGGAAATCGAGGCCTTCCTGGAGGCCGCGCGGCGCAGCTTCGTCGGCGTGCAGCGTGCCTGGGACTGCGGCGATCTCGTCGCACTCGCGAGCTTCGCCACCGAGCCGCTGTTCCGGGAACTGCGCGCCCAGCTCGCCGAGCGCGGCGACGCGCCCAACCATACCGAGGTGCTGCACGTCGAGGCGCGCCTGCTGAACATCGAGAACCTCTGCGATGCGCAGATCGCCTGCGTCGAGTTCTCCGGCCTCATCCGCGAACGGCACGACGTGCCGCCGCTGCCCTTCCGCGAGCTCTGGATGCTCGCGCGCCTGCACCATGCGCTCCCGGACCGCCTCGCCGAGCCGAGCTGGCGCGTGGCGCGCGTGCAGGCGCTGGGCTGACGGCCCCTCGATGCCGATGGCGCCGATGCTCGTGCTCGCGGCACTGGCGGCCGCCGTGCTGGCCGGCGGCTGCGGCGAGAAGAAGAGGGAGCGCCCGCAGCCCCAGGTCGCAGCGCGCGTCGACGGCAGCGAGATCACGCTGCCGCAGATCGCGCGCGTGCTCGAGCAACAGCCCAGACTGCGCCCGGAGCAGGTCGACGCCGCCAGCCGCCAGGTGCTGGAGCGCCTCATCGACCAGCGCCTGCTGGCGGCGCAGGCCGAGCGCATGGACCTCGGCCGCGACGCGCGCGTGCGCGAGAACATCGACGCCGCCACGCGCGAGGTGCTCGCGCGCGCCTATGCCGATCGCCTCGACGACAAGCTTGCGCCGCCGGACGCGGCGGAGGTCGACGCCTACTACCGCGCGCATCCCGAGCGCTTCGCGCAGCGCCGCATCTATACCCTGCAGGAACTGGCCATCGAGGCCGGCGCGGACCAGTTCGCCTCGCTGCGCGAGCGATTCCAGTCCAGCCCGTCGGTTGCCGCGTTCGTCGATCACCTGAAGGCAGCGGGGCTGCGTTTTTCCGTCAGCCAGGTCGTGCGCGCCGCCGAGCAGCTCGCGCCTTCGGCCTTGACCCTGCTCGAGCGCCTGCACGAAGGGCAGGCGGCGCTGTTGCCCGCGCCCGGCGGCGCGCTGGTGATGGTGCTGATCGACTCGCAGGCCGATCCCCTGTCTCCCGAGCAGGCGCGCCGGCTGATCGAGCCCATGCTGGTGGCCGAGCGCAGGCGCGGGCGGCTCGAAGCCGAGCTGCAGTCGCTGCGCCGCGCCGCGCGCATCGAGTACCGCGGGCCGTTCGCGCACGCCGCGTCGGCGCCGGCCGCGGACGCCGCCGGCAGCGCCGCCGAGCGCGCGCTGCCGGTACTCACCCTGCCGTCCGCGGAGGAGGCATCCGTACGCAGGGATCCGCCTTGAAAGCGTGACGCCGTGCGGCTTGCCGCCGGTCTCGGCTGGCAAGATCGCCTCCGGCGCCTCGAGGGCAGCAGCACGAGCCTTTCCGGGATGAGGATCCGCATCATGCGCCGGGGCACGATCCCCGCAGGCGCGTGCCTCGCCGCTCGTGGGTCGGGAAGGGCGGCGATGCGGACCGGGGTCCGGGCCGGGATCGGGGCCTGGAACGCGGTGCGCGCAAGCGTGAAGGGCTCGCGATCGTCCGTGAGATTGTGCGCACGCCGACACCGCGAATGAGCGGCCGCGGGCGCGGGGCGCGACGCATGCCGAGGACTACACTCCCCGCCAACTCCTCCGCGCCGGACGTCCGGAGCCGGGGTGCGGCGCCGTGGGGCGGACCGGCGTGCCGCGGCGCGTCTCGGGCCGGAAGCCGCCTCGTTTCCAAAGGGAAGTGATTCGATGAAATTGCAGCAGGCAGCGTGCCCCCGTCGCAGCCACCGGGTTCTGGCGGGCGCCCTGCTCGCCGCTGCCCTGCTCGCGCTGGCCGCTTGCGGCCAGCGCGGCGGCACGGCGACGCAGACGGCCGCCAAGGTCGACAAGGGCGAGATCACCGTCCACCAGATCAACTTCATCCTGCAGCAGCAGCGCGGCCTGCGGCCCGAGCAGGCCGATGCCGCCGGCCGCCAGGTGCTGGAGCGGCTGATCGACCAGGAACTGGCGGTGCAGAAGGCCAACTCGATGGACCTCGACCGCGACCCGCGCGTGATGCAGGCGCTCGAAGCCGCACGGCGGGAGGTGATGGCGCGCGCCTACGCCGAGAAGGTCGGCGAGGGCGCGGCCAAGCCCACCGCGGAGGAAGTCGGCCGCTACTACGCCGAGAAGCCCGAGCTCTTCAGCCAGCGCCGCATCTACAGCCTGCAGGAGCTCTCCGTGCAGGCCAACCCGGAGCAGGTCCAGGCCTTGCGCGAGCGCATGGCCAGCTTCGGCACGCCGAACGAGCTTGTCGAGTACCTGCGCGGCAGCGGCCTGCGCTTCAGTGTCAACCAGGCGGTGCGCGCCGCCGAACAACTGCCGCTGCAGCTCTTGAGCGCGCTGGCGCGCATGAAGGACGGCCAGGCGACGCTGATCACCTCGCCGCAGGGAGCGCAGGTGCTGCTGCTCACCGGTTCGCGCACCGAGCCCGTGAGCGAGGAGCAGGCACGCCCGGCGATCGAGCAATTCCTGCTCAACGACCGCAAGCGCCAACTCATCGACGCCGACCGCAAGGCCATGCGCGCGGCGGCGAAGATCGAATACTTCGGCGCCTTCGCCCAAGGCGCTCCCGCGGCGGCCTCGGCACCCGCCGCCGCGCCGCTGGCCGACACGCCTGCGACGATGGCCCCCGCGGCACCCGCGGTGCACGATCCCGCGGGCGCGGTGGGCAGCGACGACGTGGCCCGCGGCCTGGGGGTGAAGCGATGACGCGCCCGCTGCCGTGGATGCCGCGGGCCGCGGCTGCCCTGCTCGCCCTCGCCGCCCTGGGCCTGAGCCTGGGCACCGTGTCGCCGGCGGCGGCGCAGAGCGCGAGCGTGGCCGCCGATCCGCCCGCCGTGGCCGACTACAGCCTGGGTGCCGGCGACGTCGTGCGCATCAGCGTGTTCCAGAACCCCGACCTCACGCTCGAGACGCGCAT
>JAIXKR010000114.1:7861-49359 GCA_026932235.1 Burkholderiales bacterium
CCGATGAGCTTCCAGCAATTCCTCTCCGTGCTGCGTGCGCGCCTGTGGGCCGCGCTGCTCGTCTTCGCGCTCGTCGTCGCCACCGCCGTCGGCGTCAGCCTGCTCCTGCCCAAGCAGTACCTGGGCGAGGCCAGCGTCGTCATCGACGTCAAGCCCGACCCGGTGGCGATGATGGCCACGCCCGGCATCGCGCTGCCGAGCTTCATGGCCACGCAGGTCGACATCCTCAACAGCGACCGCGTCGCGCTGCGCGTCATCAAGGACCTGAAGCTGGCCGAGAACCCGCAGATCCGCCAGCAGTGGCAGGAGGAGGCGAAGGGCGTGGGCACGCTCGAGCAATGGCTGATCGCGCTGCTGCACCAGCAGCTCGACGTGCGCCCCTCGCGCGAGAGCAACGTCATCAACGTCGCCTACAAGTCGCCCGACCCGCGCTTTGCCGCGGCGCTGGCCAACGCCTTCGCGCAGGCCTACATCGCCACCACGCTCGAGCTGCGCGTCGACCCGGCGCAGAACTACCAGCGCTTCTTCGACGCGCAGACGCAGGGCGCGCGCGAGGCGCTCGAGAAGGCGCAGGCGCGGCATTCGGCCTACCAGCGCCGCCACGGAATCATCGCCAGCGACGAGCGCCTGGACGTCGAGAACGCGCGCCTCAACGAGCTCTCCAGCCAGCTCACGCAACTGCAGGCCATCAGCGCCGAAAGCGGCAGCCGCCAGCGCCAGGCACAGGGGGCGCAGGGCGACCGCCTGCAGGAAGTGCTGGCCAACCCCGTCATCGGCAGCCTCAAGGCCGAGCTCGCGCGCAGCGAGGCGCGGCTGAAGGAGCTCGGCTCGCGCTACGGCGACCGTCACCCGCAGGTCGTCGAGGCGCGCGCCAGCATCGCCGAGCTGCGCGAGCGCATCGCCGCCGAGACGCAGCGCGTCACCAGCGGCGTCGGCGTCACCGACACCATCAACCGTCAGCGCGAGGCGCAGGTGCGCCGCGAGCTCGAGAACCAGCGCAGCAAGGTGCTGCAGATGAAGGCGGTGCGCGACGAGGGCATGGTGCTGCAGCGCGAGGTCGAGAACGCGCAGCGCGTCTTCGACAGCCTCGCCGCGCGCCTGAACCAGACCGCGCTCGAGGCGCAGACCAGCCAGAGCTTCGCCGGCGTGCTCACGACGGCGCTGCCGCCGACCGAGCCCAGCAGCCCGAAGATCCTGCTGAACACCGCGCTCGCCGTCTTCCTCGGCCTGCTGCTGGCCGTGGGCGTGGCGCTGCTGCTCGAACTCGCCGACCGCCGCGTGCGCTCGCCCGACGACGCCGTCGCCGCGCTCGGCCTGCCCGTCATCGGCACGCTGCCCCGGCCCGGCGCCAAGCGTTTCCTTCCCGGCAACCGCGCGCTGCTGCCCGGAGCACGCGGCCTGGCCTTGCCCGCACCGCAGCAGGAGGCCTGAGGCCATGTTCATGCGCCCGCATTCCCCCAACCTCGACGTCGAATCCATTCTTCCGCGCGACGCCGGCGAAGCCCGCCGCGGCGGCAGCGGCGGCGGCCGTGGCCCGAACGGCCAGCCCGAGGGCGCCGCCGACGCCGGTCCCACCGTCGCCGACCGCTCGATCGGCGCGCTGATCGCGCAGACACGCAACCTCGGCCCCGAGCAGGTCGAGCGCATCCTGCGCCACCAGCGCGAAACCGGCATGCGCTTCGGCGAGGCCGCCATCGCCCTGGGCCTGGCCAGCGCCGACGACGTCATGTTCGCGCTCGCGCAGCAGTTCCACTACCCCTACGCGCCCGAGGAGCGCCGCCGCGCCAATCCCGAACTGGTGGCGCTGAACCAGCCTTTCGGCGTGCAGGCCGAGAGCATGCGCGCCATCCGCAGCCAGCTCATGATGCGGCTCTTCAACGAGGGCCAGCCGCGCCGCGCCGTCGCCATCGTCAGTCCCGACAGCGGCGACGGCAAGACCTTCTTCGCCGCCAACCTCGCCGTCGTGCTGGCGCAACTCGGCGGACGCACGCTGCTCGTCGACGCCGACCTGCGCCACCCGCGCCAGCACGAGGTGTTCGGCATCGACAACGCCGCAGGGCTCTCGGGCATCCTCACCGGGCGCACCGAGGCGCGCGTCATCCAGCAGGTGGCCGGCGTCCCCAACCTGTTCGTGCTGCCGGTGGGCGTGACCCCGCCGAACCCGCTCGAACTCGTCGAGCGCCCGGCCTTCGGCCTGCTGATGCGCGAGCTGCTGACGAAGTTCGACCACGTCGTCGTCGACACCCCGGCCGGCTGCTACGGCAGCGACAGCGGCGTCATCGCCGCGCGCTGCGGTGCCGCGCTCGTGCTCGCGCGCAAGGACAAGGGCCGCATCGCCGCGCTGCAGGACCTCGTCGCCAACCTGGCCGAGACGCCCGCCGTTCTGGCGGGGGTGGTTTACAACGAGTTCTGAACCCGCATGCGAGTCGCGCCGCGCCGCATGAACCGTAGCGCCGCGCCCATCGGGGAGGCGCCACGATCCTCGCTTCTGCCCGCGGGGCTGGATGTGGCGGTCGCGGGCGCGCTCGCCGCCGGTTTGCTCCTGCTCTACCTGCCGGCTTACTTCGACCTGGCGCACACCATCTGGGCCAGCGACGAGCAGGGCCACGGCCCGATCATTCTCGGCGTCAGTCTCTGGCTGATGTTCATGCGGCGCCACGAGCTTGCGGCCTTGCCGCCGCAGCCGGTCGCCTGGCTGGGCTGGCCGCTGCTGCTCTTGGCCCTCCTGCTCTACGCCTTCGGCCGTTCGCAGGACATCATCATGTTCGAGGTCGGCTCGCAGATCGTGCTGGCGGCTTCGCTGCTGCTCGTTTTCAAGGGCTGGGCCGCCTTGCGCATGCTGTGGTTCCCGCTCTTCTTCATGCTCTTCATGGTGCCCTTGCCCGAGGCTCTGGTGGCCGCCGTCACCGGGCCGCTGAAATCGGCGGTCTCGGCCGTGGCCAGCGAGTTGCTCTACCGCGCCGGCTACCCGGTGGCGCGTAGCGGCGTGATCATGACCGTCGGCCCCTTCCAGCTGCTGGTGGCCGACGCCTGCGCCGGCCTCAACAGCATGTTCACGCTCGAGGCGCTGGGCATGCTCTACATGAACCTCATGAAATACACCAACGTCACGCGCAACACCGTGTTGGCGCTTCTGTTGGTGCCGACGGCCTTCGTTGCGAACATCGTGCGCGTGATCATTCTGGTGCTCGTCACCTACTACTTTGGCGACGCTGCCGGTCAAGGCTTCGTGCATGGCTTCGCGGGCATCGTGCTCTTCCTCGTGGCCCTGCTGCTGATGTTGGTGCTGGACAAGCTGCTCGGCCTGTTCCTGCCTGCGCGACGCAAGGAGAGCGCGTGAGCGGCCCGGCGCGTCGCAAGGCACTGGTCTTCCTGGGGCTTGCGCTCGCCTCGGCCGCCGGCGCGGTAGCCTGGCGTCCCCGTGCGCGCCTGGCCGACAGCCGTCCCCCTGTCGATCTGGAGACCCTCTTTCCGCGCGCATTCGCCGATTGGCGTCTCGATGACCGCATGCCGGTGCAGCTCGTCTCGCCCGACCAGAAGGCGATGCTGGACAAGCTCTACAACCAAACCCTGGCCCGCACCTACGTCAACGCGGCCGGAGACCGCATCATGCTCAGCGTGGCCTACGGCGGCGACCAGTCGGACGGAACGCGCGCCCATCGCCCCGAGGTGTGCTATCCGGCGCAGGGCTTTCAACTCTCTGCCGATTCCAGGGCAAGCCTCGCGCTGCCGGACCGGACCCTGCGGGTGCGGCGCCTGGTCGCGAGACAAGGCGGACGCAACGAGCCGATCACCTATTGGATCGTCGTCGGCGATCGCGTCGTGCTCAGCGGCACCGAACAGAAGTTGGCGCAGCTTGCCTATACGACGCGCGGTACGGTGCCCGATGGGATGCTGGTTCGGGTGTCGAGCATCGACCCGACAGCGCAGCATGCCTTTGCGGTACAGGGGAGGTTCGTCGACGCTCTTGCTAGAGGGATGACGGCCGCTGATCGGCCGCTGGTCTTCGGCTCCCCTTTGACCACAGCCAGCGGGCCAGTTTCATGACGCGTTTCGCCAGCAAGGGGTCAGCGACGCCACCCGTCGCGCCGCTTGGATCGTCTGCCTCGATGCAGGCGACGGTCATGTTGATCGGTTGCCTTCTGGCCGTTCCGGTCGCCTTTGCAGCACTCGGCGGGAACATTGCCGTTGTCGCGTTTGTCGCCGCACTGCTGGTGGCCCCGTTTCTCATGATGCGACCGGTATTCATCATCTGGCTCCTTCTGGTAGTCGGGCTGCTGGTTGCAGGGGTATTGCCGATCTGGATCGAGGATTCTGCTAATAAGTTAGTGTGGGGCTTGTCGGCGCTTTCGTTCCTCCTACTGCTAGTGATGGTGGTGAAGGCGTTGACGTCATATAGATTTACCGCAGGTACTCCGGTATTCATCTGGCTTGCCATTGCTTTCATGATATTTGCGGTAGGCAACACGATCCTTCAATGGTCGTCCCCATACGAGACGCTCAGTGGAATCAAGCGCTACTTTCAAGCATATGGCCTGCTGATTGCTCTTACATGGCTGCCCTTGCATGACACCGATTTTCGCCGTTGGCGTCGATTCTTCATCCTCGTGGCGTTACTACAGTTGCCCTGGGCGATCTATGAGCGTTTTCGACTTGTTCCGATTCGCGAAGGCCTCAAGGTCGTTTATCCTGGAATCATCCCGATTGACGTGGTAGCGGGCACTTTTGGCGCGCACCTTTACGAAGGCGGTGCGAGCGGTGCGATGGCAATGTTCTCCATCTTGGTCTCGTCTTTTTTGATCGCAAGGTGGCGCTTCGGATTGATTCGCGGTGTGCGCGTGCCGCTACTGGCAGGATTTATATTGTCGCCAGTCTTTCTTGGCGAAACAAAGATCGTAATTGTTCTTCTGCCAATAACGTTTTTGATGCTTTACCGACGCGAGTTTTTTCGTCGCCCGCATGTCGTATTTTTCGGATTGCTCTTCGGCGTAATTCTAACGGTTGCTTCAGGATATACTTATGTTCGCATCATGGGTTATAATTCTATCGAATCATATATCGAGCAGACTATTAAGTATACTTTTCAATCCAAAGGCCATGGCGGACAATTTCTAAATCGTACGAGCGCACTCCAGTTCTGGTTCGAAGAGCAGTCGTGGTCGAATCCAGTGAGTGCGGTTGTGGGGAATGGCCTTGGTAGTGCCCATGAGGCAACGGGGGGCCATGTCGCCCGCCGCTATCCAGGCTATGGGATCGGTTTGACAGCGGCGACCACTCTCCTGTGGGAGTTGGGTATGGTCGGTCTTCTGTTGTCCCTGGGAGTGCCGTTGATGGCTTGGCGGGCTGCGGCAAAGCTTGCAGCTGAGAATCGTGATCCGGAAGTGCGTGCCGATGCGATCGCGATTGAAGCCGCGATGCCGATGTTCGTGGTGTTCCTGTTCTATCGAACCGATGCCTTGCAGACTCTTTCTTACCAGATCGTGTTTGCTTGCGTGCTTGGCTACCTAGCTTGGTTGCATCGCCGCAGTCTCGCGCGCGTTGTTCGGCAGTGAGTCCGACTCCGTACAGCGGCAGCGCGCTTCGGCGCGGTGGGTGGCAGTTTCTGAGCGGTAGGTTGATCTCAGGAGTCCTTGGTTTTTTGGTTCTACTTGTCTTGGTTCGTCTTCTCTCGACGCAAGACTACGGAGTTTATGTCACCTTACTCGCCTGGCTGGAACTGACGGTAGCCATTGCCGGTCTTGGAATACCATGGATTGGCAGTCGCTTCGTGCCACAGTACCGCTTGTTCGGATCTGGGGTGGCGCTTTCTCGGTTTTGTTTCAGACTGCTTTGCTGGTTGCTGGCTTCACTCGCAATCACCGTGATTGCGATGGGTGCCTTGCTACAGCCCTATCTCGCGCTTGCTGGACTCGCTGAATACGATTCAATCGCTTGGTTGTACTTGATCGTCATCTTTTCCGACGGCCTGACGCGCCTGATGACAACCAGTCTCCTCGACCCACTAATGCGTCAAGGCTTGGTCAGGGTGGCGACGGGGATGAGGCAGGCCATCATGCTCGTGGTGTTGCTTGGGCTGGCGTTCACGCAGGATGCGGTGAGATTCGTGCAGGTTGCTGTGACGGAGGTTGCGGCTGCATTTCTGGCGACCTCCCTCGTGCTTGCAGGTCTTCGTTTCCACCTGGTCAGGATCAGGAGTCAATCCGGTGCGGAGGGATGGGTTGAGCCGCGTGTTGGCGACATGTGGCGGTCCGGGCTACACATGCACGCATCCTATCTGCTTACCTTGCCCTGCAGCCCCCAAGCGCTGGTGGTCCTTGTGACGCGTACGCTGGGAGCAGAGGCGGCGGCGGTGTTCGGTTTCCTGCGTGCGCTCTACACGCAGATCGCGAACTATCTACCAGCGACACTCCTCTTCAGCCTTCTGCGACCGCGCCTCGTCGCGGGCTTCGCAGCCAGCCGAGACGCGAAGGCATTGAATCGAGAGGCCAACCTGGCGGGTAAATTGAGCCTTTTCGTTGTGATGCCGGTGATCGCTTACATTGGTGTCGCAGGCGAGACCTTGGTCGACTGGCTCTCTGGAGGGCGCATCGCGCAGACGGGCCTGCTTTTTCCTGGCCTTTTGCTGACGCTGATTCCCTTGAGTCAACGTCAGCTGCTGGAGACCGTCGCGGTGACGACCGGCCATGCGCAGATGTGCTCCGTGGCAGCTGCATTCGCGCTCGTTGCGCTACTTCTGTTCCCTGCAGGGGTTAAGCTTGATCTCGGACTGTGGGCACCGGTACTTACCATTGCACTTGGGCAGATGCTTTTCAACGCTGGCTTGGTGATCGGGCTGAGACGTGCCCTGGCCTATCGAATGGACTGGATTGGGGGATTCAAGATCTGCCTCTGCGCCACTGTGGTCTTCGCAGTTCTAGCAGTGCCAGTCTTTCTTCTTCCGGCCGCTCCGATGCCCAGGCTTGCCACGCAGCTCGTGGCTGTCGCAGGCGTCTATCTAGTGCTTACCTGGATGATCAAGCCTTTCGATCGCGAGGAGAGGGAGCGGCTCAATCGCTTCCTGGGACGAAAGATTTGGCTATGGTGAGAGCCGAAGTGGCCTCGACCGAGGAGGCAGGCGCTGTACTGAAACACATGACCAAAGCCTCAGAGTGCGATCTCAGCATCATCATTAAGACCTTGAACGAGGAAGCACACATCGAGCGCACGCTTCAGCATGTATTCCTCGCTGTGAGGAATCGCAATGCGGAAGTCATCGTCGCGGACTCAGCGTCAACAGATCGCACAGTCGAGCTGGCGCGTCGCTTCCCAGTTCGCGTCTTCCAACTGCTTAACCCTGGCGAACGGAGCTGCGGAGTGGGGGCGCAGCTCGGCTATCAATACTCGCGAGGGCGCTTCCTGCTGGTCATGGATGGCGACATGGACCTACGACCAGAATTCATCGATGCGGCATTGAGCCGACTCCAGGAAGATGACCGTCTTGCTGGTGTAGGTGGTGAAGTGGTCGATGTCAATTTCGACAACATCGAGTACCGGGCACGGCGTGCGCGAGCAGGGCAGCACGCCAAGATCGGGCTGGTCGACCGACTCAACGGGGGCGGGCTCTTCCGCCGTGAAGCGATTGTCGGGGCCGGATACCTCACGAATCGCAACCTTCATTCCTTCGAGGAACTCGAACAGGGCCTTCGCTTGCAGAGCCTGGGCTGGCGCCTGGAGCGGCTGCCGATGGTCGCCGTGGAGCATCATGGCCATACGACCTCGATGTGGACCTTGCTCCGTCGCCGCTGGGCGACCGGATACGCGCTCGGGCCCGGCGAGCTGATACGTGCGTCATTCGGTCAACCGTGGTTCCTCGAAGCTTGTCGAACCCAGCAGCATCTCGCAGTCGTCATTGGTTGGTGGCTCGCCTTGCTCGCCAGCCTCATCGTCTTGCCGCAAATGGGCGTGTCTGCTGCGTCGACGGCCGCTGCTTGGTTCGTGCTCCTCCTGCTGCCTCCCTTGCTGATGGCGATCCGTCGTCGCGACTGGGCACTGGGCGCATACTCGGTCATTGCGTGGTGTTCTGATGCGACTGGCCTGCTCTGTGGTCTCCTGCGAAGGCAGCGCGATCCACGACAGCCCATCGGCGCGCGTGAGGTGAGAACGTAGCTGAACCGACATGTCGGCAATGTTCGTCCCCAGAAGCCCGATCGGTCGGCTGCTGCGCGCCTTGCCCGGCGATCGCAAGCGGCTCAAGGCCTCAGTCCGCAGCGTGTTGGCGCGCAAGGAGCGCATGCTCACGCGATTGCGTTATGCAAGATCGGGTGTACTGCTTCCGGATCCACTGGCGATCTACTGGATCGACCCGCAACGAGTCGAATTTGCAACTTGCCTGGACAACGGCAGCGCCGATTGGGAGGACTGGGTGTTGCCGCAAATGGGCAGGGTCGAACTGGTGCGCGGTGGTGACTGGGACCGCCTTCTGCACCGATTTGCTGCCATGCGCGTCAGCCGCGCGATTCACGAGCGCATCCATTCGAGTGTCGCCTGGGCGTCAACCGACTACTATCGTACAGCTGTCGCGACGATTGAGTCTGGGCGTCCGTTGTGGAACTGCAGGACGCGCGCCGAGTTCGATGCCCGTTGTGTGCAACTCGACCGCTTGATCGAGCGCATCGCACGTGACGGCTATCGTGCTGCCGCAGAGCAGAGCCCCGCAAAGATCGATACGGCCATCGGTCAGACCGAGGTGCTCGTGAATGTCAGTCGCGACGGCCTGCCCTTGTTCCAGGATGGGCGCCACCGCCTGGCCATTGCGCGATCCCTGGGCGTCCCGAAGATCGCAGTACAGGTACACGTGCGTCATAGCCAGTGGCAGGAGTTCAGGGAGTTCCTGTTGCGCGGCGCGTCAAGCGCCGAGATAGGTGAGTTCAGCATCACCCGTCCTTCGGAACACTTCGACCTGGACTGGCTTCCGGTGACGCGCGAAGAGGAGAATTGCTGGCATGCCATTGCCACCCGGCTCCCGGCCACGTCGTCAGGCCGCGCGCTGGACATAGGCTGCAGACTGGGTTTCATCTGCCATCGACTCGAAGAGCGCGGTTTCACCGTCCTCGGTATCGAGAGCCAGCCTCGGATCGCTGCTGCGGCGCTGAGGCTTACAAGGACGGAGGGGAAGAGCGTCGTGGTGATCGAAGGCGATGTGCTGAAGGAGGCGACACTGAGTCGCATTGGAACCGAGTTCGACATCGTGGTCGCACGCCGCGTCTTCCACCACTTCCTCAAGACCGAGAGCGGCTGCGAAGCACTGCGCGCCTTGCTTGGACGCCTGAAGACGGAGAGGCTCTTCTTCGAACCCCACAGACCCGACGAGGATCAGATGCGCGGGGCCTACCTGAATCCAGAGCCTGAAGACTTCGCGAGGCTGATTGCCCGCTGGGCAGGTCTTCAGCGCGTCGAGCTGATCCATACCACCGACGACGGTGGCGTCTTGTTCGAGCTCAGCGGGAAAAAGTCCGCAGCGCTCCGTCGATGCGGAGTTCGGGTCGCATGAACTTCGGATCGAGTCGCACACGCGAGATGCTTGGCCCCATCCGTCTGCTGCTGATGGCGATGGTGCCCGCCGGGTCCTGGGCGGCGCAATGGTACGTCGCGCCCACAGGTTCTGATCAGGCCACGGGCACTGCTGCAGCGCCATTCAGGTCGATTCAGCGGGCCGTCGATGCCGCGCGGCCGGGCGATCGCGTAACGATAGGGGCAGGGCTTTATGTCGTGAGTGCGCCTGTACGCATCGCTTCCAAGCGTGGCAGCCCGGAACTTCCGATCAGTGTCGTTGGCGAGGGTATGCCGACGATCCTTGCTGCCCACTCGCGCGTGCCTGGGGTTTGGGGAGGGCTCGTCGAGGTGCAGGATTCGAGCTACATCCACCTGAAGGGCCTGTCGGTCGTGGGTTCTGGATTCTTTGGGTTCCGGGTGCAGCGCAGTCGACATGTGGAGCTTCTGGACAATCGCAGCACGATTTCCCTGGCTTCGGGAATCTGGGTCTCCGACTCGACCGCGGTCCGCATCGAGGGCAATGACGTCTCCCGCTTCTGTGATCGCACTCAGTTCGGAGCCGACGGTCGCACAGGGTGCCAGGAAGGGATATCGCTCGAGGGAGTGGACGGGTTCTCGGTTCTGCGCAATCGCGTGCATGATGCGCCGCAATTGCCTGAGGTAACCCCGGGCGGCGGTGAAGGCATAGATGTCAAGCAAGGGAGCATGAATGGTAGCGTCGAAGGCAACGAGGTTTGGAATCTGCCGCAGCTCGGCATCTATGTTGACGCCTATTCGCGCGGCGTCTCGAATGTGAAGGTGCATGCCAACCGTGTTTGGAATACACGGCAGGGCATCGTGATCAGCAGTGAACGTGGTGGCTTGGCTGCCGATGTCGAGGTCAGCCACAACCTTGTTCATGATGTCGGCTATCACGGCATATTGATCAGCGACTTCAACAAAGGCCGGGGCGGAGACGGTCCACGGCGTGGGATCCTCATCCATAACAACACCATCGTCGATGCCGGTGTGAAGGAGGCGAAGGCGCCGTCATGTCACAGGGCGGGCTCGACCTGTGTGGATGGCGGTGTCGGCATTCGTGTCGATACGGCCAATATCACCGGCCTTGAAGTCCATGACAACATCATCGTTGGCGCACGGACGGCGCCGATGGTCGTCAACCCGGTCGTGCAGCAAGCGTCGCGGATCGAGCGCAATCTGCTATGGCCTGCCGGCCCAGGCCGCACCTCTGGCGAGTACCACGGCGTTTCGCCAATCTTTGCCGATCCGCGCCTGAGAGATCCCGCCGGCGGCGACTACCGGTTGCGTGCCGACAGCCCCGCCAGAGGCGTTGGCGTCGGTGGTTCGTCACGACACCGCGATTTGCGCGGCGTACTCCGTCCACTCAGCCCGATTGACCTGGGTGCGCTTGCGTTCGAGGGGGATTGAGATGTCGACGGAGGACCGATTTCATCCCCGTGGGGAACCGACAATCTGACGACGGCCGGATCGCGTTCGGGTCTTGAGGGGAGGGTGAGGCTGATGGTGCGAGTCTTGCACGTGATCAGCGGCGAGTTCTTTGCCGGTGCGGAGCGGGTCCAGGACCTTCTGGCCCTAAGACTGCCGGAGTTCGGCTTCGACGTCGGTTTCGCGTGCACCAAGCCAGGGCAGTTCCGTGAACGGCGATTGTCCCAGGCTGCGCCGCTGTACGAGGTGCCGATGGCCTCGCGGCTCGACCTTCGCAGCGGTCTGCAAGTGGCGCGCATTGCGCGCCGCGAAGGCTATCGGTTGATCCACACGCACACCCCGCGGACGGCGATGATTGGGCGGGTTGCAAGTCTCGCCGCGGACTTGCCGATGATCCATCACGTCCACAGCCCGACGGCACGGGATTCCGACCGATGGCTGCTGAATCGGGTCAACACGGTGGTCGAGCGAGCGAGCCTCGTCGGTGTGCGACGCCTGATCCCCGTCTCGCGCAGTCTGGAGAAGGACCTACTGGGTCGCGGCTGGCCTGCTGCGCGCATTCGCGTAGTGCCTAACGGAGTGCCGACGCCGGCAGCACAACTTGCCCCGCGTTTGCGGCCCGAGGGAGAGTGGGTCATCGGCAGCATGGCCCTCTATCGACCACGTAAGGGGCTCGAGATTCTCGTCGAGGCCCTGGCTGCGCTGCGCAGCGGTGGCCGCAGGGCGCGCTTGCTGGCCGTCGGCGCATTCGAGACGCCAGTCTACGAGGAACAGATCAAGCAGCACGCGGAGCGACTGGGCGTGGCCGACGCGATCGAATGGGCCGGTTTCACCAGTGAGGTCAACCGCGCCTTGGCGCGAATGGATGCGTTTGTCCTGCCTAGCCTCTACGGAGAGGGCATGCCGATGGTCGTGCTCGAGGCGATGGCGGTAGGGGTGCCGGTGGTGGCAACGCGGGTGGAAGGCATCCCTGAGGTGCTGACCGATGGTCGTACAGGATTGCTTGTCGCCCCTGGGAACGCTACAGCACTGGCCACGGCCCTAGGGGGCTTGATGGATGGAGACCACGATTGGCACGAGATGCGTGCAGCGGCGCACGAGGTGCAGCGCATGCACTACTCGGACCACAGCATGGCGCGCGCGCTTGCCGCGGTCTACGAGTCGGTGCTGGAGAGCAGCACCGGCGGCGGATAGAGTTTGAGACTTTGGATCGTTGTTTCGAATTCGAATCCGAATGGGATGACAGAAGACGAGGGAACGATGGGTGAACATCGAAGTTCGCGTCCGCTGAGGATTGTTGCTGGCGCGTCAACCGGCGGGCATGTCAACGAATTGCTGATCCTCATGCGGCATGCGCCTGCATTCTGGCCAAAGATGCCCGATGCGTACGTGACTTCTCTGCCCCTTGGCAAAGCAGGGTTCGCTGAATTTGACAAACCCATACATGTGATCGGCGCCGCGGACCGCAACACGCCGCTGCGCGCACTTCTTGTCTTGTTCCGTGCACTCTACGTGGCGTGGCGGCTCAGACCTGATGTAGTAGTGACGACGGGCGCATTGCCTCTGGCGCTCTTCTGCGCTTGCGCCCGATTGTTCGGGGCACGTATCGTCTGGATCGACAGCGTCGCGCAGATCAGCGGACTGTCGGCAAGCGGGCGTTGGGTGCGAAGCTTTGCAGATCTTTTTCTCGTGCAATGGCGCGATAACCAGGATAGAAATGGCGGCGTGGAATACGTTGGAGAGCTCTTTTGATTTTTCTGACCGTGGGAAGCGCGTATCCCTTTGATCGACTGATTCGAGCGGTCGATGAACATGTCGCGTCAGGAATGATTTCTGAGCCAGTCTTTGCGCAAATTGGTTCAGGTTCGTATCAACCAAAGGCAATCCCATTCGAGCGCTACGTCGACAAGGACCGCTTCGATCACTTGGTGGCAACGGCGGATAGCATCATCGCGCATGCCGGCATCGGGACGATCGCCACGGCGCTGGAGCATGGCAAGCCCATGATCGTCGTTCCCCGGCTGCCTGAATATGGCGAGATCGTCAGCGATCATCAGAGGCATACAGCCCGCCGATACGCTGAGCTCGGCCATGTGATGGAAGCGACTGATCTGTCAGCGCTCCCCGAGTTGCTCGCGCGATTGGCGACCTTCAGGCCACTCCCGCGGAAAGCTAATGTCGATGGGATCGCGGCGCGAATCGGTGACTTTCTCCGAATGCTCCGGTCAGCCCGTTCCGAACTCGATCAGGACTCCGCCTAGTCAGCATCGCGCGCGCGGAAGGGTCGGGCTTGACTCAAGCGGAAGCATCTCTAGGGCTGGAATGCAAGCGCTCCCAAGTCCTGTGAAGGGCCGTCAAGGACCTCTCCGCTAGCGTCGACCAGCGCCGGGTGGCCGAGCCCGCTGCCGCGGCCGATGGCGGGGCTGGTCGCAGACAATCGCCAGTCATTACCCAGGAGCGACCGGAATTGTGGATCAGCTAGCACAGGTGCCAGGCCAACGTACTCGTCGGCGCTTCGACTTCTCGGCAGCGGCCACTGAAGATTGTTCTGGATCTGCGCCGAAGCCCGCAGCGAACCAGGTATGCGCATTGGTGAAGTCTTGCTGCCGTAGATGATGTTGTCTATGACCTGCAAGCCAACTACATTGGTCGTTGATACTCGGATCCCGCTGCCCCAGTCGACCGCGGGACTACTTGCGGAAGCAGGATAGTGGAAGCTGGTCTTCGCCTCGCGAAGACCGGCATTCACGACCGTGTTGTTGGCGATCCGGATGAATTGACGAAGACCGTCTCCACCCGGTTTGGATCGTGATGTGAAGTCTGAGATCAGGATTCCGTCGCTTCCGACATCGTGAACGATATTGTGGTGAACGCGAATGTCGCTGGCCACGCCGCCGGCCTCGCTGCTGACAACGATTCCGGCGTTGGTTCGCCAGACACGATTTCCGTAGATGTCGATCTTGCTTACGCCGGCAGTGTACGCATCAACGTAGATGCCTAGCTGCACAAGGTTCCAGACGGAATTGAAAGCGATGATGCCATTGCGTGAACCTTGCTTGGCGTCAATGCCTTCGCCACCACCGGGACGAACGCCCGCAGTCTGCATGGCGTCGTGAACTTGGTTGCCATAGACCGCAAAGCCATCGACACCAGCGAGCGAGATCCCTTCTTGGCATCCGGTGCGACCGTCGGCACCGAACTGGCCTTTGTCGCAAAAGCGCGAAACGTCGTTGTTGATGATCGAGATGTTGCGGCTACTTTCGGCGTAGATGGCCGAGCCCAACGACACCGTGCTTTGATTGGTGTCCAAGGTGACGTCCTGGCTGTTGCGAATGCGAAAGCCAAAGAAGCCAGAATTCTCGACCGCGATGTTGCGGATCCGTATGGAGGTGGAGCGCTCGACTTCGATCAACCCTCGCCAGATCCCTGGGACGGAGACATCGGTTGCTCGAAGGACGACACCCGTCTCTCCCCTCACGGTTATCGGCGCGCCTGGGAAGCCGGCCTTCCCCTCGATCTGAATGGCCTTCGAGATGAAGTAGGTTCCTGCGCGCAGGATGACCGTGTCACCCGGTGCCGTCAGATCGATGGCCCGTTGCGGTGACGCCAAGGGCATCTGCGCGGTCCCTGGCCACGCGTCGCTGCCGTGGGTGGCGACGTAGTAGGTTCTACCCGTGACGATCTTGTGGCTTTGAGCGGCGCATAGCGTGCTGTCCGTGAGCGCTCCGGTGCCTTGCGTGCATGGGCCCTGGTCAAGCCACGGGGTGGCGTCGGCAGTGGCGCTGTGTTCCTGCGTGGGCTGGGGTTCTTCGCCCATTGGGAGCTTGGTGCCGCCTTCGAGAACAAGCACGTCTGGCGACTCGGTCGTCAACGCGGAAGTCGCGACCTTGATGGTGGCGGAAGGCGCGGACTCGTCAGCGAGCGTATCGTTGGCTTCACGGAGGGTAGCAGCCGCTTCCGGATCGTCATGGCCGCCGCCACAGCCCAGGAGCGAGGCAATGAGGAGCACAACGAGCGGGAGGCGATGGCGGGTTGGCTTGGCGCGGAGAAGCATGACGGACAGGGCATTGGTAGCGCCTGGGGCAGCGACGCATGAAGAACGGGGGAGGATGGACAGCAGAGCTCGTGGCAGGCAGTAGGCTTATCGGCTCTGAACGTGAGGTCCGAGGCGATGCTTTCTGCGTGTGTACGGGCGACTTTCGGTTCTCGCTCCGCTGCCTGTAGCGGCGTTCGGTAAGCGCATGTCAACGAACGCACTGCCTTCGCAACCGATGCGAAATCGGTCACGAGTCAAGCGAATGCCCTGCGATGTGGACTGTTACCGCGGCTCGGCCAATAGCCCGACACGGGCGGTTGTGACGCCGGGCTTGGCCAACATCTGCTTGGCGCTGCAGGTCGAGGAAATGAGGCTCGCCTTCTGAGCGAACGAGGAAAAAGGGCAAGACCTGACCCCTGGCGTCGACCCCAGGCGCGTGGCCCCGGCCGTGCTCAAAGCTCGGTACGCAGGGCGCGCAGGACGGTCTTCAGCCGTTGCGCGTTGGCGCGGCCTATGCGCAGCAGGATCTTGTGGCCGGCACTGGCGGATTGCAGGGCGGGGTCGGCGAATTCGTAGCGCAGCCAGGGTTGGGTGGACTTGAACTCGCTCTTCACGTCCACCAGGCGCAGCGGCAGCGGCTCGGGTGGCTGCGGGGCGGCCAGGAGGTGGTCGATCACGGCCAGCAGCCGCGCGTGAAAGCGTCGCCCGGGGTAGCCGAGCTCTTCGTACGCAAGCTGCAACTGGGGCAGGAGGCGCGCGTAGAGCGCGGCGGCCGCGCGTACGTCGATGCGCTCGGCCAGTTGCACGAGGGGGCGATAGCGCTCGGCGTTGGCGGGGTCGGCGATGAGTTGGCCGCCGCGCTCGAGGACGCGGAAGCGGCCGGCGGTCGGCTGCAGCGGCCACAGGCGCGCGGCGGCGTGCTCGCGGTCGAGGTTGTCGACGGTGACGACGAAGCGGCGCACGAAGTCGTCGCCGATGAGGAGCGGGGCCAGCGTCGCGTCGCCGAAGAGCGCGGCCAGCGCGGCGGGAACGTCGGCCTCGGCGAGCGGAGCGGCGCCGGGAGGCGGTTCCGCGGCCGCCGGGGCCTGCGACGCGGCCCCGGCGGGCCCTTCGGCCGCGGGCAGCGAGGTCGCGGGCGCCGGTTGGACCATGCCTTGCGAAACCGTGGGCTCCGAGGAGGGCGCCGGTGGCGTGCGCTGCCACCAGAACCACGCGCCCGCGGCGGCGGCGAGGAGCAGCAGCGCCGGCAGCCAGGCGCCCGGCCCGCGACGGCGTGGCGGCTGCAGGCTGCGCGGACGGGGATCGGCGCGCGGTTCTTCTGCGTCGGGAATCGGTTCGGTCATGCTCGAGTCGCAGGCCTTGCGGCCCGGCGTTCGCCGAGCGCGACGCCGCGCGCCTCACCGGCGGCGGCGGCCCGATCGGGCGGGGAAGGAGGGGCGGTCGATCGACCCTACACCCCGACGCCAGGATGTCAAGCATTGATCGGGGTCAGGTCTTGCCTTTTGCCTGTGGCGTGAGGACACTCGCGTCATGTCGCGGCCGCTACGCATCGAGTTCGAGGGCGCCGTCTACCACCTGACCTCGCGCGGGGACCGGCAGGAGCCGATCTTCGTCGACGATCTCGATCGGCAGCGCCTGCTGGGCATCGTCGGCCTGGCGCTCGAGCGTTTCGACGCCCAGGCACTGGCCTACTGCCTGATGGGCAACCATTACCACTTCGTGCTGCGCACGCGGCAGGCCAATCTTTCGCGCCTCATGCGGCAGGTCAACGGCGTCTACACGCAGGCCTTCAACCGCCGCCACGGCAAGGTCGGGCATCTCTTCCAGGGGCGCTTCAAGGCGCTGCTGGTCGACCACGACGCCTATCTGCTGCAGGTCTGCCGCTACGTCGAGCTCAACCCCGTGCGCGCCGGGCTCGTTCAGCAGCCGCAGGCCTGGCCCTGGTCGAGTCTGCGTGCGCACCTGGGGCTTGCGCCCGCGCCGCCGTGGCTGGACGTGCCGGGCCTGCAGGCGCAGTTGCTCGGCCGCGAAGCGCGCAGCGCCGCCGACGCCAGCCGCGCGGCGGCCCAGTACGCGGAGTTCGTCGCCGCCGGCCAGGGCGAGCCCCTGTGGGAGCGTGCACTGCGCCAGCAGATCTACCTCGGCGACGAGGGCTTCGTCGAGCGCATGCAGGCGCGCGCCCAGCCGCTGCGGCGCGCGACGAGCGACGTCCCGGCGGTGCAGCGCCGCAGCGCGCGCGGCTTCGAGCACTATCTGCGCGAGGCGCCCACGCGCGACGAGGCCATCCGCCGCGCCTACGCCGAGGGCGGCATGACGATGACGCACATCGCCGCGCAGCTGGCGCTTTCGGTGTCGCGCGTGAGCCGGCTGCTGGCGCGCGCCGAAGGCGCACCGGCCTCGCGCAGGCGGCCGCCGGCTCCCCCATCGAAGGCAAAAGGCAAGACCTGACCCCATTCATGGAGATCACGCATCACGGCGCCGTCGACGGGGTGACGGGTTCGTGCCACCAGTTGCACCTGCCCGGGGGCGAGTCGGTGCTGGTGGACTGCGGGCTGTTCCAGGGGGCGGAGACTTCGGCCGACGGCCGGGCGGCGGCGGGGCGGCCCGAGATCGGCTTCGCGCTCGACGGGGTGCGCGCGCTGGTGCTGACGCACGTGCACATCGACCACGTCGGCCGCCTGCCCTTCCTGCTCGCGGCGGGTTTCGAAGGGCCGATCGTCTGCACGACGGCTTCGGCGCAGCTGCTGCCGCTGGTGATCGCCGATGCGCTCGAAGTCGGCGTGACGCGCGACCGGCGCCTGATCGAGCGCGTGCTCGACCGCATCCGGCGCCAGCTTCTTCCCTTGCCCTACGGCCAGTGGCACGAGATGGGTGCCGCGCTGCCGGGGTTGCGGCTGCGCTTGCAGCCGGCGGGCCACATCCTCGGCTCGGCCTACGTCGAGTTCGACCTGCGCCCACGCGCCGGGCGCGCGGCGGCGCCGCGGCAGCGCATCGTCTTCTCCGGCGACCTGGGCGCGCCCTGGACGCCGCTGCTGGCCTCGCCGCGCCCGCCGCTGCGCGCCGACGTGGTCGTGCTGGAGAGCACCTACGGCGACCGCGAGCACGAGGACCGGCGCACGCGGCGCCGGCGGCTGCAGGCCATCGTCGAGCGCGCGCTGGCGGACCGCGGCACGGTGCTGGTGCCGGCGTTCAGCATCGGCCGCACGCAGGAGCTGCTCTACGAGCTCGAGGACATCATCCACCGCAACCGCGCACGGCCGGCCGCCGCGGGCGTGCCCTGGGGCGAGCTGGACGTCATCGTCGACTCGCCGCTGGCGACGGCCTTCAACGCCGCCTACCTGCAGTTGCGCGGGCAGTGGGACGCCGAGGCCAGGCGCAGGCTGGCGGCGGGGCGGCAGCCGCTGGCCTTCGAGCGCCTGGTGGCGGTCTCGGAGCACGAGAACCACCTGCGCCTGGTGCAAGGCCTGGCGTCGAGCGCGCGCCCGAGCATCGTCATCGCCGCCAGCGGCATGTGCGCCGGCGGGCGCATCGTCGACTACCTGAAGGCGATGCTGCCCGACGCCCGCCACGACGTGCTCTTCTGCGGCTACCAGGCCGAGGGCACGCCGGGGCGGGCGATCCAGCAGTACGGCCCGCGGGGCGGCTGGGTCGAACTGGAGGGCCGGCGCATCGACATCCGCGCGCGCGTCCACACCCTGGGCGGCTTCTCGGCGCACGCCGACCGCCGCAACCTGCTCGACTTCATCGGGCGCATGCGCTTCCCGCCGCGCCAGGTCCGCCTCGTGCACGGCGAAGCCGCGGCCAAGCGCGCGCTCGCCGACGAACTGCAGCGCCGCCACCCGGGGATGGAGGTGGTGATCCCCTGATCCCTACCGCCCTTGTTGCAGCGCCTGGCGCAGGCGCTGCTCGTCGAGGCCGAGGACGAGGTGGCGGCCCTTGACGACGAAGGCCGGCGTGCCGGGGGAGCCCAGGCGTTCGTACTCGGCGCGGCAGGCGGGATCGCGCTCGATCGAGCACTCGCCGAACGCGACCTGGTGCGCGTCCAGGCGCCGCCGCGCGACGACGCAGTACGGGCAGGTGTCGGAGGCGATCATGTGAAGGTCGCCCGGCGCCACGAGCGCGGCGAGTTCGCGCCCCCGCGTCGCCTCGACGTGATGCTGCCATGCGAGCTGCGCGCCGTAGACGACGGCGACGATCGCGGCGAGTCCGGCGAACGAAGCGAGGGGGCGTTCGCGGGGCGCGTCGGAGGCTGCATCTGCCCTCATTTCGCTGCATTGCATCACAATTCCCCGGCGGTCGCACCGCTGCGGCGCCGCCGCGCGTTCCGTTCGCGCCCGGCACTCGCCTACACTGCCCGCGCTGCCGGTGCCGCCGCTGTCCCGCATGTTCGCTGTTCCGGCGCCGGGGTCGCGTGCATGATTCTTCGCCTGCTGGTTCGCTGCCTGATGCTGTCCCTGCTGGCCTTTGCGCTGGGCGGGCCGGCTCAGGCGCGCCGTCTGGCGCTGGTGATCGGCAACGACGCCTACCAGAAGGTCGTGAAGCTCGACCGCGCGGGTGCCGATGCCGAAGCGGTGGCGCGCGAGCTCACGGCCGCGGGTTTCGAGGTCTCGCTGCACCGCGACCTGAGCAATACGCGCTTCGCCGTCGCCGTCTCCGAGTTCTACGACAAGGTGAAGAAGGGCGACGAGGTCGTCGTCTTCTACGCCGGCCACGGCGTGCAGACCGAACGCGGCGCGCAACTGCTGCCGGTGGATATCGAGGGCGATACCGAGTTCGTCGTCGAGCGCCTTTCGCAGCCGGTCAATGGCCTGCTCGACAGCCTCGAGCGGCTGCAGCCGCGCACTTCGGTGGTCATCGTCGACGCCTGCCGCGACAATCCGCTGCGCGCGCAGGGGCGGCCCATCGGCGCCGCGCGCGGGCTCTCGGGGCCGAACGTGGCGCGCGGGCAGATGCTGATGTTCTCGGCCGCGAGCCGCGAGCGTGCGCTCGACTCGCTCGGCAAGGATGACCGCAACCCCAACGGCGTCTTCACGCGCGAGCTGCTGGCGCGCATCCGCACGCCGGGGCTGCCCTTGGAGCAGCTGGCGCGCCAGGTGCAGGATGCGGTGGAGAAGCTCGCGGCGACGATCGACCACAAGCAGCGTCCCTTGATCGTCAACGATTCGATCGGCGACTTCGCGTTCTATCCCGCAGCCGGCGGGGCGGCGGTGGCGCCGGCGGCGCCGGCGGCAACGGAGGCGACCTCGCAGGCGCTTGCGCGCGAAGACCGCTTCTGGGACGGCGTGCTCAAGGCCGACACGCCGCAGGCCTACAGCAGCTATCTCGAGCGCTATCCGACGGGGGAATACGCGGTCGTCGCGCGTGCGGCGCTGGCCAAGCACAGCACGCCGCCGGCTGCGACGCTGGCGCAGAACAGCACGCGCAGCGCCGAGGCGCCCGCGGCGCCTGCGCTGCCGATCGTCGAACCCGGCGCAGGGGGTGGCGCAGGGGGTGGCGCAGGGGGAAGTGCCGGTGTCGCCAACCTGCCCGCCCCGGTGGCACCGCCGCTGACGCCGGCACCGACGACGCTCCCCGGGCCCGCGGAGGATGCGCCGTCCCGGGTGGCCTACGCGCTGCCCAACGGCGACCGCTACGAGGGCGAGGTGCAGGGCAACAAGCGCAGCGGGCGCGGCAGCTACCGCTTCGCCAACGGCGACCGCTACGAGGGCGAGTTCGCGGCCGACCAGTTCATGGGGCAGGGCGTGATGGCCTTCGCCAACGGCGACCGCTACGAAGGCGGTTTTCGCGGTACCGCCAAGCAGGGCCTGGGCGTGATGGTGTTCGCCAACGGCGACCGCTACGAGGGCGGCTTCGACGGCAACCTCTACGAAGGCCAGGGCAGCCTCGTGCTGGCCAGCGGTGAACGCTACACGGGCCGCTTCCACCAGGGGCGCAAGAGCGGCCCGGGCGAGCAGCTCTTCGCCAACAAGGACCGCTACGCCGGCCCCTTCGAGGCCGACAAGCCGCAGGGCCGGGGGACGATGACGCACGCCAACGGCGACGTCTACGAAGGCGACTTCGTCCAGGGCGTGAAGCAGGGCGAGGGCCGCTACCGTTTCGCCAATGGCGATGTCTACGAAGGCGGCTTCGAGGGCGGGCTCTTCAGCGGCAAGGGCCGGCTGACGCTGGCCAGCGGCGACCGTTACGAGGGCAACTTCGCCAACAACCTCAAGAACGGCGCGGGCGTGCACTACTTCGCCAACGGTGACCGCTACGAGGGCGCGTTCAGGGACGGCGCACAGCACGGCCAGGGAACGCACTACTTCGCCAACGGCGACCGCTTCGTCGGCCCCTTCGTCGCCGGCCTGCGCCACGGCAAGGGCATCCACCACTACGCGAACGGCCGGTCGCGCGAGATCGATTACCGGAGGGGCGAAGAGAACTAGCCGTGGACCGCGCGATCACTCCCTCCCCCGCGCCGCGGGCGGGGCTTGGGCTGAGGGTGCGGGCCGTTCACCCGGCAGCTTCCGCGAGCCGCGGCGCCGCCGCATCCTTGGCGGCGACGATCGGGCTGCCCCCGACGCGCAGCAGCGGCCAGTCGATGCCGATCGCCGCGTCGCTCCACAGAAGTGCGCGCTCGCAGTCGCGCGCATAGACGTCCGTGGTCTTGTAGAGGAAGTGGGTGTCGTCCTCGAGCGCGAGGAAGCCGTGCGCGAAGCCTTCGGGAATCCAGAGCTGGCGCCGGTTTTCCGCCGAGAGTTCCACGCCCACCCATTTCCCGAATCCCGGTGAACCGCGCCGGATGTCGACGGCGACGTCGAAGGCTGCGCCCTTGACGACGCGCACCAGCTTGCCCTGCGGATGCGGCGGCAACTGGTAGTGCAGGCCGCGCAGGACGCCGGCCCTGCTGCACGAGTGGTTGTCCTGCACGAAGGCGCGCGGTGCGGGCAGGCCGAGCTCATGCAGGGCGGCGTCGAAACGCGCCTGGTTCCAGCTTTCCATGAACCAGCCGCGCTCGTCGGCGAAGACGGCGGGCTCGACGATGACGACGCCCGGCAGCGCGGTGGCGACGAGCTTCACCGGAACACCTTTTCGCCGAGCACCTGCATCAGGTAGCGGCCGTAGCCGTTCTTGAGCATCGGCTGCGCGAGTTCCTCGACGTCGGCGGCGCTGATCCAGCCCGCGCGGTAGGCGATCTCCTCGGGGCAGGCGACCTTCAGGCCCTGGCGCTTCTCCAGCGTGGCGATGAACTGGCTCGCTTCGAGCAGGCTGTCGTGCGTGCCGGTGTCGAGCCAGGCGTAGCCGCGGCCCATGATCTCCACCTCGAGCTGGCCCTGCCGCAGGTAGCGCGCGTTGACCTCGGTGATCTCGAGTTCGCCACGGGCGCTGGGCTTGATCGATGCGGCGATGTCGCAGACCTGCTCGTCGTAGAAATAGAGGCCGGTGACGGCGTAGTTGCTCTTGGGCCGGTGCGGCTTCTCCTCGATGCTGATCGCGCGGCGCTGGTCGTCGAACTCGACGACGCCATAGCGCTCGGGATCGTGCACGTGGTAGGCGAAGACCGAGGCGCCGCTTGCGCGCGCGCTGGCACGTCGCAGCAGCGGCTGGAAGTCGTGGCCGTAGAAGAGGTTGTCGCCGAGCACGAGGGCGCTCGGTGCGCCGCCGATGAAGTCGCGTCCGAGGAGGAAGGCCTGCGCGAGACCGTCGGGGCTCGGCTGCACGCAGTAGGCGATGTTCATTCCCCAGCGGCTGCCGTCCCCGAGCAGCGCCGCGAAGCGCGGCGTGTCCTGCGGCGTGCTGATGACGAGCACGTCGCGCATGCCCGCGAGCATGAGCGTCGACAGCGGGTAGTAGACCATCGGCTTGTCGTACACCGGCAGCAGCTGCTTGCTCATCGCCAGCGTCGCCGGATGCAGCCGGGTGCCGGAGCCTCCGGCGAGGATGATGCCTTTGCGGTTCATGGGCGAGGGGCTTCGTGGAGCGTCAGTCGTCGACTCGGCGCAGGGGCACCGGGCGCGTCATCGGAGTCCGACCGGATCAGCACGCCAGAACCTCGCGCAGCATGCGCTCGACGCCGTTCTGCCAGGGCGGCAGGCTGAGGCCGAAGGCGCGCCGCAGCCTGGCGGTGGACAGGCGCGAGTTCAGCGGCCGGCGGGCGGCGGTCGGGTAGGCGGAGCTCGGCACGGCGTGGACGGCTTCGGGTGCCACGCGCACGGGGTGCCCGTGCGCGCGCGCCCATTCGATGACGAAGCGCGCGTAGCCGTGCCAGCTCGTCTCGCCTGCGGCGACGCAGTGGTAGGTGCCTGCCAGCGCGGGGGTGGCGATCGCTGCGCGCAGCGCGTGCGCCGAGACGTCGGCGAGCAGGTCGGCGCCGGTGGGAGCGCCGATCTGGTCGTCGATCACGCGCAGCTCGTCGCGCTCGGCGGCCAGCTTCAGCATGGTGCGCGCGAAGTTGCCCCCGCGCGCGGCATAGACCCAGCTCGTGCGCAGGATGAGGTGGCGGCAGCCGCTGGCGCGGATGGCCTCCTCGCCTTCGAGCTTGCTGCGGCCGTAGACGCTCGAGGGGCCGGTGGCGGCGTCCTCGTCGCGCGGCGTGCTGCCGCTGCCGTCGAAGACGTAGTCGGTGCCGTAGTGCAGCAGCCAGGCGCCGCGTGCGGCGGCCGCGCGCGCGAGCACGCCCGGCGCGGCGGCGTTGATCGCGCGCGCGAGTTCGGGTTCGCTCTCGGCGCGGTCGACCGCGGTGTGCGCGGCGGCGTTGGCGATCAGCTGCGGCTGCACGCGGTCGACGAGTTCGAGCAGCGACTCCGGCCGGCTGAAGTCGGCGCGGTACGGCGCGGGCGAGTCGAAGTCGCAGGCGACGACCTCGCCCAGCGGCGCGAGCGCGCGCTGCAGCTCCCAGCCGACCTGGCCCTTGCAACCGAGGAGCAGGATCTTCACGCGTTCACCCGCGGGCGGCGTAGTGGGTCGCGACCCAGTCGCGGTAGCTGCCGCTTTGCACCGCGGCCACCCAGGCGGCGTTCTCGAGGTACCACTGCACCGTCCTGCGGATTCCGGTCTCGAAGGTCTGCCGCGGGCGCCAGCCGAGCTCGCGCTCGATCTTGCGCGCGTCGATGGCGTAGCGGCGATCGTGCCCCGGACGGTCCTTCACGTGCGTGATCAGGCGCGCGCGCGGACCCGCGGCGTCGGGGCGCAGCTCGTCGAGCAGCGCGCAGATGGCGTGCACGATGTCGCGGTTGGGCTTCTCGTTCCAGCCGCCGATGTTGTAGACCTCGCCGCAGCGGCCCCTGGCGAGCACGGCGCGGATGGCGCTGCAGTGGTCGCCGACGTAGAGCCAGTCGCGCACTTGCATGCCGTCGCCGTAGATCGGCAGCGGCTTGCCCGCGAGCGCGTTCACGATCACGAGCGGGATCAGCTTCTCCGGGAACTGGAAGGGGCCGTAGTTGTTGCTGCAGTTGGTGGTCAGCACCGGCAGCCCGTAGGTGTGGTGCCAGGCGCGCACGAGGTGGTCGCTGGCCGCCTTGCTCGCCGCGTAGGGGCTGTTGGGCTGGCAGGGGTTCGCCTCGGTGAACGCGGGTTCGCCGGGGCCGAGGCTGCCGTAGACCTCGTCGGTGCTGACGTGCAGGAAGCGGAACGCGGCCTTCGCGTCGCCCGCGAGCCCGTTCCAGTGCGCACGCGCGGCCTCCAGCAGCGTGAAGGTGCCCTCGATGTTGGTCTTGATGAAGGCGCCCGGGCCGTGGATGCTGCGGTCGACGTGGCTCTCGGCGGCGAAGTGCACGAGCGCGCGCGGCCGGTGCTCGGCCAGCAGCCGATCGAGCAGCGCACGATCACCGATGTCGCCGTGCACGAAGACGTGGCGCGCGTCGCCTTCCAGCGCCGCCAGGTTGCGCCGGTTGCCGGCGTAGGTGAGGGCGTCGAGGTTGACGACGGGCTCGGCGGCGGCGTCGGCCAGCCAGTCGAGCACGAAGTTGCTGCCGATGAAGCCGGCGCCACCGGTGACGAGAATGGTCATGAGGCGTTCAGGCCCTGCCGTAGGTATCTTCGTAGCGCACGATGTCGTCCTCGCCGAGATAGGAGCCCGATTGCACCTCGATGATCTCGAGCGGCACCTTGCCCGGGTTGGCCAGGCGGTGGCGCTGCCCGAGCGGGATGTAGGTGCTCTGATTCTCCGTCAGCAGCAGCACCTGCTCGCCCACCGTCACTTCGGCGGTGCCGCTGACGACGATCCAGTGCTCGGCGCGGTGGTGGTGCATCTGCAGGCTCAAGGAGGCGCCGGGCTTGACGAGGATGCGCTTGACCTGATGCCGCGGGCCTTGGTCGATGCTGTCGTACCAGCCCCAGGGGCGGTGCACCTTGCGGTGCAGGGCGTGCTCGCCGCGCTGTTCCTGCCCGAGGCGGGTGACGATCTTCTTCACGTCCTGGCTCTTGTCGCGGTCGGCGACGAGCACGGCGTCGGGCGTCTCGACGACGACGACGTTGTCGAGGCCGACGGCGGCGACGAGCCGGCTCGTCGCGTGCACCAGCGTGTTGCGGCTGTCGGTGACGATGGCGTCGCCGTTGCAGGCGTTGCCGTCGGCGTCGCGCGCGGCGACCTGCCACACCGCCTCCCAGGCGCCGAGGTCGTTCCATCCGGCATCCAGGGCCACCATGCGGATGTCGATGCCGCTGCCCGGGCAGCGCTCCATCACCGCGTAGTCGACCGACTCGGCGGGGACGGCCTGGAACTCGGCCTTGCCCGGGCGCACGAAGGCGGCGTCGGTGCCGCGCGCGCCCCAGGCCTTGCGGCAGGCGGCGGCGATGTCGGGGCGAAAGCGTTCGAGCGCGGCCATCCAGGTCGACGCGCGCAGAACGAACATGCCGGCGTTCCAGGCGTAGTGGCCGTCGGCGAGATAGGCCATGGCCGTCTCGGGGTCGGGCTTCTCGACGAAGCGCTCGACCACGGCTTCGCCGCCGTCGCCGGCCGCGCTGCTGCGGATGTAGCCGTAGCCGGTCTCCGGCCGCTCGGGCATGACGCCGAGGATGGCGATGCCGCCCTCGGCCGCCACCGCCACCGCGCGCCGCATCGCGGCGGTGAAGGCCTCGGGCCGCGTCACGGTCTGGTCGGCGGGGGTGACGACGAGAACGGGGTCGGCGTCGCCCGGAACGGCGTCGCGCGCCTGCAGCGCGGCCAGCGTCAGTGCCGGCGCCGTGTTGCGGCCCGCGGGCTCGAGGATCACGGCCGCCGGTGGCGTGCCGATGGCCTCGAGCTGGTCGAGCACGAGGAAGCGGTGCTCCTCGTTGCCGACGATCAGCGGTGGCCGCAGCGCAAGCGTCGCGTCGGCGAGGTCCAGCAGCCGCGCCACCGCCTGCTGGAAGAGGCTCTGCCGCCCCGACAGCACGAGGAACTGCTTCGGATAGCCGGCGCGCGAGAGCGGCCACAGCCGCGTGCCGGAGCCGCCGGCCATGATCACCGGCAGCACCTGGATTGGGGAGGGCTCGTTCTTGCTCATTTCGGGCGTCGAGGGGTTCGGAGGCCGCGCTCAGGCGTCGAAGCCCTGCGGGTTCAGCGACTGCCAGCGCCAGCTGTCGGCGCACATGCGCGCGAGGTCGCGGTGCGCACGCCAGTCCAGCAGCCGTTGCGCCAGCGTCGGATCGGCCCAGCAGGCGGCGACGTCGCCGGGACGGCGCGCGACGATGCGGTAGGGTACCGGGCGGCCGCTCGCCTGGGCGTAGGCGCGCACCAGTTCGAGCACGCTGTGGCCGCGTCCCGTGCCCAGGTTCACGGTCAGCGAGCCCGGTGCGTCGAGCAGGCGACGCAGCGCCGCGACATGCCCCTCGGCGAGGTCGCAGACATGGATGTAGTCGCGCACGCCGGTGCCGTCGATGGTGGCGTAGTCGCCGCCGAAGACCGAGAGCTCGGCGCGCTTGCCGATCGCCACCTGCGCCACGAAGGGCATGAGGTTGTTGGGCGTTCCGCGCGGGTCTTCGCCGATGCGCCCGCTCTCGTGCGCGCCCACCGGGTTGAAGTAGCGCAGACAGGCGGTCTGCCACTGCGCGTCGGCCGCACCCAGGTCGCGCAGGATGGTCTCGCCGATGAGCTTGGTTCGGCCGTAGGGGTTGGCGGCCGAGAGCGGCGCGTCCTCGGCGATCGGCAGGCGCTGCGGCTCGCCGTAGACGGTGGCGCTGGAGCTGAAGACGATGCGACGCAGGCCGTGCGCGCGCATGGCGCGGCAGGTGCCGAGCAGGGCGCCCAGGTTGTTGGCGTAGTACTCGAGCGGCTGCGCGGTCGATTCGCCCACCGCCTTCAGCGCCGCGAAGTGCACGACGGCGTCGACGCGATGGCGCGCGAGGATCGCGTCCATCGCCGCGGCGTCGCCGGCGTCGGCGCGCTCGAAGACCACGGGCCGCGGCGCCAGCTCGCGCAGGCGCTCGAGCACGCGCGTCGAGCTGTTGCGGAAGTCGTCGACGCCGACGACGTCGAAGCCCGCCTCGTGCAGCGCCAGCCAGGTGTGCGAGCCGATGTAGCCGGCCGCGCCGGTCAGCAGGATGCGCGCCAAGCCCGGCCTCACTGCAGCATGAACTGGCCCCAGCAGCTGAACGCGTTGCTGCGTTGCGCCAGGAAGAGCTCGCTCTCGCTGCGCGCGAAGCGCCGCCAGTCGCAACCCAGGCTCAGGCTGCGCTGCGCCTGCCAGACGGCGGACAGCAGCAGGCTGTTGTCGTGGTCGCGCGCGGCGCGGCTGTCGGCGCCGAGGCTGCTGACGTTGAGCGTGCGCTCGAGCCGGCGCCGCGAGTGCTCCGCTTCCGCCCGCAGCGCCACCTTGGCGCTGAGCTGGTAGCCCGCGCGCAGCGCGAGCACGGTGCTCATGCGGCTGTACTCGATCGAGCCGAGCTCGCCGCCGGCGTCCAGCAGGTAGGCGTCCTGCGCCGGCTGGCGGCGCAGCGTCGTCGCCAGCGAGAAGCGGCCGGTGGGCTGCCAGTTCCAGCGCACCTCGCCGGTGAGCCCCGAGACGTCGCGTTCGCGCGCGATGTCGTAGCGCGTGCGGCCCTGCGACAGGCGCGCGTGCACGCGGCTGGCGGCGCTCGGGATCCACTCGCCGCTGAGTTCGATCGCCTGGCGGCGGAAGTCGTCGCCGCGGCTGCTGCCGTCGACGGCCGTCAGGTAGTGCGGATAGCTGCCTTCCGTGTGGCGCAGCGAAAGCAGCAGGTTCAGCCCTGCGCGAGGGCGCCAGCGCAGGCCGAGCGAGGCGCTGTCCTGCTCCAACTCGCGGCGGCGGTAGCGCTCCGACGAGTAGCCCACGGTGCTGCGCTCGAGGCCGGCCTCGACGCGAAACGGGCCGGCGAGCCCGTAGTGCGCGCTGGCGCCGAGCCGCGTCGTCTGCTCGGTGTTGCGCTCGGTGGGAATGCCGTCCTCGGTGCCCGCGAAGCGCGCGAGCGTGCGGTTGCGCGATGCGAAGAGCTTGCCGCCGACGCGGCCCGCGGTGGCCCAGTCCAGCCCCAGGCGCAGGTTGTAGCCCTCGTTGTCGTAGCGCTTGTTGTGCGCGAAGCGGTTGGCGCGCACGGTGGCGTCGGCCTGCAGGCGCTGGCGCGAGATCGGCTGGTCGAGGCCGACGATGAGCGCGGTCGAGGACACGGTGTCGCTGCGCCGCAGGCCTTCGGGCAGCATCTGGCCCTCGCCGGCGCGCAGCAGGTTGTCGTCGTGGGTCACGCTTTGCGAGACGCCCAGCCGGTAGGGGCTCGCCTGCGCGTTCGCGGCGCCGGGCAGCGCGGCCGGGCACACCAGCGCCGCCAGCGCGAGCAGCGGCATTGAGGACGCCCGGCGGCGGCGGCGCGAGAGGAGACCGGGGAGCTTCATCAGTAGGCCTTGCGGTCGAAGAAAACGAGCTTGATGGTACGGGCCACGATCTGCAGGTCCAGCAGCAGCGACCAGTTGCGCAGGTACTCGAGGTCGTACTCGACGCGGGCCTGCATCTTCTCGAGCGTGTCGGTCTCGCCGCGGTGGCCGTTGACCTGCGCCCAGCCGGTGATGCCGGGCTTCACCTTGTGCCGCACCATGTAGGCCTTGATCAGTTCGCGGTACTGCGCGTTGTGCGCGACCGCGTGCGGGCGCGGCCCGACGATGCTCATGCGCCCCTGCAGCACGTTGATGAACTGCGGCAGTTCGTCCAGCGAGGTGCGGCGCAGGAAGGCGCCGAGCCTGGTGACGCGCGGATCGTCGCGCCTGGCCTGCGGCACCACGTCGCCGTTGTCCTGCGTCGTCATGGAGCGGAACTTGTAGACCACGATCTCCTCGCCGTCCAGGCCGTTGCGCCGCTGGCGGAAGATCGCCGGGCCCGGCGAGGAGAAGCGCACGGCGGCCGCAATGATGAGCATCAGCGGCCAGATCAGCGCCAGGATGAGGCCCGACAGCAGCAGGTCCGAGGCGCGCTTGACGAGCAGGTTGGTGCCGGTGAATGGGCTTTCGCAGAGGCCGACGACGGGCAGCCCGTTCATGTCGCGCAGCCGCCCCTGGATGATGCTGATGCCGAAGACGTCGGGGACGAAGTAGATCGACGCCGTCGTGCCCTGGATGCTCTCGAGCAGCGCGATGATGCGCGGCTGCGAACCCAGCGGCAGCGTGATGTAGGCCTCGTGCACGCCGTGCTCGCGCACGAAGGCGGCGACGTCGGCGAGCCGCCCAAGCCGCAGCGCACGCGCTTCAGCGGCGATGCGGCCGTCCTCGCGGTCGTCGAAGTAGCCCAGCAATTCGTGCCCCAGGCTGCCGCGGGCCTGGAAGGCGGCTGCGACCTTCACCCCCAGGGGACCGGCGCCGACGATCACCGCGCGTCGGCGGTTGGGCGCCTGCGCGGCGTGCCGGCGCAGCCAGCGGCGGCCGCTGAAGAAGGTGAGCCACACCAGGGCCGGGGAGATGAGCGCCCAGGCCAGCAGGGCGTTCCAGTCGAAGAGTCCGAAGCTGTGCGTGGCAAAGCCCACCAGGGCCAGGATTCCCAGCAGCGTCGCCCAGTTGGCGCCGATCTGCACGGCGGCGTTCAGCGGCCGCTCCCAGAAGTGGTTGTGCCCCGGGAAGAGCAGCGTCACGGCGAGCACGCACAGCACGATCTCCGGGCGGTCGATCGGCTCGCGGAACCACCAGCAGCAGACCAGCAGCGTGAGGACGGCCATGCCCGGCTCGACCAGCGCGGCGATGCTGCCGGCCACCGAATCGGGGATCCGGTGGAAACGGCGTCGTTCTGCTGGGGTTTCTGGCATCGAGGAATGACAGCGCGGTTCGGGTCGCCGCCTGGGCCCATCGGCCCGCGATTCTCCTCGCGCAGCCCTCCTCGTGCGTCGCCACGCCTGGATTCTCGTCCAGGGATGTTTCAGCGCTGTAACCGTGGCGGCGCTGCCTACAATCGTGCGATGCTGCACAACCTGCACCGGATGCTGGCGCCGGCCGTGATGGAGCGGCTGACCTTGTTGCTCAACCACGTCCTTGGCAGCGAAGCCGTGGCCACGCAGCGATTGTTGCCGCACGCGGGCAAGACGCTGCAGATCGAGGCCGCCGGCTGGCCCGCGCTGCTGCCGCCGTTGCCTGCGCTGGTCTGGCAGGTGACGCCCGCGGGCCTGCTGGAGTGGTGCGGCGACGCGGTTCCGGAGGCGCGGGAGGCGCAGGAGCCCAAGGAGTCGGGCGAGCGGCAAGCGCCGCCTCAGCCGGCACCGATCGAGCTGCAGCTGCGCGTGGCCGCCGACAACCCGATGCGGTTCGCCGCGCGCCTGGCCGCGGGCGAGATGCCGGCGGTGGAGATCGCCGGTGACGCGGCCTTTGCCGCCGACGTCAACTGGCTGCTGCAGAACCTGCGCTGGGATCTCGCGGGCGATCTCGAGCGCGTGCTGCCGCTGCCGCTGGTGGCGGCGCTGGCGCGCGCGGGCTCGGGCTTCAAGCGCGCGCTGGCCACGGCGATGCAGGGCCTGGGGACGCTGCGCGAGCGCTGGCCGGGTCGCCCGGGCGGGTGATGCGGCAGTTCCTGCGCCTGTCGTTCATCGTCTACATCGTCCTGCGCTACGGGCTCGACGAGCTCGCGCTCTCGCCGTTCCGCCAGCGCCCGGTGCGCGTGCTGGCGCGCCTGATCACCTTCGGGCGGCGCCTCGAGGAGCCGCGCGGCGTGCGCCTGCGCCGGGCGCTCGAGCGCCTGGGCCCGATCTTCGTCAAGTTCGGGCAGGTGCTCTCGACGCGGCGCGACCTGCTGCCGCCGGACCTCTCGGACGAGCTCGCCAAGCTGCAGGACCGCGTGCCGCCCTTTCCGGCGGCGCAGGCGCGCGAACTCGTGGAGAAGGCCTTCGGGCGTCCGGTGGACGCGGTCTTCGCGCGCTTCGACGCCGAGCCGGTGGCGAGTGCCTCGGTGGCGCAGGTGCACTTCGCGCTGCTGCAGGACGGGCGCGAGGTGGCGGTGAAGGTGCTGCGCCCGCGCATGCTGGCGACGATCGAGGACGACCTGGCGCTGCTGCACCGGCTCGCGCGCTGGGTCGAGCGCCTGTCGGCCGACGGCAAGCGGCTGCGCCCGCGCGAGGTCGTGGCCGAGTTCGACACCTACCTGCACGACGAGCTCGACCTCGTGCGCGAAGCCGCCAACGCGGCGCAGCTGCGGCGCAACATGCAGGGCCTGGACCTGGTCCTGATCCCCGAGATGGTGTGGGACCTGTGCACGCCCACGGTGATGGTCATGCAGCGCATGAGCGGCGTGCCGATCAACCAGACGCAGCGCCTGCGAGAGGCCGGCGTCGACTTCAGGAAGCTCGCGCGCGACGGCGTCACGATCTTCTTCACGCAGGTCTTCCGCGACGGCTTCTTCCACGCCGACATGCATCCCGGCAACATCCAGGTGAGCCTGGATCCGGCGACCTTCGGGCGCTACATCGCGCTCGACTTCGGCATCATCGGCACGCTCAACGAGGTCGACAAGGACTACCTGGCGCAGAACTTCATCGCCTTCTTCCGCCGCGACTACAAGCGCGTTGCCGAGCTGCACGTGGAGAGCGGCTGGGTGCCGCCGACCACGCGGGTCGACGCGCTCGAGGGCGCGATCCGCGCGGTCTGCGAGCCGCACTTCGACCGCCCGCTCAAGGACATCTCGCTCGGCCAGGTGCTGATGCGCCTGTTCCAGACCTCGCGCCGCTTCAACGTGCACATCCAGCCGCAGCTCGTGCTGCTGCAGAAGACGCTGCTCAACGTCGAGGGCCTGGGGCGCGAGCTCGACCCGGAACTGGACCTGTGGACCACGGCCAAGCCCTTTCTCGAGCGCTGGATGGACGAGCAGATCGGCTGGCGCGGCCTGCTGCTGCGCCTGGAGAAGCAGGCGCCGCACTACGCGCACCTGCTGCCGGAGCTGCCGCGGCTGCTGCACCAGCGGCTGCAGGAGCCGGCCGCGCGCGCCGATGAGGAGCGGCTGCTGCTCGGCTTGCTGGCGCAGCAGCGGCGCAGCCACCGGCTGCTGCAGGCGCTGGTGTTCGGCGCGCTGGGCTTTCTCGCCGGCGTGGTGGCGACGCAACTGCTGATGCACTGGCGCGGCTGATCCTCCCGCGCGCGCCTGGGGCGCGCGCGGCGTGCGGATAATGCGCGCCGCTTTGACCCGAATACGCGGAGCCGCGCCGTGCTGATCACCCTCGTCATCCTCTACCTGATGGGCACGCTGGCGCTGGGCGTCTGGGCCGGCACGCGCATCAAGACGACGACCGACTTCGCCATCGCCGGGCGCAGCCTGCCGCTGGTGATGGTGATCACGACGACCTTCGCCACCTGGTTCGGCGCGGAGACGGTGATGGGCGTGCCCGCGCGCTTCATCCAGGGCGGGCTGCACGACATCGTCGAGGACCCCTTCGGCGCCGGCATGTGCCTGGTGCTGGTCGGCGTCTTCTTCGCCGCGCGGCTCTACAGGCTCAACCTGCTCACCATCGGCGACTTCTACCGCCAGCGCTACGGCAAGGGCATCGAGGTCTTCTGCTCGGTGGCCATCATCCTCAGCTACCTGGGCTGGGTGGCCGCACAGATCACCGCGCTCGGGCTGGTGTTCTCGATCCTCACCGACGGCGCGATGTCCGAGACCACCGGCATGATCGTCGGCACGCTGGCGGTGCTCATCTACGTCGTCATCGGCGGCTTCCTGGCGGTGGCCTGGACCGACTTCATCCAGATGATCGTGCTCGTCGTGGGCATGAGCGTGATCGCCTTCTTCGCCGCGGACCTCGCGGGCGGCAGCGACAAGGTGCTGGCGCTGGCGACGAGCCAGGACCTGCTGCGCTTCCTGCCCGCGCCGAGCTTCAAGGAGATCGTCTTCTTCGTCGCCGCGGGGCTGACGATGATGCTGGGCAGCATCCCGCAGCAGGACATCTACCAGCGCGTGATGTCCGCGCGCGACGCCGGCACCGCCGGGCGCGGCGCCAGCATCGGCGGCGTGGCCTACATCCTCTTCGCCTTCGTGCCGATGTTCATCGTCGCCAGCGCCGTCGTCGTGATGGGCGACGAGGCGATGACCCTGGCCAAGGACGACTACCAGCGCCTGCTGCCGACCTTCATCATGACGAAGATGCCGCTGCTGATGCAGATCCTCTTCTTCGGCGCGCTGCTCTCGGCGATCAAGAGCACCTCCTCGGCGACGCTGCTGGCGCCGGCGACGAGCTTCGTCGAGAACATCCTGAAGAACCTGCGCCCGGGCATGAACGATCGCGAACAGCTGCTGGCGATGCGCTGGTCGATCGTTGCCTTCGCGGCGATCGTGCTCGCCTACGCCATCGCGATGCAGGGCACGACGATCTACGAACTGGTCTCCGAGGCCTACCAGGTGACGCTGGTGGGCGCCTTCGTGCCGCTGGTGATGGGCCTGTACTGGAAGCGCGCGACGACGCAGGGGGCGATCGTCTCGGTGACGCTGGGAGTCGCCACCTGGGTGCTGTTCTTCCCGCAGATCACGACGCTCGGCGAGCATTTCCCGGGGCAGCTCGCGGGACTCATCGCCGCCTTCGCCGGCATGCTGGCGGGTTCGCTGCTGCCGCAGTTCGTGCGCCAGCGCCGGGACCACGATCACAAGGTCAAGGGCTTGAACGCCTGAGCGGCGCCCCCACCTGGGGCACCTATAATTCCCGGTTTTGCCGCGGGGACCCCCGTCATGCCGATCTACGCCTATCGCTGCAGCGCCTGCGGTCACGCGAAGGACGTGCTGCAAAAGCTCTCCGACCCGCTGCTCACGACCTGCCCGGCCTGCGGCGCGCAGACGTTCGCCAAGCAGGTGACGGCCGCGGGCTTCCAGCTCAAGGGTTCGGGCTGGTACGTGACCGACTTCCGCGGCGGCAACAGCGCGGCCGCCAAGGCCGGCGAGGACAAGCCCGCCGACGGCAAGCCCGCATCCGCCGACGCGGCGCCCGCGGCCGATGCGGCGGCAGCGACGCCCATGTCGACGCCCGCCTCCGCGGCGGCGCCCGCGGCGCCGACGCCTTCGGCCGGCAGCGCCGATTGATGCGGAGTGCGCGCGGAGGGCGTGCGTGAAGCGCTTCCTGATCGCCGGCCTCCTGGTCTGGCTGCCGCTGGCGATCACCGTCTGGGTGCTCGGCTGGCTGCTGTCGGTGCTGGACGGCGTCTTCCTCTCCCTGCTCTCGCTCACGCAGGCGGTGATGCCGGCGTCGATGCACGAGGCGATCGAGCAGTGGCGCCATGTGCCGGGACTGGCCGTGCTCGTGCTGGGCGCGGGCCTGCTGGCCACCGGGGTCTTCGTCACCAACATCTTCGGTCAGTGGTGGGTGCGCCAGTGGGACCGGCTGATGCACCAGATCCCGATCGTCAAGTCGATCTACAGCTCGGTCAAGCAGGTCTCGGACACGCTCTTCAGCAGCAACGGCAACGCCTTTCGCGAGGCGGTGCTGGTGCAGTACCCGCGAAAGGGCGCGTGGACGATCGCCTTCGTCACCGGCACGCCCGGCGGCGAGGTCGCCGGACGCCTGCCCGGCGACATGCTCAGCGTCTACGTGCCGACCACGCCGAACCCGACCTCGGGCTTCTTCCTGATGATGCCGCGCAGCGACGTCGTCGAGCTGCAGATGAGCGTCGACGAGGCGCTCAAGTACGTGATCTCGATGGGCGTCGTGGCGCCGCCGCAAGCCGCGGCGGCGGGCGCCCTGCCGCTGGCCGCGCGAAATTGAAGAGGCTGCGCCGGCAGGCGACCGGCGCGGCCCCGCCGGCGCGCGCCGCCGCAAGTACCGAATCGAGTGGAGAACCTGCGATGAGAACGAGCTACTGCGGCCTGGTCAGCGAAGCGCTGCTGGGCCAGACCGTGACCCTGATGGGCTGGGCCCACCGCCGCCGCGACCACGGCGGCGTGATCTTCATCGACCTGCGCGACCGCGAAGGCCTGGTGCAGATCGTCTGCGATCCCGACCGCCCCGCGATGTTCGAGGTCGCCGAGGGCGTGCGCAACGAGTTCTGCCTTCGGGTCGTGGGCCTGGTTCGTGCGCGCCCGGCCGGCACCGAGAACGCCAACCTCACCAGCGGCAAGGTCGAGGTGCTGTGCCACGCGATCGAAGTCCTGAACCCGAGCCAGACGCCGCCCTTCCAGCTCGACGACGACAACCTCTCCGAGACGGTACGCCTGACGCACCGCGTGCTCGACCTGCGCCGCCCGCAGATGCAGAGGAACCTGATGCTGCGCTACCGCGTCGCCATCGAGGCCCGCAAGTACCTCGACGAGAACGGCTTCGTCGATATCGAGACGCCGATGCTGACGAAGAGCACGCCCGAGGGCGCGCGCGACTACCTCGTCCCCAGCCGCGTGCACGACGGCATGTTCTTCGCGCTGCCGCAGTCGCCCCAGCTCTTCAAGCAGCTGCTGATGGTCGCCGGCTTCGACCGCTACTACCAGATCACCAAGTGCTTTCGCGACGAGGACCTGCGCGCCGACCGCCAGCCCGAGTTCACGCAGATCGACGTCGAGACCTCCTTCCTCGGCGAGGAGGAGATCCGCGCGCTGATGGAGGGCATGATCCGCACCGTGTTCCGCAAGGCGCTGGGCGTCGAGCTTCCGGCCTGCGTGCAGCTCAGCTACGCCGAGGCGATGCAGCGCTACGGCTCGGACAAGCCCGACCTGCGCGTGAAGCTCGAGTTCACCGAGCTCACCGACGTCATGAAGGACGTCGACTTCAAGGTCTTCAGCGGGCCGGCGACGAGCAAGGGCGGACGCGTGGCGGCGCTGCGCATTCCCGGCGGTGCCGGGATGTCGCGCGGCGAGATCGACGCCTATGCCGAGTTCGTGAAGATCTACGGCGCCAAGGGCCTGGCGTGGATCAAGGTCAACGACGTCGCCAAGGGCCGCGAAGGCCTGCAGTCGCCGATCGTGAAGAACCTGCACGATGCGGCGGTCGTGCAGATCCTCGAGCGCACGGGTGCGGCCAACGGCGACCTGATCTTCTTCGGCGCCGACAAGGCCAAGGTCGTCAACGACGCGCTCGGTGCGCTGCGGGTGAAGGTCGGCCACAGCGAGTTCGGCCGCACGCACGGGCTCTTCGACGACGTCTGGGCGCCGCTGTGGGTGGTCGACTTCCCGATGTTCGAGTACGACGACGAGGGCAAGCGCTGGAACGCGGTGCACCACCCGTTCACGAGTCCCAAGGACGGCCACGAGGACCTGATGGACACCGACCCCGGTGCCTGCCTGGCCAAGGCCTACGACATGGTCCTGAACGGCTGGGAGCTCGGCGGCGGCTCGGTGCGCATCCACCGCGCCGAGGTGCAGAACAAGGTCTTCCGCGCGCTCGCCATCTCGCCCGAGGACGCGAGGTTGAAGTTCGGCTTCCTGCTCGATGCGCTGCAGTACGGCGCGCCGCCGCACGGCGGCCTGGCCTTCGGGCTGGATCGGCTGGTGACGCTGATGACCAAGGCCGAGAGCATCCGCGACGTCATCGCCTTCCCGAAGACGCAGCGCGCGCAGTGCCTGCTGACCGGGGCGCCGAGCGCGGTCGATGAACAGCAGCTGCGCGAACTGCACATCCGGCTGAGGAATCCGCCGCCGGCCGCTTGAGGCGCCGCCCAGGTCGCTTCCGGCGCTCAGCGGCCGCGGAGCGGGCGATCTGCTCTTGCGGGAATCCGGACTTCTTCGGGACGCTTGTCGCGCGGCCCAAGCACCCGGATCACGGGAGCGGACCGATCCTGGAGAGCCAGGGGCGCTTTCCGGAAAGCGCGCCAGGAATGGCATTTCTGCCGAACGCGCAAAGCGCGATGCCCGCCAGGAATCGCCAAGCCGGCGCAAGCTGCCCGAATACCAGTACGTAGATTCCCAGGCCGGACAGAAGAACTCCGAAGGTGCCGACGAACAGGCGCTCCGAGAACTTCATCGATCTCTCCGCAAGTGACCGCATGAGGTCCGGCGGATGAAGGCGACCCCCATCCCGTCGACTCGACGGGAAGTGCCCGTAGACATCGGGTCAGCCTGCTCCCAGCAGATGATCGTACGCATAGGCCGCAGCGCCGACGATCGATCGTGTCCCATCGCGTGGTGCAACTTCACAGCCCGGACAGGCTGAGATGCGCGCGGTGCTCATCGCTGCACGGCTGGCAGGCGAGCCGGCGCAGTATCGCTGAGGGTCTGAAATCCCTCAAGCACGCCAGCACCTCGTGCTCGGCGGTGTCCATCAAGCTGCCGATCTTGGCGAACTGCTGCGCCACCAGGCGCTGCACGTTCTTGGTCTGGCGCAGCCGCAGCAGGTAGGGCTGCTCCAGCGCCTCGCGCACCGAGTGCATCAGGCTCGGTCGCAGCCATGCGGCGCTGGCCTTCTCGCCCATGTGCTGCAGCGCCCGGCGCAGCGCGTCTTCGCTGACGACCTTGTTCATGCCCAGCGCAATTGCATGCGCCCGCCCAGCGTGTCCACCACCTGCGGCGCATCGGGCTGCTCACCCACCTTCGCGCGCACCGCCAGCCCCTTGCGTCTTGCCTCACCCATCCGGTGAGTGTGCCGCTCTCCTCAGAGGTCGCGGCAGGGACGGGCTCAGCGATGCCGCGCGCGCCGCATCATCTGTCCGCGCCCCCAGGGCAGCGCAAGGCGCGGCTCCCATCGGCCTGTACACGTTGCACGGCGATCTCGCGACATCCCAGGCGCTTTGCCGAGTTGCCGAAGAAGGCCACCTCGCTGCCAGGATCACGCAGTGGGTCGCCGTCGTAGTGCAGGACGTGGCGTCCGTCTGTCCCCGGCAGCACGGACGCGGGATGAGCTGCAAGGGCGTAGTCGCCTGGCGCGCCGGCTACGATCAGCCTGAAACGACCGGCTACGATCGCTGAAATCCGCACGCAGGGGGCGACCGGCCATGCAACTCGTCCTGATCTTCGGCGGCGCGATGATCGCGCTGCTCGTCTTCGGCACGCTGTACAAGTTCCACGAGGTGCGCAAGACGATGAACTGGCGCCAGGTGCCGGGGCGCATCGTCGCCTCGCGCGCCCGCGCCCGAAGAGTGCGTACCGCGCAGACGCACGACCGCGCGCTCGGCACCGGCGACCACCAGATGCGCAACTTCGCCGAGATCGCCTACGAATACCGCGTCGGCGGCCGCAGCTACCGCGGCACGCGGGTGAGCATCGGGGAGGACCTGGGCGACCACGATGTCGAGGGCCGGCTGGCGCGTTATCCGGTGGGCCGCGAGGTCACCGTGCACTACGACCCCGCCCGGCCGCAGGACGCGGTACTGGAGAATGATGCCCCCGAGGGCGTGTGGCGCACGATGGCGATTTTCATCGGCGTGCTGGTGTTGCTGCTGGTGGGCGGCACCCTGGGCTTCGACGCCGCCGTCGAAGGCCTGCGCCAGCGCCTTCAGCGGCCCGAGCGCGCGCTGCCCGCGGTAGCGCTGGCCGCCATGTCCTTGTTTGTCGCGCTGATGGCGCGTGCCGCGGCCGCGCAGGCCGAGGCCGCCCGCCACTGGCCGACCACGGAGGGGGTGATCGAATCCTCCGGCGTCGAGGCCTTGCGCATGTTCAGTGCCGGCAGCGAGCACACGCTCCGGCGCATGTTCCGGCCCGACATCGTCTACCGCTACCACGTGGGCGCGGCCGAGCTGAAAGGCTCGCGCCTGCGCTTCGGGGGCCGCTTCTATGCGAGCTTGGACCGCCTCGCCCGCCACGATGCCGAGGCCTACCCGGTGGGCCGCCGGGTGAGGGTGCATGTCAACCCCGCCAATGCATCCGACGCGGTGCTCGAGCCCGTCGCTGCCGGCCTGTGGCTGGCCTGGAGCCTGTCCGCGGCGCTGGCGGCGGCTGCGCTGTTCATGGCGCTGGACTGAGCGTCACCCGGCCTTCGCCGGGCGGCCGGCGCCCCAGGCTGGCCAGCCACAGCCCGGCGAAGGTGATGGCGGCATTGGTCAGTAGCAGTTCCAACCCGATCCGGCAGGCACCGAACCAGCGCGCCTGCTGGGCATCGATCAGCGCGCACAGCGCCGGTGCGAGCAGCGCCACCGCCGGCACCCAGTGCTCGCGCGGGCGCCTGCGGGTCAGCAGGACGAAGGCGACGCCCGAGCAGGCGATCTCTGGGGCCTGAATCCGTGACCTCAGACCCCGGTCCAAGAATATGTCGGCCGCCATTTTGCGCAGCACGGTCGCTGTATGAAGATCGACTTGCGCTGGGCCTGCCCGGGGCCCGATCTCTGCGCTGAACGCCGGCAATGGCGGCGTTCTCGGGTCGATTTCAGGTGCCGAGCGTCGTCGCCGGTGGTGTTGTGGCCGCTGTGGACGGATTTCGGCTGGGGTGGCTCTGGATGGATCGCGCCGCTCGGCTGGGTGTGCGTTCAGGGCGTGGCCGCGACCGCGCCTGCGAGTTCTCCGTGCAGCCTGGCAAACGCCGTCGCTGCACGGTCGTTGGCGCCCAGCCCGAGCACGAAGCGCCGCGCATGCTCGACGATGCGCCCGGCGCGGTAGATGAGCTCCTGCATTACCGTCTTGATGCGCCTTCGCTTGGCCGCATGGCGGATCGGCGCATCAGGCCCGAGCAGCGCACGCTGGCCCATCAGGCGCAGGACGTTCATCGCCAGCGCGGCCAGCTGGCACACGAGGTGGTTGGTGTCGAACTTGCCCGAGGGCAGCCGCTGCAGGTCAAGCTCGCTCTTGAACTCGGCATGGAACTGCTCGTGCGTGCCGTGGCCGGCGTACAGCGCGATGAGGTCCTGGGCACCGAGGTGCGCCGGCAGACTCGTGCTCCAGCCTTCGAGTTCGTACTGGGCAACGAGGAGTTGCTGGCCGCGTCGGTCGATGGTGCGCTCCACCAGCCGCAGCACTCGGCGACGTGGGTGCTCGATGCCCGGGACGACGAGCGTGTCTTCCCACAGCGCCACGCGCTTGCCCGGGCGAGGCGACTGCCACAGCCCGGCGTCGAGTTGCCCGGCCAGGCCCGCGGCATCGGTGCCGCGCGGGTTGCACTTGATGAGCCAGTCCACCTGCGGCAACCCCGGCGCGTTGCACGCGTCGATGGCGCGCATGAGCTTGGCCGAATCCAAGCCCGCGTCCATGCGCAGCAGCAGCGGCGCCTTCGGCCCGGCCGCGCTCAGGCGCTGGGCCATCGGCACGATGCGCTCGACGTTGAACTCGGTCTGCGCGGCCGAGTGCTGGGTGCCCGGGCGCAACGCCAGTTCCAGGCAAAAGCCGTGCTCGCCCAGATAGGCCGCCAGCGGGCAGTAGCCGTGCACGCCGGCATACGTCCTGCCCACGCCTTCCTTGGCGGTGCCGCCGTTGTCCATCGCGAAGGTGTCCACGTCCAGCGGCAGCCAGGGCCAGGGCAGCACGCCGTAGTCGGGGCGCTGGCCGGCCAGCAGCGACTCGATCATCGGCGGCACGTGCTCGAACATCTGGCTGGCCTTGGCATCGAGTCGCTGGCGCAGCGTCGGGCTGGACGGCAGCAAGCCGATGCCCAAGGCCTGCTTGAAGAACGCGTCGCCACGAAAGCCTTCGACGGCGTCGAAGTCGCTCTTGCCTTGCACCAGCAAGCCGAGCTAGCTGCGCACGATGTCGCTGTGGCTCACGCCCGTGCGTACCGGCAGCGCAGCGTCCAGTCGCCGCCAAGCCGGATGCAGTGCCTGCAGGTAGTGCCCCACCAGGGCCAGCCCGGCAACGGGCGTGAGGTCGTAGTCGAGTTGGCGGACATCGATGCGGCGCATGGCAGCAAACTGTCCGCAGCGCCGACGACAAACTCACCCCGGACTCACCCGCAGCGTGCAGGGCTGTCGAGGTGAGGTCACGGATTCAGGGGAGAGCCAGGGGCGCTTTCCGGAAAGCGCGCCAGGAATGGCATTTCTGCCGAACGCGCAAAGCGCGATGCCCGCCAGGAATCGCCAAGCCGGCGCAAGCTGCCCGAATACCAGTACGTAGATTCCCAGGCCGGACAGAAGAACTCCGAAGGTGCCGACGAACAGGCGCTCCGAGAACTTCATCGATCTCTCCGCAAGTGACCGCATGAGGTCCGGCGGATGAAGGCGACCCCCATCCCGTCGACTCGACGGGAAGTGCCCGTAGACATCGGGTCAGCCTGCTCCCAGCAGATGATC
>JAIXKR010000114.1:49369-85439 GCA_026932235.1 Burkholderiales bacterium
GACTCGACGGGAAGTGCCCGTAGACATCGGGTCAGCCTGCTCCCAGCAGATGATCATACGCATAAGCCGCAGCGCCGACGATCAGGCAAACCAGGGCAATCACATCCGCAGCGAATACGCGGCCCATCTGCGCGTTGTATCCACCCGAAGACCATGCGAAGTAGTTGAATGCAAGCACGCTGACAAATCCTGCGGCAAATGCGAGCGGCTGAATGTCCGGACGAAAGGCGGCCAACAGGAAGAATGTTCCGAGCAGTCCGAATTCAGGATCGGGATTCGGGATCTGGATTCATCGGCGGCGAGCATGATCGCCATCGCGCCGGCCCGGGAGAGACGACCGGTCCTTTCGCTGGCGCTCAGGCCGGCGCCGCCTCCTCCCTCGAGATGCTGCGTCCGCGGCCGACGAACACCGGTTCGGGGATGCGCCAGCCGTAGCGCGCCGCGGTCAACTCGGCGAGGATGGAGACGGCGATCTCCGGCGGTGTTCGCGCGCCGTTCTTCAGCCCCACCGGGCCGTGCAGGTGGGCCATCTCGCCTTCGGTGAAGCCGAAGTGCTCGGCAAGGCGCTGCTTGCGCCGCGCCTGGTTGGCGCGCGAGCCGATGGCGCCGACGTAGAAGGCCTCGCTGCGCAGCGCCTCCATCAGCGCCAGGTCGTCGAGCTTGGGGTCGTGCGTGAGTGCGACCACCGCGGTATGCGCGTCCGGCGCGAGGCCGCGCACGGCGTCGTCGGGCATGAGCTTGGTGAGCGTGACGCCGGGCAGTTCGGGCGCGTACTCCTCGCGCGGGTCGCAGACCGTCACCTCGTAGTCCAGCGCCAGCGCCATGCGCGCGAGGTACTGCGACATCTGCCCGGCGCCGACGATGAAGAGCCGCCAGTGCGGGCCGTGCGTCGTCAGCAGGCGCTCGTCGTCGAGCTGCAGGGCGTCGCCGCCGACCGCGGCGGCCAGCGTCACCTTGCCGCTGGCGCGCTGCAGCTCGCGGCGCACGCGCTCGCCCCTCTCGAGCGCCGCGAGCAGGTCGTCGATGGCGCTGGCCGGCCCGAGGGGCTCGAACAAGACCTCGAGCGTGCCGCCGCAGGGCAGGCCGAAACGCGCGGCCTCGTCGCCGCTGATGCCGTAGCGCACGAGCTCGACGCCCTTGGCCGCGAGCGTGCCCTCGCGCATGCGCGCCACCAGGTCGTCCTCGATGCAGCCGCCGGATACCGAGCCCGCGATGTGGCCATCGCCGCGCACCGCGACCAGCGAGCCCACCGGCCGCGGCGCCGAGCCCCAGGTGCGCGTGATCGTCCCCAGCACCGCCGCGTGGCCCTCGCGCTGCCAGGCGCTGATCTGGCGCAGCACGTCGAGATCGGCGTTGTCCATCGACACCCCCTTGTTCGCGGCCGCCTCGCCGCGTCGGCAGAACCATAGCCGATCCCCGGCCTGTCAACACCCCGGGGGTATGCGTTTGTACCTATGCAACATGTTTCCTAAGCGTTTCTGACAGCGAGCCAGCAAGGGCGAGGCTGCCTAGCATCAACGGTTCCACCTCGATTTCCTCCACGGAGATGCCATGGCCCTGCTCACCCTGAAGGTCAACGGACGCGAAGTCACGCGCGACGTTGCGCCGCAGACCCTGCTCGTCGAGTTCATCCGCGAGCACCTGCGCCTCACCGGCACCCACGTCGGCTGCGACACCGCGCAGTGCGGCGCCTGCACCGTGCACGTCAACGGCCGCGCGACCAAGAGCTGCAACATGCTCGCGCTGCAGGCGCAGGGCGCCGAAGTCACGACGATCGAGGGACTGGCCGCTGCCGACGGCACGCTGCACCCGATGCAGGCGGCGTTTCGCGCCGCACACGGCCTGCAGTGCGGCTTCTGCACTCCGGGCATGGTGATGAGCGCGATCGACCTCGTCGAGCATCACGACATCTCCACCGAGGAGAAGCTGCGCGCGGGCCTGCAGGGCAACCTGTGCCGCTGCACCGGCTACCACAACATCGTCAAGGCCGTGCAGCAAGGCGCGGCCGCGATGAAGTGACGCCAGCCTGATCGAGAGGACCCCACCATGAATGCACCCGACACCGGCTTCATCGGCAAGGCCGTGGAGCGACGCGAGGACGCCCGCTTCCTCACCGGCCGCGGCCAGTACACCGACGACATCAGCCTGCCCGGCCAGACCCACGGCGTCTTCCTGCGCTCGCCGCACGCGCACGCGCGCATCCGGTCGGTGGACACCTCCGCCGCGGCGCAGGCGCCGGGCGTGCTGGCCGTCTTCACCGGCGAGCACTTCAGGGGCGTCGGCGGCCTGCCCTGCGGTTGGCAGATCAACAACGTCACCGACGGCAGCCCGATGAAGGAGCCGCGCCACCCGGTGCTCGCCGACGGCAAGGTGCGCTACGTGGGCGACCGCGTCGCGCTCGTCGTCGCCGAGTCGGTGGAGCAGGCCAAGGCGGCGGCAGCGCTGATCGAGGTCGACTACGAAGTCCTGCCCGCGGTCGTCGACGCCGCCGAGGCCGCCGGCGCCCAGGCCGTCGTGCACGACGAGGCCGCCGACAACACCTGCTACACCTGGGCCATCGGCGACGGCGAGGGGACGGCCGCCGCGATCCAGGGCGCGGCGCACGTCACGCGCCTGTCCTTCCGCAACAACCGCCTCATCCCCAACGCCATCGAGCCGCGCGCGGCCAACGCCAGCTACAACGCCGCCAGCGACGAGTACACGCTCTACGTCGCCAACCAGAACCCGCACGTCGAGCGGCTGCTCATGTGCGCCTTCGTGCTCGGCATCCCCGAGCACAAGATGCGCGTCGTCGCGCCCGACGTCGGCGGCGGCTTCGGCAGCAAGATCTTCCTCTACGGCGAGGAGACGGCGCTGGTGTGGGCGAGCAAGCAGGTCGGCCGGCCGATCAAGTGGACCGCCGAGCGCGCCGAGGCCTTCCTCGCCGACGCGCACGGCCGCGACCACGTCACCGAGGCCGAGCTGGCGATGGACAAGGACGGCAAGTTCCTCGCCCTGCGCGTGCACACCACGGCCAACCTGGGGGCCTACCTCTCGACCTTCTCGACCGCGGTACCGACCATCCTCTACGCCACGCTGCTCGCGGGCCAGTACGCCACGCCCAAGATCCACTGCACGGTGAAGGCGGTGTTCACGAATACCGCGCCGGTGGACGCCTACCGCGGAGCCGGCCGCCCCGAGGCCTCGTACCTGATCGAGCGCATCGTCGAGACCGCGGCCAAGGAGATGAAGCTCGATCCGGCCGAGATCCGCCGCCGCAACTACATCCGCAGCTTCCCCTACGCCACGCCGGTGGGCCTGACCTACGACACCGGCGACTACGAGGCGACGCTGAACCGCGCCATCGAGCTCGCCGACGTGAAGGGCTTCGCCGCGCGCCGCGCCGCCAGCGAGGCCAAGGGCCTGAAGCGCGGCCTGGGCTACAGCGCCTACATCGAGGCCTGCGGCATCGCGCCCTCGTCGATCGCCGGCGCGCTCGGCGCGCGCGCGGGCCTGTTCGAGGCCGGCGAGGTGCGCGTGCACCCGACCGGCAAGGTCACCGTCTTCACCGGCAGCCACAGCCACGGCCAGGGCCACGAGACGACCTTCGCGCAGGTCGTCGCCGACCGCCTGGGCATCCCGATGGAGGACGTGAGCATCGAGCACGGCGACACCGGCAAGACGCTCTTCGGCATGGGCACCTACGGCAGCCGCTCGCTCGCCGTCGGCGGCACGGCGATCGTGAAGGCGCTGGACAAGGTCATCGCCAAGGGCAAGAAGATCGCCGCCCACCTGATGGAGGCGGCCGACACCGACGTCGTCTTCGAGGGCGGGCAGTTCAAGGTCGCCGGCACGGACAAGGCCGTGCCCTTCGCGCAGGTCTCGCTCACCGCCTACGTGCCGCACAACTTCCCGCACGACAAGCTCGAGCCCGGCCTCAACGAGAACGCCTTCTACGACCCGAGCAACTTCACCTACCCGGCGGGCACCTACGTCTGCGAGGTCGAGGTCGACCCGGCCACCGGCGTCGTGCGCGTCGAGCGCATGACTGCCTGCGACGACTTCGGCAACGTCATCAACCCGATGATCGTCGAGGGCCAGGTGCACGGCGGCCTGGCGCAAGGCATCGGCCAGGCGCTGCTCGAACACGGCGTCTACGACAAGGAAAGCGGCCAGCTGCTGACCGGCAGCTTCATGGACTACGCGATGCCGCGCGCCGACGACCTGCCGAGCTTCACCGTCGAGACCGCCAAGGGCACGCCCTGCACGCACAACCCGCTGGGCGTCAAGGGCTGCGGCGAGGCCGGCGCCATTGGCGCGCCGGCGGCCGTCATCAACGCCATCTGCGACGCGCTGGGCGTGCAGGACGTGCCCATGCCCGCCAGTCCCTTCACCGTCTGGAAGGCCGCGCGCGGCCAGGCCTGAACGAGGAGATCACTCATGCAGACCTTCGACTACAGCACCCCGGCCTCGGTCGCCGACGCGGCCAAGGCCGCAGCCGGCGGCGCGCGGCTGATCGCCGGCGGGCAAAGCCTGCTGCCCTCGATGAAGCTGGGCCTGGCCGCGCCCGACGCGCTCGCCGACCTTGGCGGCATCGCCGAGCTGCGCGGCATCGCCGTCGCCGGCGGCGTCGTCAGGATCGGCGCCATGACGACGCACGCCACGGTCGCCGCCAGCGCCGAGGTGCAGAAAGCCATCCCCGCGCTGGCCGACCTCGCGGGCCGCATCGGCGACCGCCAGGTGCGCAACCGCGGCACGATCGGCGGCAGCCTCGCCAACGACGACCCCGCGGCCTGCTACCCGGCCGCCGTCCTGGGCCTGGGCGCGACCGTGCACACGAACAAGCGCGACATCGCCGCCGACGACTTCTTCCTGGGCATCTACACCACCGCACTGGCCGAGGACGAAATCATCACCGCGGTCAGCTTCCCGGTGCCCGAGCGCGCGGGCTGGCAGAAGTTCAACCAGCCGGCCTCGCGCTTCTCGATCGTCGGCGTCTTCGTCAGCAAGGGGCCGCAGGGCGTGCGCGTGGCCGTCACCGGCGCCGGCGCCGGCGGCGTTTTCCGCGCCAAGGCGCTGGAGGACAAGCTGGCCGCGAACTGGTCGGGCGCGGCGCTGGCCGGCGCCACGGTCGCGGCCGAAGACCTCGTCAGCGACCTGCACGGGTCGGCGGAGTATCGTGCGGCCCTCATCCCCGTGCTCGCCGCACGCGCCGTCGGCTGAAGCGAGCGCTTTGCGCCGAGCCGCGAAACGCCGCAGCCGCTGCGGCGTTTCGCTTTTGAAGGAACGCAGATCCCCGTGAGCGAAATCCCGCAGAGCATCGACGACACCGCAGCGCGGCTGCTCGAGCACGACTACGTCGCCGACCGCCAGCTCGCCACCGTCGTCTATCTGGCCCTGAAGCTGCAGCGCCCGCTCTTCCTCGAAGGCGAGCCCGGCACCGGCAAGACGGAGATCGCGCGCACGCTGGCGCGGCTGCTGGATCGCGAGCTCATCCGGCTGCAGTGCTACGAGGGGCTGGACCTGAACAGCGCCGCCTACGAGTGGAACTACGGCCGGCAGATGATGGAGATCCGCCTCGCCGAGAAGGAAGGCATCGGCCGCGAGGCGCTCGCCGCCGAGCTCTTCGGCGAGCGCTTCCTCAACAAGCGTGCGCTGCTGCAGGCGATCGACCCGGCGCGCGCGCTGCCGCCGGTGCTGCTGATCGACGAGCTCGACCGCGCCGACGAGCCCTTCGAGGCCTTTCTGCTCGAAGTGCTGTCGGACTTCCAGATCACCATCCCCGAGCTCGGCACCGTGAAGGCGGCGACGCCGCCGATCGTCGTCCTCACCAGCAACCGCACGCGCGAGATCCACGACGCCGTCAAGCGCCGCTGCCTCTACCACTGGGTCGAGTTCCCGGACGCCGCGCGCGAGCTGCAGATCCTGCAGCGGCGCGTTCCCGGCGTGGCCGACGACCTCGCGCGCCAGGTCGTCGCCTTCGTGCAGCGCCTGCGCGAGATGGAGCTCTACAAGCTGCCCGGAATCGCCGAGACGATCGAGTGGACGCGCGCGCTGATGCAGCTCGACGCCTTCGTGCTCGATCCGCGCGTGGTGCAGGACACCTTGGGCGTGCTGCTGAAGTACCAGGACGACATCGCCCGCGTGCAGGGCAGCGAGGCCGCGCGCATCGTCGAGCACGCGCGCACCGCCGCCGCGCGCGGCTGATCGCGACGGGCACAGGCGATGCTGCCGCTGCAGCAGGGCCCGGGCCACCTGGCCGAGAACGTCATGCACTTCGGCCGCGTGCTGCGCGCCGCGGGCATGCCGGTGGGCAGCGACCGCATCCAGCTCGCGCTGCAGGCGCTGCGGGTTGCGGGGCTGCAGGGGCGGCGCGACTTCCACGCCGTGCTCTCGGCCTGCCTGCTGGGGCGGATCGAGCACCGCGAGCTCTTCGACCAGGCCTTCGAGCTCTTCTGGCGTGACCCCGACCTCGAAGGCCGCATGCGCGCGCTGCTGCTCCCCAAGGTGCAGGCCAGGGACGCGCCGCAGCCCGCGGCCGAGAACCGCCGCCTGGCCGAGGCGCTGTTCCCGCCCAGGCCGCAGGAGCTTCCGCCGCCGCCGCCGGCGCAGGAATTCGAGCTCGACGCCACGCTCACCTTCAGTGCGCGCGAGCAGTTGCAGAAGGCCGATTTCGAGACCATGAGCGCCGACGAATGGCGCCAGGCGCAGCGCCTGCTGGCGCAGTTGCGCGTGGCCTTCGAGCCTTTGCGCACGCGCCGCGGCAAGCGCGCCAACCACCCCGGCCGCCCCGACTGGCGCGCGACGCTGCAGACCATGGCACGCCACGGCGGCGAGCTCTGGAACCTGCGCTGGCGCCAGCCGCGCACGAGGCCGCCGCCCATCGTCGTGCTCGCCGACATCTCGGGCAGCATGAGCCGCTACTCGCGCATGCTGCTGCACTTCGCGCACCTGCTGGGGCACGCCGACGCCCAGGTGGAGAGCTTCGTCTTCGGCACGCGTCTCACGCGGACCACGCGCCTGCTGAAGAGCCGCGACCCCGACATCGCCGTCGCCGAGGTCGTGCGCGCGGTCGACGACTGGTCCGGCGGCACGCGCATCACCGCCTGCCTGCGCGAGTTCAACCGCCGCTGGGCGCGCCGCGTGCTCTCGGGCAACGCCACCGTGCTGCTCATCACCGACGGCCTGGAATCGGGCGAGGTCGGCGAGCTCACCTTCGAGATGCAGCGCCTGCACAAGAGCTGCCGCGAGCTCGTCTGGCTCAACCCGCTGCTGCGCTTCGCGGGCTTCCAGCCGCGCGCCGCGGGCATCCGCAGCATGCTGCCGCACGTCGACCGCTTCATGCCCGCGCACAACCTGGAGAGCCTGGGCGAACTGGTGGCCGTGCTGGCGCGCGGCACGCGCGCGAGCCCGCGTGCGCGCGGGAAGCGTCTGCCTTGAGTCGTCGCCGAGGCGTCGCGGGGCGTCGAGCACGAACTGCATGGCCCCGGCGCGGCCCTGCGGCTAGCGCAGCCGGTGCACCTGCACGCCGGCGCGCGCGGCGGCGGCGCTGTCCGTCCGGGCGGCACGGCGGCTTCGGAACTCGAGCACGCGCGGCAGGTTGAGCTCGATCCAGTCGGCCAGGCCGCGCACGTGCCTGGCGGCATCGCGGCCCAGCGCCGTGAGCGAGTACTCGACGTGCGGCGGCACGACCTCGTGCGCCACGCGCAGCACCAGCCCGTCGCCCTCCAGCCACTGCAGCGTCTGCGCCAGCATGCGCTCGCTGACGCCGCCGATGCCGCGCCTGAGCTCGGCAAAGCGGTGCGTGCCGGTCTCCAGCACCATCAGCACGAGCACGCCCCAGCGGCTGGTGAGGTGCTTGAGCACCTCGCGCGACGGGCAGGCCGCCGCGAGCAGGTCGCCGCGGCGCAGGCGCTGCGAGAGCTTGCGCGCCCGCGGCGCGGCATCGGCCTTCTTACTTACAGACATGTTTGTACTTCCGAAAAGTGAGCTTTGATCCTACAGTGACGCCGTCATCCATTCAAGCGCATCCCTTCGAGCGCATTACCGCGGAGTCCACACCATGAAGCTGATTGCCCTCACCGGCGCCACCGGTCAACTCGGTCGCCTCGTCGTCTCCCAACTCAAGGTCAGGCTGCCCGCCGGGCAGATCGTGGCACTGGTGCGCTCGGCGCAGAAGGCCGCCGACCTCGGCATCGCCGTGCGCGAGGCCGACTACACGCGCCCCGACACGCTCGCGGCGGCGCTGGCGGGCGTGGACACGCTGCTGCTGATCTCGGGCAACGAGATCGGCCAGCGCGCGGCGCAGCACCGCAACGTCATCGAGGCCGCCAAGGCCGCGGGCGTGCGCCACATCGTCTACACGAGCCTGCTGCACGCGGACAGCTCGCCGCTGGACCTGGCCGCCGAGCACGTGCAGACCGAGGCCATGCTGAAGGCCTCGGGCCTTGCCTTCACCCTCCTGCGCAACGGCTGGTACACCGAGAACTACACGGGCTCGATCGGCCCGGCGCTGGCCGCCGGCGCCTTCATCGGCAGCGCCGGCGACGCCCGCATCGCCTCGGCCACGCGCGCCGACTACGCCGCCGCGGCCGCGGTGGTGCTGAGCACGCCCGGCCACGAGGGCCGCACCTACGAACTGGCCGGGGACCAGGCCTGGACGCTGCCCGAACTGGCCGCGGAGATCTCGCGCGCCAGCGGCAGGACCATCCCCTACCGCGACCTGCCCGAGGCCGACTATGCCGCGGCGCTGGCCGCGGGCGGCGTCCCGGGCGACTTCGCCAAGGCCATCGCCGGCTGGGACGTGGCCGCCGCCAAGGGCGCGCTCTTCGACGACGGCCACGTCCTCTCGCGCCTGATCGGCCGCCCGACCACGCCGCTGGCGCAAGCGGTGTCGCAAGCGGTGGCGCAGGCCGCGACGCAGGCCGCGACGCAGGCGCCGCGCTGATCGGGCGCGGGTGCTCAGTAGCGCCCCGTGATCCCCGCCACGCGCAGATAGGCCGCGGCCAGCCAGGCGACCACGGTGCGCTCCAGACGGCCGCGCCAGCCGGCGCGCTGCGGCGCGCCCGCGACCTCGGTGGAGACGGCGAAGGCGGCCTCGAAGCGCTGCCCCAGTTCGGCGGTGAAACCACGGTCGCGCACGACGACGTTGGCCTCGAGGTTCAGCAGCAGCGACAGCGGGTCGATGTTGGAGCTTCCCACGGTGGCCCAGTCGTCGTCGACCACCGCCACCTTGGCGTGCAGGAAGGCCGGCGTGTACTCGAAGATGCGCACGCCGTGGCCGCGCAGCTCGGCGTAGAGCGCGCGCGCGGCCAGTGCGGCGATGCGGTAGTCGACCTTGCCCTGCAGCAGCAGCCGCACCTGCACGCCGCGCTGCGCGGCATGGCGCAGGCTGCGGCGGAAGGCGCGTCCGGGGTAGAAGTAGGGCACGGCGATGTCCACGCGCCGGCGCGCGCCGCGGATGGCCTGCACGTACGCGCGCTCGATCGTGCGCCGCCGGCTCACGTTGTCTCGCACCAGCAGGGCCGCGACGACGGGGCGTGAGGCGTTCACCGGCACTTGCCGCGGACGGCGTCCGCGCAGGCGCCGGATGAGCCGCCGGGCCTCGCTCACCGGACGCCGGCTGGCTGCCAGCGCCAGCACCTCGTCGCGCCAGAGATGGCCCAGCTGCGCGCGCGTCCAGATCGCCTGCGCGCTCGCGCGCACCGAGCGCACCAGCGGCCCCTGAAGGGCGACGGCGAAATCCCAGCGCGGCAGCGCCGTGCGGCCGTGGTTGAGGTCGTTGCGGTCGTCGATGATGTTGATGCCGCCGACGAAGGCGCAGGCGTAGTCCACCACGCACAGCTTCTGGTGCATGCGCCGAAGCTGGCCGGGAATGAACCAGGACCACCAGCGCTCGAGCGGGCGGAAGACCTCGAGCTGGATTCCCGGCTCGGCCAGCCACTGGCGCAAGCGCACCAGCGTGCCGTGCGTGCCGAAGCCGTCGACGACCACGCGCACGCTGACGCCGCGGCGCGCCGCGGCGCCCAGCGCATCGGCGACGCCGCGTGCCGCGCCGTCGTCGTGGAAGATGTAGGTGGCCAGCCAGACCTCGTGGCGCGCATCGGCGATGGCCGCGATCATCGCGGGGAACAGCTCGTCGCCCCCCTGCAGCAGCGCGATGCGGTTGCCGCCGACCAGCGACGCGCTCAGCGCCGACTCGGCGTCGAGGCTGCCGGCAGCGTCGGCCATCGCCGCCGCCTCAGCAGGGCTCCAGCTCGGCCACCAGCGGCAGGTGATCGGACATGCGCGCCCACGCTGTGCCGCGCGGCACCATCGTCGTGCGGCACCGCAGCCCGCGCAGGTAGAAGCGATCGAGCGAGAACACCGGCATCAGCGAGGGGAAGGTCTGCTGCAGCGCGCCGTCGGCGCCGCGCGCGCGCTGCAGGCCGATCTCGGCCATCGGCGCGTCCAGCTTCTCGCCCCAGTCGTTGAAGTCGCCGGCGACGATGAGCAGCGCATCGGGCGGCACCTCGCGCTCGAGGTAGTCGGCCAGGCGCTGCACCTGGCGCACGCGGCCGGCGTGCATGAGGCCGAAGTGCGCGACCACGGTATGCACCTTGCTGCCGTTCCACTGCACCGGCACGTGCAGCAGGCCGCGCTGCTCGAAGCGGTGGTCGCTCACGTCGCGGTGGCCGATGTCGCCCAGCGGCCACCGCGCCAGCAGCGCGTTGCCGTGCTCGCCGTGCCGCGTGACGGCGTTCGTGCGGTAGGCGACGTCGTAGCCCTGCGGCGCGAGGAAGTCGGCCTGCCCCTGCTCGGGCCAGCCGAACCAGGTGCGGTCGAAGCGCTGCGCGTGCCGGCGGTGGTAGAGGTGCACCTCCTGCAGGAAGACGATGTCGGCATCCAGCGCCTCGACCGCCAGCCCCAGGCTGTGGATCTCCAGGCGCCGCCGCGGCCCCATGCCGCGCACGCCCTTGTGGATGTTGTAGGTCGCCACGCGCAGCCCGCCCAGGCCGGTCGTCGGCGAGAGCCGGCTCGTCTGCAGGGCACCGTGATGACGCGTCATGCGGATCGGACTCGTTGGGGGAGTTGCAGGATGGCCTCCGCGTTGCTCGGCGAGAAGCAGCGCCAGGCGGCTTCGCGCCAGGGCAGCCAGAGGTGCGAGATGTGTTCCTCGGGGCACAGGCGCACCGGCACGCGGCCCGGCAGCTCGAGGCCGAACACGTGCTCGGTGTTGTGCGTCACCCCGGGCGCATAGCGGCGGCGCCAGGCGGGATAGATCTCGTAGACGTTGTCCTGTTCCCAGTCGACGAGCGCGCCCTGCTCGATTCCGGTCTCCTCCCGCACCTCGCGGCGCGCGGTGAGGGGCAGCGGCTCCTGCTCGTCGTCGACCGAGCCGGTCACGCTCTGCCAGTAGCCGGGGTGGTCGGCGCGCTCGATCAGCAGCACCTCGAGCGCCGGCGTGTGGATCACGACCAGCACCGAGCGCGGGATCTTGTAGCGGCGCGCGTCCGGACTCATCGGCGCCCTCGACCTGCGCGACGTTCGCGTACCGATCGCGCCAGCGCGCGCAGCAGCGCCGCGCTGTCCTCGAAGCCGAGGCAGGCATCGGTGATGGAAACGCCGCGGCGCAGCGGCTGACCGGCGATCAGATCCTGGCGCCCTTCCTCCAGGTGGCTCTCCACCATCACGCCGAGGATGCGGCGCTCGCCCGCGGCGATGCGCTCGCCGAGCTCGGCCGCGACCTCCATCTGCCGCCGCGGCTGCCTGGCGGAGTTGGCGTGCGAGCAGTCGATCATCACCTGCGCGCGCAGGCCTGCGCGCTGCAGCAGCGCGCAGGCGGCGTCGACGTCCTCGACGCCGTAGTTCGGCCGCTTGCCGCCGCGCAGGATGACGTGGCCGTCGGCGTTGCCGCGCGTTTCGAAGATCGCCGCCGTTCCCATCTTCGTCATGCCGATGAAGCTGTGCGCCGCGCGCGCGGCGAGCACCGCGTCGGCGGCCACCTGCACGCTGCCGTCGGTGCCGTTCTTGAAGCCCACCGGGCACGACAGGCCGCTGGCGAGCTGGCGGTGGCTCTGGCTCTCGGTCGTGCGCGCGCCGATCGCGCCCCAGGCGACGAGGTCGCTGATGTACTGCGGCGAGAGCAGGTCGAGGAACTCGGTGCCGGCGGCCAGCCCGAGCGCGTTGATCTGCAGCAGCAGCTCGCGCGCGCGACGCAGGCCCTCGTTGATGCGGAAGCTGCCGTCCAGGCGCGGGTCGTTGATCCAGCCCTTCCAGCCGACCGTGGTGCGCGGCTTCTCGAAGTAGACGCGCATGACGATGAGCAGCTCGGGCGCGAGTTCGTCGGCCAGCGCCTTCAGGCGCTGCGCGTACTCGATCGCGGCGTCGTGCTCGTGGATCGAGCAGGGGCCGACGACGGCCACCAGACGGTCGTCCTCGCCGCGCAGCACGGCGGCGATGGCGTCACGGCTGTGCTCGACGAGCGCCTCGACGGCGGGCGTCACCGGCAGCTCCTCGTGCAGCAGCGCCGGCGAGGCCAGCGCACGCACCGCGGCGATGCGCACGTCGTCGATGCGCGTGGTGTCCAGCGTCGCCTGCAGCAGCGGTTCGTCGGCGGTGGATTGCATGGAAGGCCGGAAATGAAAGCTTCAGACGCTGCCGATCACCGCGCCCAGCGCGTCGACCAGGCGATGCGATTCCTCATGCAGGTTGTACACCGGCTGGCGCAGCGAGCGTGCCGGGACGATGACGGCTTCGTGCGCCTTCAGCACCAGGCGCTCGCCGCGGATGCGGAACGCCGGGGCCATGCGCTGCGGCAGCACGGCCGCGGCCACGTCCGAGCGCGACAGCGGCGCCACCAGCCGCGTCGGCAGCCGGTCCAGCAGGTCGCTCTGCAGCACCACCAGATAGGGAATGCTGTCCCGCGACGAGGGAGCCGGGTTGGGGAAGACGTCCCACTGCGCCATGACGCGCCGGCGCCCTACCAGGCGCGGAACTCGTCGCTCCAGATGCCGTACTTCCGGAAATGCGCGTGCTGCTCGTCCACCCATTCCTTGTGCTTCTCGTAGAAGGCCCGGGCTTCGGGGCTTTGGCAGGGCGCGGGCTCCTGCGCCGCCGCGCGCTGCGTGGCCAGCAGCCGTCCGTAGTGCTCGGCCGACAGCAGCACGCTGTGCCGGCGACGCTCATCGGTGGATCCTGCGGAGACGGTTTGTCCATTTTAGCCAATCTTGCCGGCCCGAGCCGGGCATGACCACAGCCGTCGGGCCCGGCCGGGCTGCAGCGCCAGAATACCCGGCATGGGACGCCGTACCGCATTCCACGATGCCTGGTGCGGCATGGTGCTGGCGGCGGGGCTGGCAGCCTTGCCCGCCTGCGGCGTGCTGCACGGCGAAGGGGGAGACGCCATGCGCACGGAAGGCGCCGCTGAAGCCGCCGAAGCCAGCGAAGGCGCGCTGGCCTTCGACTTGCGGGTCGTGAGTGCGGACCGCGACATCGCCGGCCACCTCGAGCAGCACCTCGAGCTGCAGCGCTACAGCCGCTTCCCGGACCTGCGCGCCGCCGAGTTCGAGCGCCTGCTGACCGAGGCCGACTCGAACGCGCGCGAGCTGCTCGCGGCCCTGGGCTACTTCGACCCGACGCTGAAGATGCGCGTGCAGGACGCCACCGAAGGCAGCGCGGCGCCGCGCACCGTCGTCGTCGAGGTGGCGCCGGGCGAGCGGACCCGGGTCGCCGGCTACGAGATCGGCTTCGCCGAGCCGATGAACAGCGACCCGCGCGCGGCGGCGCAGCGCCGGCGCATCGTGCGGCGCTGGGGGCTCGAGGCCGGCGACGTCTTCACCGAGCCCGACTGGAGCGCGGCCAAGAGCGCGGGCCTGCGCGAGCTGCAGAAGGAGCGCTACCCGACCGCGCGCATCGCCGAAAGCCAGGCGACCATCGACGCCGAGGCCAACCGTGCCGAGCTGCGCGTGCGCTACGACCCCGGCCCGGCCTATCGCTTCGGCGGGCTCAGGCTCAGCGGCGTCGAGCGCTACGACGCCGAGGGCATACGCCACATCGCGCGCATCCCCACCGGCACGGACTACCGCGAGGAGGCCTTGCTCGACGCGCAGCAGCGCCTGGCCGCCAGCGGCTATTTCGACTCCGCCTTCCTGACGCTGGACGCGGAGGAAGCCGATCCGGAACACGCCACCGTGATCGCCCAGCTGCGCGAGGCCAGGATGCAGAAGCTGGTGTTCGGCGTCGGCCTGTCCACCGATGCCGGGCCGCGCCTGTCGCTGGACCATGCGCACAACAGGATGCCGCCGCTGGGCTGGCGCGCAGTCAGCCACCTCGCCCTGGACGCCAGGACGCAGGCCGCCTCGACGCAGTGGACGGCGATGCCGCAGGCCTCGGGCTGGGCCCGGTTCCTGGGCGCGGCGCTCGAGCGCGCCGAGGTGGGCGACTTCAAGTCGGATTCGATGTCGCTGCAGGGTGGGCGCAGCCAGAGCGTCGGCCACATCGACCGGCGCCATGCGCTGCAATACGACATCAGCAGGGTCGAGGGCGGCGACGCGCCGGGCAGCTCGTCCTCGCTGATGGCCAGCTCCGGCTGGACGGGGCGCTACTTCGACCGCAAGATCAACCCGACCGCCGGCTACGGCCTGGGCGCCGAACTCGGCGCGGGCTTCACGCTGACGCCGCGGCGCAAACCGTTCATCCGCGGGCGCCTGCGCGCGCTGCAGTTCTGGCCGATCGGCCAGCGCAACGAGGCCGGCCGCCGCAGCCGCCTGGCGCTGCGGGGCGAGATGGGCGCGGTGCTGGCCGACAAGGGCGTGCAGGTGCCCGCGTCGCTGCTCTTCCTGACCGGCGGCGACACGACGGTGCGCGGCTACGGCTACGAAAGCATCGGCACGCGCTCGCAGGCGGGCAAGTTCTACGGCGGCCGCACCATGACCGTCGCCAGCGTGGAATGGCAGCGTCCGATCCGTCTGATGGACAACGACAGGGACTGGGAGCACGCGCTGTTCGTCGATGTCGGCTCGGTTTCCGACGACGTCCACCGCATGACGCTGCACACCGGCGTCGGCACCGGCCTGCGCTGGAACAGCCCCGTGGGCCCGATGCAGGCCGATGTGGCTTATGGTGTCAGGACCCGTCAGCTGCGCCTGCACCTGCGGCTGGGCCTTTCCTTCTGACCGCGTCGCGCCATCCGCAGCAAGGCCCGGCTTTCGACCATGACCGACCGCAGCTCGGCGGCCTCTCCCGCTCCCGGCGGTGACGTTCCGGCGCCGGCAGCGCCGCCGCGCGGCCGACGGCGCAGGCTCGGGCGCCTGCTGGGGGCGCTTTCGGCGCTGCTGCTGCTCCCCGTGCTGGCCGGCGGTGTGGTGCTGGCCTGGGCCGCAAGCGACGGCTCGCTGCCGCGTGCGCTGCAGCTGGCGCAAGGAATCCTTCCCGAAGGCCAGGACCTGGGCTTCGAGGGCGCGAGCGGATCCCTCGCCGCCGGCGGCACCGTGCGCGAGCTGCGATGGACCATGCCGGGCACCGCGTTGTCCATCGAGGGGCTGCAGCTCGACTGGCGTCTGTGGGACCTGATCGATCGGGCGCTGCACGTACGCACGCTGCAGGCCGATCGCATCCACGTGAAGCTCACGCCGCAGCCCGAGCCGACCGAACCATCGGTGCCCTTCGTGATGCCCGAGCGCCTGACGCTGCCGCTGCAGATCACGCTGCCACTGCGGGTCGGGTGGCTGGAGATCGAGGCCGTCCCCGACGACGACAAGCGCAATGAGGTGCTGGCCTTCGACGAAATCGCCGCCGAGTACCGCTACGACCATGGTGCGCACGAGTTGCAGGTCAGCAGCGTGCGCCAGGGCCAAAGCCGCGCCCGGGCGGCACTGAAGCTGGGCGCCCGCGACCTGGCGCTGCAGGCCCGCATCGGTGCATGGCTGGGCGACCCGGTGGCCGAAGTGCCCTTGCGCCTGCAGGCCCTGCTGCAGGCCGAGGGCACCTTGGCTGGCGGCGAGGCGGCGCGCATCGACCTGCGGCTCGACGCCCGCGAGCGCGACGCCGAAGCCGACGCGGACGCCCTCTCGGCCCGCTCGCTGCGGGAGTTCCCGGCCAGCGGCCCGGCCGAGACCGATGCGCACGCTGCCCTGCAGGCGAGCGCCACGCTGCACCCCTGGCGCGGCCAGCCGGTGCAGCAGGCCCGGGTGCAACTCGCCCATCTGAACGCCCGCGCCTTCCATGCCGACGCGCCCGTGACCGACCTGCACGGTCGCATCGAGATCGCGCCCCAGGCAGCGCAGGGGGCCGGATCGACGCCGGCCTCCGCCGCCTGGCAGCTCGCGGCCGAGCTGCAGAACCGCGCCCCCGGCCCCTGGGACACCGGGCACCTGCCGCTGTCGCAACTGCTGGCCGAGCTGCAACTCGCGCCCGACCGCTGGACCGCCGAGACCGTGCAGGCGCAGGTCGGGGACGGCCGCGTGCGCTTGCAAGGGCACTTCGAGCCGCAAACGCAGACGCTGGACCTGCGCGGCGATCTGCGGCGCCTGCCGCCGGCGCGGATCCACGGCGCGCTGGCCGCCAAACGGGTGCCCGAGCTCGACGGCACGCTGGCCGCCCGCGGACGCATGGACCGCGGCATCGACTTCGAGGTGGACATCGCCGGCCGGGGCGGCAACACCGGCCCCCGCGGCGCTGCAGGCAGCCGCTGGGACGTGCGCGCCCTCCAGGCCAAGGGGCGCTGGTCGCCGCAGCTGCTGGATCTGGAGCAAGTGCACCTGGACGCCTTCCAGGCCCGGGTGGACGCGAGCAAGCTGCGCGTGGCCTTGCCGCGCGCCGGGCGCATCGAAGGCGTCGTCAGCGCCAGCGCGCCGGGAATCGGCCTCGAGGGCGATGCCGCGATGCAGCCTGCCCGAGGCGGCGGCAAGCTGGCGCTGCATCTGGCCTCGGCGGAGCAGGGGCTGGCCTGGCTGCGCGGGCTGCCGCTGGTGGGGACGGCGCTGCCGCCGCTCGTCGCAAAGGGCAGCGCGCAGCTCAGCGTCGATTGGCAGGGCGGCTGGCAGCAGTGGATCGACGGCCTGCGGCGGCCGCAGGCGCATCCGGAGCTGCGCCTCGATGCCCGGGTCCGCAGCGCGGGCCTGCACCTCGAACTGCCGCCGGCAGCCACCGACACCTCCGGCAGCCAGGCGGCCCCGACGGTGATCGACGTGCGGCGGCTCGACGCGAGCGTGCGGGGCAAGCTCGGCGCTGCGACGCTGGCGCTCGCGGGCGAACTCGGCGCCCGGGGCGTGCACGCCGCGCTGGATGCGCGCGCGCAGGTGAGCTCGGCCGGCACCGCCGACGCGCCGGCCTGGAACCTCGCGCTGCAAGCGTTCAGCGCCGCCCTCACCCTGCCCGAACAGGCGCAGCCCTGGCGCCTGCAACTCGGCGAAGCGCTGCAGGCGACGGCGCAAACCGGCCGGGCCATGCAGGTCCGCACCAGCGCCGGCCGGGCCACGCTCACGCCGCCGCCGAACGTGGCGGCGCAAGGCGAACCGCTCGCGCTGCGCTGGGAGCCGCTGCATTTCTCGCAGGGGGCGGGCGGCGCCGTGCGCGTCCAGTCGCGCGGGCAGCTCAGTGGGCTCGTTGCGGCCTGGGCGGACGCGCTGCTGCCGCAGCGTCCGCTGGCGTCGGCGGGCGTGCAGTCTTCGCTCGTACTCAGCGGCGACTGGGACCTCGACCTGGGCGAGACCTTGCGCCTGCAGGCGGCACTCAGGCGCGACCGCGGCGACCTGCGGGTGGGCGATCCCGGCGCGCAGGCGACAGCGAGCGCCGCTCCCGCAGCGCGCGGAATCGCCGCCGGCCTGCGCCGGCTGGAGCTGCGCCTGCGATCCAGCGGCGACGAGGTGCACGCCGAGCTCGACTGGGACAGCGCGCGCGCCGGCGTCATCGAGGCCCGGGCGCAGACGCGCCTGGTGCGGCAGGTCGACGCCTGGGCGCTGCCCGAGGACGCGCCGCTGAGCGGCCGGGTGCGGGCGCGCCTTCAGGATCTGGGCGTCTGGGCGCGCCTCGCGCCGGCGGGCTGGCGCATCGCCGGCGCGCTGGGTGCCGACCTCCAGCTCGGCGGCAGCGTGCAGGCGCCGCAGCTGCGCGGCCCGATCGAGATCGATGACCTGAACCTGCGCTCGGTGCTCGACGGCGTCGACCTGAACGGCGGCCGCCTGCGCGCCGCGCTCGCCGGACAGCGCATCGACATCCAGGAACTGCTGCTGCAAGGCGGCACCGGCAGCCGCGCCTACGTGCGCGGCCTGAGCGGCAACCGCACGCCGGCGCCGACCGAGCGCGGGCGCATGGTCGCCAGGGGCTTCATCGACTGGAGCGGCGCGGGCCGGGACGCGGCGGGGCGGTCCGGCATCGTGCTTGACCTGAGCGCCACGCTCGAGCGCATGCAGGTGCTGGTGCGCAGCGACCGGCAGCTCAGTGCCAGCGGCGAGCTCTCGGCCGCACTGGCCGACGGCGGCCTGCGCGTGCGCGGCGACCTGCGCATCGACCGCGCGTCGATCACGCTGCCCGAAAGCAGCGCGCCGACGCTGGGCAGCGACGTGGTCGTCGTGCGCGGCCGGCGGCCGCAGGCCGAGGGCGACGGCGGCAAGCCCCAGGCGCGCGGCGAGCTGCAGACCGCCCGGCCCATGGACCTGGCGCTGAAGCTGGACCTGGGACGCGACTTCGCGCTGCAGGGCTACGGCATCACGACGCGTCTGGAAGGCGCGCTGGAGATCCGCAACGCCAGGGCCGGCAGCGATCCGGTCGTGGTCACCGGCGAGATCCGCACCGACCAGGGCCGCTACCGCGCCTGGGGCCAGGCGCTGAACGTCGAGACCGGAATCGTGATTTTCACCGGGCCCTACGCCAACCCATCGCTGAACCTGCTGGCCTTGCGCCCCAACATCGACGTGCGCGCCGGGGTGCGCGTCACCGGCACCGCGCAGGCACCGCGCGTGCAGTTGTATGCCGAACCACCGCTTCCCGACGCCGAGACGCTGTCCTGGGTGGTGACGGGCCGCGCCCCCGGCGCGGGCGGCGGCGGCAACATGCAGCAGGCCGCACTGGCCTTCCTCGCCGGCCGCGCCGGCAACAGCCTGGCGCAGGGGCTGGGCTTCGACGAGGTGGGCCTGAGCGAAGGCGGCGTCTCGATCGGCAAGCGCCTCTCCGACCATCTGTACGTCACCTACGAGGCCGGCCTGTCGGGTGCCGCCAGCACGCTCTACGTCTTCTACGACATCACGCGCCGCCTGACGGCGCGCGGGCAGACCGGCCAGACCAGCGCACTGGACCTGATCTACACCCTGAGCTACGACTGAGCCTGCCCCGAGCGCGTTCTCGAGCACGCCGGCATCCGTTCCGCGCGGTGGCGCGCATGGGCGCCACCTGTCGTGCGAGCCGTCATTGCGCCGTCTTGCGTGTGCCCGGTGTTCGAGGTGTGCGAAAGCGCCACCACGGCAACGCGCGCGTGAGCGAGAGCACCTGCCCGGCGTGCGCCGCGCGGTAGCCCGCAAGCGTTGCGAGGAGCTCGGCCCACTGCGGCTGGCGCAGCAGCCGGCGCAGCGCCTGCACCGCCGGATCCTCGAGCATCGGCGTCAGGCAGACGAGGAAGTAGTCCTCCTCGACGAGGGGCGCGAAATCCAGCCCGAAGTCGAGCGCCGCCGCTTCGATGCCCAGGCCGCAGTCGCCGACGCCCGAGGCCACCGCCGCTGCCACGGCGAGGTGGCTGTCTTCGGCGCCGGCGTCGGCGGCGACGAGATCGGCGGTCGCGAGTCCCTGCGCCGCCAGCAGGTGATCGGTCAGCAGCCGCGTTCCCGATCCCGGCTGGCGAAAGACGAAGCGGGCACCAGCCGCTGCGGCGCCGGCCATGTCGTGCAGCCCGAGCGGGTTGCCGCGCGCGACGATGAGGCCCTGCCGCCGCCGCATGCAGCCGATGAGCTTGTGCCGCCCAGGTGCCAGCAGCGGCTTGAGCGCACGCGCGAAGACGGTGTGCGGGTCGGCCAGCGGCGGCACGTGAAAGCCCGCGACCGCGCAGCGGCCGGCCGCGAGCGCGCGCAGCGCGTCCAGGCTGCCGGTGAACTTCAGCTCGATGTGCAGCCGCTCGCCGCCGTGTTCGCCGGGGCGGGCGGCGAGCGCGCGCAGCAGCGGCAGCGCGAGGTCATGGCTGGCGTGGATCGTCAGCACCTGCAGGCTGCCGTCGAGCGCCTCGGTGAGCACGCGCTCGAGCTCGGCGCGCAGCGCCTCGATGTGCGGCACCAGGCGCGAACGCGCGCGCTTCTCGGCCCACAGCAGACGTTGGCCGAAGGGCGTCAGTCGCGCCGGCTGGCCCTGCGCCCAATGCACCAGCGGTTCGCCGAGCACCTGCTCCCAATGCTTGCAGGCGCCCCAGACGTGGCGGTAGGAGGCGCCCATCGCCTTCGCCGCATGCAGGATCGAACCGTGTTCGGCGATCGCCGACAGCAGTTCGAAGAGCGGGTTGTCCACATCGGCGCCGCGCTGGTTGCGCGCCTGGAAGCTGTACTGCAGGTGAACGCCGCGATCCTTCATGCGTGCATTGTGGGCCGAAGGCGCGGCGGCACCGGCGAGCCCGGCGCGCTCACCGTGGCTTGGCGTTCGGGAAGAAGAGCTGCTGGCCGTTGATCTTGTAGTCGGCAATGGTCGTCTGGCCCGCGGGCGAGACGACCCAGTCGGCGAACTGCTGCGCCAGCGCCGCCTTCACGTGCGCGTGCCGGGCCGGATTGACGACCATCACCCCGTACTGGTTGAAGAGCGTGCGGTCGCCCTCGACGACGATCTCGAGCTCGCCGCGGTTCTTGAAGCTCAGCCAGGTGCCGCGGTCGGTGAGCACGTAGGCGTTGCTCGACGAGCCGATGTTCAGCGCCGGGCCCATGCCGCAGCCGCATTCCTTGTAGCCCGCGGGGCGCGCGCTGGCGAGGTCGATTCCGGCCTTCTTCCACAGGCGCAGCTCGGCGGCGTGGGTGCCGCTGCGGTCGCCGCGCGAGACGAAGGGCTGGCCGCTCGACGCCAGCTTCTTCAGCGCGGCGACGATGTCGTTGCCGCGTGCGCCCGCGGGGTCGGTCTTCGGGCCGACGAGGACGAAGTCGTTGTACATCACGTCCTCGCGCCGGGTGGCGTAGCCCTCGGCGACGAACTTCTCCTCGGCGGCGGTGTCGTGCACGAAGAGGATGTCGGCGTCGCCGCGACGCGCGATGTCCAGCGCCTGGCCGGTGCCGACGGCGACGACGCGGACGTCGATGCCGCTGGCCTGCTTGAAGGCCGGAAGCAGGTGGGCGAACAGGCCCGACTGCTCGGTCGAGGTCGTGCTCGCCATGACGATGAACTTGTCCTGCGCCCGCGCCGGCATCGACGCGGCGGCGCCCAGGAACAGGAAGGCTAGCAGCGATGCGCCCAGGCGGCGCGTGAGGGCATTCAGGGCCAAGGGGATTCTCCTCGCAGGAAGGCTTGCACCGCGGGGGGCGGTGCGTCGTTGAAGAAGCGTTCCGTCGGCGCCAGCAGCAGCAGGCGGCCCGCTTCCAGATAGCCGACGTGGGTGGCCAGGCGGCGTGCGAGGCCGAGGTTGTGCGTGCTCATGACGACGGTCATGCCGCTCGCGCCCAGCGCGTCGATCGCCGCCTCGACCTCCTTGCCGGCGCCGGGGTCCAGGCTCGCGGTGGGTTCGTCGAGGAACAGGATGTCGGGCCGAAGCGCCAGCGCGCGCGCCAGCGCCAGGCGCTGCTGCTGCCCGCCCGAGAGCGCGCAGGCGTTCTGCCGCGCCTGCGCGCGCAGACCGACGCGCTCGAGCGCGTCATCGACGCGAGCGGCCCGTTCGGCTGCCGGCACGCGTGCCAGCCACAAGGCCAACCACAGGTTGCGGCGGGCGGAGAGCTGCAGCAGGAAGGGGCGCTGGAAGAGCATCGCCATGCGCGGTGCGCGGCCGCTGCCGGACAGCGGATGGACCCGGCGCTCGCCGGCATCGGCGTGCAGCAGCCCGTGCAGCAGGCGCAGCAGCGTCGTCTTGCCGCAGCCGTTGCTGCCGATCAGCACCAGCCGCTGGCCGCGACGCAGCGTGAGGTCGACGCCGGCCAGCGCCAGCGTGCTGCCGAAGCGCACCTGCGCCCCGTGCAGACTGAGCAGGGGCTCGGCCGCGGCGACGCGGCTGCAGCCGGTGGCGTCCGTGGACGCGGACCGCTCGGCGCCGAGCAGCCCGAGGAATGGCGCCGGTGCGTTCATGCCATCGCCAGGCGCTGCGCCTTGTCGCGCACCGGAATCATCGCCACGCCGCCGTGGATCAAGCCCACCACGCCCAGCAGCACGATGCCCAGCGCCACCGCCAGTGGCAGGTCGCCCTTGCTGGTTTCGAGCGCGATCGTCGTCGTCATCACGCGCGTCACGCCGGCGATGTTGCCGCCGACGATCATCACCGCGCCCACTTCCCCGATGGCACGGCCGAAGGCCGTAAGCAGCAGCGTCAGCGTCGCCAGGCGCTCGTGCACCAGCATCAGCAGCGCCGCGGTGAAGGGCCGCGCCCCCAGCGCGACGAGCTGGTCGCCGCCGCCGGCCAGGGCATCGGCGACGAGCCGGCGCGAGAGGGCGGCGATCATCGGCGTCACCAGGATCGCCTGCGCGATCACCATCGCCGGCGGCGTGAAGAGGATGCCCCAGCGTCCGAGCGGCCCCGAGCGCGACAGCAGCAGGTAGACGAGCAGGCCGACGATGACGGCGGGCATGGCCAGCAAGGTGTTGACCGCCCACACGAGCACGCGATGGCCGGGAAAGCGCGCCACGGCCAGCCAGGCGCCGAGCGTCAGCCCCATCGTCGCCCCGAGCAGGCAGCCGCTCAGGCTCACGCGCAGCGAGAGCGCGGTGATGCCCAGGAGTTCGGCGTCGCCACGGGCGATCAGGTTCAGGGCGAGGGCGATGCTTTCCATCATGGGGAAGAAGCCGCGGCCATGCCGCACGCAAGGGCGGTGTGCGGCAGGCAGGCACGCGGTCATTCTGGCCATCGGTGCGCGTTGGCGCGATATGTAGTCTCTTGCATGGCCGAACCCGGTGGCGTCGCCTCGCCGCCCGCAGCGACCTGCAGAGCCTTGGGGCCAGAATGCACGCCTTCCTGCCGTCTTCCCAGCACGCCACGCCATGTCCGAACTCGCCGAGTCCCCCTTGTTCGCGGGGCAGCGCCACACCCGCGTCGACGAGGCGCGTGCGGCCATCGCCGCCGTGCTGCGCCCGGTGGAGGAGGTGCAGGAGCTGCCCTTGCCGCAGGCGCTGTCGCGCGTGCTCGCGACGGATCTGCTCTCGCCGATCGACGTGCCGCCGCACGACAACTCGGCCATGGACGGCTATGCCTTCGACGGCGCGGCGCTGCGCGAAGACGAGGCGACGGAGCTGAGGCTTGCCGGCACCGCCTTCGCCGGGGCGCCCTGGCGCGGCGCGCTCGCGCCCGGGCAATGCCTGCGCATCATGACCGGTGCGGTGATGCCCGAAGGCTGCGACACCGTGGTTCCGCAGGAGCTCTGCCGTGTGCAGGACGAGCGCGTGACGATCGCGCCGGGCGTCATCCGGCAGGGCGAGAACCGGCGCCGTCGCGGCGAGGATCTTGCGCGGGGGCGCGTCGCACTCGCCGCGGGGCGCGTGCTGCGGCCGGCCGACCTCGGGCTGCTGGCGTCGCTGGGCCTGGAGCGCGTGCGCGTGCGCCGCCGCGTGCGCGTGGCGCTGTTCTCCACCGGCGACGAATTGCGCGAGCCCGGGCAACCGTTGCCGCCCGGCTGCATCTACGACAGCAACCGCTGCAGCCTGCGTGCGGCGCTGCAGCGCCTGGACTGCGAGGTGCTCGACCTGGGACTCGTGCGCGACGACCCGGCGGCGTTGCGCGCCACCTTCGAGCGCGCGCTCGCCGAGGCCGACGTCGTGCTCACCAGCGGCGGCGTGAGCGTCGGCGAGGCGGACTACACGCGCGCCCTCATGGCCGAGCTCGGTGACGTCGCGTTCTGGAAGGTCGCGATGCGTCCGGGGCGGCCCTTCGCGTTCGGCCCGCTGCGCGGGCGCGAGCGTCCGGTGTGGCTGTTCGCGCTCCCGGGCAACCCGGTCGCGGCACTCGTCACGTTCTACGCCTTCGCGCGCGAGGCGTTGCTGCAGATCGCGGGGGCGACGCCGCAGCCGCTGCCGGCCTTGCGCCTGCCGTGCACGACACCGATCCGCAAGCGTCCCGGGCGCACCGAGTTCCAGCGCGCGATCGTCGCGCCGGATGCGCAAGGGGTGCTCAGCGTGCGCCTGACGGGCAGCCAAGGCGCCGGCGTGCTGCGTTCGCTCAGCGAAGCCAACGCGCTGGTCGTGCTCGGTCACGACGACGGTTCGGTGAAGGTCGGCGACGCCGTGACCGTTTGGCTGTTCGACGGGCTCGTCTGATCCCCCGGCTCCGGGGCCCGCATTCACGGGGTGCGCAGGCCGCGGCCGGCGCAATGTGCCGCAGCATCGCGACCCAGTTCACGCGCATGCCTTTCGACGGCGCGTTCGGCTCCGCACAATTCCATTCGCCCAATCGCCCAACCGCCCAATCGCCCAATCGCCCAATCACCCGGTTGCTCGATCGGTCATTTGCTCAGGTCGTCTTCCGGAAGACGCGCGCATTCCCATCCCCTGCCGCCGTGCCCGAAGCTTCACGTCCCTCCGCGCGAGCGCACCCGCGCGTTCTCTGCCCCGATTGCGGCGGCCCGGTGATGCGCGTGCTGCGCACGGCGAACGACAAGCGCCGCTGGGATTCGGACGCCTGGCGGCGCTACCGCTGCCGCGACGCGATGTGCAACTGGCAGGGACTGCTGTCGGCGCGGCGGCGGCATCTCGCGACCCGTCGCCGGCGCGGCCTGGGATCCGCCCTGGGACGCATGGCGCGTGCGCTGCTGTGGCTGCTGCTGGCACTGCTGGTGGCCGCCGCGACGCTGGCGGCGCTGAACATGATGCTGCAGCCCTGAGGCTTGCAGCCGACGGCTTCACGGCGGCGGGCGCGCGAGAATGCGGCATGGAGCAGGATGATGCGAGCGCCTCGCCGCGCGGGCGATCGGGCGCGCCGCGGGCATGCGAGGACGCGCCCGAGGAGCTCGCGAGACGCACACGCATCCTCGAGTGGACGCTCGAGCATCTCGCGCAGGGCGTGCTGGCACTCGGCCCCGGCGGCCGTATCGAGGCCTGGAACCGGCGCGTCGTCGAGCTTCTGGAAGTGCCGGAGGAACTGCTCGTGCGCGGCGCCCCGGTCCGCGACCTGATCGCCTGGCAGGTCGAGAACGGCGTCTTCAGCGCGGTCGCGGAGCCGCAGCAGCAGGCGTGGCTGAAGGCGGCCGCGTGCTACATCGAGGGGGTCGACGCCAGCCTGTGGGCGGTGCAGAGCTACCGCCGCGAGCGGCGCGATGGCCGTGTCATCGAGGTACACGTCTACCGCGCCGGCGATGGCGCTCAGGTGCGCACCTTCAGCGACGTCACCGCGCATGTGCGCGCGCAGCGTGAACTCAGCGCCAGCGAAGCGCGCTTTCGCGCCATGGCCGACGCCGCGCCCGCCTACATCTGGGAGAGCGACGCGAAGGGGGATCCGGTCTGGTTCAACCAGACCTGGCTGCGCGCCGTCGGGCGCACGCTCGAGCAGGCCCTGCAGGAGCCCTGGAGCGCGCGCCTGCACCCCGAGGCCAGCGGCTTTCCCGAAGAACCGTGGCAGGCGCTGGTGCGGCGCGCGCAGCCCTTCCAGCTCGAGGTGCGCGTGCTTCGCGCCGACGGCCGCGAGCTCTGGCTCGAGGACCACGGCATCCCGCAGTTCGACGATCAGGGGAGCTTTCGCGGCTATCTCGTCTACGGCTGGGACGTGAGCGCGCGCAAGGCGGCCGAACGCAGCCTCATCGCCGCGCGCGACGAGGCCGAGCGCGCCAACCGTGCCAAGTCGGAGTTCCTCTCGCGCATGTCGCACGAACTGCGCACGCCGCTGAACGCCGTGCTCGGCTTCGCGCAGCTGATCGAGGGCGATGCGCACGCGCGCGGCGACGCCGTGCTCGGTGAGCGCGCGCAATACATCCAGCGCGGTGGCCGCCACCTGCTGGCGCTGATCAACGAGATGCTGGACCTCGCGCGCATCGAGGCCGGCACGCTGCCGGTCCGCCTGGAGCCGGTGGCTCTGGAGCCGGTGCTTCAGGGCAGCAGCCGCCTGCTCGGGCCGGCGGCGGCCGAGCGCGGCGTGCAGGTCGAACTGCCGCCGCCGTCGCCTGAGCCCACCTGGGTCAGCGCCGACCCGACGCGGCTGCGCCAGGTGCTGCTGAACCTGCTCTCCAACGCCGTCAAGTACAACCGCGCCGGCGGCCGCGTTCGCGTGGCGCTGCGCGCGGTCGGAGGGCGACTGCGCATCGAGTGCACCGATACCGGGCCCGGGCTCACCGCGGCGCAGCGGGGGAGCCTGTTCCGGGCGTTCCAGCGCGTGCATGCCGATGCCGACGCGATCGAGGGCGCGGGCATCGGGCTGGCGCTGAGCAAGGCGCTGGTGGAGCGGATGGGAGGCCGCATCGGCGTCGAGAGCGAGCCCGGCGAGGGCAGCACCTTCTGGTTCGAGCTCGACCGTGCCCACCCGGCCGCCGCAGGCGGCGGGTTCGCCCCGCCGCTTCCGCATGCCGAGATGACGACGCTGCCGGCGCGCGACGACGGGCGTCCCTGGCGCGTGCTCTACGTCGAGGACAACCCGGTCAACCAGTTGCTGCTGCAGGGCATGTTCGGCCGCCTGGAAGGCGCCGAGCTGCGCATGGCCGAGCATCCGCAGGCGGCCCTCGAGCTGGTGCGCGACTGGGTGCCGGACCTGCTGCTGCTGGACATCCAGCTTCCCGGGATGAGCGGCTTCGAACTGCTGCGGCGCCTGCGCGAGGATCCGCGCCTGGCGACGCGCGCGGCCGTGGCGGTGAGCGCCAATGCGATGGCCGAGGACCTGCAGCTGGCGCGCGACGCCGGTTTCGACGGCTACCTGACCAAGCCGCTCGTGCTCGGCGAACTGCAGGCCACGGTGCAGCGCATGCTGCGCCGGGGACGCGCGGGCCCCGCTGCGGCCTGAACACGCCCTGCCGCAGGCTCAGGCGTTGGTGGTGGCGCGCACCTCGGCGATGGGGGTGACGCCGGCCAGCACCTTCTCGATGCCGTCCTGGCGCAGCGTGCGCATGCCCGTGGCCAGGCCCAGCTGCAGGATCTCCTCGGCGCGGCCGCCGGTCTGGATGAGCTTGCGCAGCGGCGGCGTCATGTGCATGAGCTCGTGCAGGCCGGCGCGGCCGCGCAGGCCGCTGTGCTCGCACTGCGGGCAGCCGCGCGCCTCGTACAGCTGCAACTGGCCGTCGCGGCCGAAGCGCGTGCGCCAGTCGGCGAGCACCGCGTCCTTGCCGGGCGCGTTCTCGGTGCCGCGAAAGGCGCTCATGTAGTCGCTGAGCAGTTCGTCGACCTCCTCGGCGCGCGCCGGCCGCGCCCCGGCGCAGCCCGCGCACAGGCGGCGCACGAGGCGCTGCGCGAGCACGACGAGCAGGGCATCGGCGAAGTTGAAGGGGTCCATGCCCATGTCCAGCAGCCGCGTCACCGTTTCCGCGGCGCTGTTGGTGTGCAGCGTGCTCATCACGAGGTGGCCGGTGAGCGAGGCCTCGATGGCGATGCCCGCGGTCTCGGCGTCGCGGATCTCGCCGACCATGATGACGTCCGGGTCGGCGCGCAGGAAGGCGCGCAAGGCCTTGGCGAAGGTCCAGTCGATGCGCGCGTTGACCTGCACCTGGCGCAGCCCGGGCTGGGTGATCTCGATCGGGTCCTCGGCGGTCCAGATCTTGCGCTCGGGGGTGTTGATGTAGCCCATCGCCGAGTGCAGCGTCGTCGTCTTGCCCGAGCCCGTGGGGCCCACGCACAGGATCATGCCGTAGGGCCGGGCGCTGGCGAACTGCATGCGCTCGAGGTTGTGCGGCGACAGCCCCAGCTTGTCCAGCGGCAGCGGCTTGGCCGAGGCCAGCAGGCGCAGCACCGCGTCCTCGCAGTTGTTGTTGGTGGGGATCGTCGCCACGCGCAGCTCGAGCTTCTGCCCCTGCACGAAGCGGCCGAAGGCGATCTTGCCGTCCTGCGGCTTGCGCCGTTCGGCGATGTCGAGGTCGCACATGATCTTGATGCGTGCGATGAGCGCGGCGCGGTAGCTCGGCGGCAGCTCGAGGTATGGGCGCAGTGCGCCGTCCTTGCGAAAGCGCACCTTCACCTTCTCGCGTCCGGGGGCGCACTCGATGTGGATGTCGGAGACGCCCTGTGCCTGCGCGTCCAGGATCATGCTGTTGATGAGGCGCACGAGCGAGTTGTCGCTCTGCTCGATGGGCCCGTCCTCGGCGAGCTCGGCGCCGTCGGCGGCGCTGTGCTCCTGCTCCAGCGTGGCCAGCAGCTTGCCGGCCTCCTCGGGCTGGAAATCGATGCCGCCGATCTCGCCCGCAGCGCCGGCCGGCGCGCTGCCGTGGCCGCTGCGGGCGCCGAGCTTGTCGTAGTGGCGCTCGACGGCCGGGAACAAGGTGTTCGCGCGCGCCAGCACGGGAATGGCCTTGCAGCCGCAGGCGAACTCGATCTCGTCGATGTGCTTGCGCTGCGTCGGGTCTTCCAGGGCCACCACCAGGCGTCCGCCGCGCACCATGAGCGGCAGCGCGGACAGGCGCGCGGCGATGCCGTAGGGCAGTTTCTGCAGCGCCTCGACCTCGACCGGGAACTGCTCCGGGTCGACCATGGGATAGCCCATCTTGCGCGCCAGCGCCGTCTGCAGGTCCTGCGCCGTGATGACGCCGCGCCTGACGAGCAGCTCGCCCAGCGGCACGCCGCGATCGACCTGCTGCTGCTGCAGCGCCTGCTCGAGCTGGGCCTCGGTGATCATCTCGAGGGCGATCAGCGCCTGCCCGATGCGCACCATGGGCATGCGCGCCTGCTCGTCGATGGCGCGCTCGAGGTCCTCGGCGCTGATGAGCTGGCGCACGAGCAGGATCTCGCCGAGCTTCTGCTGGCGCAGGCGCTCCTGCTCGCCGAGCGCGGCGCTGACCTGCGCCGCGGTGGCGGCGTTCTGCTCGATCAGGGATTCGCCCAGGCGCAGGCCGATGTCGACGTGGCGGTAGGCCGTGCGCGGCACGAAGCAGCGGCGCACCGCGCCTTCGTCGTTCACCGGCTCGAAGAGGAAGAGGCCGTGCGCGTTCTCTTCGTGCGTGATGGTGCGGCCCTCGAGCTGGGCGCCGTCGGGCAGCGTGAGGCGATAGGGCTGCGCCTTGCGCTCGGTCAGCGCCAGCGGCGTGGTGTCGGTGGGGTCGAAGGGCAGCGGGTTGAGCGGCTTGGCCAGGCGCAGCAGGCGGAATTGCGAGAAGCGCAGCGGCATCGTCGTGCGCGAGGCCGCCACCTGCACGTGCGCGATGCCGGCCTCGACGCTGAAGTGCATCAGGCGGCCGGCCATGGTGCTGCCGTTGAGGCCCTCGATGACGCAGGCCTCGGGCGCCAGAGGCGGAGTCGGTGCCGGGTAGCAGGGCAGCGAAGGCGTGGGCCAGGCAAAGCGCGTGGGGGTCGTCGCCGCGCCGCCGGCAGCCGTGCTGCCGGCCGACGCCGGCTCCATCGGGGCGAGGGTCAACGGCGGGACCGACATGTCCGACATGGAAGCTTCCTTTGCGATCGTGCGCGGACAGGCCTTGCCCGCGTGCCGGCGATGCTAGGCAGCGCCCACGCCGCGCAAAGGGCGGAGAAGGCGGGGCTCAGGCGCGCATTTGCGCGGGCAGGAAGCTCACCAGCTGCGGGAAGAGGTAGATGAGGACGACGGCGGCGACCATGAGGAAGAAGAAGGGCAGGGTGACGCGCGCGATCCAGCCGATCTCCCGCTGCGTCATGCCCTGCAGCACGAAGAGGTTGAAGCCCACCGGCGGCGTGATCTGCGCCATCTCGACCACGAGCACGACGAAGATGCCGAACCAGACGAGGTCGATGCCGGCCTTCTGCACCGTCGGCAGGATCACGCCCATGGTCAGCACCACCATGCTGATGCCGTCGAGGAAGCAGCCGAGCACGATGTAGAACAGCATCAGCACGAGCAGCAGCTGCCACTGCGGCAACCCGAGGGCGGCGATCCACTCGGCAAGGTGGCGCGGCAGGCCGATATAGCCCATCGACAGGGTGAGGAAGGCCGCGCCCGCGAGGATGAGGGCGATCATGCAGAACAGCCGCGTACCGCCGAACAGGCTCTCCTTGAAGGTCCGCCAGCTGAGCGAACCTTGCGCCGCCGAGACGAGCAGGGCGCCGACGACGCCGACGCCTGCGGCCTCGGTGGCCGTGGCGATGCCGGCGTAGATGCTGCCGAGCACGGAGGCGATGAGCAGCACCACCGGGAACAGGTGGCGTGATTCGGCCAGGCGCTGCGCCAGCGTCAGCTCGCGGTCGGGCGGCGGCACCCGCTGCGGATGCCGCCAGGCCCAGAACATCAGGTAGCCCGAGAACAGCGCCGCCAGCAGCACCCCGGGCACGACGCCGGCGATGAAGAGCTGCGAGATCGAGACCTCGGCGCTGACGCCGTAGACGATCATGATGATCGAGGGCGGGATCAGCAGGCCCAGCGTGCCGGCGCCGGCGAGGCTGCCGATGGCGATGTCGTCGGGGTAGCCGCGGCGCGCCAGCTCGGGCAGGCTCATCTTGCCGATCGTGGCGCAGGTGGCCGCGCTGCTCCCCGAGACCGCCGCGAAGATCGCGCAGCCGACGACGTTGGTATGCAGCAGCCGGCCGGGGAGCCCCTGCATCCAGGGCGCGAGGCCGCGGAACATGTCCTGCGACAAGCGCGTGCGAAAGAGGATCTCGCCCATCCACACGAAGAGCGGCAGCGCGGTCAGCGTCCAACTGCTGGCGCTGCCCCAGATCGTCACCGCCATCGCATCGCCGGCCGGGCGGCTGCTGAAGAGCTGCATGCCGATCCAGGCGACGCCGGTGAGCGTGAGGCCGATCCACACGCCGCTGGCGAGGATGAGGAAGAGCGCGCCGATGAGCAGCGCGGTGATGGCGAGCTCGCTCACCGCTTCATTCGTTGTGCAGCATCTCGCCGTCGTCGGCGGAGGTCGTGCGGCGGCCGCGCAGTTCGAGCACCAGCTCGTCGATGAAGGCGACGGCGAGGATCACGCTGCCCGCCGCCATCCCCAGCTGCGGGATCCACAGCGGCGTGGCGTCGTTGCCGGTGGAGATGTCGCTGAAGAGGTGCGATTGCCACGACAGCCGGCAGGCGTAGTACGCCCACAGCAGCGCCAGCAGCGTCGCCGCGGCCAGCGCCCAGACCTCGAGGCCGCGTCGCGCCCGGCCTTTCACGGCCGAGAGCAGCAGCGTGACGCGGATGTGCTCGCCCTTCTTCAGCGTGTGCGCCAGCGCCAGGAAGCCCGCGCCCGCCATCAGGTAGCCGGCGTAGGCGTCGGTGCCCGAGACGTGCCAGTCGAGCTGGCGGCTGACGATGGCCAGCAGCACCATCGCCAGCAGGCCGATCATGCACAGCGCCGCGAGCCAGGCGGCGCCGTCGTAGAGCGCATCGAGCGCGCGTCGCACCGGCGTGTGCGCCTACTTGCGGTAGGCGTCGAGGATGGCCTTGCCCTCGGCGCCCGCCTTCTCGGTCCACTCGTCGAGCATCTTCTCGCCGACCTTGGCGAGATCGGCCTTGAGCTGCGGCGGCGGCGGCAGCACCTGCATGCCGTTGGCCGCCAGCTTGGCCAGGGTCTCGGCATTGACCTTGCCGCTGGCCTCCCAGCCGCGCGCCTCGGCGTCGGCGCCGGCCTTGAGCAGCGCGTCCTGCGAGGCCTTGTCGAGGGCCTCGAAGGCGCTGCGGTTGACGAGCACCGCGTTCTTGGGCAGCCAGGCCTGCGTGTCGTAGTAGTACTTCAGGTGCTCGTAGAGCTTGCTGTCGACACCGGTGGCGCCGGAGGTCATGGTGCTTTCGACGACGCCGGTGGCCAGCGCCTGCGCGAACTCCGCCGCCTGCACCGTCACCGGCTGCGCGCCCACGAGTTCGGCGATGCGCGCGGTCGCCGGGCTGTAGGCGCGCCACTTGACGCCCTTGAGATCGGCCGCCGAGGTGAGCGGCTTCTTGGTGTAGATGCCCTGCGGCGGCCAGGCGACCGCGTACAGCACCATCATCCCCTGCTCGGCGAGCTTCTTCTGCAGCAGCGGCTTCTGCGCCTGCCACAGCTTCTTCGACTGCGCGTAGCTGTCGGCGAGGAAGGGCACGCCGTCGACGCCATAGGGCTGCCATTCGTTCTGGAAGTTGACGAGCAGGATCTCGCCGATCTGCGCCTGGTTGCCCTGCACTGCGCGCTTGATCTCGGGCGCCTTGAAGAGCGAGGCGTTGGCGTGCACGGTGATCTGGAGCTTGCCGCCGGTGGCCTGCTTCACCTCGTCGGCGAACTGCTGCAGGTTGACGGTGTGGAAGTTCGTCGCCGGGTAGGCGGCGGGCAGGTCCCACTTGACCTGGGCATGCGCCGTACCGGTGGCCAGGGCCAGCAGCGCGGTCGCGCCGAGCAGGGAGGGCAGCAGTCTCATCGGGTTCCTCGTCGAGGGTTGCGGCAAAAGACGCAAGGATGGGCCGCGCCGGCGCTGCGGCTCATCCGGAATTGCCCGAGGGTGGCGGCGGTTGTTTCCGTTCCCCGCCGTGCCTTCCGGGAGTCGATCTCTTACAGTTCGTCGCTTCCGGTGTCGCAGACCCCCTTCGAGTTCGTCCCTCCCATGCCTTCAGACCCTCGCGCAGCACGGTGGCAGTTCTGGGTCGACCGCGGCGGCACCTTCACCGATCTCGTCGGCCGCGCGCCGGACGGGCGCTTGCACACGCTCAAGCTGCTGTCCGAGAACCCCGGGCAATACGCGGACGCGGCCGTCGAGGGCATACGCCGGCTGCTCGGGCTGGGGGCGGGGGAGGCGATCGGGCCCGAGCGCGTCGAGTGCGTGAAGATGGGCACCACGGTGGCCACCAATGCCCTGCTCGAGCGCCGCGGCGAGCGCACGCTGCTCGTCATCACGCGCGGCCTGCGCGACGCGCTGCGCATCGGCTACCAGGCGCGCCCGCGGCTCTTCGACCGCCGCATCGTGCTGCCGGAGATGCTCTACGAGCGCGTGATCGAGGCCGAGGAGCGCATCGGCGCGGACGGCAGCGTGCTGCAGCCGCTCGAGGAGATGCACCTGCGCGAGCGCCTGTGGGCGGCGTACGACGCCGGCATCCGCGCCGTGGCCATCGTCTTCATGCACGGCTGGCGCCATCCGGCGCACGAGGCGCAGGCGGCGCAGCTCGCGCGCGAACTCGGCTTCACGCAGGTCAGCACCAGCCACGAGACGAGCCCGCTGATGAAGATCGTCTCGCGCGGCGACACGACGGTGGTCGACGCCTACCTCAGCCCCATCCTGCGCCGCTACGTCGACCAGGTGCAGGCGCAGATGCCGGGCGTGCGCCTCTTCTTCATGCAGAGCAGCGGCGGCCTCACCGAGGCGCACTGCTTCCAGGGCAAGGACGCCATCCTCTCCGGCCCGGCCGGCGGCATCGTCGGCATGGTGCGCACCGGCGTGGCGGCGGGCCACCGGCGGCTGATCGGCTTCGACATGGGCGGCACCAGCACCGACGTGAGCCACTACGCCGGCAGCTTCGAGCGCGCCTTCGAGACGCAGGTGGCCGGCGTGCGCATGCGCGCGCCGATGATGAGCATCCACACGGTGGCGGCCGGCGGCGGCTCGATCCTCGCCTTCGACGGCGCACGCCTGCGCGTCGGGCCCGAGAGTGCGGGCGCCAACCCGGGCCCGGCGAGCTACCGCCGCGGCGGGCCGCTGGCCGTCACCGACGCCAACGTGCTGCTCGGGCGCATCCAGGCCGCGCATTTCCCGCATGTCTTCGGCACCGGGGCCGACGAGCCGCTGGACGAGGCCGGTGTGCGCGCGCGCTTCGAGCAGCTTGCGCAGCAGGTGCAGCAGGCCAGCGGCAAGCCCACGAGCGCCGAGCAGCTCGCCGAAGGTTTCCTGCAGATCGCGGTCCAGAACATGGCCAACGCGATCAAGCGCATCTCGGTGGCGCGCGGCTACGACGTCACGCAGTACACGCTGCAATGCTTCGGCGGCGCCGGCGGCCAGCATGCCTGCGGGGTGGCCGACGCGCTGGGCATGGGCCGCGTCTTCATCCACCCGCTGGCCGGCGTGCTCAGCGCCTACGGCATGGGCCTGGCCGACCGCATCGCGATGCGCGAGGCCGCGCTCGAGCTGCCGCTGGACGAAGCCGGCCTGCAGGCGGCGGCGGCGCGGCTGCGGACGCTGGGGCAGGCCGCGGCCGACGAACTCGCGGCGCAGGACGTCGCGCGCGCGGCGATCGTGCTGCGGGACCACATCCACCTGCGCTACGAGGGCACCGACACCGCGCTCGTCGTCGACTTCGGCGATGCGGCGGCGATCCGCGCCGACTTCGACGCCGCCTACCGCCAGCGCTTCGCCTTCCTCATGCCCGAGCGCACGCTCGTCATCGAGGCGGTCTCGGTCGAGGCCGTGGCCGCGGGCGAGCGCTTCGCCGAGCCCGCGGAACACACCGCGGCACCGCACTCCCCGGCGCCCGAGGCGACCGTGCGCATGCACTGCGGGCAATGGCTGGACGCCGCGCTGCACCAGCGCGAGGCGCTGGCTCCGGGCGCGGCGATCGACGGCCCGGCGATCATCGCCGAGCGCAACGCCACCACGGTGGTCGATCCGGGCTGGCGCGCGATGCGCATGCCCTCGGGTGCGCTCGAGCTCGCGCGCGTGCTGCCGCGCACGCGCGCCCACGCCGTCGGCACCGAGGTCGACCCGGTGATGCTCGAGGTCTTCAACAACCTCTTCATGAACATCGCCGAGCAGATGGGGCTGCGGCTGCAGAACACCGCCTACAGCGTCAACATCAAGGAGCGGCTGGACTTCAGCTGCGCGCTCTTCGATGCCGAGGGTCAGCTCATCGCCAACGCGCCGCACATGCCGGTGCACCTGGGCTCGATGAGCGAGAGCATCCGCACCGTGATCGCACGCAACCCGGCGATGCGGCGCGGCGACGTCTACGTCCTCAACGATCCCTACCACGGCGGCACGCACCTGCCGGACGTGACGGTGGTGACGCCCGTGTACCTGGAGCCCGAGGACGCGCAGGCGGCCTTCTTCGTCGCCAGCCGCGGCCACCATGCCGACATCGGCGGTGCCACTCCGGGCTCGATGCCGCCGTTCTCGACGACGATCGAGGAGGAGGGCGTGCTCTTCGACAACTTCCTGCTCGTGCGCGACGGGCGCCTGCGCGAGGCCGAACTGCGTGCGCAGCTCGGCGGCGGGCGCTACCCCGCGCGCAACCCGGGGCAGACGATCGCCGACCTGCGCGCGCAGATCGCCGCCAACGAGAAGGGCGTGCAGGAGCTGCACGCGATGGTCGCGCACTATGGCCGCGAGACCGTCGCCGCCTACATGCGCCACGTGCAGGACAACGCCGAGGAGAGCGTGCGCCGCGTCATCACCGCGCTGCACGACGGGCGCTTCGAGCTGCCGCTGGACAACGGCGCCGTCGTCCGTGTCGAGGTGACGGTGGATGCGCGGGCGCGCGCCGCGACGATCGACTTCAGCGGCACGAGCGCGCAGCTGCCGAACAACTTCAACGCCCCCAAGGCGGTGACGATGGCGGCGGTGCTCTACGTCTTTCGCACCCTGGTCGACGACGACATCCCGCTCAACGCCGGCTGCCTGAAGCCGCTGCAGGTCATCGTTCCCGAGGGCTGCATGCTCAACCCGCGCCCGCCCGCGGCGGTGGTGGCCGGCAACGTCGAGACCTCGATGTGCGTCACGAACGCGCTCTACGGCGCGCTCGGCGTGATGGCCGCGAGCCAGTGCACGATGAACAACTTCACCTTCGGCAACGCGCGTCACCAGTACTACGAGACGCTCGCCGGCGGTTCCGGCGCCGGCCCCGATTTCGACGGCGCCAGCGTCGTGCAGACGCACATGACCAACTCCTACCTCACCGACCCCGAAGTGCTCGAGCACCGTTTCCCGGTGCGGCTCGAGAGCCACCGCATCCGCCGCGGCAGCGGCGGCGCCGGCCGGCGCCGCGGCGGCGACGGCG
>JAIXKR010000004.1 GCA_026932235.1 Burkholderiales bacterium
ACTTCGATTTCACGCCGGAACAGCTCTCGCTGCGCGAAGCCGTCGCGCGCTGGGTGGAAAAAGGCTTTCCCTTCGCGCGCCGCCACGCGCTGGCGCGTGCCGGCGGCGCCGCGCGCGCGGTCTACGCCGAGCTCGCCGCACTCGGCCTGGGCGGGCTGTGCGTGCCCGAGGCGCACGGCGGCATGGGCTTTGGCGCCGTCGAGGCGATGGTGGTGATGGAGGAGCTGGGCCGCGGCCTGGTGCACGCGCCCTACGCGCAGGCCGCGCTCATGAGCCCGGCGCTGCTGGCCGCCGCCACGCCGGCGCTGCAGCAGACCTGGCTGCCGCGCGTGGCCGAGGGCTCGGCGCTGATCGTGCCCGCGCACCAGGAGGCCGCGGCGCGCTACCGGCTGGCGCTGGTGCAGACCCGGGCGCGGCAGGACGGCGGCGCGTGGCGGCTCGACGGCGCCAAGTCGGTCGTTCCCGCCGCTGACGAGGCCGACGCCTTCATCGTGCCCGCGCGCATCGCAGGCGAGGCCGACGACGAGGCCGGCATCGGCCTCTTCCTGGTCGCGCCGAGCGCCGTGCAGCTGCGCGCCTACCCGACGCAGGACGGCGCGCGCGCCGCCGAACTGGTGCTGCGCAGCAGCGCCGCCACGCTGCTCGCCGCCGACGGTTTCGAGACGCTGGAGGCGGCGGTCGACATCGGCATCGCCGCGCAGTGCGCCGAGGCCGTGGGCTTGATGGAGCAGCTGACCGCGATCACGGTCGACTACATGAACACGCGCCGTCAGTTCGGCGTGCCGATCGCCAGCTTCCAGGCGCTGCGCCACCGCATCGCCGACGTGAAGATGCAGCTCGAGCTCGGGCGCTCGATGAGCTACTTCGCCACGCTGACGCTTTGCCGCGAGCGCGCCGCGCGCCGCCGCGCCATCAGCCAGGCGCGCGTGCAGCTCGGGCAGTCGATGCGCTTCGTCGGCCAGCAGTGCATCCAGCTGCACGGCGGCATCGGCGTCACCGACGAGTACCTGGGCAGCCACTACTTCAAGCGCCTGAGCATGCTGGAGATGAACTTCGGCGACACGCTGCACCACCTGGGCGAGGTGTCGGCGCGCATGCAGGACACGGCCGGGGTCTTCGCGTGAACGCGCAGGACCTTCATCCCGGCAGCCTGTGCGACGTCGCCGGCCTGGCCGTCGGCCACCACACGCGCAGCGACCGGCCCACGGGCTGCAGCGTCGTGCTCTGCCCGCAGGGCGTGGTCTGCGGCGTCGACCAGCGCGGCGGCGCGCCCGGCACGCGCGAGACCGATCTGCTGAGGAGCGAGAACACCGTCGAGCGCGTGCACGCCGTGCTGCTCACCGGCGGCAGCGCTTTCGGCCTGGACGCCGCCGGCGGCGTCATGCGCTGGCTCGACGAGCACGGCCACGGCATCGCCGTGGGCCCCGCGCGCGTGCCCATCGTGCCGGCCGCGGTGCTCTTCGACCTCTGGGTCGGCGACGCCGCCATCCGTCCGACCGCCGACGACGGCTACGCCGCCTGCCGCGCCGCGTCGAGCACGGCACCCGCGCAGGGCAGCGTCGGCGCGGGCGCCGGCGCCACCGTGGGCAAGCTCTTCGGCGCCGAGCGCGCGATGAAAGGCGGCATCGGCAGCGCATCGATCCGGCTCGGGGCCTTCACGGTCGCCGCGCTGGTCGCGGTGAACGCCGTCGGCGACGTTCTCGGCGCGGACGGCCAGGTGCTCGCCGGCGCGCGCGGCGATGGCGGCGATGGCGGCGATGGCGGCGATGGCGGCGGGCGGCCGATCCGGACCACCGAGCGCCTCTTCGCCGGCGAAGGCCCGATGCAGATCATGGCCGGCATGGCGACGACGATCGGCGTCGTCGCCACCGACGCGCTGCTGAGCAAGGCGCAGGCGAACAAGCTCGCCGCGCTCGCGCAGCACGGACTCTCGCGCGCCGTCGACCCGATCACCGTGCACGACGGCGACACGCTCTTCGCCCTGGCCACCGGCAGCACCGGGCGCAGCGGCGACCTGAGCGCGCTGGGTGCCATGGCCGCCGAGGCGGTGGCGCGCGCCATCCGCAACGCGGTGCGCGCCGCGGCCGCTATCTGAAGCCCGCAGCGGCGGGCGTGCCCAGGGCCAGGCCTTCGCGGCGCGGATCGGCGCCACCCTCGTAGAGCGGCGTCCCGTCGGCACCCGTGCGGCGCACGATGGTGGCGATGCCGCTGCTTTGCGACGCCGTGTCGACGCGATGCCCGAGCGCGCGCAGGCCTTGCACGAGCGCGTCGTGGCGGCCTTGCTCGCGGCCATCCACGTTCGGATGCTCGCCGCCGACGAAGGTGATGGGTGTGTTGAAGGCGCCGAAGTCGACCAGCGCCGTCGCCTGCTGCGCATCCAGGCCCCAGTCGAGCACGCCCACCAGCGTCTTCGTCACGTACGGGATGATGGCCGCGCCGCCGGGCGAACCGGTGGCGAGCAGGAAGTCGCCGCGCGCGCCGTCGGCGCGGCGGCGAAAGACCAGCGTCGGCGCCATCGAGCTGCGCGGACGCTTGCCCGGCTCGAGGCGATTGGCCACCGGCTGGCCTTGTTCATCGACGGGCCGGGCCGAGAAGTCGGTGAGCTGGTTGTTGAGCAGAAAGCCCGCGCGCGTCATGCGATACGCGCCGAACGCGCCCTCGATGCTGGAGGTCATGCTGACCACGTCGCCGTCGCGGTCGACGACGCTGATCTGCGTCGTGCCCTGCTCGATGCCGGGCCCGGCGCGCCCCTGCGCCGGCCCGCCCAGGTCGCCGGGCCGTGCGCGGCCCATGCTGTGCCTGGGATCGATGAGTGCGGCGCGCTGGCGCAGATAGGCCGCCTCCAGCATGCGCGCCGGGCTGCCGCCGGGCAGGGGCACGAAGTCGGTATCGGCGACGAAGCGGTCGCGGTCGGCAAAGGCCAGGCGCTCGGCTTCGGCCACGAGGTGCACGCCCAGGACGCTGGGCTTGCCGCCCTCCGCGTCGCGCGCCGTCGGCGCCAGCGCCGCGAGCTCGAAGGACTCGAGCATGCCCAGCACCTGCGCCACCGCCAGGCCACCCGAAGACGGCGGCGGCATGCCGCAGACGAGGTAGACGCGCCGATAAGGCGTGCAGATCGGCTCGCGCTGAGGCGCGCGGTAGGCGGCGAGGTCGGTGAGCGTCATGCGCCCGGGGGTGGCCGTGCCGCCGCGCGTGTCGGCGCTGGCCTCGACCACCGCCGCGGCGATGGCGCCGCGGTAGAAGGCCTGCGCACCCTGCTCGGCCAGCGTGCGCAAGGTGGCGGCCAGCGCCGGGTTCCGGAGCAGCGTGCCCGCCGGCTTGGCGCTGCCGTCGGCCTGCAGAAAGAGCGCGCGAGCGCGTGCATCGCCCTGCAAGGCGGGTGCGGCCGCGGCGATCGACTGCCCCAGGCGCGGGCTGATGGGAAAGCCCTCCTCGGCCAGACGGATCGCGGGTTCGAAGAGCGCGCGCCAGGGCAGGCGCCCGCCCTGGGCATGCGCCTGTTCGAGCATGCGCAAGAGTCCCGGCGTGCCCACCGAACGGCCCGAGGCGCGTGCGCTGGGCACGGGCGGGCGATGGTCGTCGTCGTCGATCCAGCGCAGGTCGTTCGCGCGCGCCGCCGCGGGTGCGGTCTCGCGGCCGTCCCAGGCGAACAGGCGTTCGTCGCGCGCCCGGTAGTGCAGCATGAAGGCGCCGCCGCCGATGCCCGAGGACTGCGGCTCGACAAGGTTGAGCACCATCTGCACCGCGATCGCGGCATCGACCGCCGAGCCCCCTTGCGCCAACACCTCGCAACCGGCCTGCGCCGCCAGCGGGTGCGCGGCCACCACCAGGTCGCGCCTGGCCGTGACGAGCCGCTTGCGCGTGTAGCCGGTGGCGATCTCGGGGGCGCCGGGCGCTCCGGGCCGCCAAGCGTCCCGCGCCTCTTCGAGCTGCGGCGCCCCGCAGGCGCCGACATCCGATGCGCGCGGACTCGCACAACCGACCAGCAGCGACAGCGCCGCCACCGCTGCCGCGGCGACGGCACGCAGGACGCGAGAGCGATCGGGTGCTTGCACGCCTCAGAAGTGCTTTGGAAGTCCTGCCTGCTTGAGCACACCGTTGGCGGTGTGCCGCGACAGGATTCTGTGGTCGACCGGGAAGGACAGGCCGCTGCGTGGGGAGTACCAGATGTCGTGGTCCCCCTTGCCGTGGCGGACGAACACGCAACCCGCCGTCTTCAGCAGCCGGATCAACTCCGGCGTGAAGCTCTGAACCATGCGGCTCAGCTCGGCGCGGGGATGGCGATGGAGAAGCGCCGTGCAAGCAACTCGACGGCGACCTGCCTGTCGGCCGGCATGCACCCGTTGGCCTCGAGCAGATCCGGGACCAGGGTCTTGAGCTTGGCGTCCAAGTCCTCGATGGTCGCAGCCTCGGTCACGAGGCCCGGCACGTCATCCGAGGTCGCGACCCAGACACCGGCCTGCGCATCCCACTCGGCGCGAACGAAGTAGGGCTTGTCCATGGCGGCATGGTACGCCTGCCGCGCAAGAGCGGAGATGAGCACCGCCAGCCCGCTTCGCGGGCTCGGAGCCAGAATCCCCGCATGCGAATCGCGCACATCCTTTTCAGCCAGGGCTTCGGCAGCCGCCGTCAATGCGCGGGGCTGATCGCTGCCGGCCTCGTGCGCGTGGACGGGCGCGTCGTCGACGATGCGGCGGCCGAGTTCGAGCCCGAGGGACTGGTGTTCGAGGTCGAGGGTCGCGCCTGGCCGTATCACGCGAAGGCGCTCATCCTGCTGCACAAGCCCCCGGGCTACGAGTGCTCGCGCAAGCCGCGCCATCACCCCAGCGTGATGAGCCTGCTGCCGGCGCCGCTGCGCACGCGCGGGGTGCAGCCCGTGGGCCGGCTGGACGCCGACACCACCGGGCTGCTGCTGCTCACCGACGACGGCGCGCTCATCCACCGCCTGAGCTCGCCGCGCCAGCACGTGCCCAAGGTCTACGAGGCGCGCACCCGGCATCCGCTGACGGCCGAGCAGGTGCAGCGCCTCGTCGACGGAGTGGTGCTCGACGACGACCCGGCTCCGGTGCGCGCCCTGCAGGCGCGGGCCACGGCGCCGCAGGAGCTGCGCCTGGTGCTCGCGCAAGGCAGGTACCACCAGGTCAAGCGCATGATCGCCGCCGTGGGCAACCGCTGCGAGGCCTTGCACCGCAGCGCCTTCGGTGCGCTCGAACTGCCGGCCGATCTCGGCCCCGGGCAGTGGCGCTGGATCGAGCCGCAGGCCATCGTGCCGCCGCGATAATCGCGACCATGCAGGTGTACCGCGGCTTGCCCCGCTCCATTTCGCTGGCCGAAGGCGGCTGCGCGCTCACCATCGGCAACTTCGACGGCGTGCACCGCGGCCACCAGGCCATGCTGGCGCTGCTCACCAACGAAGCCCGCCACCGCGGCCTGCGCTCCTGCGTGCTGACCTTCGAGCCGCACCCGCGCGACTACTTCGCGCGCCGCCAGGGCAAGCCGGAGCTGGCGCCCACGCGCATCGCCACCCTGCGCGACAAGCTCGGCGAGCTCGAGCGCTGCGGCATCGAGCGCGTCGTCGTCGTGCGCTTCGACGAGCGCATCGCGGCGCAGAGCGCGCAGGCCTTCGTCGACGACATGCTGGTGCGCGGCCTGGGTACGCGCTACGTGCTCGTGGGCGACGACTTCCGCTTCGGCGCCGGGCGCAGCGGCAACTACGCCATGCTCGACGAGGCCGGCACGCGCGCGGGCTTCGACGTGGCGCGCATGCTCAGCTACGAGGTGCACGGCCAGCGCGTGTCCAGCTCCGCCGTGCGCGAGGCGCTGGCCGAGGGCCGCATGGCCGCCGCCGCGGCGCTGCTGGGCCGCCCCTACACCATCAGCGGCCACGCCATCCACGGCCGCAAGCTCGGCCGCGAGCTGGGTTTTCGCACGCTCAACATCCGCTTCCCGCACGAGCGCCCGGCCGCGCGCGGCATCTTCGTCGTGCGCGTGCACGGCCTGGGCAGCGGCCCGCTTCCCGGGGTCGCCAGCCTGGGCCTGCGGCCGACGGTGGAGGAGAGCACGCGCATGCTGCTCGAAGTGCATTGCCTGCAGTGGCCGCCCGCGCTGGGCACCGAAGAGGGCTACGGCCGCGTGCTGCGCGTGGAGCTTCTGCACAAGCTGCACGACGAGCGGCGCTACGCGTCGCTGCAGGCGCTGCGCGAAGGCATCGCGCGCGACGTCGACGACGCCTGCAACTGGTGGCGCGCCAACGACTGATCAGAAGCGGTAGCCGACGCCGGCGCTGGCCGACCAGGACGAACGCTGCCGCGCGATCGGGCTCTTCGCAGCCGGACCGAGAAGCCGCGTGTAGCCCGGCCCGCCGACGAACACCCAGTGCTCGCCGATCTCGGCCCTCGCATTGAGCAAGAAGCCCACCTCGCGCACGCCGAAGCCGGGGTCGTAGACCGGGTAGCCGCTCCTGGCGGACTGCTCCTCGTCGACCCCGAACCAGGTCTTCATGTAGCGCGGCCCGGCGATGGTCACCGAGGCGGTCGAGGTCAGCGTCAGGCGCGGTGTCGCCTGCCACTCATACTGGATTCTTGCATCGGCAACGTTTCCGCCGCCGCGATTGAAGGCGTCGACGGTCCAGTTTCCCGCCAATTGCCAGCCGCGCGCGAACTGCCAGCTTCCGCCGATGCGCAGGCGCACGGTGCGCTTCACCTCGCCCATGCCGGCAAGCTCGGGGCTGTCGGTCTCGTCGCGTCCGTTGTCCAGCCGCAGGCCCAGGCTGAGGTCGAAGACGTCGCTGTGCGCGAGGTCGATCCCCAGGCCGCGGCGGTCGGCGTCCTCGCGCCGCGCGGCAAAGCCTGCGCCGCTACTCACCGTCACGCGCCCATAGCGAATCAAAAGGCCCGGACGGAAGGCGAAGTCCGATCGCGCCGAGCCCTTGTACTTCGGCCCCCAGAGCATGACGCCGGTCACGGCGCCACTCGGACCTTCGACGGCGGCCGCCGGCAAGGCCAGGCCCAGACCGAAACCGAGAAGGACAAGCGTGCGTGCCGGGTTGAACGGGCGTCGTCTCATGGGGCCACCGGTAGAATCGGCGCATGCGATTGTCACTGGTCCGGCCACGGCTGTCCGTGCACTTTCAGGCGGCGACGCGCCGCCAGACCACGCGCGACCGAATTCGGCGTCCAGCGCCCTGAGTGTCCGCACGCGCCGGGCCGCGCCGCAGCCGCGGCCCGTTGCCTCCTCCCCCACCGATGTTCCCCTGCAGCCTGCGCGCTGCACCCTGGCCATGAGCGAATCCAAGCCCCAAGCCGCGAGCCCCGAATACCGCGCCACGCTCAACCTGCCCGACACCCCCTTCCCCATGCGCGGCGACCTGCCGCGGCGCGAGCCCGGCTGGGTCAAGGCCTGGAACGAGGAAGGCCTTTACAAGCGCCTGCGCGACGCGCGCCGCGGCGCGCCGCTGTTCGTGCTGCACGACGGCCCGCCCTATGCCAACGGCCAGATCCACATGGGTCACGCCGTGAACAAGGTGCTCAAGGACATGATCATCAAGGCGCGCCAGCTCGCCGGCTTCGACGCGCACTACATCCCCGGCTGGGACTGCCACGGCCTGCCGATCGAGAACGCGATCGAGAAGAAGCATGGCCGCGGCCTCTCGCGCGACGAGATGCAGGGCAGGAGCCGCGCCTACGCCCGCGAGCAGATCGCGCTGCAGATGAGCGACTTCCAGCGCCTGGGCGTGCTCGGCGACTGGGAGCACCGCTACGCGACCATGGACCCGGGCAACGAGGCCGGCGAGATCCGCGCCTTCAAGCGCGTCATCGAGCGCGGCTTCGTCTATCGCGGCCTCAAGCCCGTCTACTGGTGCTTCGACTGCGGCAGCTCGCTGGCCGAGTTCGAGATCGAGTACGACGACAAGAAGAGCCAGACCGTCGACGTCGGCTTCCTCGCCGCCGACGCCAGCAAGCTCTTCGCCGCCTTCGGCATCGCACCGCTCGACAAGCCGGCGTTCGCGGTCATCTGGACGACGACCTCCTGGACCATCCCCTCCAACCAGGCGCTCAACCTCAACCCCGAGCTCGAGTACGCGCTCGTCGACACCGCGCGCGGGCTGCTCGTGCTCGCCGCCTCGCTCGTCGAGAAGTGCCTCGCCCGCTACGGCCTGCAGGGCCAGGTGCTCGCCACCACGCGCGGCGAGAAGCTCGGCGGCCTGGCCTTTCACCACCCGCTGGCGCTGGTGCATCCGGGCTATGCGCGCACGAGCCCGGTCTACCTGGCCGACTACGCCACCGCCGAGGACGGCACCGGCATCGTGCACTCCTCGCCCGCCTACGGCATCGAGGACTTCAACTCCTGCGTGCAGCACGGGCTCGCGCTCGCCGACATCCTCAACCCGGTGGGCGGCAACGGCGCCTACGCGGCGGACTTCCCGCTCTTCGGCGGCATGGACATCTGGAAGGCCGTGCCCAAGGTGATCCAGACGCTGGCCGACGCCGATCGGCTCTTCGCCAGCGAAGAGATCACGCACAGCTACCCCCACTGCTGGCGTCACAAGAGCGCGGTGATCTACCGCGCCGCCTCGCAGTGGTTCATTCGCATGGACGAGGGCGAAGGCGTCTTCACCAAGGACAAGGCGAAGAAGACGCTGCGCCAGCTCGCGCTCGACGCCATCGAGCAGACGAGCTTCTACCCCGAGAACGGCAAGGCGCGGCTGCGCGACATGATCGCCAACCGCCCCGACTGGTGCATCAGCCGCCAGCGCAGCTGGGGCGTGCCGCTGCCCTTCTTCCTGCACAAGGACAGCGGCGAGCTGCATCCGCGCACGATGGAGATCCTCGACCAGGCGGCGGACATCGTCCAGCAGGACGGCATCGAGGCCTGGAGCCGCGTGACCGCGGCCGACATCCTCGGCCCCGAGGATGCCGAGCACTACACGAAGAGCAGCGACATCCTCGAGGTCTGGTTCGACTCGGGCAGCACCTTCTGGCACGTGCTGCGCGGCAGCCATCAGGGCGACGCGGCCCAGCCCAGCCATCACGCAGAGGGCCCCGAGGCCGACCTCTATCTCGAGGGGCACGACCAGCACCGCGGCTGGTTCCACAGCTCGCTGCTGGTGGCCTGCGCGCTCTACGACCGCGCCCCCTTCCGCGGCCTGCTCACGCACGGCTTCACGGTCGACGCCCAGGGGCGCAAGATGAGCAAGAGCCTGGGCAACGGCATCGAGCCGCAGGCGGTGATGCACAAGCTCGGCGCCGAGATCATCCGCCTGTGGGTGGCGGCCAGCGACTATTCGGGCGACATCGCCGGCGACGACAAGATCCTCGCCCGCGTCGTCGACGGCTACCGCCGCATCCGCAACACACTGCGCTTCCTGCTCGCCAACACCTCGGACTTCGATCCGCAGCGCGACGCCGTGCCGCCGCAGCGGATGCTCGAGATCGACCGCTATGCGCTCGCGCGCGCGGCGGCCTTCCAGGCCGAGGTGCTGGCGCACTATGAGCGCTACGAGTTCCACCCGGTGGTGGCCAAGCTGCAGGTCTACTGCAGCGAGGACCTGGGCGCCTTCTACCTCGACGTGCTCAAGGACCGCCTCTACACCACGGCCGCGAACAGCCCGGCGCGGCGCAGCGCGCAGAGCGCGCTGTGGACGATCACGCAGGCCATGCTGCGCTGGATGGCGCCCTTCCTGAGCTTCACCGCCGAGGAGGCCTGGAAGCTGCTGCGTCCGGACGCGGTTTCCATCTTCACCGAAACCTACCTGGACCTGGGCACGCCCGACGCCGCGCTGCTGGCGCGCTGGGCGCGCGTGCAGGCCATCCGCGAAGCCGTGAACAAGGCGATCGAGGAGGTGCGCGCGCAGGGGGGCGTCGGCTCCTCGCTGCAGGCCACGGTGCGCGTCGGCGCGGCAGGCGACGATCTCGCGCTGCTGCGTTCGCTCGGCGAGGACCTGAGGTTCGTGCTCATCACCTCGGCGGCCGAAGTCGTCGAGGCCCCCGAGTTGACGGTGACGGTGACCCCGTCGACGGCGAGCAAGTGCGAACGCTGCTGGCACTGGCGCGAGGACGTCGGCCACGACGACGCGCACCCGGGCCTGTGCGGACGCTGCACGAGCAACCTCTACGGCGCCGGCGAGCCGCGGCGCGTGGCCTGATGGCGCGCGCCGGCCGTTCGCCCGGCCTCGCGCTGTGGCTGGCGCTGGCGGCACTCGTCGTGCTCGCCGACCAGCTCACGAAGACGCTCATCGTCCACAGCTTCCAGCTCGGCGACGCGCGCCCGCTCACGAGCTGGTTCGCGCTCGTGCGCGCGCACAACCCGGGGGCCGCGTTCTCCTTCCTCGCCGGGGCATCGGGCTGGCAGCGCTGGTTCTTCGCCGGGCTTGGCCTGGCCGCCTCGGCCTTCATCGTCTGGATGATGCGCAGCCATCCGACGCAGAAGCTCTTCTGCTTCGCCGTCAGCATGATCATGGGCGGGGCGCTGGGCAACGTCATCGACCGCCTGCTGCACGGCCACGTGATCGACTTCCTGCAGTTTCGCTTCGACCTCCTCGCGCCCGTCTTCCGCGGCGGCTACTTCCCCGCGTTCAACCTCGCCGACAGCGCGATCACGCTGGGCGCCTTCTGCCTCATCGTCGACGAGATCCGGCGCGTGCGCCGCGCGGCGTGATGCGCGCGGCCTGCCGCTTCAGCGGCGGCGCAGCACGTGGATGAACTCGCTGCCGGCGCTGCTCTGCTCGACGAGTTCGTGTCCGGTCTGGCGCGCGAAGGCCTGGAAGTCGCGCATCGACCCCGGATCGGTGGAGACCACGCGCAGCAGCTCGCCGGCCTGCATGTCGGCCAGCATCTTCTTCGTCTTCAGGATGGGCAGCGGGCAGTTGAGTCCGCGCGTGTCGAGTTCTCTCTGGGGATTCATGGCGTGGTCCCTGAAAGGTTGAGGCCTAGCCCGATCGGCGCGGCCAGTCGATGAATTGCGGCTCGTGGCCGCGCGCGCGCAGCCAGTCGGCGAGCGCGAAGCCGGTGCCCGCGCGCCAGCAGCGCACGCTCGCGGGCGTGAAGAGCTTGTACTCGGCGAGCTCGGGCGAGAGCCGGATCTCGCCCTGCGCCTGCGCGTGGTAGGCGACGATGAGCTGGTTCATGCGCTGGAAGTCGTAGACGCCGATCAGCGACAGGGACTTCACCTGCAGCGAAGTCTCTTCCGCGACCTCGCGCGTGATGCCGTCCTCCGGCGTCTCGCCGGCCTCCATGAAGCCGGTGATGAGGCCGAACATGCGGTGCGTCCAGAAGGCATTGCGCGCCAGCAGCAACTGGCCGTCACGGTCGATGCACTCGATCACCGCCGCCAGCACCGGCACCGGGTTGTTCCAGTGCGTCCAGGCGCAGGCCGGGCAGCGCAGCCGTTCCTTGTCGCCGCTGTCCTCGGCGGCGACGATCATCTGCA